>JAXEJU010000048.1:0-97282 GCA_034101395.1 Eubacterium sp. | reverse complement strand
AACGAAAACAAGCGCGAACAAAGTAATGTTATGGAGAAGTTCTGGAAATATTAAATTTTCGGAACTTCTTCTTGTATTGGTGACGAAACTTCCTTACAGATAAGCTTCTTGCAGATGGTGGAAATGTTGAGAAAATAGAGGCAGGAAAATAATATATGGATTGATTTGAATTCGAGTTGTATGTCAAATACGCACAATTAAGCGTAAAACAATCCTTGCTTTTTCCATCCCGCTCTGTTACAATCGTTGCACAGGGGAGCCGGATGGGATGGGAAGGGAGTCTATATGACTAAAAAACAATTTATGCAACAGTTAACCGAGGTGCTCAGAGAGAAGTACAAGGAAACCGGATGGAAGATTGAAAGTGATGTTTTTTTAAAGAACAATGATACTGATAAATATGGTATCATGTTTCATCCACCGGAAGATTCGATTACACCAACAATCTACATTGATGACTTCTACAAAGACTTTATAAGCAAAAAATCTACGTTATCTGAAATCGCAGAACAAATCCAGATGCTGATAGAATCGATCAAAGGCCAGACATCCAAATACGAGAAGATAACCATTGATTTTGATTCCTGCAAATCCAAAATTGTTTATCGTCTGATCTCATTTTCAAAGAACGAACGGATGTTACAAAGTTGTCCCTATTTACCGTTTCTTGACTTTGCCATTACTTTTCATGTAATGTGTAACTACTCATCAAAGGGATTGGAAACGATGCGGATTACGAATGAACTGATGGAAAAATGGCAGGTGGGAGTAAGGGAACTGTTTGCGCTTGCGCAAGAAAATACGCCAATCCATTTTCCGCCGCAGATTGAGCCTTTGCATAATGTCCTGGCAAAATATCTGGGACAGGAGGAAAATACGGTAAATGATGACGAAAATCATTTTCCGATACTTATGGTTAGCAATATTCAGGGGATTAATGGAGCAACCGTTATATTGTACAAAAATCTTGTGAAAGAACTTGTGGATCCGTACAAGAAAAATTTTTATCTGATTCCCAGCAGTATTCACGAATTTCTTCTGATGCCGGAGACCGAAGAAACTTCTCTCAACGATATATCGGAAATGGTAAAGCAGATTAATGAAGAACATGTCAGAGACGAAGAAATTCTGTCAGACCATGCCTATTTATACAACTGGAAAGAAAACAAATTTTATTTTTGAAGGAATCTTTATATTTATCCCTTTACAAAATCAGGTGTTTTGTTATATAATTAATAAGCAATGCATCTGTGGCTCAGTGGATAGAGTAGAGGCTTCCGAAGCCTTTGGTCGGGGGTTCGAATCCCTCCAGGTGCATTTTTCTATTGCCAGAAAATAGAATAGTGACGGAATGGAGGTTTCCAATGGAAGACTATATTGTACGCGGTGTAGCGGCAGATAATCAGATTCGATGTTTCGGAATAACGGCAAAAAAAACTGTAGAAGAAGCAAAAAACAGACATGGAACCAGTCCTGTCATGACGGCAGCTTTGGGACGTCTGCTTTGCGGCGGTGCAATGATGGGATCCATGATGAAAGGCGAAAAAGAACTTCTGACCTTACAGATTCACGGCAATGGGCCTGCCGGAGGTCTTACCGTGACGGCAGATGCTTTCGGACATGTAAAAGGCTATGCGCAAAATCCTGTCGTTTCACTGCCTGCGAGTCCGGTGGGAAAGCTGGATGTAGGAAGAGCTTTGGGCTCCGGAGTTCTCACTGTCATCAAAGATATTGGACTCAAAGAACCATATTCCGGACAGGTTCAACTGGTATCGGGAGAGATTGCAGAGGATTTGACGTATTATTTTGCCTCATCGGAACAAACACCGTCTTCCGTAGCATTGGGCGTACTTATGAACCGGGATAATACGGTAGCACAAGCTGGTGGATATATCATACAGCTTATGCCGGGAACAAGCGAAACCGTAATTTCTACACTGGAAGAAAGACTGGCAAAAATCCAGCCGGTCACAACGCTGCTTTCCCAAAACTGTATGCCGGAAAAAATTCTGGAGGAAATACTGGATGGATTTGAGCCGGTTTTCACACCGGAAAGAGTGCCGGTTTCTTTTTTCTGTAACTGTTCAAAAGAGCGGTTGGAAAAAGCATTAATCAGTCTTGGCAGTAAAGAACTGGATAATATTATAAAAGATAACGAATCAATTGAGATGAATTGTCACTTTTGTAATACAGATTATCGCTTTACGATAGAAGAACTTAAAAAAATCCGAAGTTGTATGGGGAGTACAGACAGAGCGAGAAAATAATGGACAAATCAATGAAAAATTGATATACTGATTGGGAAGAGAAAATATTCGGATATTTATAAGGTGCTTTTGACACTGAATCTTAATAACCGGATTATAAATACACATTCAAAGGTTGGATAAATTATGAAATTAAAATATAAAAAATTAATTATTATAATTACCGTTGTGACATTATTTCTCGGTTTCTTTATTCTGACGTTGATTCCGACTGGAGGATCAGGTGGAAACTCCGCAGAAGATGCTAAACTGGCAATAAATGAAGACGAAAATATAAACCAGTTGATTACCAGCTATTTTGAAGCTAAAAAGACAGTTAATATGGAGGCAATGAGCACTCTTGTGAGCGATCCGAACCAGATAGACCGTGAAAAACTTACTGCTATGGCTGCCTACGTAGAAGATTATCAGAATATAAATTGCTATGTCATTAAAAGTGAAGACGCAGATGCCTGTCGTGTTTATGTAAAATATGATATGAAATTAAAGAACATTGACACATTAGCACCGTGCCTTAGTGCTTTTTATGTGACAGGTACTTCGGATGGCGGTTATGCCATTTATCTGAGTGCGCTTGATGAGGTTCAGGAAGACTTTATAACGGCAGCTGATAAAAATATGGAAATTGTGGAACTCAAGAAAGAAGTCGCAGACAATCTTCAGGCAGCAATTGACAAAGATGCCGCTTTCAAGCAGTTCTATCAGAAAATGGACAAAGAAATTAAAGCTGCTGCTTCAGGTTCGTCTGCCAGTGGTGCTGCAGCAGGTGCACAGTAGATAAGCAGATAAAAAAGCATATTTTTGAGGCGGTATTTACCGCCTCTTTTTGAACTCATGATTGGAGAAAGTGATGGAAGAACCAGTAAGAATAAATAAATATCTGAGCCAGTGTGGTGTCTGCTCCAGACGGGAGGCAGACCGGATGGTGGAAAAAGGACGGATTCTTGTTAATGGTAAAATACCGCAGATGGGAACCATGGTAACCGGAAAAGATACTATTATTGTAGATGGCAAAGTGGTTTCCGGCCGGTCGGAGGAAATCGTCATTGCCTTTCATAAACCGGCGGGAGTAGTATGTACAACAAGCAAAAAGGACCCAAAAAACATTATTGATTTTATTCATTTCCCGGAGCGTATTTTCCCGGTCGGACGACTGGATAAAGATTCTACCGGACTGATTTTACTTACCAATAACGGACAGTTGATGGATGACATTTTACGTGGGCGCAATGCGCATGAAAAAGAATACCAGGTAACCGTAGACCATCCGGTAAAAGACTCAATATGGGATGCTATGGAGCAGGGAGTTCCCATTCTGGATACGATAACAAGACCCTGTCGTATTCCATACCGGAACGGAAAGGAATTTCATATTATTATAACGCAGGGACTGAACCGACAGATTCGGCGTATGTGTGAATATTTTGGCTATCGTGTACGCAAATTAAAAAGAGTTCGGATTATGAATATAAAACTGGGAGATTTGCCGGAAGGAAAATGGCGTTATCTGACAGAACAGGAGCTTACTGATTTGAAAAAGATGTGTGCAGAAGTTCATGTTGAAAAGGAAATGAGAAAGGAACCGGAAAATGGATGAAAAAAAACGGATAGAAGAACTGGTCACAAAATTAAAGGAAGCATCCGATGCCTATTATAATTCCAGAGATGAAATAATGACAAATTATGAATGGGATGCCGGATTTGATGAGTTAAGCAAATTGGAGGAAAAGACCGGATATATACTGCCGGACAGCCCGACTCAGACAACCGGTATGCCGGAAAGTGAGAACGAAAACAGAGAGCCACACGAATTTCCGGCTCTCTCGCTTGCTAAAACAAAATCGGTAGAGGAAATGCAGAAATGGGCCGGTGAACGGGATGTCTGGCTGAGCTGGAAATTAGACGGCATTACACTTGTGATCACTTATGATAACGGTTCTTTAACCCGTATTCTGACCAGGGGGAACGGACAGACGGGAACCAATATTACATTTATGAAAGACGCAATATATGACATTCCACAGTCAATTCCGGAAAAAGGTCATTTGGTTGTCCGGGGCGAAGCAGCTATATCGTACAGTGACTTTGAAATAATTAACAGCACTACAGAAGTAGAAAAATATGCCAATCCGCGAAACCTCGCAGCGGGCACTCTTGGACTGGATGCCAAACGTCTTTCGACGGTAAAAGAAAGAAGAGTTCATTTTCATGCATTTACACTCGTTTTTTGTGAACATGAAATTCTTTCCTGGGGAGAGCGGATGGCGTATCTACAGAAACTTGGTTTTTCCGTTGTTGAACATGAGCGCACGGACGCCGGAGGACTTCCGGAAGTGATTGACCATTTTACCCGAAAAGTGGAAGACGGACAAATGGATATTCCGGTTGATGGTCTTGTGATCTGCTATGACGATACGGCATATGCTGCCACCGGTTCTGTTACCGGACATCATGCAACCAATGCCGGACTGGCTTTTAAATGGCAGGATGTTTCGGCGGATACAACGCTTTCCTATGTAGAATGGTCGTGTGCTGCATCCACCATATCTCCGGTTGCTGTATTTGAACCGGTACAGCTTGAGGGAACGACGGTCAGCCGCGCTTCACTCTGCAATATCAGTGAGATGAAACGACTTGGCATAGGTGAAAACGGGAAAACAACACTGGAAATTATTAAGGCAAATAAAATCATCCCCAAATGTATTGCCGTAAAAAAAGCCGAAGGACAATTTCATATTCCAGAACATTGTCCGGTCTGTGGGGCAGATACACAGATTCTGATTGCCGAAAAAAGTGGAACGGAAACCCTTCATTGTACCAATCCGGACTGTTCTGCCAAACATGTAAAAAAATATGAGCGGTTTGTGAGCAAGGCAGGAATGGATATCGATGGTTTTTCGGTTGAGACAATCGTCAAATTTCTGAATCAGAATATCATATCTGATTTTGCAGATATTTATCACATTGAATCATTTGAAGATACAATTGTGAATATGGAGGGATTTGGAGAAAAATCGTTTGCAAATTTGGTGCAGGCAGTTGAAAAAAGCCGGGATGTAGAACCGGTACATTTGATTTATGCCCTCTGCATTCCGATGATAGGAACGGATGCCGCAAAAAAAATTGTAAATCAGATCGGTTTTGACGGTTTTTTGGAACGACTGGATAAAGGAGAGGAATTTGCAGATATTGAAGGCATTGGACCGGAAAAATCCGGATCAATCCTTGCGTGGTATAAAGAACAGAAAAACAGGGAACAGCTGCACAATATTCTTTTAGAAGTTAAGGTAAAAAAACCGGCGGTTGTTCCGGATGATAAAGGACGTTGCGCAGGTCTTACCTACGTTGTAACGGGAAGTCTTTCCCACTTTACCAACCGAAACGAATTGAAAGCATATATTGAATCACAGGGGGGAAGTGTTACCGGAAGTGTGTCATCAAAAACGGATTATCTGGTCAACAATGATTACACATCAGAATCTTCCAAAAACCGGAAAGCAAAGGAACTTGGAATCCCGATTATTACGGAGGAAGAATTCATTTCCAGATGGGCAGATACCGCTATCTCTTAAAATCATTGATTGAAATCTGTTTACTTTTGCAAAGAAAAATAAGGATCAATATTCCAGCAGCCAGAAGACCGGCTGCTTCCAGTAAAAGAGGAGGCAGATAACCGGCAAACAGGCTGCTGCATTTTTTTGTTATAACAAGAACACTGAGCGAAAAAATCATTGGCCAGACAACATTCTGTACCAAATGATATTCCAAGTGTATTTTCCGGCTGATGTAGATTCCATTCAGGAGGCAGATCAGTACCTGACTTAAAATAAATCCCAGCAGGTATCCTTGAATGCCCCATAATGGAGTCAGGAAAATAAGAAACACGATGCGTACAGTCAGACCAAGAACCGTATTCAGAAACGTTATTCCGGTTTTTCCTAATCCATTTATGACACTTGTGAGTGTGGTGGAACTGTATAAAAACGGACAGACGAAAGCCAGAAGTGTGAGCAGCTTTCCGGCATTGCCACTTTGGAACAGACAGGCACCGAGACTTTTTCCATAAATAAAAAATACGCTGGCTGTAAGTATACCAAGCAAAAGCGTGTAATGAATGGTAGTTTCTGTTGTTCTTTTTACTTCCCCATGTTTTTGTCTGCCGGCAGCCCGTGAGATTGTGGGAAGCAAAAGCACCGACAGGGAATTGGTAATTGTACCGGGAAACATAATAAACGGCATGACGATACCGGTAAGTATTCCAAAAATTGCCAGTGCATCTGCCTTGCTGTAACCGTATTGAAGAAGCATGGCCGGAATCAGAACCGACTCTAAGCTGCCAAGCAGTGAGATTACCAGTTTGTTACCACTGAGCGGAAGTGCCAGTTGTAAAAGCCTCTGGAACTCGCATGGGGACTTTAATAAATCCCTGAACCGCATACACGTGGAGAGACGACGAAGATTATAAATATTAGCGGCAAGTTCTCCGGCAACCAGTCCCATTACCGCAAGTTCTTTTGTGAGTTTGCCCTGAAGAACAAGAAACCCGCAGCCACACACAAAACCAACCCGGAATAACTGTTCAATAATCTGAGAAAGAGCAGGAACATGGGCATTGCTTTTTCCATAAAAATAACCATTGATAATAGACGTAATGCCACAAAAAGGGAAGATAACGGCAAGAATATGCAGCAAGGGGATTGTCTCAGATGTTCCGAGAAATACTGTTCCAACCGGTTCTGCAAAGAAATACAGCAGAACAGACAGCGTGCAGGAAACAAGCAGCGAAAGTACAAAACCGCTTTTCAGAATGGATTTATGTGTTGTTTCCGGTTCGTGGGAGATAAGCTGGGAAACAGCAGTCTGTATACCGGCTGCATACAGGGTAAAGCAAATGCTATATACAGGAAAAACAAGCTGATAAATGCCAAGTTTTGTTTCACCTAAAGAACCTGCCAGTAAAATTCGGTATCCAAAGCCGATAATGCGTGTCACAATACCGGCTCCTGTAAGTATCATCGTTCCCCGTATCAATTGATTTTTCACATTGAACCCTCTTCCGGACTGTGACAGCCGGAATTCTCTGCATTCTTTTTATAAAGTGTATGAGGATACAGGGGAAAAGATGTTGTCATTCCCTGATTTTTATAGTATTATATATCTATATATTTACGTTAAAGGGGCGATTTGCCGTGGTATTAAAACGAAATTTGGTTACAATCTTATATTCTATCCTTTTCGTGGGACTGATGGGAATCGGTTTTACCGTGATTTCCTGTCTGGCATTAGCTGACCAGACGGACCGGACACTGGTTGCCTGTTTCCTTGTACTGGGTCTCATGATTTATTTACTTGCTGCATTTTTTATAAAAGAGAAAAATATCATGCAGTTCATTCAGGGAAAAAACTTTTTGAATATAATATTAGAGACGTTGCTTGTGTTAGGTGCAGTGGGCGGTTTGTTATTTTTGAATCTCTCAAAAAATATAACCTGCCTGATTCTGTTCATCCTGATGCTTTTGTGTACGTATGCAGTGACAAGACTTTTAGGAGGGCGTCTGTGTGGCATTTTGGGGTTGTTAATCAGTTTTGCAGTTCTTGCACATATGATTGATTATCCCTTTGTCGTGGAAGAATATGTAAACAGCCTGGCTTTTTTGATACCCTATCTTTTCTTTCTGGCTGTTACAAATGTATTGACAAATCTGTTTCAGAAAAATACGTTTGTTATGTTTTCAGCTTATATCATTTTGGCCATCGTATTTACATTTGCTATTTTTATTAATCCGCTTGTAAGTATTCTTCTTGTGGGATGTGTCCTGTCACTGGTCTTTGGAACTGTTCCGGACAGTAAGGGAATTTTTTCCTCCGGTCCTGTATCAGCGGGCATATTGTTTATTTTTTCCATAGTTTTTTTTGCGGTTAGCAGTTATTTAATGTCCGATTTGTTTATTATACCGGAATTTTCTCCGGACGATACGCTCCTTACGTATCATTCGGTTTCTGAAATTGGAAGCTATTTGTTTGAGAAATATAAAGTGGCAGTAAATGGTCTGTACCGGCCATTCCACTTTGGAATCTTTCCGGCTATAATTACTTTCATGGGTACTGGAGCAGGATATTACAGCATCCGGAAAAAGAGCTCCGGGATTGGGCCACTGTGTCTGTGTTTTGTTGTTCTCATAGCAATGTTTGCCATGTATGAAAAAATGGAAACACAGTTCTATTATATGACGTATTTCCTGCCTGTTTTTGCAGCATATGGTTTTGCTAATACTCTTTTACAGGAAAATCGACACAAAATTCAAAAACCGGAAGAAGAGCAGGAAACGAAGCAGGAGCAGAGTGTGGAAACAAACGTTGTATCAGAAGAAAAAACGGAACCGGAGACAGCGGTTGAAAGTGTTCAGCAGGCGTTATCAGCATCAGAACTAGCTGCTATTCAATCGATAAAAGAGGAGGAAGAGAATGTGAATAAAAAAATCGAAGAAATTCCTGAATGGAAGGTTTCTGACAGTTTTATAAAAACTTTGGTGGATAAAGAGCCGACAACAGAAGAAGTGCAGCAAGAGGTGCAGCAAGAAGTACAGCAAGAAGTACAGATGGAGGAGATACCGCCGGAATCTGATGTGTCATCAGTTTCTGAATTGTCTGTGCCGGTTGAAACGCCGGATGATACTGCGGTTGTAGCGGAACAGGAGCATCGTACAAAAAATCACACAGATAATATGGATGTTGTAAATTATTCAACCATATCTGCCGGTTTGGAAGATAATGGAGTGCTTTCCGCATTTGCGGAGGATGAGAACACTCTTTCCATAAAAGATGTGGAGGATTCAGAAACGGAAGAGGAAGAAGAAGATGAGACAAAATTAAACGATTTGCTGAACCGGCTCGACATATCCGACAATATACGTCGCATGAATGAAAGTGCTCAGGAAGATATTGCAGATGTCATTGAACGAGAAGAAGAGCATCTTGAATTTTCAGCGGCAATACCGGCCGAGGATTTTGAAGAACCGGTGGAAACGGATACAGAGGAACTTTTGGATACTATGGATGAGCCGGAAGATTTAAACACCCTGAATCTGGATTCTTATGTTCCAGAGGAATTCGTGGTTCCCGAGGAACCGGAGCAAAAAGAGCTTCCCAAATATGAGAAACCGGATTTTCATATAGAGCCACTCGAACAGCCATTGACAAATTCTTTTTCCGAAATCAGTGAGTATGATACGGTTCCGACTATCAATGATCTGGAACGAAAATGGCGTAATATTAGCGAACAGGGAGTACAGACTGACATTTTGGAAGATGTGCAGGAGACTCCTGCCTCTCCTTTAAACGATGAGATTACAGAGGATAATGAAGCTGTAGAAGAGGAATATGGGCAAAAGGAAACAGCAAATGGTTTTGCCTATTCTCTGGAAGATGTTATGGAAGCAGATCTTTCATCGGTTTCTAAATCTCCTGACGTTGCAGATGAAGAGGAGCCGGTACAACAGATACTATCGGAAGAATCTGCGGCTGCCTTCGTAAAAGAAACTGCCCCGGAACATCGGGTAATCCACAGTGAAGAAATCGTGAAAAAAAATGGACTCGGTAAACGTTTCTATCATAAAATAACATTAGACTGACCGGGAGGAAGCGACGTGTAAATTCGTCGCTTTTTCTCACCATTCGACATATTACGAATAAAATAAATTATAAGATACAGGAGAGGGGCGAATCTGCATGAACAAACGAATCTATCTGGACCACGCAGCCACAACGCAAATGTCTGGTAAAGTACTCGAATTTATGCTTCCTTACCTGCGCGATGAATATGGAAATCCATCCAGTATTTATGACCTTGGTTCGGACAATAAGCGGACACTTCTCACAGCACGAAAGAAAATCGCCACAGTATTATCCTGTGAGCCGCAAAATATTTATTTCACATCCGGTGGAACCGAAAGCGATAACTGGGCACTGGTTGGAACGGCAGAGGCCCGTGCCGGATTTGGAAAACATCTGATTACAACAAAAATTGAACATCATGCGGTACTGGAGACCTGTCATTACCTGGAAACCAGGGGATTTGAGGTAACCTATCTGGATGTTGATGAACTTGGCATGGTAAATCCGGAACATCTGAAACGCGCACTTCGTCCGGATACCATTCTGGTTTCGGTCATGACTGCAAATAATGAAATCGGAACAATTCAGCCAATTGCACAAATTGGTGAAATATTAAAAAAACATCCTGCATGGTTTCACACGGATGCGGTTCAGGCATTTGGACAGATTCCGGTTCAGCCATCGGAATGGAATGTCGATCTTCTCAGTGCAAGCGCTCACAAATTTTATGGGCCAAAAGGAATTGGTTTTCTGTATATGAGGGATGGCATCAAACTTCATTCTTTCCTCCACGGTGGAAAACAGGAGAGAGGAAAACGGGCAGGAACTGAAAATGTAGCTTCAATTGCAGGAATGGGAGAAGCCGCCAGACTGGCGCATGAAGCAATGACAAAACAGATAGAAAAAGAGACACAGCTCAGGGACTACATGATTCGACGCATCGAAAATGAAATTCCATATTGCCGCCTGAACGGTTCCAGAAATAACCGGCTACCGGGTAACGTAAATATGAGTTTTCAGTTTGTAGATGGAGAAAACATGGTGATTATGCTGGATATGGAAGGCATCTGTTGTTCCAGTGGTTCTGCCTGCATGGCAGGACAGTCATCGGCTTCTCATGTTTTACAAAGTATTGCACTCCCGGACGATGTTGCCAGAGGAAGTCTGCGCTTTTCATTAGGGGAAGAAACTACGAGAGAAGATATCGACAGAACTATTGACATACTAAAAGAGGTACTGGCAAAATCCAGAAAAATGAATCCTGTCTATACCTCCTTTGTTAAGAAAAATCAAAAATATTAGAACGTTTTTTATAGTTCATGAAATACGGGTTTACGCTGGTCATAAGTGACATACTGGTGTAGACCCGCTTCTTTTAAATGCTGTTTCAATACAGAGAATCCTCCTGCAATCTGTTCCGGCATATGAGCATCGGAGCCGATTGTTATCAGTTCGCCCCCAAGTTCCAGATAACGTTTTACAAGCACAGGATGCGGATTCTCGCAGGAAGCCGTGGAAAACAGACCGGAAGAATTGATTTCAAGGGAAATATCCTTCCGGATAAGAAATTTCAGTATTTCATCGGTGATATCCTGATACTCATAAGGATTATAAGCAAAGCCCACCGGTGCATATCGGACAATGTAATCCATATGTCCAAGTGTGTCAAAGTCCGAAAAAAGCCGGATAGATTCCCAAATCGTTTCGAAATACTGCCGGATAGAACAGGAGGCATCTTTTCCTTCCCAAAATACAGGATAATAAGGATCCGTCTGTTCAACAAGATGAACAGAACCGATAATAAAATCCCAGCCGGGCTGTGAGATAAGTGCTCTGTTTTTTTGGCATACAGATTCTGACGGCTGTAATCCGCACTCGACACCAGTCCCTATCCAGATTTTTGAATACTTATTTTTATAATCTATAATATTTTTTTTGTATTCAGTTTCATTAAATACAAACGGATTTTTCACACCTGGATACTCAATGGCATCCGGCGGAAAATCATAGTCCATGTGATCCGTGAAACAAATTCCGGCAAGACCACAGGCTATCGCTGCTTCAATCTGTTCTTTCATCGGAGTTTTGCTGTCTGTGGAAAAATCACAGTGGGTATGCATATCATAAACAATTGCCATTATAGATAACTCCTTTCCAGAAAAATAGAGTCTTCATCATTCACACACTGGATTCCTTCGATGTGTGAAGAGGCAACCAGTGAATAATTGGTATAATATACAACAAAACCCGGACGGCTTCCGTTTGGCTTTTTAACATTTTTTTTCTGAGTATAGTCTATCTCCAGTTTTTCTGCTCCTTTTCCCTTTGAAAAATAGGCAGCAAGGCTGGCAGCCTCTTCAAAAGTCCGTATCGGTGGCTCTTCCCCATGGCATTTTACAATGACATGGGAGCCCGGCATTTGTTTGGCATGAAACCACCAGTCGCTGCCGGAAGCCATTTTAAAGGTCAATTCATCATTCTGATAATTATTTTTTCCCACATAAATATCATATCCGTCAGAAGAAATAAAATGAAGTGGCTTGCTTTTTGGCATCCGGTGATTCTTTTTGTTCCATGTGGTCTGTTTTTTTGTATAGCCACAATCCGCGAGTTCCTGTCGTATATATTGTAAATCTTCTTCACGTCGGGCGATATCAAGCTCTGTAAGAATGGATTCAAGATGGTCAATCATATCCTGGTTCTCAGCCATTTGTGCGGAAACTGCTTCGAAAGTACGCTTCATTTTATTATATTTATTAAAATATTTGTTGGCATTTTCAGAAGCGGACAACGTGTCATCAACCGGTATGGAAATTTCTTCATTGTCGTAATAATTAATACAGGTTAAAACTTTATCACCCGCCGTAAGCTGATATCCGTAGGTGTTCAGAAGTTCTCCGTAAATCCGGAATCTGTCTTTTTTTTCGGTATCCTTAACTTGTTTTCTCTGCAAATCCATTTTCTTGTGACAACGGTCTAAGAGTGTTGTCACGCTTTTTCTTAAATCCGCTGATTTCTGGCGGATCCGGCTGATTGTTTCCTTTTCTCCATAAAAAGTTTCGATCACTTTGGAAATCGAATCATAACGGACAATTCGTTTCTCTTCATACATATGCAGAGAAACCGCTGAAAACTCCAGAGGAACCGGCCCGTCAAATACAATACAGGGATTAAATTCTGCCTGTTTGATCTGTTCCACAAGAGAGCGGTACTGCGTCATAAGGCTGGAACGGTCATTGCCATTTAAAGAGGCAACTGGAGCATCCCCGTCCAGATGGCTCCGGTAAGCAAGCTCATGTGCCATGGTGGAGCTGAAACCGGTAATAGAACCATACAGCATTTTTGCAACAGAAACCGGTTTCCGGAAAAGAGTTTCATTCCAGAATTCCGTTGTAATTTTGTATGGATTCTGTTTATTTAATGTATTTGGGATAAAATACTCCCGTCCGGGCAAAACCTCGCGGACAGAACTGACCATTCCGTTAACATGCTTAATGCTGTCAACAATCCTGTTTTTGTCATCAACAAAAATAATATTGCTGTGTTTTCCCATGATTTCAATCATGAGATAACGCTTTACAACATCGCCTAATTCATTGAGATTTTCCAAAGTTATACGCACAACACGCTCTAATCCAATCTGCTCAATCATAAGAACACGGGCCCCATTCAGATGTTTACGCAAAAGCATACAGAAATTTGGCGCCGTAAGAGGTGATGGTTTCGGATTCTCTGTCAGATGAAGCAGTGGAAGAGAAGCGCTGGCAGACAGTTTCAGTTTGTAATTGGTACGATTGTTCTTTATGGTAAGCAACAGCTCATCCGGTTCGGGCTGGGCTATTTTTTGTATATGTCCATCCTGCAAAAGCGTATTGAGTTCCTTTACAAGTGCAGCAATGGTTATTCCGTCAAAAGCCATGTTATTTATCCTTCTTTCTTTCACTGATAGACCTATTTTACAATACTTTCCGTCAGAAGAAAAGGCACAAATGAAAGAAAGTCAGCAATTCTTGACTTATCCGGTACTTTAGGATATAATAAAAAGACATATGGCATTTAACATTTGCGAGTGGAGGGGTACAATGATTCAGAGTATGACCGGTTTTGGCCGTGGAGAAGCATCCAGTGAAACGTATAAAATTACTGTGGAAATAAAGTCCGTGAATCACCGTTATTGTGATATTTCCGTGCGACTGCCACGGAAACTGAACTATATGGAAACTTCCATTCGAAATCAGATTAAAGACTTTTCAAACCGCGGCAAAATCGATGTGTTTGTAAGTTTTGAAGATACGACGGGACAAAATACAAGCATTCATTATAACAAAGAAACAGCAGATGCCTATATTAAAGGTCTGAAGCAACTGTCAGATGATTTTATGCTGGATAATACGATAAATGCATATCAGATTTCCCGTTTTCCGGAAGTTTTTACGATGGACGAACCGAAAATGGATGAGGAACTTCTTACGGAGCTTGTAAAGCAGGCGGTGGCAAATGCGGGTGAACCATTTGTCGCCAGCAGAAAAACAGAGGGCAAAAAACTTTATGACGATCTGGTTCAGAAACTGGATGCATTGCTTTTTGTTGTGGAGCAAATTGAAAAAAGAGAGCCTGAGGTTTTGGAAGAACATAGAAAAAAACTCCGCGAAAAAGTGACAGAACTTTTAGGGGACACCAGTCTGGATGAAAGTATTCTCGCTACCGAATTGGTAGTATACGCAGATAAAATTTGTGTGGATGAAGAGACCGTCCGCTTGCGGACGCACATCATACATATGAAAGAAACTCTTGATGAAGGGGAAAATATTGGACGCAAACTTGATTTCATTACACAGGAAATGAATCGGGAGGCAAATACGATTCTTTCGAAATCATCAGATATTGCAATTTCTGATCATGGCATCCGCTTAAAGACCGAAATTGAAAAAATCAGGGAACAGATTCAGAATATCGAATAGTGGGGTATAAGCGATGAATTTTGTGAATATTGGTTTTGGAAATGTGGTAAACAGTGATAAAGTGTACAGTATTGTCAGTCCGGACGCGGCACCTGTAAAACGAATGATTCAGAATGCAAAAGACAACGGAAATGCGATTGATGGAACCTGTGGGCGAAAAACAAAGGCTGTTCTTGTCATGGACAATCATCTGATTGTTCTGTCTTCTCTTTTACCGGAGACAATTGCAGCCCGTATGAACGCTGACAAGGAAAGGAGACAGATTCATGGCGAGTAAAGGAATTTTAACTGTTATTTCCGGATTTTCCGGAGCGGGAAAAGGTACGATTATGAAAGAACTCATTAAACGCTATCCTTATTTCTTATCGGTATCTGCCACAACAAGAAAACCAAGACAAGGTGAAGAAGACGGGGTGGATTATTTCTTTCATACAAAGGAATCCTTTAAAAGCATGATTCAAAACGGAGAATTAATTGAGTGGGCCGAATATGTAGGGAATTATTATGGGACCCCAAAAGAAGCTGTAGAAAAGCAGCTCCAGGATGGAAAAGATGTTCTGCTTGAAATTGAGATGCAGGGAGGCATGCTGGTCAAAGAGCAGTTTCCGGACGCTTTATTAATTTTTGTCTGTCCTCCATCTGCAGAAGAATTAAAAAACCGTCTGATTGGACGCAGGACAGAAACTACAGATGAAATTGAAAGACGACTAAACCGTGCGTGTGAGGAAGCGACCTATATGAGGTCGTATGACTATATTATTGTAAATGATAAATTAGAGGATGCAATTCTGAATGTGCACTCCATAATTCAGAACCAGCATTGTAAAGTAAAAAACTGTGAAGAACAGATTGTGGCATTGGAATCCGATTTGAAACAGTTTGCGAAGGGAGAATGAATACAACCATGGAAAAGGAACCACAAACAATGAATCCGGAGAATGAAGAGGAAAATAAAGAAAAGAAAAAACGTTCCCCGCTCAGTTATTTAATAGAAGGACTTATTTACATTGCACTGATTATTACCTGTGTCTATATTGTACCAAATTATGTTGTGCAGCGAACAGTAGTCAGTGGGGACTCCATGCAGGATACACTGCAGAATGATGAAAGTCTTCTGGTTGACAAAATATCCTATCGTTTTACGGATCCGAAAAGATATGATATCATTGTCTTTTATCCGAAGGGCAGAGATGTGGAAGAATATTATGTAAAACGTATTTATGGGCTTCCGGGAGAGACGATACAGATCAAAGGGGATGATATTTATATAAATGGTTCCAAAATAGATGATCCATATGCAAAAGACTCCATGGATAGTGCCGGTATAGCAAAGGAACCATATACATTAGCCGATGATGAATATTTTGTTTTAGGAGACCACCGCTCTGTCAGTATAGACAGTCGGATTACGCCGGATGACCCGCTGGAAGGACCGGGGCCGGTTAAATTTGAAAACATTGCAGGAAAAGTATTTTTGCGTATCTGGCCATTGAAGAAATTTGGCATTCCAGAGTGATTATATTGTTGTAATCATACAACTTTATATATTTAATTTTGAAAGGAGCAGTTAATTATGTTACATCCATCGTATACAGATTTAATGAATATTGCGAACAGTGAGGTTGAGCAGGGAGAGCAGCCGGTTGTCAACAGCCGTTATTCCATTGTGCTGGCGACAGCAAAAAGAGCCCGTCAGATTATTGCAGGTTCTGAACCTCTGGTTGATAAGCCAACCTGTCCGAAACCGTTGTCCGTTGCCATTGATGAGTTTTCGACCAGCGCGATAAAAATTGATGCAGAGGATGAATCGGTCGAAGAATAGAACCGGAAATAAGTAAATGGGTAAAACCGGATATATGGCAGTTTTAACATTGGAATGTCATTTGTTCGGTTTTATTTGATATTTGTGTATGGTAAGGGGCATCCATTTGTATAACACCGAAACGAGGATTATCATGAAAGAGAAAAAGTTAACAAAAATCCGTGTGAATAAAATTCTACGTCCAATCAGCGTCTGGCTTCTTGTGCTGTTACTGCAGATTATAATAAATTTTGACAGTACCTGTTATCTGTTCAATCATTCCAGTTATGAGAGAATAACAGCAGTTGTTACTGAGGCGAAAACAGATCCCTATCTGTTATTAATTCCAATGGTCGAACTTGAATACGAATATAACGGACAAACTTATTCGGTGGATAAATTTTTTGTCGTACAGCCATCGTTTGGCTTATCCCGTGAAAAGGGAACTGAAATGTCGGTATATGTCAATAAACTTGCACCGGGATATGTTATTTTTGATACAAACTTTTTCCGGAATCTTCTGAATTGGATATTGATATTTGTCAGTGTATGCTGCATCCTGCGCATTTACCATTTAATCCGGGAAAAAATAAAAAATCGGAAAAACAAAAAAAGAGACGAGAAGGAGGGGATTTGATGAAGGCATTTTTTCAGAATCTGATACAGCAGATACGCGGTTTTTTTGATGAACATCATGCGCTGTATATTGCTTTTCGTGTCATTACTTTCCCTTTTTGGCTGTTGTATAAACTGATTATGTTTTTTATACACTTTTCCAGCCTTATATTGAATATCATTATTATTATGCTACTATGTGCGTGTATCGTTTTTGGCTTTGCGTATGCACAGATCATGCCGATGTACGAAGAGGCTGCAGAAACAGCATATGAAAAGCTCTCTAACATGAATGAAAACAGTTTTCATATGCTTTCCAATACCGTTATCTATGACAAAAATGACAAAAAAATCGGTGAGATTGATAGTGGCTCTTATCGTTATGTAAAAATCGATAAAATATCGGATTATATTCAGTATGGTTATATAGCGACAGAAGATAAGCGATTTATGCAGCATGGCGGTGTGGATTTACAGTCAATTACTCGTGCAGCTCTTTCGCTTGTGACAAAGAAGGAGATTACTCAGGGTGGAAGTACAATAACCCAGCAGGTAATAAAAAACAATTTGCTGACCCAGGAACAGACATTCAGCAGAAAACTGACAGAAGTTCTTCTGGCACCGACTCTGGAGAAAAAATTCAGCAAGGCAGACATTATGGAATTTTACTGCAACAGCAATTATTATGGAAACCGCTGTTATGGAGTTGAGACAGCCTGTCGTTTTTATTTTGGTTGCTCGGCAGACGAGGTAAGCCTTGCGGAAGCTGCAATGCTCTGTGGAATTTCAAACAGCCCAAACAACTATAATCCTATTGCGAGCATGAAACTTGCGAAAGAAAAAATGAACCAGGTTCTTGATAACATGCTCGAAGCGGGGTATATTACAAAAAAAGAATATCGCAAGGCAAAAGAAGAGGAAATCACCATTGTTGGTGTGGATACGACCGCTACATCTGAGAATTACATGGTCAGCTATGCGGTTGACTGTGCAGCGCAGCAGCTTATGGCGAATGATGGATTTGTTTTCCAGTACACATTTAAAGATAAAAAAGAAGAAGATGCTTACAAAGAGAAATATACCAGTCTTTATTCGCAGAAATCAGCAGAAATACGTGCCGGTGGTTATAAACTGTATACATCGTTGGATCAGAAACTCCAGAAAAAGTTACAAAATTCTGTTTCCAATACATTATCTGCATTTACGGAAAAAGACAAAAAAACAAAAAAATATGCTCTTCAAAGTGCAGCTATGTGTATTGATAACCGGACGCAATATGTAGTAGCTGTAGTAGGTGGACGAAGTGAGAACGACCAGTATAACCGTGCATTTTTATCAAGCAGACAGCCCGGCAGTACCATAAAACCTCTGCTCGATTATGGACCGGCCATTGACAATGGAGTAATCAATGGTTCCAGTATATTTAATGACACAAAAGTTTACTGGGATACGAACGATAAGAACAGCTACAGTCCGTCAAACAGTGGAGGAGGATACTCCGGACACATGACGGTTCGTGAAGCATTGTCAAGAAGTAAAAATACCATTGCTTTCCAGGTGTTCAAAAAAACAGGAATTGAGACCGCTTTGAGTTATTTGGACAAATTGCGTTTTTCCTCCCTTTCTTATGCAGACAACTATGCACCGGCGATTTCACTTGGTGGTTTCACAAACGGTGTTACCGTAAACAATATGTGCCGTGGCTATGCAACGCTCGAAAATGACGGTAAATTAAGTTCGCGAACTTGTCTGACCCGAATAGAACATGATACACAAGGCACTATATATACGGCTCCGGAACTGGAAGATAGTGAGACAGAAGTTTTTTCAGCAGACACTTCCTTTATCATGAAAGATATGTTGCAGGGTCCATTTTCTGATGTTTATGGAACCGCCCATTCCGGCTATAATGACAGCCAGATTTATGCAGGAAAAACCGGTACGACAAACAGCAGTAAAGATGCCTGGTTCTGTGGGTTCAGTGCTTATTATACAACTTCTGTATGGATTGGTTACGATACTCCAAGAGTAATGTCTGGAATGTACGGCGGTACTTATCCATTAAAAATCTGGACAACTTTTATGAACAGTATTCATAAAAATCTTACAAAACAGAATTTTGAGATACCGCGTACAATAGAACTTCGCAGAGTATCCAATGGCAAGTTTACAAATAGCTCGAAGACCATCAATTATTCAACCAGCAAACGTTATTACAGCCAGCGACCGAGCGGATATGATTATTATTCCCAGATGAATCTTGATCGTAAGTCAAAATGGGAGAAGGATTATCAGTTAATCAATACGAAAAAAGAAGCCGAAGCAGCAGTTGCTAATTTTGAGGAATATAAAATTAAAAATGCAAAAGATGCCATAGATTTTGAAAAGGAATACAACAAGGTTCTTGCCGTCATTGACGAAATTCCGGATGAATATGAACAGACTCCGTATAAGGAACGCGCGGCAACCAAATATAATTCCATGAATAAAGAAGTAATCAGTAAATGGCAAAAAGCAATCAAGGAATATCAGGAGCAGCAGGTAGAAGAGCGTAAAAAACAGCAGAAAATTGATGCTGAGGACGCTGCAAACAAAGCCAAAGACACATTAAAGAAAAACCGTATTAAAAAGGCGCAATGGTATATAGATGCACTGAATAAACGTTCCTATTATTCCAACGTTACCAAGCTTTTAATTAAGGATGGTCAAAAAGCACTTGACCGACTGGAAGGTTACTCTGAATATGAAACCATGAAGTCTGCTTTTGAAAGTGCTGTTTCCAGAGCCAAAAAATTACCAATAGTTCCGGAGACACCGCTTGTTCCACAAGATCCGGATGATAATAAAAATCCAAGTGATGACGATTATCCGGCAGACCCGACACCGACAGCAGAGAGTCCGGTAACAGAGTAACGAGTTACTCCGTAAAAAAACACTCCAATAACAAATTATATTATAAAGAAGAAAGAATCGCACCAGACTGACAACAAAAACCAAATGGTGTGATTCTTTTATTATTACACTCTCTTGGACAAACTCCAGTTTTTCAAATAGAGTTGCATTCAAAAACATCTTATGATATAATCTATATGATAACAAAAATTATAAAGAAACGAGGAATGATTCTTTTATGGATAAAAAAATTACTTATCACGAGGAAACTAACCGTGAAAACACAAAAAAACTGCGTGAAGTACTTGCAACACTGCCTACATTTACCAGGGATTTTTTTCGTGCCATGGAACCAAATACTTCTGCAAAAACAAGAATTTCTTATGTATATGATATTCGTGTGTTTTTCTGCTTTTTATGTGAATGTAATCCATATTTTAAAAACCTGGATGACATAACTCAGATTAAGCTGTCGGATTTGGAGCAGTTACAGCCTGTCGATATTGAGGAATATCTTGAGTATTTAAAACTTTATGAAGATGCACACGGAAATACTCATACAAATGGTGAACGGGGCTTAAAACGCAAATTAGCAGCTCTCAGAAGCTTTTATAATTATTATTACAAAAGAGAATTAATTCACAGCAATCCCACCGTCATTGTAGATATGCCAAAATTACACAAAAAAGAAATTGTCCGTCTCGATGCAGATGAGGTGGCTGATTTGCTGGATTATGTTGAACATGGTGGGGATGAAATGACGGGGATGAAAAAAGTATATTTTGAGAAAAATAAAACCCGTAATCTTGCACTCTTTACTCTTCTGCTCGGAACCGGAATACGTGTCTCTGAATGTGTCGGACTCGACCTTGAGGATCTTGATTTTAAAAATAACCGGATACGAATTGTTCGAAAAGGGGGCAAAGAGGACTATGTTTACTTTGGCGATGAAGTTTCCGAAGCGCTTTATGATTATTATGCAGAAAGAATGCATCTGCCAACAAAAGAAGGACATGAACATGCGTTATTTTTGTCTGTACAAAAACGAAGAATGAGTGTTCAGGCAATCGAGAATTTGGTTACTGACTGCGCAAGACATGTAACGACGGTAAAGCATATTACGCCACATAAACTTCGGAGCACATATGGCACAAACTTGTATCGTGAAACCGGAGATATTTATCTTGTAGCAGAAGTATTGGGACATAATGATGTAAACACAACAAGAAAGCACTATGCTGCTCTTGAGGAGGACCGCAAACGACGTGCTGCATCTGCTGTGTCCTTACGTAAAACAGAATAGTGCTTTATTAATCTGATTTTGCTATCGTCAGCGTCCGGTTGGATATTTCTTAAACAAGGATTCAATACCGGTATAGATAGATTTCGTAGCTTTTTTCTGAAAGCTCGTGTTTGTCAGTTTTGAGTAATCCGCACTGCCGGAAAGGAATCCCAACTCAATCAGGATAGAAGGAACTGTATTGTGCTTTAGTACATAATAAGCAGCCGATTTCGTTCCTCTGTTCTTTGTGCCCAGATCATCAATCAACTGGTTTTTAAATAAAGTAGCCATCGCTTTACTTGTAATTCCACCAAACGACTTACTGTTGTTTGAGACCGAATAATATACTTCTGTTCCATTAGCAGATGAATTTGAAGCAGAATTCATATGAAGGCTTATAAAAACATCAGCTCCAACCTGTTTTGCAAAAGCAGCTCTATCTGCCAATGTAACAAATGAATCCGTTGTTCGTGTCCAGTATGCTTTAATATCCGGGGCATTATCTGAAAAATAAGGCTTCATCAATGTGTACATAATTTTAAAATTCAAGTCTTTTTCATTTGTTCTTTTATGCTGTGCTCCCGGATCAAAGCCACCATGTCCGGCATCCAGAACAACGATTGACTTATATATTTTTTGGGGTGCCCCCATAGATACAACAATGGAATTGTTTTTTACATAAATTTTATACCCGCGCAATTTTGATGTATTTACCTTTATAACGGTATTAGATCCGCTCTTTGTGATAGATACACTCTTTACCGTATTATTATTAATAATGACGGGATTTTTTTTCAGGTAATCTACATAATCTCCTTTGATAATCACTTTAAATGCTTTACTTTTCGGATACATATCCTGATTGGTAACATCTTCTGCAGATACCCCTTCGGGCTTCTGAATAAAAAGAGAATAATCCGTAACACTGCCATCTTCTCTTAAGTAAGTATATAGAATATTGATTTCCAATACTCCATTTTGAACCGTATATGAATAATCGGCAGTTTCTTTACAGGTTAATGTGATTACTACACTTCCCTCTGCACCGGATGTAATTTCCATCTTATCTACAATTTCACCAAAATGGGAAAACAGGTTTTTATCCAATAAATACTGAGATGAAGGGATTGTTAATGTTATAACATTTTTTTCTCTCTTTACGGTAAGTGTTTTCAGTATGTCGGCAGATGAACCGGATATTTGCAACTTTATTGCACCTAATCCTTTTGTTTCAGAATAGGTAGCTATTGCTGAATATAAATAATTTAATGAAGTGTTATTCTTTTGGTCATTTGTCAAAGTTTTATCCCATGAAAAGAATTTCTTTGACTGAATCGTATACTGGTTTGTCGCTTTATTCCATCCTCTTGTATATCCCGCATTTTTTAAGAATGAGGCCGCGGGAACACAGACAACATCTGATTTCGTTGTTATATTTCGCACCATATAAATTGGTACTCCAAGCGAGGAAGCTGTACCATTTATAGTTATCTGATCAGAACCGACAGTTCCCTTTATTCGAAGATTTAAATCTTCATTTTCAATGGTTATGGTTCCATTCGATGACTGATAAGAATACTCTAGTCCAAGAATATTTTCTGTTAATTCCTGTGCAGGTATAAAATATTTACCTTCTAATTTTATAACCGGCAAGGAAGATGTTTTATATTCTTTATGATTATAATAAACGGTCCCCTGTACATCATGATAATTGAGTTCTTTCCCATCATACTGCAAAGAAAGTGGTGAACGGAGTTGTATGGATGAGGAAGAACGGAAAAAACTAAATCCCATACACTGGGCAACATATTTTACCGGCACCAGCACTTTTGTTTTCTTTTTTGATACATATCGAACAGACAATGGTGCTGCCGGCAGTGTAACAGTTTTACCGTTTAGTGTCGCCTTTTTTTTGCCAATTTTCATTTTCAGTGTGTTTTCCGTCGTAGAAAAAGTTATTTTTTGGTCTTTCTTTGTACAGGTAACCTTTGCTCCATCGCGAAACACATCTATATAAGAAACCATATAATAGTTATTAATTTTAATTGCTTTATAGGAAGATTTTGATATCGTTTTCCCGTCAAGTAAGACCGGTAATTTTACAGATGTATTCTGGTATGTTTTGCCGTTGTACCGAATGCTTACTTTACTGGCAGCCAGGGAAGGTTTTGCCAGGAACATAGCACACAGACATCCCAAAAATAAAGCTGTTAAAATCAATGAAAAAAATTTATTTTTTCTGTTACTCATAGTTACTCTCATCTCCTGTAATTTGATAAAATGTTTACATATGTCAGGCATGGACAAAATTTTAATGTAATATAAACTATAAAAATCATAGCTTATGGAATTGACAGAACTTTGTCATCTGTTTATTTTTTTAACTCCCTGTATTATCTACCTGAATTTATCATACTACAAAAGAATAGATATGAAAAGATATTTGTCAGATTATTTCCCAATATAGTCTGGTAATAAAATATACTGACCAGCGGTAATATGCTCAGAATTCATACCATTTAATTCCATAATCTGCTGCATGTATTCTTTACTTGTTACATGTGAAAAGCGGTCAGCGTTTTCATTGGCTATAGCAATTAATGTATCACCTTCTTTAATCAGACAAGTCTCATAACGTTTCAGTTCTGTATAAGAACCGGAATCCGCAGTGGCTGGTACTCTCATAAAACAAAAAAATACAATTAAAACGATGATGAAAATGATTCCTGCTGTTAACATATTTCTTTTTTTGCTAATAATTATTTTTTTGTGTGTATTCATAGCTATCCCTCATTTCTGTACTTACACTTTTATAAAGCGAACATATAATCCGAACAAGCGATACGAACGTTTGTTTAGTATGAGTATAGCACCAGAACATCTGTTTGTCAACAAAAAAAACAGCAGATTATTTTCTGCTGTTTTCATCATAATAATATTTATTTGGGTTGCTTATATCTGTCGGTTTAATACCCGCTGAAGCTCTATTACTTCTTCTGTTGTCAGTTTGCAGTTTGCGAGATATTCTGTAATAAATGTAGTCATTGAACCATTAAACATTTTAGAAAAAAGCGCTTTTGTTTCGATTTCCTGAATCTGTTTTTTGGTCACTTCAGCCCGGCACAGAAATCCGGGATCTTCTCTCGAAACCGCCCCTTTATCAATGAGACGTTTGATTACCGTGTAGGTTGTATTTTTCTCCCATCCTATGTACTCTTTGATAATTTTTGAAATATCCTTTGCAGCAAGGACTTTGTTAGACCATAGCAGTTCCATGACATTTAATTCTCCCTCATGCAACCGTATTTCTTTTTTTTCTGCTTCACTCATACTAACAATCCTCCTCGCTACCTTTCTGTAAATCCCCATATCTACTCGTGTAGTTCCTTGTTTTCTACATATGTAGTAATATTCTCTTACTATATTCTACAGCAATATTAAGCCGTGCTTCGAGAGTAATTCAATACTACACCTATAGTAACCTGATTGTCAAGGAGTTTTTACTTATTTTTCAAGGCTTTTCAGCACCTCCACAAAATATGGAGGCAAGGGAGCTTCTATTTCTATATATTGATTGGTTACCGGATGTATAAAACCGATGATTCTTGCATGCAGAGTCTGTCCCTGCAGAAGGTTGACAAAACGTTTTGGTGGCTCCGGACCATACACCGTATCACCTAAAATTGGATGATGAATATATGACATATGAACACGAATCTGATGTGTACGTCCGGTTTCTAACTGACATTCAATATGATTAAACTGATGATTCAGCCGGTCAAGAACCGTATAATGTGTTACTGCCCTCTTTCCATTTCCATCACGTACTACTGCCATTTTTTTTCGCTGCAGAGGATTCCGTCCAATTGGAAAATCGAGAGTGCCGGTATCTTCGGGAAAGTTGTGATATACAATGGCGTTGTATTTTCTCGTTATGGAATGAACGCTCAGCTGTTCTGCCAATGACTGGTGCGCCCGGTCGGTTTTACAGACCACAAGCGCTCCCGTTGTGTCCTTGTCAATCCGATGGACGATCCCCGGACGCATAACGCCGTTTATCCCGGACAGATGCCCCTGACAGTGGTATAACAGTCCATTTACCAGTGTATGGCTCATATGACCGGCAGAAGGATGTACAACCATGTCTTTGGGTTTATTGACAACCAGAAGCTCATCATCCTCATATAAAATATCAAGTTCCAGATTTTCCGGTTCAATCGTAAGGTTTTCAGGAGGAGGGACCAAAAGTTCAATGGTGTCATCAAGATGAACGGGAACTCTGGTTTTTGTCACAAAGTTCCCGTTTATACGCACTTTATTATTTTTAATCAGTTTTTGTACATAGGATCTGGAAAATGTAAGGGTATCGGCCAGATACTGGTCTATACGGAGCCCTTCCATATCCTGATTCACCGTACACGTTATGATTTCTTCCATATAAAATCGTCATCCTTATATTTAAAAATAAGACAATAAACAAGTAATACCGCAGATATACAGACATAACAATCCGCCACATTAAATACAGGGAAATTTATCCATTCAAAATAAATAAAATCCACAACATAATGCCACACAGCACGATCTATAAAATTCCCAATCGCTCCTGCTGTCAGCATAATTATCGTAAAGCGGAGTAAATAGTATTTTTTTTCAAATGGAATTCTGGCATAAAATATTACCATAATACCTACCACAATAATGGTAATGATAAAAAAAGCCAGAATGCATTTTGAAAAATCCCCCAGGCAGCACCTCTGTTTTCCAGATAATGTAACGATAGAACGCCTGGAATCAATACTTTATCCCCCTGCATCAGATGCGCTGAAGCAAGATTTTTTGTAATCCGGTCTGCTGCGGTAAGAAGAATAAACAGTGCAGCAAATACCAAATGGATTCCTTTATTTCTATTCATTTTAAAAATCATCTACAGAGCCAAGGAACTCAAAAGGATCCTCTTCCTGCCCTTTCTTTTTTTTCTTCTTTTTCCCAAAATTCATGTTCTGTAATAATGAATCCAATGTAGGGGCATCTTTTTCTTCTCCTACTACCGGTTCCAGCATTTCCGGTTCTGATGGTCTGATTTCCTGTAAGCGTGCGTCTAAAGGCGACAGCGGATTTGCAACCATAGGAGTTTTAATCTGTGCCTCCTGCACCTCTTTTACCTGTGCTTCCTGCGGAATACTGATACTGTCTGTTTCTTCTTCCTTTTGCACTTTTTGTATAGAATCACTCAAATCAATGGTATCTGCTGTTAGGATGGATAACTCATCCTCTTCTGATAACTTACGATTATCTTTTACAAGTTCTTTTTTGATGTCTGGAAGAATAGTTGTTTTATCAATGTCATCATCTTCCATAAAATCGGAAGAATCAGTATCCGGGTACTCTTCCGATTCCATTGGCGTAACCATTATGGTGTCATTTTTAGATGCTGTCTCTTTCGGAGATATATCTTCTGTTACAGGAAGAGAGTTTGTGGCATTCTGTAAAGCATCAAGCTCCGGTGAATAAACATCAAAAGATTCACTTGTTATCAGTTCAAGCTGTGCGGCAGCGACCTGTTTTAACTGCATCTTATACTGATTAAACTGCTGTACAAGGTAAAGACATTTTTCTTTTATGGTCTCATACTCCTGCTCCGCTTCGGAGACAATTTTAGCGGCTTTGGAATTAGCATCCTTTTCTATCGCTTCTGCCTTGAGAATAGCGGCATCCTTTGTCTCTTTCGATGTCTTTTCTGCCAATACAAGTGCCTTTTGCATCGTGGATTCAATAGAACGGTAATACTGCACACCATCGCTCAGTGTTTTTACCTGTTTTTGCAATTCCTGATTCTGACTGTATAATTCTTTATAATTTTCAAATATCAAATCGAGATATTCATCCATCTCAACTTTGTCATATTTACGTTTTTTCGTAACTACTTTCTTATTTTGTAAATCCAATGGTGATAGCATCGGGCATCCTCCCTTACTTGTATTTATAAATTTGTATTTTTTGTTTTCCTTTTGCGGTAACGGAATCTTCTGGTATTTCAAGCCGGAATTTCCCATATCCACGAACACTGATAATACAGCCATCCTTACATAAATAACTGACACTGGTCCGTTCGGAAGAATCTACAATTACCTTTCCCTGTGTAATCAGTTCTGCAGCCTTTCCTCTTGCTTTCCCCACCATGGCAGCAACCACATTATCCAGTCTTGGGGATGCAACAGAACGATAAAATACTTCGAATTGCTGTTTGGGTATTTCTTCTATATTCTCAATGACAGAACATATAACAGCGGTATGTTTCACCATTCGAAGCTTCTCCTGTATAAAAGAAGAAATTTCTTTTTTACAAAATACAAAAGCTTTATATTCCTCTATCCGGATATCACCGATCATTGAGCGCTCAATACCAAGGTTTAATATCGCTCCAAGATAATCCCGATGTGTTAACGGAGTCGTATATCTAGTATCAACCGGTTTTATGCAGATACAGGTAACCGGGAATAAGGTCATACTGTATTCCTGATATTCTTCCGGAAAAAAACCTGCCACGACATAGCTACAGTCATAATGTCCGCCCCATAACGCAACAGATGTATGATCCGATAATTGGTGAAACTGACGTCTCAGTCCATTGAGCAAAGCCTGTTCCCCTGTTGTGAGAAAATCCGTAAAAACCGGATAACAGTTGCAGCTGGCACGCTGATATAAATCCAGTATGTGATTTTCAAAAAAATGCTTTTTCTTTTCTGTGTTTGTCATTAGAATTCTCTGCTGATTGTCGGCATTTTTGCAGGGTTTGTTGTGTAAGATAAAGAATCCCCGCTGATATCCACATTTTCCGGTGAGAATATGAAAATGTACCTGGAAATCTGATGATATTTTCCATTGATGGAATAAATACATCCGTAAATAAAATCCATAATACGCTGTGCATCTGCCGGATCAAATCCTTCGAGATTTACAACCACCGGATGACCCGATAAAAGCATATTACAAATCTCCTCGGAATCCTCAAAGGTAGTCGGTTTTACAATATTGACCGCCATGGAACCACCTCCCCGGTTCATTGATACAACTTTAGGCTTTGAACCAAGAAAACCTGATTTTTTCGGTTCTTCCTCTTTCTCTTCTGCTATTGGACGAGGACGGGCAATCGGTTTTTTGCGGACAACAGGTTCCTCATAAGCGGAGTCTTCGTAACTATTATTATACTGATCGTCCGTATCGTATCCGTCTTCATCATATTCTTCATCGGGTGGTAATTTAAAGAAATTTAAAAGGGAATCGAATGCCATAATATCTAAATCCTTTCTATATGTACTGTCTGTTTCCAAAAATGCCGGTACCAACACGAACAAAGGTCGCGCCCTCTTCAATCGCCACCTCATAATCACCGGTCATTCCCATGGAAAGTTCATCCATAACAATATTATCAATGTTTTTACTATTTATGTCAACTAGTAATTTATGCAAATTTCGGAAATGAATCCGGTTTTCCTCAGGATTTTCCACATAAGGAGCAATTGTCATAAGCCCATGAACGCGGATATGGTCAAACGTTGCAATCTGCCGGATTAGTTCTTCCGCTTCCTCCGGCATGACTCCGAATTTGGTATCCTCTTTTGCGACATTTACTTCGATCAGTATATCAGCAACAGCATCCTTTTTTGCAAAGTCGTTCTGAATCTGTTCCGCCAGGCGCAGGGAATCTACAGAATGAATTCTCTTTGTCCTGCCAACCAGCTGTTTTACTTTATTTCGCTGCAAATGTCCAATCATGTGCCAGTCCAGAGGCTGTGTGATTACACTCTGCTTTTCCAGCATTTCCTGAACTTTGTTCTCACCAAAAACAGTAATTCCCGACTGCATCGCTTCCTCTATCATTTCTACGGGTTTTGTTTTGCTTACGGCAATTAGTGTCACTTCTTCTCTCGGTCGCCCGGCACGCTCACATGCCCGGCATATTTTTTCTTCCACCATCTTCAGGTTTTCTGTCACCATTTTGTCATCTCCCTGCATTTATTTTGTTATTGAATAAAATCATCATCATTTAAATGAGACGGATCTACTACAATGTGATCATACGCTGCAAGACCGCCATTCGTAGAGTCAGAAACAATTGTGTACTCCTTATTCTGATAAGTAATTTCGATCGGACGAAACTCACAATATCCTTTATTAACACAATAAACCCCGGAAAGTGTATCCTTTGAACTGACAATAAACGGCTCTCCGTTTTCTGCATCCATCAGTATATCGCCACCAGTAATTTCCGATGTATTTACATAATAATTTCCGTCTACATAGATACTGTCCTTGACAGGAACAAAAACATGATCTGTTGTTCCATTCTGTCCGGTTACCTGTTTTACAACTCCCTTTCCCTCTTTATTATTGGTAATTACATTCCCTGGCAATACATAAAATTCTTTTTCCAAAATAGAACTGTTCGGTATTTTCAATCCGGATGCTGATTTTAAATTCAGTTCCAGTTTCAAAAAGCGATCATTGATGTAATGTTCCATATATCTTGAAGTCTGCAGACATGCAAAATGGGAACCATCCTGATCAAAGAGATTCACTTTTGCATTAAATGACATGTCATCTTTTTCTATGGTTACCCGTACATAATCCAGTGTAGAAAGTTCTTCATAATAGGAATCATCCAGTTTGATTATGAGTGACCAGTCGTTATTTGTTATGAGTTTATAGACCGGATCCCCGGCAGCAACCTTTTCTTCTTTTTGAAGTACCTTTTTGGAAACACTGGCATACTGGTCAAAAAGATCTGTGCTTATATCTTTCCTTGTCATATTCTCATAGCCATCAATGGAATATGCAATAACCCCGCTTTTTTTGCTGACTCCTTTGACATAGTCTTTTCCAAGTCTGGATGAATTCATCTGTTTATTCAGGCTGTCAAACAGATTTCCTCTGCTCCGCTCAAATAATATACTGTCAATTGAAGAAGAAAAAATCTTCACCTGTTGATAGTCCGAACAGGAAAATGAGTTTTGAAAAGAGGCGATTGCCTCTCTCACAGCAGATATGCTTTCCCTGTCTTTTGTATCACTTTGCAGTTTCTCCAACATATCGGTCAGTTCACCATTCTGATCAATGGTATAGACAACTTTCCCGGCACCTATTCTGCTTCCCTCTGCGTTATAATAATTTACATAGCCATCTGTATCCGCCGTAACAATTTCTTCGGATCGTAGAATAAATCCATACAGAGGAGGATCATCTGAGATATCCGTCGTATTGACTTCATAAATTGATATATGTTCCTTTGTCAGATAATTCCATCCCAATATTACAATATAAACAATGATCAGCAAAAAGAGAAAAAAGGCCAGATTAGGCCGAAATCTTTTTTTCATCGGAATTACTTTTGGATTTGCCACATGGATACCTCCCTTCTGCTGTAAGTCATGGTTTTTGTGAATAAAATCTTTTTTTTTAGCAACACTATTTCCAAAAGGAGGTTGCTTATGAAAGGATTAGATTATACGGTACTGGTTCTGGTTATTATTGGTGCCATTAACTGGGGACTGATCGGATTCTTTGGACTGGATCTTGTAGCTTTAATTTTTGGTTCAATGTCCATTATATCGCGTATCATCTATGCCGTAATAGGCGTGTGTGGCCTATATGCGATCAGTTTTTGTGGCAGAATAGCGACCAGAGACTGACCAATCGGTCAAAGTGGTGTAAATCACCACTTACATACGAACCAATTCTCTCCAGTCCAGATCTCCCCGTTCCAGTGCTTTAACAAGAAGTTCTGCCGTCGCAACATTTGTTGCCAGTGGAATATTGTGTACATCACAAAGTTTAAAAACTGTATTGACATCCGGCTCATGAACTTTAGGTGTCAATGGATCCCGAAGAAAAATCACAAGGTCCAATTCATTGTTCTCAATTTGTGCCCCCAACTGTTTTTCGCCACCCAGATGACCTGCCAGATACTTGTGTATCGTAAGGTTTGTTACCTCTTCCACAAGTCTGCCGGTTGTACCGGTCGCATAAATGGTATGTCTGCTCAAAATTCCCCGGTATGCAATGCAAAAATTCTGCATCAATATTTTTTTGGAGTCATGTGCAATCAATCCAATGTTCATAAATATACCCTCTCCTTTTTTATGTCAGTGTATCTCAAAGCTGCTGTTTCCGCGATTTGGCTGTATTCCAATATTTAACAGAATACCAATCGACATCATGTTACTGAGAAGGGATGACAGACCATTACTTAAGAATGGCAGTGGCAGTCCCGTATTTGGTAACAGGGATGTTGTTACTCCGATATTGAAAAATGTCTGAAAGCAGAACATGGATCCAATTCCTACTGCAATCATCATACCAAGATAATCTTTTGCATTTTTTGCTACAAGGAAGCATTTGATAATGATGATGGAAAGTAACAGAAGAATTAACATACACCCCAAAAAACCAAATTCTTCACTGATTGGTGTCCAGATAAAATCACTCTCGGTTACATCTACGTTTGTATAATTTCTTGTAGCCTCATTTCCATCCAGGAGTTTACCATACAGTTTGCCGGATGCAATGGATATCACAGACTGGTTCTGCTGATACATAATCCCGAGTTCATTTCCCTCCGGATGAAGCCATCCGGTAATTCTTAACAACTGATAAGACTTAAGCAGTTTCTGGTTTGGCTGTAAAATATACCAGAATAAAAACCCTACTGCAGGTATCGCTATCGCCGATACAAGTCCCAGTATCCGGTGACCGATTCCGGAACAGGCAAGCATCATGATAAGCACCACAATGATGACGACACTGGAAGACAAATCGGATTGTATCAGAATAAAAAAAGTCGGTACCAGTGCAATTGCGGACGCAATAAAGAAATTCCGGAAGGTTTTCAAATGTTCCCTGGAACGATAAAAAAATGTTGCCAGTGCAAGTATGACTACAACTTTACATAACTCGGATGGCTGAAACTTCACAACTTTAAAGTCCAGCCACCGGAAAGAATCGGTGCCCTGATCGTCTCCTAGCGGAGATAATTTGGTGGCTGCGGCCATAAGCGTTGTCACAATATAAATAATCGGTATATAAAGGCACAGATCGTGATAATCAACGAGCGAAAAAAATACAATAATGAAAAGTCCCAATATTATGGAAGCCACCGATCGCACCAGAGAAAAACTGTCTCCCTGAACAATGGACAGAACATATATACTGATTAATGTCAACAGAAAAACTACTACTACCAGCGATTTGTCATAATTTTTCCAGTTATAGCGTTTAAATTGAAACCATTGCTGTATTTTTTCGCGCATAAATACCTCCCGCCCATAATTTTAAGCATAAATTATGGACTGTCTATTTAATCGTATGCTTCATATCTTTGATCGGAATATTGGCAAACAGTGCCGGAACCGAACCATTTGTTCCGTCTGATTCTGTCTGTTCGATTTTAATGTCCAGACCTTCCTGATCAATCTCAACATATTTTGAAATAACGTGAATAATATCATTTTTTATCTGTTCCATTATATCCGGTGAACAGTTCGCACGATCTGACACAAGCACCAGCTTGAGCCGGTCTTTTGCAACATTACCGGATGATTTCTTTTTAAAAAAATCCGCAAATCCCATTTCTGCTCATCTCCTTAGTTCTTAAATTTATTCTTAAGTTTGGAAAAGAATCCTGATTTCTGAAGCAGATCCAGAAAAGGAATTTCCTCTCCCATAATACGTCCGCAGATATTGGCATACGCCTGCCCTGCAAGAGACTTACTTCCGACGAGCGGCTCTCCCTGATTGGTAGATACCACGATATTTTCATCATCCGGCACTACCCCTAGAAGTTCGATAGCCAGTATTTCAACAACGTCATCACTGGACATCATATCTCCGCGTTTTACCATATCTGCACGAAGACGGTTTACTATCAGCTCTGTCTTTTTGATTTCATTTGCCTCTAAAAGACCGATGATACGATCTGCATCGCGAACGGCAGAAACCTCCGGTGTTGTGACAACAATAGCGCGGTCAGCACCGGCGATAGCATTTTTAAAGCCCTGTTCAATTCCTGCCGGACAGTCTAACAGTATGTAATCAAATTCTTCTTTTAATTCTGCGGTAAGTTTCGCCATCTGTTCCGGATTTACCGATGTTTTATCCCGCGTCTGTGCCGATGGCAGAAGATATAGATTCGGATAACGCTTATCTTTTATCAGCGCCTGTTTGATTCGGCAATTCCCCTCAATAACATCCACAAGGTTATAAACAATACGATTTTCAAGTCCCATAACCACATCAAGATTACGAAGTCCTATATCCGTATCAATGAGTACCACTTTTTTACCTTCTTTGGCAAGACCGGTACCTACATTCGCTGTTGTCGTCGTTTTTCCTACGCCACCTTTTCCTGACGTAATGACAATTACTTCACTCATATTTTTTCCTCCAACTCAATTGTTTCTTAGCAGTAAAGCAAAGCATTTACTGTTATATATGAATATCTGTCAGGGTTTTCCGTGACAGTGTATCAACATAGATTCTTCCATTATCGAGATAAGCAATCTGTGGTTCTTTTGGCGGTTCTGTTTTTTCATCCGAAGAACGGGCAATCACATCACCAATACGAATCTGCATCGGATTCATTTTCAGTGCAACAACAAAACAATTTTGTCTTCCGGATGCACCGGCATATACCGTACCGTTTAATGCACCGAGAATAATAACATTTCCGGTGGAAACCACCTGGGCTCCGGCGTTGACATCTCCCAGAATAATAATACTGGTTTCGAATTCCATCACCTGCCCGGAACGCAGATTTCCTTTAAAAAATTGTCCCGAATTGGAATTCATTTCCATAAGACGTTCATTTAAGGATTTTGTAAAATATTCCTCTCGCTTTTTATCGTTGTCAATCACACACACTACATCCAAATTGGAATGCTCGGATATACACTGCAGAATTACAGCTTCTTCGTCTTCGGACAGCTCGCGGCCTTCAAATGAAATGGCAACCTGGGCATTTCCCAGAAACTCGGCACTGCTTTCAAATTTATCTGCAATCTCTTTCTGTAGTTCATCAAAAGGTATGTCTTTATCCAGTACAAGACGAATACCGGATTTATTACCTTTGATCACAACGGGTGCTTTTTTCATGAAATACTCCTCCTTAATCCCCAAACTGGCTGGAACCAAGTGTAGGACTGGTAACTTCTCCCTTTAGCAGGGATTTTCTGGATTTTTTATCAAAATAGTATTTGTAAATATTCCCGGCCAGCTCCGCCGCATTACTGGACGTAAATCCATTCGGTATAACTACCGTAACGGAAATTTCCGGGTTGTTATATGGTGCAAAGCTGACAAACAGCGCATGGTTTGGCTCATTTGAATTTATTTGCGCCGTACCGGTTTTTCCTGCTACATTGACTGGCACTTTCTGGAACAGGGATGTTATGCTTCCATTATTTACTACACGGTTCATTCCGCTTGTAATTGCAGAAAGTGTTGACGGAGAAACATCCAGTTCATTCCGGATATTGGCAGAATTCTTTTTTGTCTTGCCCGTATTGGTATTTGTTATCTTATCAACCAGCGTGAGGTCATAGCAGGTACCTCCGTTTGCGATGGTTGTTACATACCGTGACAGTTGTACCGGTGTATAACTGTTTGAACCCTGTCCAATAGCAGAACGGACAATATCTATATCCGAAAATGAAGGTTCCGCTTCCGGCAGCTCAATACCGGATTTTTCAGTCAGTCCATAGATATCTGCATATTTTTTCAAACGCGAGAGTCCCTTTTCATTGTTCACCACATTTCCGTGTCCGCCGCCCAGACGATAACCCATCTCATAAAAGAAGTAGTTACAGGAATGCTGAATTGCCTGAGTGACATTAATACTGCCATGGGAATAACTGCTCCAGCATTTTGGCCACGGTTTATTAATTTTATTAAACATAACGTGGTCAGTAACTGTTGTATAAGGAGAGATAATTCCCTCTTCCAGCACAGTGGTCGCCGTAACCATTTTAAATGTTGAACCCGGTGCTGTTTTCTGCTGGGTGGCACGGTTTAATAAAGCAGATGCACTGCTTGTGCTGATCTTTGAGTAATAGTCGCTGTCCACCTTATTTGCCAGTTTATTATTATCATAACTTGGATAGGACACCATCGATAATACTTTTCCTGTTTTAACAGAAGTAATCACAACCGAACATGCACATGGTGTCAGTCCAAGATCTCCCGGTGAAATCGCAAGTGATTTTATTTTTGATTTCAGGAAGTTATAAGGTGAAATCATACCCGTGCGAAGTTTCGCATAGGTTGCATTGTTCATCTTCAGCACTTTCTGATCATATAGCAGAAGACATATCTCCCGGCCGGAAATCGAACCATTTTCTACCATGACACGATAAATCTTTTTATCAAAACTGTCCTCATTTACAATTACTTCGAGAATATAGGAACAGATTTTATCAAATACTTCTTCTGAACTGTAATAATCTTCTCCAATGTCCAGATTGGAAAGATTAATCCAGTTATTTTCAATAGCATAAACCAGAAAACTGCTCAGGCTTATTTTATCATTGATATATTTGTTGTACATCGAATCGGTTGTATCCATCGTTTCGCTGTTTAAGATGCCATTCGTTTTGAGCATCGAGAATATATAATCCAGATACTCGTCCAATGTCTCCGACAACTGTTTACCTGTTGTAGAATTATTATACGACAACTGACGCTTTATTTTCTCAAGCGTAGCCGCCTTTGCCCGTTTAAAGCGGCTGTAAATATCTTTTTCACGTGTCGATGCATTGCTGTCTGCAAAATGTGTGACATCTACTATACTGTTCTGTAAAATGGCATCGTATACATCATAAATGGAAACAAGAATACCGGATGCCTGACGACCTTTTGTACCATGACTTCTTGAGTTTGTCAATTTGGAGATGAGGATACCTGCAATCTCCTTTTCAACAAGCCGGTATGCGGCTTTCTGAAGATTGGAATCAATGGAAAGATATATATCATTTCCTGCAACAGCATCTTTTGTTTTTTCCGTGCTTACAATCCGGGAACTGCTGTCAATCAAAAGTATTTCAGAGCCTTTTTTTCCTTTCAGCTGGTCCTTATATTCTTTTTCAATTCCTGTTTTACCGATGTGGTCCGTTGATGTATACTCGGTCTTTTTATCCAGTTCTTTCATCTGCTCCAGTGTCTCAGAAGAAATCAGACCGGTATATCCTATAATATGGGAAAAATATTTACTGTCATAGTATACCCGGTTCATCTCGGTTGAAACCTCAACACCTGGCATATCTGCGGAATTTTCCTTGACTGCAGCCACCGTTTTCTCACATACATTGGAGCTCAGTGTAATGGGCTCATATTTGGAATAGGTGTTCATTAACATGGCATACCGGACCGTCATAATTTTCAGGGCTTCCTCGTCGGTATACGCCTCATGATAAACACCGTTTTCATCTTCTTTTCCCTCTTTTTCAATATCAAAAAAATGTACGGTATTGACATCATCAACGGTACGCATATACTGGTAACATTCATCTGCGGTCATATTCCGTTCTTCATCTTTCAGCTCGTCCACTGATTTGCGGTAAAAAATATCTCGCTTAAATCGCAATTGGGCAGCGGTATTGACCGAAAATACATATTTCCCGTTTTTTGACATTTTAATTGGAAAATCCAAATCCAGCTTATCGTTGTTTTTTTCAATTAAGCGTACACATTTTAAAATCACACGGTTTTTAGAAAGATTATCTTTCAATTCTCCGGAATCTTCCATGGTAACAGCATAGCTCTGCTCATTGGACGCCAGCAGTTTGCCATTACAGTCATATATTTTCCCGCGTGCGCTTTTTATTGTTTTTGTTTTCTGTTTCTGTAATGTTGCTTTCTGGTCATAGGTTTCCCCATTTATAATCTGCAGATAAAACATACGTCCGACCAGTATACTAAACAGCACGATATATGTTACAACAAGGGAAAATATTCTTGATTTCACGATATTCTTTAAGGACTCAAGTATACTGTCTAACAACGTTATGCCTCCTTTCTACGAGATGTCACCAGTTTTTCAACGGAAAACAGAATACGGAAAAATACGATTCCGACAATAACTGTATAAATCATTTCCGGCAGGATGCGGTGGAGAAAGAAAAATCCAAAATGAATCCTTCCACGCATCAGAAATTCCGTAATATAATAAAACATGCCATATAATAAATCACTTCCGGCAATCAGGGCAGCCGGCAGAAGCAGGCTTTCACGGAAATAAATTTTCTGACAGAAGCCAACAACAAATCCAACTGTCATAAATATAAATGCATATAAACCAATTACACTTCCGTACATCATATCAAGCATCAGACCACAGAAAAAGCCGGTAACAATTCCCGATGTGCGTCCCCGCAGATAGGCATATGTTACGGTCGTTACCAAAAGCAGATTGGGAACGACATCTGCCAGTTCCAAACAGCGGAATACCGTGGTCTGGAGTAAAAATGCAAGTAGGATTACCAGTATGGATACAAGTTTTCTTTTAATCATATTTTGATATGTCCTTTACTTCGGATGAATCTTTCTTTTGCGTAATTACCAGTACATATTCCAGTCTGTCAAAATTAACTGCCGGAGTCAGGTGTGCAATCTGGGAGAGCGATGAGGCGTCACTTGTGACATCTTTCACATACCCTATAGACAATCCCTGTAGAAACTTATCACTGACATGGGAGGTAATTACTTCTTCTCCATCTTTGATTTTTGCGGTATTACTAATCATCTCAACATCAATATATCCACTGTTGATACTTTCCATATTTCCTTTTACAATACATGTCTCACCACTGGACTCAAACATCGCACTGACATTACTTTTGTCATCTATAATAGAGCGAACCTTTGCATAGTGTTTACCGGCTTCTGAAACAATTCCGACAAGACCGTTACCCGATATCACATTCATATCAACTTCTACCCCATCTTCTGTTCCCTTATCGATGGTAAAAACCCGGAACCAGTTATTTCCGTCCCGACTTATGACGGTAGCGGCCACTTTGGGATAATCCGGATATTTCTTATCCAGCTTATACAGTTCCCTGTAATTTTCCAGCTCACTGTTCTCGCCAATCAGTATTTTATTGTTATAACTCATTTCATCCAGCTTCTGCTTCAACTGTTTGTTTTCATCCAATAATGACTGTTTAGAAGAAATCAAATCAAATTTGTCTGAAATGAAATGGCCGACGGTGTTAATCCCTTTCTGCATGGGGGTCATTACGTTTCCAACAACCGTTTTGACTGAAGATAACTGGTCTGAAAACTTGAAGGAAACAAGTACCAGAATAACACAGAGAATGGCCATACACATATACAGGATTTTCGGATGTATCCATTTCTTATTTCTTCGTTTCTTCATGAAAACCTCCATTTCGGAGCGTTTGCGCGACGGGACGACGCAAATTTCAAATTTGCGTCTGTCATCAAGGCTGGTTGTGACGCTCCGGCACAACCAGCGGTGTAAAAAATCAGCATATCGGTGTGATTTTTTACACTAACCTCCCTGCGAATCGGTTATTACAATGTCAGTTTTGCCAGTGCCGGATCTTCTATTATGGCACCGAGTCCCATGATTACAGTACTCTCCGGCTCCTCACACAAATTCACTTTTAATCCGAGCTGCTCATATACAAAACGTCCAAGATCTTTTATCTGGCTGGAACCTCCGGTAATATATACACCGGCTTTATAAATATCCGACGAAATTTCCGGTGGTGTGCGCTCCAGTATAATTTTAATGGAATCTACAATGCTCTGGAAATGTTCGCTAAGTGCGCTGTGGACGTCTTCACTCGTAATCGTAATTTCACTTGGAAGTCCTGTCACCAGATTCCGTCCGCATATATCCAGAGTTTCGTCTGTAACATAAGCGGAACCAATCGTCTTTTTGATTAACTCTGCTGTCTTTTCGCCTATCACAAAGTTTTTCATTTTTTTAATTTTATTGATGATGGCTTCATCAAATTTGTTTCCACCTACCGCAATCAGACGGCTCAATACAATGCCTCCAAGAGAGAGTACAGAAATCTCCGTAGTATTGGCACCGATATCCACGACAAGAGTACCGGTTGATTTGGTAATATCCAGACTCATACCAAGTGCATCAGCAATTGGCTTTTCCACAACGTGAATCCGTTTCGGTTTCAGGTTTGTATTGGAAATCAGGTCAAAGTATGCACGTTTTTCAACTTCCGTTATATCCGTCGGAACTGCAATATAGTATTCAGCCCCTTTAAGTTTGCGTTTGCCATCCATTTCCTGAAAGAAATAGTCAATCATTGCCTGCATGTTTCCAATGTCGGCAATCACTCCGTTCTTTACAGGATAGGATACCTCAATATTAACCGGCGCTTTTTCATACATTTCAAAAGCTTCATTTCCAACTGCAAAGGTATGGGATTTATTGTAAACGGCAATTACACTTTTTTCGTGTAAAATAACACCCTCTCCATTTTTATAAAACTTAATTGAGCTTGTACCAAAATCGATTCCGATTGCTTTTCCTAACATATTCACTCTTCCTCTCTTATACATAGCCCCGTTCTCTGAGGCTGATATATTGATTATCTCCGATGATGATGTGATCCATGAGGGGGATGCCAACTAGCAGGGCTGCTTCCTGCAACTGTTTGGTAATCTGGATATCCTCCCTGCTTGGTGACGGGTCTCCACTGGGATGATTGTGCAAAACAATAAAATGTGCTGCATCGTAACGTAAGGCAAGGCGCAGAATTTCTCTCGGATTTGCAAGAGAAGTCTGTATTGTGCCAACGAAAACTGCCTGATAATGAAGCAGCTGTCCGGCCGCATTGAGATATGCAGCATAAAAATGCTCCGTTTCGAGATTCCGCATTTCTTCCATAAAGAACCGGGCGGCATCTCCGGGACAGCAAATCTTTGCACACTCTTTTTTTGTCTCTCTCGCCAGCCTTTTGGAAAGTTCTGCCACACATAACAGCTGGATTGCCTTTACATCACCGATTCCTGACACGGAAAGAAGCTCCTGTCGGGATAAATGATACAGTCCAAGCAGTCCCTGATAAACGGGATGAAGTGACAGTATTTCCGTCGCCAGCTCACGACTTGTCTTATTTTGGGTTCCGGTTTTCAAAATAACTGCCAGAAGTTCCGCATCTGACAGAGATGCTGCACCCGATTTCAAACATTTTTCATAAGGCATTTCCGAAGCCGGCAATTCCTTCATCGTATATTTCTTTTTTTTCATACATGCTCCTTTCAGGAGCAATCCTAAAACTAATCAAACATAGTTATTTTATCATACTCTGTGTAAAAAGTATACCTTTTCGCCAAGTTTTTTCCATGAATTTTCCATAGAATTCCGACGAAATTTATGGTAATGTGACAAAACCACCATCTACCATATTCTGGAGTGTTTTCAAAATTCCCAGTTTACCATGAGGCCAGGTAATCCCTCCCTGAAAAAATACACTGTACGGCGGCTCGATTGGTGCATCTGCACTCAATTCTATAGAAGACCCCTGGACAAAGGCCCCCGCAGCCATAATGACATCACTGTGGTATCCCGGCATTGGATACGGCTCAGGAAGCACATGGGCATCCACGGGCGCTGCCTGCTGGATTCCCTGGCAAAAGGCAATAATCCTCTCCGGGGAGCCAAATGCAATTGCCTGGATGATATCATAGCGCTCTTCACTTCCGTCCGGACTTGCCACAAAACCGAGACGTTCATACAAATTAGCCGCAAAAATCGCAGATTTCAGAGCACTTGCGACAACGTTCGGTGCAAGAAAAAGCCCCTGATAAAAGGAACTGTTAACCTGAAGAGAAGCTCCCACCTCTTTTCCTAGTCCAGGTGCTGTCAGTCGGAATGCGGCGAGTTCAACCAGATCTTTTTTACCGACAATATATCCGCCGAGAGGCGCAAGACCTCCACCCGGATTTTTAATCAGTGATCCGACGCAGAGATCAGCCCCGACATCGGTTGGCTCAATCGTTTCCACAAATTCACCGTAGCAATTGTCAACCATACAGATTACATCCGGTTTTATCTTCTTGATAAACCGGATCAATTCTCCAATTCGCTCTACTGAAAGGGTCTTGCGGAGCGCATATCCTTTGGAACGCTGTATCGTTACAAGTTTTGTCTTTTCATTTATTGCCGCTCTGATTCCCTCCCAGTCAAAATCGCTGTCATTGAGCAGGTCAACCTGCCGGTAGCTTATGCCAAATTCCCGGAGTGAGCCTTTTGTATTTGTTCCCTCAATTCCGATAATTCCTTCCAGTGTATCATAAGGCTTTCCTACCGGGGAAAGCAGTTCATCTCCCGGTCTTAAAACAGCGGAAAGTGCTATGGTCAATGCATGGGTACCACATGTAATCTGGGCACGCACCAAAGCATCCTCTGCGTGAAAAATATCCGCATATACATTTTCCAGTGTGTCTCTTCCGGAATCATTATATCCATATCCGGTTGTTCCCCACAGATGATTTTCGCTCACGCGGTTTTTTTGCATTGCATGGATTACTTTCAACTGATTGATTTCGGCGACTTCGTCAATGGATTCAAAACGTTTTTCTATATCTTTCAATACGTTGTTTCCAAACGCCATAACCTCTTTTTTGATACCAAATTGTTCATATATTGTTTCAAGATTCACATTAACACTCCTTTTTCTTCTGCAATCCGCAGCATTGCATCTACCAGTTCTTCGACTGATTTGTAATTATTTTTTTCTATCCTGCAGATTTCTTTCTCTCTTCGAAACCAGGTGAGCTGCCGCTTGGCAAAATGTCTGGTATCACGTTTTAACCGGTAGATGGCTTCTTCCATACTGCATTCTCCACAGAGTGCAGCCGCAATTTCTTTGTATCCAAGTCCCTGCATGGAAACGAGGGAGCGGTCATAACCATCTTCAAGAAGCTGTCTGACTTCCTCCACAAGTCCTGCCCGCATCATCTCATCTACCCTAGAGTCAATTCTCTGATACAGGATATCCCTGTCGGTATCCAGTACAAAATAAACAAACCTGTAAGGGGATGTCCGCTTCTTCTGTTCTTCGTTGTGTTCCGAAAACTTTTCCCCTGTCAGATGATAATACTCAAGTGCCCGGATAACACGTTTGACGTTATTGGGATGAATTGCCTCTGCAGATTCCGGATCCACAAGGGAAAGCTCCCTGTGTACAAAAAGAGCCCCTTTTTCTTTTGCCTGCTCCTGTAGTCTCTGTCGATAGGAACTGTCCTCATTTTCCTCTGTAAAAGCGATATCATATAAAACGGATTGAATATAAAAACCGGTTCCTCCGACCAGAATCGGAATTTTCTTTCTGGCATAAATATCATCCATATATTGTTTTACCTTTTTCTGAAATATAAAAACATTAAATTCTTCATCCGGCTCAAATTCATCAATCATATAATGAGGAATACCCTTCATCTGCTCACAGGTAATTTTTGCGGTCCCGATATTCATCCGTCGATACACCTGCATGGAGTCAGCGGAAATGATTTCTCCATCACATGCTTTTGCCAGTTTAATGGATGCCTCTGTTTTTCCTATGGCGGTTGGTCCTGTTAGTACAATCAACGGCTTTTTCTCCATTTTCTCCCCTTCCTTCTAGTCTCTGTCAGACAATGCGTTTGAATTTCTTTTCAAATTCCTGTCTGCTCATGGCAATCGTCGTTGGGCGGCCATGTGGACAGTGATACGGTTCATCCATCATAAGCATCTGTTCAATCAGTTTTTCCGCCTCTGCATAAGACATCCGGTGATTCCCCTTGACGGCTGCCTTGCATGCCATCGTAGCACAGTGGTCAAGCACGATTTCCGGATGACTTTTACTGCCCTCTTCTACAAGACCATCCAGCATTTCCAAAAAAAGCTCTTTAGAAGGTACATTCAGAAAATCTGCCGGAACTCCTGTAATCAGATAATCTTTTTCACCAAAGTGTTCGATTTGAAAACCGATTTGTTCAAATGTTGATAGATTCACCTGTAAAACTTCTATTTCACGTTCCGATAAATTGACAACGACAGGTGCTGCCAGATTTTGTGTGATTCCCTTTTTCTCTGACAGATGCTTCATCAGTTTTTCGTACAAAACTTTTTCATGTGCCGCATGCTGGTCAATAATCAGAAGTTCTTCCGCATATTCAATCAGCCAGTAGGTGTCAAACACCTGCCCAACAATCCGGAACTGTGGTTTCTCCTGCGAGGTTATCTCTTCTTCGAAACTTTTTTGTTCGTAAGTGATTCTCGTTTCTTCTTTCAACACGGGAACCGGTGAGGATTCCGATGTATAAATTACCGGTTTTTGCTGTTTCGAAGCAGGCTTTTTTATCGTATCTGTCATCCGTTTTGTCTCAAACGGCTCCGGGTCTTTCGAAAGCAGAACCGGTTCTTCCTTTTTCTCTCTCTTAGACTCCGGTTCCAATGCCACCTCCGGAATAAGAGAAATTTCCTGTAACGCAGAGGATATGGCATCTTCAAAAAGATGATAGACGTCCTCCTGATTGGTAAAACGCACCTCCATTTTTGTCGGGTGAACATTAACATCAATGCAGTCACTGTCAATAGAAAGCATCAGGGCTGTAAACGGATACCGGTGATTCATCAGATATTTTTTATATGCATGTTCAATGGCACTGGTAATCACGTTACTTTTTATATAACGTCCGTTTACAAAATAATTCATAAACGTCCGGTTTCCGCGTGATAACTCCGGCTTGCCAATAAACCCCGACAAAGTCATTCCATTCTCAGATTTCTCAATATTCACAAGACACTTTGTAATATCCGATCCGTAATTGTAAAATATGTTGGTTTTAAGCTGACCATCTCCGGATGTCTGCAGGCGGCTTTTCCCATCTGCAATATAGTGGAAACGAATATCCGGGTGTGCCAGAGAATATCGGAGCACCAGTTCCTGCACATATCCGCCCTCGGTCATTTTGGTCTTCAGAAATTTTCTCCTTGCCGGTGTATTATAGAATAAATTTCTCACAACAAATGTCGTTCCTTCCGGACAGCCAATTTCCTGACAGCTTTTTTCTTTTCCACCGGCAATTTCATATCGGACTCCGGTGATATCATCAGCCTGTCTCGTTATCAGCTCCACCTGTGCAACAGCGGCGATACTCGATAATGCTTCTCCACGGAAACCAAGACTTTTCACTGTAAGCAGATCTTCTTTGCTTCGTATTTTGCTTGTTGCATGGCGCAAGAATGCAGTGGTTATCTCATTTTTTGCAATACCGGATCCGTTATCCGTTATGCGGATAAAAGAAATTCCACCCTCTTTGATTTCAATTGTTATGGCAGTAGCCTCTGCATCAATTGCATTCTCTATCAATTCTTTTACAACAGCAGCAGGTCTTTCAATCACTTCACCTGCCGCAATCTGATTGATTGTTTCCTGGTCCAATACCTGTATCACACTAACCCTCATTTCTTTCACTCTGCAGAACGAAGAACTACCAACGTTCCTTCAACTGATTCTGCCATTTATAAACAAGATTCATGGCATCCATTGGCGTAACATGTGAAAGGTCAATGTCACGCAGTTCAAATAAAATATCGTCAGTCTGTGTACCGCCCATGGCATCGAAAATAGACAGCTGGGTCATATTGGGAACTAAAGACTGACTCGAAGCAGTAGGTATCTCTGCTATTTTTTTGCGTTCTGTACTATTCCCTTCTTCCAGCATATCGGAAAGTTCTCTTGCCCGGTTTAATACTTCCTCCGGAACCCCCGCAAGTCTTGCCACCTGAATACCATAACTGCGGTCAGCACCACCCTTTACAATCTTTCGCAGAAATACAATATCTTCCCCATCTTCTTTTACGGCGATGCAGTAGTTTTGTACACCATCGAGTTTTCCTTCCAGTTCTGTCAGCTCATGATAATGGGTCGCAAACAGGGTTTTTGCTCCCAGCTTTTTCTTATCCACGATATGTTCTACAACTGCCCACGCAATACTGAGCCCGTCAAAGGTACTTGTCCCGCGTCCAATCTCATCCAGGATAATCAGGCTGTTTTTCGTTGCATTGTGTAAGATGTTGGCAACCTCTGTCATTTCCACCATAAACGTACTTTGTCCGCTTGCCAGATCATCGGATGCTCCGACTCTTGTAAAAATACGGTCCACAAGTGAAATATCCGCAGATTTTGCCGGTACAAAAGAACCGATTTGTGCCATGAGAACAATCAGTGCCGTCTGTCTCATATAGGTGGATTTTCCTGCCATGTTTGGTCCTGTAATAATCACAACACGGTGCGTATCTCCATCCAGAAATGTATCATTGCTGATAAACATATCATGCGTTATCATCTGCTCAATGACCGGATGTCTTCCCTCCTGGATTTTAATCTTTCCTTCTGTATTTAATGTGGGACGGACATAATGATTATGTTCCGCCACATAAGCCAGAGAGGCAATCATATCAATCATCGCAATGACAGAAGCTGTTTTCTGGATACGCTCCATCTGCTCAAAAATCTGTTCCCGGAGTTCGCAGAATACTGCATATTCCAGATTATACAGGCGGTCTTCTGCCCCCAGTATCATATCCTCCATTTCTTTCAGTTCAGGTGTTGTGTATCGTTCTGCATTGGTAAGCGTCTGCTTACGAATCCATGTGTCCGGCACTTGACTGATAAAAGATTTGGTAACTTCAAGATAATATCCAAAAACTTTATTATACTTAATCCGAAGATTTTTAATTCCTGTATTTTCTTTTTCCCTTGTCTCTAACTCTGCCAGCCAGTCCTTCCCCTTTGTCTTTGCTCCCCTCAGGCGGTCAATTTCTTCATGGTATCCCTCTTTGAAAATACCTCCCTCACGCACAGAGACCGGAGGTTCTTCCTGAATGGCGTTGTGAATCAGACTAAAAATGTCTTCCAACGGATCCAGTTCGTCAAAAAATTTCCGAAACAGACCGGATTTAAAATTTCCACAAAGAAAACGGATATGTGGAAGCATGGACAGGGAGGATTCCAAAGCGATCATATCTCTTGGGTTTACCGTTTTATAACTGATTTTACTGAGAAGGCGCTCCAAATCATAAACAGGATTCAGGTACTCCCGGAGTTCTTCTCTTGTAATCACATTTTCATTGAGTTCCTCGATGGCATCATATCTGGCATTGATTTCGTCAGCATCAATGAGAGGCTGCTCCAGACAACTCCGAAGTTTTCTCGCTCCCATCGCCGTTTTCGTTTTGTCAAGCACCCATAAAAGAGAACCTTTTTTCTGTTTCTCGCGCAGTGTCTCAACCAGTTCAAGGTTGCGTCTCGTGCTGCGGTCTAGCAGCATAAATCTCCCCGTCTGGTATGGTTTAATATGGGAAATATGTGCCAGGGAACACTTTTGTGTCTCCTCCAGATACTGCATGACGCATCCTGCGGCTGTTACACCGGTAGAATATTCCTGCAGTCCAAGTCCCTCCAGAGTGGCAACAGAAAAATGCCGGCATAAAACCTGTACACATGTCTCGCAGTCAAAATACCGGGGTTCCAGTGCCGATATGGCAATATTTAAACGGTCACAAAGTTCCGACAAATCAACACCGCTGATATAAAGAGAATCATTACAGATAATTTCTGACGGCGCAAATTTGTTGATTTCATCCAAAAGCTTGCCAATGGTATCTACTTCTGTCAGCAGATACTCTCCTGTTGTAACATCTACTACGGAAATTCCAAAACTGTCTGATGTTGCAACAATCCCCATCAGATAGTTGTTTTTGCTTTCGTCCAGAGAGGCGGTATAACAATTGGTTCCCGGGGTGACAACACGTATTACTTCCCGTTTCACAAGTCCCTTTGCCTCTTTGGGATCTTCAACCTGTTCACAAATTGCAACTTTATAGCCTTTTTCTACCAGGCGGTTGATATAGCTTTCCGCAGAATGAAACGGGACACCACACATGGGTGCCCGCTCTTTTAATCCACAACTTTTACCGGTTAACGTAATTTCGAGTTCTTTGGTGACACAAAGGGCATCTTCAAAAAACATCTCATAAAAATCACCTAGCCGGTAAAAGAGGATACAATCCTTATATTGTTCCTTAGTTTCCATGTACTTTTGCATCATTGGTGTTAATTGTTCCATGGTCTCTAACCTCTTTCACTTGTATGCATTACTGACCGTCACTTGCATTATCCGGAGCTTTCGTATCTGCCGGTGGAGCAGTAGGCTCCTGGGTCGGTTTCTCGGTTGGCTCTGCGGTTGGCTTAGGTGTCGAAGCTTCGGTCGGTTCCGGTGTCGTATCGAGTGGTTCTTCCGTTTCCTCCGGTTCCGGTGTGGCCGGTTTTTTGGTTTTCTGTGGTTTTTTAGTTTTTTGTGGTTTTTTGGTCGGTGTCGCATATGGCGTAGCGGTAGGAGCTGCCGTAATGGTTGGTTCTTCTGTTGGTTTTACCGTAGCAAGAGGAGCAATTCTGGTTGCCGATAAATATCTTGCATGAATAAAGCCTGTCAGCCCTTTATAACTGACTTCCATCCAGCTATCCTTGGTCATACTAATCAGTTTTACTTTTACACCCATCGGTACTTTGGTCACAACAGATGCCGTCAGAGATGCTGAACTGCGCAGATTTACAACGGCTGTTGTATAACCATACTCTGCATCTTTCAAATCCGGATCAATATCATCATCAAAATCATCTGTATCTCTGACAGTGGCATTTTCATCCGGCGTCTGCATCGGCTCCTGATCATCGTCTTCATCTGCCACAATAGCACTTTCTGTCACAGAACCTTCATCTGCTTCTGCATCTGTGATTTTTGATGCATTGGCATTGTAAAAATATATACCAATCCAGACAACTGTGATTACAACAGCCAACGCTAAAATAACGCTGATAGCAAACATGGATATCTCAAAACCCCTGTGTTCATTTGTTTTCATTTTATAAAAAAATCCCTTTTTTTCAAAATTATCTTTGTTCTCGCTCATTCCTTTGTACTCTCCTTCAATAAGAAAACACAACATAACATTGTCTTTTCAATTTACATACCTTTGTATATTATAACCATTTCATTTCCATTTGTCTATGAAAAAATGTTTTTTCTTTATACAGGAAATCAGAACATTCGTTTGACATATTGTATGGGATATGTTATATTATAGGCAGAAAACAAACTTTTGTTTGGTACTATCAAAGAATGAGGAGGCGTTATCTGTATGGGTAATGGCAGAATATCAAAAAAGCAGTCAGAAATTTTGGAATATATCAAACAGCAGATTATTGAAAAAGGATATCCACCGGCAGTTCGGGAAATATGTTCTGCAGTAGGCCTTAAATCAACTTCTTCCGTACATTCTCATCTGGAAACTCTTGAAAAAAATGGCTACATACGCAGAGATCCAACAAAGCCAAGAGCGATTGAAATCGTGGATGACGAATTCAATCTGGTTCGAAGAGAGATGCGGAACATACCGATTATCGGTCAAGTTGCGGCTGGTCAGCCAATTTTTGCAGAACAAAACATAAGCGGATATTTCCCGATGATCTCCGATGAACTTCCCGGCGGTACTCTTTTTATGCTGGATGTCCGGGGCGAGAGCATGATAAATGTTGGAATCTATGATGGCGACAAGATTATTGTCCAGCAGACCGATGTTGCCAGAAATGGCGATATTGTTGTAGCGCTCGTAGATGACTCTGCCACGGTAAAAACTTATTACAAAGAAGATGGACGTTACCGTCTCCAGCCGGAGAATGATACCATGGATCCCATTTATGTAGATGAAGTTGTGATTCTTGGCAAAGTTGTGGGATTATACCGCCGCATGTAGGGGGAATAATGTTACAAACCCAAAACGCCAGAATACAGAAACTCCCCTCTTTTCTGTATTCTGGCGTTTTTTTATCGTATAGGAAAGTTCAACTTTTGCGGAGTAGCTGCGCGTTTCTCAGTCGCCGCTTTTTATCGTATAGGAAAGTTCGACCTTTGCGGAGTGGCTGCGCGTTTCTCAGTCGCCGCTTTTTTATTTTATTTCCTCACGCGCTATCTTTTTTCCATCCCGCCAGATTCTCTCCAAATCATAAAAGAGACGGTCTTCTTTCGAAAACACATGAACAATCACATCACCATAATCCATAAGAACCCATGTGGAGTTTTTATTTCCCTCAATTCTTTTGCTGTGGAAGCCGGCTTCTGCAAGTTTCTCTTCCACCAGATCCGTCATGGCATTTATCTGGTTCTGGTTATTTCCGCTGGCAATAAGAAGATAATCAGCAATCACGGATATTTCATCGATTTTCAGTATCTCAATATCCTGTCCCAGTTTCTCATCCAGGGCATCATAAGCGATACGTACCAGTTCAGTTGCTTTATTCTCCATCTTTTTTCATCCTTTCTCTGACATAATATTCATAAGTTTTCATTGTCATCTCATCTGCCGGAATAGCAATACGATTCAAATAGTCTACGGTATTTTCAAGTATCAAGAGAAGCCCTTCATCCAAATCTCGAAAACAAACCTGACGTATATGCGCCAGAGAATGCGGCTCACATTGCATATCACGGTTTGGCTCTATATAATCTGCAATATATATTATTTTCTCAAGTAAACTCATCTCCGGTTTCCCGGTTGTATGAATCCGGATAGCAGAAAGTATTTCGGCATCCTCGATACCGTATCTTGTCCTTGCCATATGAGCGCCCAGTTTCCCGTGAATCAGCGCGTGGTTTTCTCTTTCAACAGGGGATAATTCCACTCCGTTAGCGTCGCAGAGAGCCAACATTTCTTCGCTGGTCAGATATTTGGCACAATCATGAAGCAGTCCTGCAAGTTCTGCCCGTTTTCTGTCATCCGATGACGGATTTCCATGACAACAGGCAAGCAAAGCTGCTGTGTGGGCTACTCCCAGGGTATGCCGGTAACGTTTGGGACGCAGGGTGGAAAAAAGGCTGCGGTATAAATCGTCAAACTGACCGCTTTTTTCCAGATACCGATTTCTGTATGAATAGATTACAGAGCCGTACAGGCCATGCAACTCTATATATCGGTTCACTTTGTCCGGGCAGACTCCCGTGAGAGATTCACCCCTTTTGATTTTTTTTCGAATCAGACTGGACGAAATCTTTAGGTGCTTTAAGTGCACGGGACAAAACGCCCCGGAATATTTTTTACATAATTTTTCACAAATCTGTTTTGTTTCCCGAAAACTCATCGTCTCTCTGGGAACAGCCAGAATGGTACAATATCTGACGATTTCTTCCGGCTTATACCAATGTGCAAAATCAAGAAGAGAGTCTCCGCCAAGAATAAAATACAGGCTCCAGTCAGGATGTTCTTCCTTTAACAGTCTCAATGTGTCGCATGTATAGGTTGTTCCCTGTCTTTGCAGTTCGAAATCAGAAAACGAAAAATTTGGATTCCCATCTATAGCCATTTGAACCATTCGTTTTCGGTGTTCTTCCGATAAGATGATTTCCTTTTTTTTGTGCGGAGGATTTTTCGAAGGCATAAACAAAACCTTATCCAGTTCATACTGGTCACAGGCTGCCTGTGCCATCGCAAGATGTGCATAATGGACCGGATTAAAGGTGCCGCCCATAATACCGATTTTTTTCATCGCTTGCCTCATTTCTGCGTCTTTTTTGCAGACGGAAGTTCAATTTTCTTTTTTGTTTTTGATTCTCTGTACAAAACTATTTTTTTCCCAATTACCTGTACGACCTGCGAATGAGTTCGCTCTGCCAGAACAGCAGCAATTTCATTGGTATCCGCAAAACAGTTTTTGAGTACATGAATTTTAATTAACTCTCTCGCCTCAAGCGCATCATCCACTGATTTGGTTATTTCCGGTGTAAGTGTCGCTTTTCCGATTTGCATAATAGGTTCTGTTTTCATTGCCAGACTTTTTAAATATGCCCGTTGTTTACTAGTCATACGAATCCTCCTGGTCAGCATTTGTTGCTGATGTTATTATTTGTAATAATCAAATTGTAATCCATACATTTTAACAGTGTCCCCTTCTTCAATTCCAAGCTCCTCCAATTTATCAAGAATACCATTATTTTTCAGGAATTTCTGGAAGAACTCAAAGCCTTTTTCAGAGTCCAGATTGGTATAGCCAAGCATGCGCTCAATTCTTGGTCCTTCCACGACAAAGAGGCCCTCTTCTTCCTCGCTTTTCTCTACAGTATATGGCTCATTGGAGAAATCCGGTTCTTCAATCATATATTCTTTTTCGAATACAATCCTGTCTTCCGGTGTCTCATTCAGCATCTGCTTTGTATAGTATAAAAGTTCTTTCACGCCTTCTCCGGTAACTGCTGAAATCGGGAAAACACGAATCCCTTCCGGCTCAAACTCTTTCTTTAAAAGTTCAAGAACCACTTCTTTTTCTTCTCCATAGAAGCAGTCAATTTTATTTGCAGCAATCACCTGTGGTCTTGCAGCAATTTCCGGATTATAGGCTTCCAGCTCTCTGTTAATTGCATGGATATCAGCAACCGGATCTCTTCCCTCTGTAGAGGCAGCATCTACTATATGAATGAGTACGCGGGTTCGCTCGATGTGGCGCAAAAACTCATGCCCGAGCCCGACACCTTCGGATGCCCCTTCGATCAATCCGGGAATATCCGCAATTACAAATCCGTCAGTTCCCTCGAGGTCCACTACTCCAAGATTGGGATTCAGCGTAGTAAAATGATAATTGGCAATCTTTGGCTGTGCATTTGTCACACGCGACAAAAAGGTTGATTTACCAACGTTCGGAAAACCGACGAGTCCTACATCGGCAATTACTTTCAATTCTAATTGCACTTCCAATTCTACACCAGGTTTACCAGGCTGGGCATATTTTGGCACCTGCATCGTAGGTGTGGCAAAATGCTGGTTTCCTTTTCCGCCATTTCCACCTTTTAAAATAACTTCCCGACTATTTTCATAGGACATATCCGTAATAATCTGTCCTGAATTTACTTCTCTAACAATTGTGCCTGCTGGCACTTTCACAACCATGTCCTCACCATCAGCTCCGTGACACCGTCTCTTACCACCCGGTTCTCCGTCACCGGCAAAATATTTGCGGACATGACGAAACTCATTCAGTGTGTTCAGTCCCGGATCAACTTCAAAAATCAAATCACCGCCACGACCGCCGTCTCCGCCGTCCGGCCCGCCATTTGCTACATATTTTTCTCTCCGGAAACTCACATGTCCGTCTCCGCCTTTTCCGGAACGAATCCGGATTATCGCTCGATCTGCAAACATACGCAATCCTTTCTTCTTTAATGCTATATGCAAATCAAGGGCTGCTTCATCGGCAGCCCCTGACGTATCATTTCGATTTGATTATTTGCTTTCAACTGGATATACGGAAGCCTGTTTTTTATCTCTTCCTTTTCTCTCGAAACGAAGAACACCGTCTACCAAAGCATACAATGTATCGTCTCCACCTTTACCAACGTTTACACCCGGGTGAATCTTGGTTCCACGCTGTTTGTAAAGGATGTTTCCAGCCAGAACAAACTGTCCGTCAGCTCTTTTGGCACCTAATCTTTTGGATTCGGAATCTCTACCGTTCTTTGTAGAACCCATTCCTTTTTTATGTGCGAACAACTGAAGGTTCATATTCATCATGGTCTTTTCCTCCTAACGATTAATGATTGAGACATAATGGTCTCCATAGGATTCTGAAATATTCTGAATTCCGAAAATCATGGACTTTAACAACAACTCTGATTGTTCCGAAACTTTTCCCGGGATAAAAAAATCAATCATTCCACGTTCCTCATCACTTCCGACAGAAAACTCATCCTGTGTAAATTCTTCAATCGAATTCATGCAGTTGATAGCCAGTGCAGAAACGGCTGCGCAGATAATATCATTTCCCCGGTCTGCATATCCGGAATGTCCTTCTATATGAAAACCGTTTATAGTCCCATTTTGCTTTTTTACAAGTACCTGAATCATAGACAGTTACGCATTGATTTTTTCAATCTTTACCTGAGTAAATGGCTGTCTGTGACCATTCTTTTTGTGGTATCCGGTTTTTCTCTTATATCTGTAAACAATAACCTTTTTGCTTTTGCCTTCCGCTACTACAGTTGCCTTAACAGAAGCTCCGTCAACGGTTGGAGTACCAACTTTGACATCTTTGTCACCAACTAAAAGTACCTGGTCAAAAGTTACCTCTGAACCAGCTTCCAATCCAAGCTTTTCAACTTTGATTACATCGCCTTCCTCAACTTTATACTGTTTACCACCGGTTGCTATAATTGCGTACATATAGCACCTCCTATAAATTTACTCGCCAACTGTGGTGTCTGACCAACTTGGGCAGAACTATAACCTCGTTGTGCGGCATACTCAGATAGTATACCATTAGTTCATCAATAATGTCAAGAAAAATTCTTCATAACTTCCCATAATGGTGGATTCAGCTTCATCCTTGTGATTTCCACAAGTCCAAGCTTTGTTATGTCCACAAGGGAAGTCCTTGTTTTATCCTTTTGTAATTCCTGCCGCAGCATTGTCATCAGTTCTATCTGATGCTCCTTTTTTCTCATGTCTATAAAGTCAATGAGAATGATACCGGAAATATTCCGGAGACGGATTTGCCTAGCCGCCTCTCTAGCCGCCTCACAATTGATTTGAAAAAATGTTGTTTCTTTGTTTCGTCTGCCCTCTATCGCTTTCCCTGTATTCACATCAATCACAGTCAGAGCCTCTGTTGGTTCAATCACAAGATTTCCTCCACTTTTCAGCCAAACGCGTTTTTCCAACGCTTTTTCCAGTTTCACTGAAATACCAAGAAGTTTATCCAGCGAATAGCTGTCATCCTCATAAAAGAAAAGAAGCGAACGGGTATCATCACGGTCGGAATACTCATTCTGAAGAGACTCGAAAATCTCTCTGTCATCCGTTATAATCCGATCCAGATTCTCCGGCTGGCAGCCATACAGGTATCGAAGATAAAAAGGGACTTCTCCCCGGAGCATGGAAAAACAGGTCTGAAATTTACTATGTTCCATTTTCTCGTGCATCTCGTCAAGCAGCATTTTACACTCTTTTTCAATTATTTCAGGCGACTCATTCTGTGCAGCTGTTCGAAGCACAAGACCGTACGGCTCATTTTGAAAGATGTCCAGTATCCCGAGCAGTTTCTCCCGCAAAAGCGGATCAGAAATTTTTTTTGAAATTCCCTTTTTATGATCTCCTGTACTTACAACACAGAAGCGCCCGACAAGTTCCGGAAACCTCGTGACCACCGCCTGCTTCGTTTTTACTGCCGCTTTTTTTACCTGGACAACAATTTCATCTCCACATTTAACCGGATTTTCAGCACATTCAGACAATGGCAAATAACAGAGGACGCCTTTTTGCACCTCCACAAAGGCAGCACTTATATTTTTTACAATATTCTGGACTTTCCCAACATAGATATTCCCGACAGCGGGATCATGATTCACCGACTCCACCAAAACATCATAAATCTTTTCATTCTCCATGTAGAGAAGAATTCTCTTTCCCGATATTTTTGTAATCACAACCTGTCTGCGCCCATTCATATCAGGCACCGCCTTTCTTTTCAGGTACCGGGTTAAAATACATCTGAAGCCTGTGAACCTGCAGAGCATAAGGGGGACACTCTATACCAAGATGATTAAAAAACGCATCCATGACAAGTTCCGGCTTAATATTTGTCTCACTTCCACTTGTCAACTGCAGAAAAATTGAACTACCTTCATATTGGCAGTGGAGTTTTCCATAGTTTTCTCCTGTTTTTTGTGCAAATGTATCCATAGAAAATGCATTCTGCAAAATATATGGTTTTATATCCACTTCTTTTTCGGACTTTTTTGTTTTCTTCAAAACGGCTATTTCCTCGCGGGAAATAAACTCCTGCCATTTTATTTCATAATCTTCCGGGAAAATGCCGGCTTCCTTTTCCACAATCATATAATCTGCCGCACGCAAAAGTGACATGGAATTTTTGAACCCATCCGGCATGATTTCAATTTCTGTCACAAAAATTTCATCCGTCATAAAGCGGTTGAGATATTCGGTAAGTTCTGCCATCGAAATATCCGGCAGAGAAGAAAATTCTACATCGAGATATTCTCCATCGCTTGTAATTCCGACACCGAGTGGTGAGGCAAAGCTCATCAGCTGGTGGGGGCTGTATCCCTGTGAGTAGGCTACATCTAATTTGGCTCTGCGGATTGCTTTCTGAAAAAAACGCATACAGTCAAGATGACCGATAAATTTGACAGAACCGGTTTTTACGAAACGCATTCTTGTCTTCACTATGCCTCATCTCCTTTCTTCCTTGTCTCCATACAAACTCCGGTGCCAAAAGAAGCTGCGCCGCAGCCACTGCAACTCATCCGGCAGTTCGGAGTTACCTTTTCTGCTTTTGCATTTTCATATTCTCTCCAAAGGAAAGACTTGCTCACGCCTATATCAATAAAATCCCATGGAAAAATTTCGTCTTTGTTTCGTTCCCTGTAATTGTAGAAATTGCGGTCAACACCACATTCCTGCAACAGTTCCTCCCAGATCTGTGGTTTAAAGTAATCGGTCCAGGCATCAAAAATGCAGCCTCTTTTATATGCCTTTTCAATCAATACCGAAAGCTTTCGGTCGCCACGTGCAAAAATTCCTTCGAGTTCTGAAGTCACTGCATCGTGGCAGATATAGCGGATGGAGCGCTGGTTAATCTGTTCCCGTACTTTTCCGGTGAGATATTTCCGCTTTTCATCAAAATACGAAGCCGTTCCCATCGGTGCCCACTGGAACGGGGTAAAAGGTTTCGGTACAAAAAAGGATGTGCTTGCTGTAATCTCGGGACGTCCTTTTCGCTCTTCTTTTGGAAGCTCAAAGTAAGTAGCAGCAATTTTGTTGGCAAGCCCGGCAATCGCTGCAATATCTTCGTCAGTTTCTCCCGGAAGCCCCAGCATGAAATACAGTTTTACCCGGTTCCAGCCACCCTGGAATGCCTCCCAGGCTCCCTTTAAAATCATTTCTTCCGTCAGTCCCTTGTTAATGACATTCCGCATCCGCTGGGAACCCGCTTCCGGAGCAAACGTCAGACTGCTTTTTCTGATATCCTGAACCTTACTCATAACATCCAGAGAAAAGGCATCAATACGAAGGGAAGGCAGGGCTATATTCAGCTTACGCTGCTTACACTCTTCGATCAGATAATAAACCAGTTCCGGTAACTGTTCATAGTCACTCGAACTGAGTGAACTCAGGGTAATTTCCTCATACCCGGTATTGTCAAGCATTTCAATCGCACGTTTTTTCAGAAATTCCAGATTTCTCGGACGAATCGGCCGATAAATCATCCCTGCCTGACAGAAGCGGCATCCACGGATGCAGCCACGCTGGATTTCCAGAACAACCCGGTCCTGAGTTGCACGGATATAGGGAACCAGCGGTCTGGACGGATAATACGTGTCACTGAGATCTTTTACGACCTGTTTTTTTACCTTTTCCGGGGCTTCTTTACAGTTAGGTTCCATAGAAGCGATTGTCCCGTCTTCATGATAAGTAACATCATAAAGCTGCGGAACATAAAGCCCCTCAATCTGAGCAGCCTTTTTCAAAAAAGAAATTCTGTCATCTCCATTTTTTTCTGATTCTTTGTAGATATCCAAAAGTTCCCGGTAAACAGTCTCTCCTTCTCCGATATAAAAGATATCAAAGAACTCTGCAATCGGCTCCGGATTATAGGTACACGGACCTCCACCAATCACAATCGGGTCATCCCATGTCCGGTCGGATGCATGGAGTGGGATTCCCGATAAGTCCAGTATCTGCAAAAGATTCGTATAACACATTTCATATTGTATCGTAATTCCAAGAAAATCAAAGTCACGAACCGGATCCTGTGACTCGAGCGCAAACAACGGAATCTCCTTTTCCCTCAACACCCGGTCCATATCCGGCCATGGCGAATACACCCTCTCGCAATAAGTATCTTCCCACTGATTGAACATATCATACAAAATCTGAATCCCCAGATGGGACATGCCAATCTCATAGACATCCGGAAAACACATGCAGAACCGTATATCCACATCTTTCGGATTCTTTTTCACCATATTTATTTCATTTCCGATATAGCGTGCCGGCTTTTCCACACTCATCAGAATATCATCGCTCAATGCCAGTTTTCTCATTTTTGTCCTCATTTCTATTGAAGTGTTTGTTTTAAAAACCAGATACAGTATAGCAAATTTTCCCTTTGGGGTCTAGTCTGCGTTGAGATAAAAGTGACAGTTCTGTGAACCTGCTTGCTTCCCTCTCCCGATTATGGTATTCTATTCTAGTAAGAATTATTGAGATAAAGGAGGGACAGTGCTATGGCATGGTGTCCAAAATGTAGAAATGAATATGTAGAAGGAATTACCACATGTGCAGACTGTGGTGTAGAACTTGTGGCAGAACTTCCGGAAGAAACAGCACCCGATGCTCCGGTAGTCCTCTGTCATGTAAACGATGTAGAAAATGGCTCCAAGTTTGTGGCTTATCTGAATTATGGAAATATACAGACAGCAGGACTTTTACAGACGGGGGAAACCGAAGAAGATGGTTACGATGTTGTAGTGGCAGAATTTGAGCGCGAGGCGGCGGAGCAGCTGTTCTCCGGATTTGATTCGGTGGAGGAACTGGCAAAGTCCGATATTTCAGAACTTATCCCCGATATTGAAAAACAACTGGAAGAACTGAAAAACGAAGAAGCAAATCATATGTTTTCTGATCTGCGTACGGAGTCAAGTACTGTTTATGTCAAGAAAAAGGACAAATATAATGATCTGAAATTCAGCGGAATCTCTTTTATTGTATTTGGTATTCTCGGTGGCGGGCTTTTGATTGCCAACGTAATCGGTCTCATCAATATTTTTAACCAGTTCTCATCATTTATCATGGCTCTGGTATTTATTATTTTCATAGGCATCGGAATATCTTCCCTGATACGCGCCGGAAAACTCAAATCCATTGTCTCAGAAGAGGAAAAAGTAACGAACGAAGTACTTGACTGGATGGAAGAAAATATTACGGACGAACATATCGCTTCGCTTATAGACGAAAATCTGTCCGAAGAGGATAACTATTTCCAGGTACACGGTATCCTGTGTGAAGAACTTTCCGGGCAATTTGCTTTTTTAAATAAAGGATATGTAGAACAGTTAATGGACGACAGATACAACCGGTACTGTGAAGAAACTGCTCAAAATGAATAAATGAACAATCGAAAAGCGCTGGTTTCTGCCAGCGCTTTTATTTACCGATATTAATCAAAGCGTTTCCGGACCCGAGACATTGCATACGATGACGTTCAGATTCCCATTCCTGGTCCGGACAGCATCAATAAACGCTTTCGGAATTTCATTTGACGGAAATCTGACATCGTAAGTCAGTTCAAAAAGGGTTCCCATATTAATCGTACGGACACGTGTCAGCTGCGTTTTTATCTTATATTCGTCAAACAGATCATCAAACAGACCATTATAATCCAGATTCTCCGGAATGGTTATTTTCAATTGTTTTTCTATTGCGCTGCCTCCAAATCCGGAAACGGTAAGAATGATAGTGAGCAGCGAGGTGAGAACAAAGAAAACAACAGCAATACCTACATAACCGGTACCAAGTGCAAGTCCGATTACCATTGTTGTAAAAATGGCAGAAATCTCTCTTGCGGTTCCCGGAATACTTCGAAAACGAACCAGTGTGAACGCACCTGCAACAGCAACGCCCATACCGATGCTGCCATTTACAAGAATTATCACGATACAGATTGCCATTGGCAAAAGAGCAAGGGTGAGGGAAAAACTCTGGCTGTGTTTTGTTTTAAACGAAAATACTAAAGATGTGAGAACTCCCAGTATCACCGCTACCAAAAGACAGATCATAAGGGTCGGAAGCGTGACTGTTCCTACTCCTCCATTTACAGATTCAGGGAAAATACTATTAAGCATTATGTTTCATCCTTTCCTGCAATTCTTTTGCAATATAATTTGTATAATATGTTCCATATTTGGAAAATGAACATTTATAAATCTTAAATTCACTCAGAAGCGAAACGAGCCACAGCGGAACTGCATGATCCACTTTTATTTCCATTACAATCTTCTCATTGGGAAGCATGGACATTACATCTCCTTCCGACCAGAGGAAGAGATTTTTTTCCCTGAAAGAAATATTCTGGTCAAAAGTAACACGCAGCGTCGAATCTTCTCCGACTCCTGCCAGAGCAATCCGGTCATAGCTGATGTAGGCTTTTGGTTCCAGGTTTTGATATGTATGGAAAAACTGGATGATTTCCTGCTGTATCTGAAAATCACAGTCCGGTATTTTATCCCCATGAATCATGTGCTCAAATTCACGCCCAGGCAAAACAATCCGGCGTTTATATACAATACCCTTATATTTCTTCTTAATCTCCGCGAACATAGTATCATCAGCCGAAATCAACCCATAACTCCGGAGACGGAATTTTTCTTTGTAAACCGGCTTATCCAGGGAACGACGTATTAACAGATAATCCGGCGTATCATAGTAGATGTTATGAATCGAATACTTTCCATAGAGATCTTCTGTCATTCGCTTTTGAAGTTCCGGATAAAAATCCCGAAACATATCCGGCTCAAGCAAAAACTTAATCTCATGGCGTTTAAAGCTGTATTGAATCTGTTCTGACATAATCATCCTTCTTTCATTACATGTATTTTACATGCAAGTATATAAAGTCTGCGCCCCATCGGGAAATCAAACAGTTCTTCTTTATTTAATCCCTTTAACAGCAGTAATAAAGCAAAATACACCACTACTGCTACTGCGATTGAAACCAGTGTTTTCAACAGATTCGATGTAATCACAAGACCAAGTCCCTGATAGACAAGAGCGATTACTACAGCCATCCAGAGTGCGGCTGCCAGCGGAGCAAAAAAGGTCCTGATTACTTCCTGCTGATAGGAAGGTACATAACGTTTAATCGCCAGCAGATTTAGAATAAATACAACAACCGGAAATGTAACATTCCCAATAATAAGCGCATAAATACCAAGTGAAGTAAATTTCAAAAATCCCATTACTAGCAGGATGTGTATGACAAGGGATATCGCCGAATGAATCACGGGAAGACGCATTTTATCAATGCTCTGCAACGCACCGCCGGTTACATTGGACAGGGCATAAAATACAATGGCAACTGCACCTGCGGTAAGCATTCGGCCTCCCAGAACATAAACCGGCTGTCCGTCTACCATGCCGGAAGAAGAAAATAACATTTTTACGATTGGCTGACCAAGCATCATAAAACCGACAGCACATGGAATCGCCACAATCATGTTGAATTTGACAGCAGAAGAAATATTGTATTTCCATTGCTCAACATCGTCATCTGTATAAGCAGCTACGGCACTCGGAATCATAGAAGAAGCAACTGCCGTTGAAATCGCGATTGGTACACTGCACAAAAGTCGGTATTTGGAACTGTATACCCCGACCAGACTGGATATTGTTTCCGAGTCCTGTCCGGCATTTCCGGAAAGCCAGCCAAATATTTTATAATCAATCAATCCACTGATATTGTATACCGTCTGGGATAATACAATAGGAAGTATGGTAAATATCAATAACACAAAGAGCTGCTTACCCGAGTATTGTTCCCTGTTTCTGTCACGTCTTTCCAGCTTCGTCTGCACCGGACGGTAAATCCAGTAGACAAAAAGAACAATCAAAAGGGCAGAGGCCGCTCCCAGACAGGTTCCAAGTGTACCACCTGCTGCTCCCCAAGCTGCCTGCTGCAGAGATTCAATATTCCATTTCATGAAAAGATAGCTCGCTGCCACACTGACAATAGCATTGACAATCTGTTCTACAATCTGGGAAACAGCTGTCGGAACCATGGTTTTCTTTCCCTGGAAAAATCCCCGGAACACTCCGAGAAGTGCTACGATAAAAACGGTCGGTGCCAGTACACGCAACGGAATTTGTACACCCGCATATTCCGGGTAAATGTATTCTTCAATCATCCCGGCTCCAAAAAACAGGAGAAGGCAGAAAAGTCCACCGGATAAAACAGCAAACATGAGTGCCACACGAAATGTCCGACCGGTATTTTTATGTTGTCTTTGGGCCTGTTGCGCCGAAATAATCTTTGAGAGGGCAAGTGGCAGGCTATAGGATGATATGACAAGGATTACATCATATATTTCAAATGCTACCGCATAAATGCCATTACCGGTTTCTCCCAGAATGTTGGACATTGGAATCCGGTAAATCATACCTATAAAGCGCACAATCAGGGAAGCCATGGCAAGAATACCGCCCTGTTTCAAAAAATCTGCGCTTTTTTTCCCATTTTCTGTACTCAATGGATTCTCATCCTTTCTATTTGATTCGAATCAGTTTCTGACGGTTTTTCGGAAATACCGCTATGTAAGTTTTGCCGGGATTCATAGTCAGAATATCACCATTTTTATCCTGATATTTCATTGTGTTTGAGGACTCTTTCCTCACCCAGCGGATTGGTATCTGTTTTCCATTCGTAAGATAATATCCCGTTCCTTTATCATTGGAAAGTTTCATAGTCTGATAACCATTGCGGTCGATATTACTTTCTTCCACAAACTGGACAATTACATTTTTGAAAGCCAGCTGCTTTTTATTGTACCGGTCCATATGCTTTTTCCCATATTCATATTTCAGATATTTCTTTTCCTTTGCATCGTAAATCAGTTTACAGGTTGAATAATAGGAAAATGGAAGTACCGCTTTTTTTGCACTCTTTGCGTTTTCCGGTACAGTATCCTTTTCTGAAAACGCAAAATGCTCTGCCATTTTATCCGTATCCCGTTTTAAAGAATATTTGAGTTTTTTAGCACCTTTTATCAGTTTGCTACCAGATGTAAACACATTGTGCGGGGCGTACAATGTGCTTGTCCGCGCATAAACAACAGGACCGATTGCCGATAGCCCGCTCAGATTATCAATATCAAGTTTTTCTATTTTGGCGGTTGCATATTTCGTATGTCCGAAATGACAATAAACTGCATTCCATTCATTGGCAAACTGTACATAATAATGTCTGGCACTGCGTACGGAACCAATCCTTCTGACCCCCTTCACATCCTCATAAACTGCCATCATGCGGGTAATACCACCTTCCGCAAGCGCCTCATACATAATGTCCGCTTTCGAAGTACCCATCTGGTTTTTAAAGGCGTACTCAATATTATTAATCATAACCGCAAACGGACGTTTTTTTGCTACTGATTTATCAATCCATTGACCGGTAAGGCTGCTTCTTACCATATTTTCATGAGGATCTTTTGTCGGAGACGGTGTCGGTGTTATCGTTGACTCCTGTGTTACCGCTGCTTCCATCGGTTCTTTTTCTTTCTGACCTCTGACAAATAACAGATAGCAAAGGATTACGATAACTGAAATTACCGCAGTTACAAGTATCCATATTACAATTTTTTTCTGTCCATGATTCATGAATAAACTCCGTTTCTTATTTTCGCTCAATATTTAATATTTTCATAATTTCACGTTGTACCTGTTCCATCTCATTTCGTTCTTCTTCTTCCATATGGTCATAGCCAAAAAGATGCAGCAGGCTGTGCACGACAAGAAAAGAAAATTCCCGTAATATCGAATGCCCGTATTCTTCTGCCTGCTCACAGATAACAGGTGCACAAAGCATTATATCCCCCAGTATCAGTTCATCAGTTTCGGGAGACACTGTCAGGCTGTTCTGAAAAGAGTTTCCACAAAAATCAGCCGGCGAATCATATTCCATCATCGGGAAACTCAGTACATCGGTCGGCCGGTCTACCTGACGGAATTCTTTATTTACACGGTGGATTTCATCTTTATCTGCCAGTGTCACACTAACTTCTGTCTCGTATGGACAATGAACATAGTCCGTCACCGTCCGGACAAGGAGTTCTAACTGCCTGTCCATAGAAAAATCAAAAGACATTCCACATTCATTTTCAAATAATATTGTCATCATCGACCTGCTTTCCTGTTATTTCTGCCATCCTGACGGCGGTTACCGTCCCTGTCTGCTCTTCCGTTTTTTCTGGATTCTCTGTATTTTTCCCTTGCTTCATATTTTTCATAGGCATGTACAATTTTCTGCACCAGCGGATGACGAACAACATCCTTGTTTGTTAAATAAGAAAATCCGATTTCTTCAACATTCTGCAACACGGAAACAGCCTGCTCCAGACCGGATTCTGCTGAATACGGCAGATCCTTCTGGGATAAGTCGCCGGTAATGACAACTTTTGAGCCAAATCCGATACGCGTCAAAAACATTTTCATCTGTGCCGGTGTTGTATTTTGCGCTTCATCGAGTATAATAAAAGCATTGTCCAGCGTACGTCCACGCATATAGGCAAGTGGAGCAACTTCGATCAGACCTTTTTCCGAATTTTTTATAAATGCGTCTGCCCCCATAATCTGATACAGGGCATCATAGAGTGGCCGCAAATATGGGTCAATCTTGCTCTGTAAATCACCGGGGAGAAATCCAAGATTTTCTCCTGCTTCAATAGCCGGACGGGTAAGGATTATTTTACTGACTTCATCGTTTTTAAAAGCCTGAATTGCCATAGCCATGGCAAGATATGTTTTTCCCGTACCTGCAGGCCCGACACCAAACACCATCATTTTATCCCGGATCTGATTCACATACTGTTTCTGACCGAGTGTTTTGGGCTTAATCGGTTTTCCCTGTATAGTATACCCGACAAGTTCTTTATCAATTTCTGCCAATGACACATCAGAATTCTCTTTTGCAAGCGAAAGAAGATAATCAATGTTCTGTTCGGTAATTGTATTTCCTCTTTCCGAGAGAGTAATCAGCTCTGAAAAAATCCATTTGGCACTCTGTATTCCACTCTCGCTTCCTAAAATTTTAACGGTTCCATCTCTGGCAATCACATGAACCAAAAGTGTTTTCTCTATCTTTTTTATATGGCAGTCCAGCCCGCCGAAAATATTCCGTTCATGTTCTGCTGGTATGTCAAGAATCAGTTCCTGATTTTCCATCCTGTCCTCCATCTGATCTTTTAACATTTATTTCTTCTTTTGATACCGGTTTTGTTCCCATATCGTGACTCTGGTATGAAATCGTTGCCTGTAACAGCCATTCATCGGCATTTTGTTTTTTCATAACTGCTTCGTGCTCTACAAGTTCCTTTTCTTTGCCATCGGGTGTAAGAAAAAGCTTTCTATACAGACGCATTCCTTCCTGTTCCAGTTCTTTTTCTGAATATCTGGCTTCTTTCCATTTGTATTCCCTGTATTCTGTCTTCTGAACATACAATGAGAAGGATAACGGGTGAATTGTTCTGTCAGTGCATACAGTAGTAAGTATATCATATTTCATGGAATTATCCAACTGTTTGAAAGGATTTTTTAACAAAAAGCTTTTGTTTCCCAAAATATATTGATACACGGTAATTACATTTCCTGTATATTCCTTTACCTTGTGTTTTACCGGAATAATCGTTTCAAGTTGTTCTCTTACAAGCAGGGTTACCTCTCCCTTTGCAGCAACCGGCATATTTTCCACCACTTCGTTGCTGTCATCCGTTATCGGAACAATTCCCTGTATTAATACATCCCCTTTTTTTACCTCCTGTCCGGGTTTTACCACTACCGTTCCACGATTTGCAACAATTTGTTCTACGACACCATCCTGTTGTGCAACCAGATGACTTGCCTCTGCCTGTGCATCATGTTCAATCGTTTTTTTCCCTTCTTTGATTGATATTTGCAGCAGGCTTCCTTTTTCTTCCGCTGAAACCCAGCTGATATCCGGATGCACCTGACGGATTTGTTTTTCGATGGCATCACAATCCAGTCTGCTTCTCTTCATGCCGGTATATACATTCATTGCCTCCACAGTTTTTGACAGGGTTTCTCTTGAATAACTGCTTTGCCCGGTATATGTAATCTCCCATACAAAGGAAGACAAATAAAAGATAACCGCCAGAAAAATAATAAAACCACTATAAAATGTCCAGTCCCTTATCATCCCCTGCAAGAGAAACGGGAATCCTTTTTTTTTGCATATATGTGGTTTTACCCCGGATTTACGGGCAATCGGAACGAGTTTTTTAAACGCTTTCTGCTGAACACAGAATTCTGTATCTCCGTCTTTTTTTATTTTCCAGATATCAATCTGATGATGTCTGCACATATTCATAAATCGTTCCCACGAACCGGACGTACTCACACAGACAACATAACCATTGAGCCACTTACCCGCTTTCTTACTTTTCAAATCGTCTCTCCTCACATCGGAATATATTCGACTTTTTCAATCCGCCCGCAGATTTTGCAATCCTCCTTTGTAAAACGGTCAATCAGAAGCTCTTCACCCTCAATCAGGATCTTTACATGTTTTCCCTGCAGCCTAATCTGGTTTTGTGAATACTCAATAATTGACTGATAGTTTTCTACCAACGCACTCTCATTTCCATATACATTTATAATGGTTGCGCCTTCCAAAATATCCGGCATCAAATCAAGCATTTCTGTTATTTTTTTCATTCCAATCTCCACTCCACCCAGATTTGCTTTCTATCATAATATGCCAGTAATATGCGAAAAGTACGTTGTCCACTTCTCTTCATTTCTTTCACTGCACTTACAGAAAAAGCCTGTTTCCATTCTATAATATGAAAACAGGCTTTTTCCTATGTGCTTATTATTTGTATTTTCTTTTACGAGCAGCTTCAGACTTTTTCTTACGTCTAACGCTTGGTTTTTCATAATGCTCTCTCTTACGAATTTCCTGCTGGATGCCGGCTTTTGCGCAGTTTCTCTTGAAACGACGTAATGCGCTATCCAATGATTCGTTTTCTTTAACTGTTACACTAGACATTGTATCACACCTAACCTCCCTCCAGTTGTAGATTGTGCTTCAATACAACTGATTGGGTATTTTTTCGCACTAACATAGATTATACCATATTTTTTCCATTCGTCAACAGTTTTTTGTTCGAATAATAATTATTTTCTTACAAAAAAGATACAACAAGTGCACCCGCCACAGCACCAGCCGCCACGATGACAAGTCCTTTGTCAAAATATGCAAGTATCAGCGCTATCACTGTCCCGGCTATCGATGCAGGCTTATTGCCCGTCGCATCAAAGACTGCCGGAAAAGTAAGCGCAGCCAGTACCGTATAAGGAATATAATATAGAAATGACTGTATCCATACAGATTTTATTTCTTTTTGAAAAAGTGTAATGGGAATCACCCGAATCAAATAGGTAATTCCCGCCATTACTGCGATACTAATCAACAGATACATGATTCTTTCCTCCCTTTACAACCGGAAATATAAATGCCCCCAGCGCTGCTGCAACCACCGCTGACAGAATAACTTTAAATCCGGCAGAGATAAAATCAAATACCGGCAGATAATACAGACAGGCAGAAACTGCTACAGCGACTATAATGACAAGAAGTATTGCTTTGTTTTTCCGGGCAGGCGGAATAATAATGGCGATAAACATAGCATAAAGTCCGAGCTCCATCGCACTCGATAAGGCAGCAGGCATCAGTCCGGATGCAACCGCTCCAAGAAAAGTTCCTCCTGTCCATCCAATCACCGGCAATGTCATCAGACCATAAAAATAAGAGGGCGTTACCCTGTATTCCTCTGCGGAGGCAACTGCAAATATTTCATCTGTAATTCCAAATCCCATTAAGAGGCGGTGACGCGAAGGCGTTTGCCGGTCAATCTTCTGAGACAAAGCAAATGACATCAGCATATAGCGGACATTTACTACAAATGTAGTAAATGCCATTTCAAGATAACTGCCTCCCGCCAGAATCAGATTGGTTCCGGCAAACTGTCCGGCAGATGTCAGATTTGTCAATGAAATAAGAACAGCAACCCAGGCAGGAATTCCGCCGTTTACTGCCTTGACGCCAAAGGTAAATGACACGGACAGATAACCGAGCGCAATCGGTATTCCTTTTTTAATTCCATATATGTAATCATTCATTTGCTTTTTTAAAGGTGACGATAATTTGTGTCCCTGTTCCTTCCTTACTTTTTACCTGAATACCGGCACCATGGCTGAGTACAATATGCTTTACAATGGCAAGCCCCAGTCCTGTTCCACCGGTCTCCTTCGAACGGCTTTTATCCACCCGGTAAAATCGTTCAAAAATACGTTCCTGATTTTCTTCACTGATTCCGATGCCGGTATCTTTTACCAAAAGCACAATCTGGTCTGCATGTTCAGAAAGTGTGACAAAAACGCTGCCTGATTCTTTATTATATCGAATGGCATTATCAATCAGATTGTACACAAGTTCCTCGAGCATTTTGGGGCTGCCGGAAACAAAATAATCCCTTGTTCCTTTCTGGACCAGCTCTATCTGACGCTTTTTGGCATTTAGCTGAAGACTGTTCATACACTCCGTCACCGTCTTTCCCAGATCTACTGTCTCAAAATCATCCGTAAAGTTCTGGGAATCCAGTTCTGACAACTGTAATATATCATTAATGAGCGTCAGCAGGCGATTTGCACTTTTGTGAATTTCGCCGGCAAATCGTGTGATGTCCTGTTCTTTTGCCATACCGCTCTCTATTAGCTCGGAGTACCCGGAAATCGAGGTCAGCGGTGTCTTTAATTCATGTGATACATTTGCTGTGAATTCCTGTCGCATCAGACTGTTTTTGATAATGTCCTCATGCTGTTTTTTTATGGTGGTCAGAAAAGGGGCTAGTTCTTTGTAGGTCAGATCTGGTTGTGCTTCATCCATATTTTTTGCCATTTTCTCAATCGGACGAACAAAACTTTTTGCCAGATAATGTGAAAGAACTGTACTTGCTACAACTAGTGCCAAAAGAATACCACCAATCAATGGGGAAACCCGGATCAGAAAGCTGAAAAAGCTCTCACTCTCCTTTGCGATACGCAGTACATCCCCATTTTCAAGCAAAACGGCATAATAAAAAGATGTCTTTGACAGTGTGGCAGAATTCCGGATTGATTTTCCTTCTCCATATTTTATGGCATCCTGGATTTCCGGACGTTCTTTGTGATTTTCCATCACATCAGACTCCACACTGGAGTCAAAAATAACTTTTCCTGACGAAGCAATGAGTGTAACACGGATACGTTTCATCGCTTCGTCATCAAAATCCGTTTTCTGGATCTGATTGATTCCGTCTGCTTCTGAACGTAGCATATGTGCACATGTTTCCAGATTCTCCATCACTTCATTCTGAAACAAATTATAAAAAAATACTGTCGTTAACAGTAACACCGCGACAATAGCACATATAGATATAACCCAGAAATTGAACTGAAGTTTTTTCTTCATAACTGCCCCTCTTCCGTTTTCTTTCTGTCAACAGATGCTTCTTCCAAACGATATCCAACTCCGCGTACGGTTGTAATCCGTTTTCCCTCAACACCAAGTTTTTTGCGAAGAGCACGGATATGCATATCAATGGTGCGTGACTCACCAAGATAATCAATACCCCAGATGGTTTCCATCAATTCATCGCGTGACACCACATTTCCCCTGTTCTTTAAAAACAACTGTACCAATTCATATTCTTTATGGGTAAGCGAAACTGATTTCTCCGAAATTTTCAACGTCTGTCCATCCGGCAAAAGCGTCCATTCATCTGCTTCTGTTCCATCCTGCACAGATGTTCTCCTTAAAAGTGCTTTTACACGGGAAATCAGTTCCATTACACCAAATGGTTTTACCAGATAGTCATCTGCACCGGCATCAAGACCTCTTACGACATCCAACTCGGATGAGCGCGCAGACACAAACATAACAGGAATTTTTTTTGTGTCGGTTCTGCTTCGAATCTTTCCAAGAAGACGGATTCCATCGGCATCCGGTAAAATTATATCCAACACAATCAAATCGGGACATTTTTCACCTATCTGATGTATCATTTCTGACCCCGTACGAAATGCCGCCACTTCGAAGCCGGAATTTTTTAACGCAAAGACTTCTATTTCACGTATATTACGATCGTCTTCCACAATATAAATCAGCGACATAGCAATCTCCATTTCATTCAAAGGTTAGATTTATAATAATTCCATTTGAATCTGAAACTGCCCATTGTTTACTACAGCAGTAGCATATGAGCCACAGATAAGCGGCATCATCGGTGCCAGATGTCCGATATCCAGATCCATGATAATCGGCACATCAAACGACGATAATACTCCTTTTACCGCCTCGTACTGGTCAAGTCCCATCGTCGGTTCCTGATAATGCATCGGTCGGCCAATAAGAAATCCACTGGCATTATCAAACCAGCCGGCTTCGCGCAGATTCCAAAGACTGCGTCTTATGTCCATCACATTCAGATCGCAGCTCTCCAAAAACCACAAAATCCCATCCTCTTTATATTGTTTTGAAAAATCAGAAACTCTGTCAAAACGTGTTCCTACAAGATTTGACAGGCAGTCGAGACATCCTCCGACAAGCCGTCCGGAAACTGAAATATTTCCCTCTATGTTTGTCACAACGTGGAAAGGTTCCGTGACATGATATGGCTCAAGGGGATGTTCTTCATCCTTCCGCGACTCTTTTTCCCACAACGGATAATTTGTCATTGTAAGTTTTTTTCCATTTAACAGCAAAAACGCATCTTCAATTGCCGGATGCCACGGCTCCATTCCAAAAGCTGCCGCGCATGGACCATAAATGGAAGCAGTATCCGCAAGTGTAGTCAGTAGGAATGTAAGATTCGTATTATCAGAGTACCCCATAAACCATTTGGGATCGGATTTCTTTAATCTGTCAAAATCCAGAAAAGGGAGGATCTCGCACATCAATTCTCCTCCCCCACAGGAGATTAACGCATCCACCTCGGAATCCAGATACATGTCCATAAATTCTTTTGCACATTTTTCCGGCGTACTGCTGATTCCTATTCCGTCACCGGCATACACATTGGAACCGAGTTTTGTCTGTATCCCTCTCTTTTTGAAGTTTTCTAATGTATTCTGAAAGGCAGAATAATAAGGCTCGATTGCACAGCCAAAGGATGGGGCAACAAACCCGATACAATCGCCACCATCCATTGTTTTATTTATAAATTCTGGAAATCTCATGAAAACCCTCATTTCTATGTATTATTTGTGGTAAGGCTCGTTGTTCCGGATCCGGTTTGCACGATACATCTGTTCCAGTAAAATAACCCGCATCAACTGATGGGGAAATGTCATCTTCGAAAAGCTGATGGACTCATCTGCTCTTTCTAAAACGGAAGAATGAAGACCAAGCGATCCCCCTATCACAAAAACAATATGGCTTTTTCCCTGCACCATCAGAGAATCCAGATGTCTGGAAAAAGAGACAGAATCAAATTCCTTCCCTTTTAAATCCAATGCCACAACATACATGCCGCTTTTTATACAGGACAGAATCCTGTCCCCTTCTTTTTTTCTGATCTGGTCTTCCAGAGCTCTCGAAGCACCATCCGGTGTTTTTTCATCAGGAACTTCCGTTATCGTCAATTTGCCATACCTTGAAAGACGTTTTTCATATTCTTTTACTGCATCCGTGAAATACTTTTCCTTTATCTTTCCGACGCATAGAATGGTGTACTGCATGCCGGTCCTCTTTTCCATCTTGTCTGTTTTTCTTTGCAAATGCCGGTTTTTTGTTGTCCGGTAATTCATAGATATACAAAATTCCGTTTCTTACCCGGTGAACTTCCTTCCCCACAAAACCAAGCCGGAACAATTCAAAAATAAAGTTAAAAATCAAAAATCCATGCGAAACGATTAAAATATTATCCTTTTCCCAATCGAGACGCCGTATAAAGCGACGGACTCTTTTCTTTGTGGCATGAATGTCTTCCGGCTGGCTTTTTGACTTAAAAAACCATGCCAGACGTCCACAAAAATGCCAGATCGGGAACGGAAGTTTTAACCGCTCCGTATGAATAAAAGGTGCATTATCAACTTCGCGCAAAAGTTTGTCCAGATAGATGTTTCCGCTGTAAACCTCTTTGGCCGTTGTAACTGCCCGCTTTAAATCACTGCTGTAACAGATATCCCAGTTAATTCCATACATATTAACTCTGTTTTTTATAACTCCTGCGTGTTCGTACTTTTCTGACCATTCTCTAAATTCCTCTGAGGTCATCATATTTTTATGCGGACAATCCACTTCAAAATGTCGAACCAGACCAATTCTCATTATGTTCACATTCCTTATCTAAAATAATGTCATAGCAATTTGACTTCTTATAGTATACTCTGAATGCTATACGGATTGCAAGATAATTTTTTCATATTTATATTTTGTGACACATTTTTGCCACAACAGGCAAGTATAGTGATTATTGGAAAGTATAAACTTTCTACTCCCACCCTATTATACGCTTTGATACCTTCGGGTATCAGAAAAAACACCTCTTTTCAGAGGTGTTTTTTCTTTTCTGTATATAATTTCCTTCTTATGTATCAAGAGCCAGACTGACTTTTAATGCTTCACTAATCTGCTCCATTATTTCAGAATCCAGATGGCACACTTTCTCACGCAATCTGACTTTATCGATTGTGCGAATCTGTTCCAGCAGAATTACTGAATCTTTTACTACTCCAAACCGCTCTGCCGCCAGTGCAATATGTGTTGGAAGTTTCGCTTTATTCAGTTTGCTGGTAATAGCAGCACAGATTACAGTAGGACTATACCGGTTTCCCATATCATTCTGTATAATAAGAACCGGCCGCACGCCTCCCTGTTCGGAGCCAACGACCGGTCTGAGATCTGCATAATATACATCGCCTCGTTTTACTACCACAAGTACACACTCCTTACGTTTGAAACTATTAGTAGTATTACCAATATACGGGACGATATACAAAACGGTGAAGAAATTAGTATTTTCTCGGTACGCGCTTTGAAATACTGCAAACAAATTCATAATTAAAAGAATGGGATAAACCGGAAATCTCTTCAACGGAAATACAGTTCTCACCATCAACTCCAAAAATCGTTACGACGTCGCCTTCTGCCACCTCAGGAATATCGGTCACGTCCACCATAAACTGATCCATACAGATTCGACCCAGTATCCGGGCATATTGTCCATGAATCAGTACTCTTCCCTTATTGGACAAATCACGTTTCATTCCGTCTGCATAACCTACCGGCACCGTTGCAACAAGCATGCGTTTTTCAGCAGTAAAAGTACCACCATAGCCGATACATGTTCCCGGCATAACCTCTTTGATATAAGAAATGTGTGCTTTCCACTGCATCGCCGGCCTCAGGTCAATGATATCCTTTGTAACGTCTTCCGAGGGATACAGTCCATATGTCGTAATACCGGAACGCACCATATCCAGATGTGCTTCAGGAAAACCGATAATAGATGCACTGTTTGAGACATGGTGAATCGGTATATGGATTCCGGCATTTTCCAACCAGGAAGAAAAAAGACAGTATTTCTCAAATGGTTCTCTTGCCGGATCTATTGTCTTTTCATCTGCTCTTGCAAAATGCGTAAATAAACCTTCAATCTCAATATTGGAAAATGCTGCAATTTCTTCTACAACAGTAAGGCTTTCTCTGGTAGGAGCAAATCCGATTCTTCCCATTCCGGTATCCAGTTTAATGTGAATTCTTACCTTTTTCTTCTGACGAACGGCTTCTCTCTGCAATCCTTCTGCCATCTGCAGGGTGTAAACGGTCTGGGAAATATCGTATTTGACAACCTCGGAATACCAGCTTTCCGGAGTATATCCCAGTATCAGTATCATTTTGTCAATCCCGGCATCGCGCAATTCAATGGCTTCTTCAATCGTTGCCACACCATAAGCGTCTACAAGGTCATAAAGTGCCTTAGACACCGGGACAGCACCGTGACCGTAGGCATCTGCCTTTACGACAGCCATTATTTTAATCCCCGGCCGGATAATCCGTTTCTCTTCCATGATGTTATGACGAATTGCTTCCAAATCAACTACTGCATATGTCCGGTCATATTTTCTGGCTGGACATTCCGTTATCTCTTCCATACTTATCCTCTTTTCTGTCTTACTTTCTGATTTTATTCAACACCCGGGAAATTCCCGTAATCAAATCGGATGCCATCAGACTGTATACACTTTTTTCTTCAGCCATAATGTCTCCGGCAAGCCCGTGGATGTAAACAGCGAGTTTTGCCGCCTCGAAAGGTTCCATTCCCTGTGCCAGAAGACCTCCTGTCAATCCGGCAAGGACATCCCCGGAACCTCCGGTTGCCATTCCGTTGTTGCCGGATACATTGATATAGGCTTCGTCGCCGTTTGATACAATGGTTCTGGCATCTTTTTGCACAATCGTACATCCCCACTTTCCAGCAGCCTCTTTTGTCGAAGGTAAAATTTCTTCCAATAATTCCTGCACACTTTTTCCGGTCAGGTATGTCATCTCTTTCACATGAGGTGTCAGAACAAAATTATCCGAAAGTTCATATGCAAGATTGGAACAAATCCGTATTCCATCGCCGTCAATCACCGTAGGCACAGAGGAACTGTCAAGAACACAGCGCACCATCTCCTCTGCTTCCTTTCCAAGGCCGATTCCCGGTCCAATGACAACAGCATCCGCCCATTCCAGAACATCCGCAAGTTCATCTCTCCCGGAAAACAATATTTCCGGTAACGCACTCAAAAGAATCGCCCGGTTATTTTCGGTCGATACTACACGCACAAGTCCTGCTCCCGCTGTATAAGCTGCTTTTGCCGCAAGAAAGCAGGCTCCGCTCATACTCTGCGACCCTGCCACAACAAGAACATGTCCAAAGGTTCCTTTGTTTGAACGGCCCGGACGTATAGGCAGACGCCCCAAATCTGTTGTTTCATAAATACAGGTCTTACTTGTTATCGCCCTGACACTTCCTGACGGGAAGCCAATGTCGGTCACAAATACTTCACCCGCATATTCACATCCGGGATACAGTACAAGACCTGTTTTATTTACTCCAAATGTAATAGTACACACAGCCTTTACTGCCGTGTTCAAGACAGAACCGGTATCTGCACTGATTCCGGACGGCACATCAATGGCATAACATCTGGCTCCACTGGCATTTATGTCATCAATCACATTTTCGTATACTCCGGAAATCTCTCTCGACAGACCGATTCCGAAAATGCCATCGAGTATCACATCAAATACACCATCTGTAATAGCGGATAATGGCAAAACAGGTACTTCGCAGTTCACTGCGAGTGAGAGCTGGTATTTCATATCTTCTGTCATCCGCTCGGTTTCACCGACAACCGTAATGGCTGTTTTATAGCCCTGTTCATGGAGAATCCTTGCCACAGCTACCGCATCTCCACCATTATTTCCGGTTCCACAAACTGCCAGAATTTTTACCTCTTTATTTTCTCTCTTCATAACAACAGCAGCTACGGACATAGCTGCTCTTTCCATCAAAACAAGCCCTGACATCCCCATCTTATGAATGGCATGATTGTCTATGGCTTTTGCTTCTTTTCCGCTATACAAATATTTCACATAGATTCCTCCCCTGTTCCAATAACAAATGCAGTTGCAGTCTCCCTGGTGTTCGTAATGGAAATCATAACCGATGTGATTCCCAGTTTATCTGCTTTTTCCTTTGCTTTTCCATAAAGCTCTACATAAGGTGCTCCGTTTTCCGCACGCAGTATGGCAATTTCATCCGCATCAATTCCGTCAAACCCGGTACCAAACATCTTGACAACCGCTTCTTTTCCCGCAAAATCAGAAGCGGCACGTCGCATGGATTTATCAAATTGTGCCTGTTCATTCTGTGTGAAAATCCGTTCAATAAAATGTTTTTTTTCACAGGCATGCAGCACGCGGCTGATTTCGATTGAATCAACGCCAATTCCTACTACCACAATATACCTCCCATGGACTTTTCACCTCATTTTTTGTGCGTTTTATCATATAAATTCATTACCGAACGGCCCAATATTCCATGCATCAGGGAATATGCGCTGTCCATACTCTCTTCCAGTTCTTCTTTAGCCTCAATTCGGTCATTCAACTCGTTTTTCAACTCTTTAATTTCCCTCTTTAACTGCTGAATCTCGGCATCACCATTTTCGAGCTTTTCAAAACAGTATTTTGCGCCCGTCAACAGAAGTTCTTCGTTTACCCGCTTAATCTGCCCAGGAAGCAACATCAACTCGTCAGACTCTTCCTGAATCCGTTCACTGATTTCCAACATCAGCTGCTGCTGTTTGTCTTTTTTCCGGTCATCAAATTCCGTCTCCCCCTGCATGCCGGCAACAATACCCTGCATCAACTTTTGTTTGGTCTTTTTCAAGTCCTTTATATCATTGACCAGATATCCCTGTCGTTTCAACAGACGGTTCACATCTTCTTCGAGGCCTGCTATATCCACTGGTTTTTTTCCCGGCGGGAACAACTTGTGCCATCGGCTGTCGAGTACAAGAACCGGAACCTGTCTGCCTTTTAATGCCCTTTTTATCTCCTCCCCAAAAGCTGTATTCGGTTGTTTTTTCACACCACATACCCCCCTTCTCTGCACGTTCCATTAAAAATCTTCCTCTTCTGAAAGATTCACAATATTATAAGAAAGACGCATAAGACTTTCTGCCAGATGTACATTTTCTACTGCCACGTGTTCCGGCAGGTTCAAGTCCGTGGCAGCAAAATTCCAGAATGCGCGAACCCCCATATTCATCAATTTCCCTGCCACTTCAGGTGCCACTGATTTTGGAAGTGTAAGTGCTGCAATATCTACCGGATTTTTTGTCACATAATCCTGCAATTTCGCCATATCCATGACAACATTGTCTCCCACTTTTTTCCCAATTTTCTGTGGATTAATATCAAAAATGCCGGCAACTAAAAATCCCCGTCTCTCAAATCCCCCATAATTGGCAAGTGCCTGTCCCAAATTTCCTGCACCGAGAATAATGACACGGTGCTGTTTGTCAAGACCAAGAATTTTCCCGATTTCTTCGCGCAGAATCTCAACATTATAACCATAACCCTGCTGTCCAAATCCCCCAAAATTGTTAAAATCCTGCCGTATCTGGGAAGCCGTCACATGCATCCGCCGGCTGAGTTCCTGGGATGAGATTCTGTCAATTCCATTGTCTAACAGTTCACTCAGATATCTATAATAACGCGGTAAACGATTGATCACCGCAGAAGATATTTTCTTTTCCATCTTCCGCTTTTCCTCCATTTTTCTGGCATTTTCAGTTCTCTATTTATATTGCTGATTTTATGTTGCCAAAGTGTAACCATCATTTTCGGTACTGCTTCCATAAAACGCATCCAATTTTCCTATAAAATAATTAAAACTTGGCGAAGCATTTTTTCTAATATCCAACAATACACCAATCCTTCTTGCACAATCGCATTTAAACATTCCGATTTCATAATATGACGATGCATTCCTTAATTCCTGGTACATTTGCATTAATCTACGCTTCATTTTTGCGCAATCTTCATCATCACAATCCAAAATTACAAAAATTGCCTTTTTCCCTGGCATATTTTTTAAAGAAGCTCCTGATTTGCAAGAAACCCAAATGCATCTGCCAAAGTACTCTTTCCTGTTCCACTTTGACCAATTATAGCATTCATATTTGTTAATTCTTTTCCTTTACTGTCAAACAGTAATTTCCCCATTTTTATCTCTTTTAAAGAACCATAATTTTTAATCCGAATGCCTGCTATTCTTCCCATATTTTTCCTCCCAAACTACTCTGTCCGCACTGAGGTTATACAATCTATATTTCCATTATAATAAAATGTTAAAATTCTGTCAATCTAAGCAGTTGCAAAAAGATAAAAAACTGTGTAAAATGGATGTATTATTTTTCATTACAAATACCTTTCGGGTATGGCGGAGGAACTTATGATTTTAGCATGTAATCATATTGATCAATCATTTTCAGAGGAAATCATTTTAAAAGATACCACTTTTCATATCAATGAGCATGAACGTGTCGGCATTGTCGGTGTCAACGGCGCCGGAAAAACAACTCTTTTGCGTATTATAGTAGGGGAGCTGGACGCAGATGCCGGTGAGGTAATCCGCGCCAAAGATACAACACTTGGCTACCTGCCGCAGCAGCAGGGATATCACTCGGACAATACCATTTACGAAGAACTTCTGGCTGTCAAATCGGATGTAATTGAACTGGACAGAGACATCCGTGCGCTAGAGCAGAAAATGGCGCATGCACAGGGAGAAGAACTTGACAAAATCATGGAGCAGTACAATCGCCTTCAGACAATCTTTGAATCCGGTGACGGCTATACTTACAAAAGTAAAGTCCTCGGTGTCATAAACGGACTCGGTTTTGGCGGGGATGCGATGCACCAGTGCATCAATCATCTGTCCGGCGGTCAGAAAACGCGTGTCGCCCTCGGTAAACTTCTTCTGACCGAGCCTGATCTTCTCATCATGGATGAGCCGACAAACCATCTGGATCTCGAATCTATCCGCTGGCTGGAAGGCTATCTTACCGGTTATAAAGGCAGTGTGCTGATTGTATCCCACGACCGGTATTTTCTCGACCGCATTGTGAATAAAGTTGTGGAAATCGACCACGCGAAAACTACGGTATTCACAGGAAATTACAGCAATTATTCCGAAAAAAAAGCCGCCATGCGGGAAGCACTGATTCGCCAGTATTACAATCAGCAGCAGGAAATCCGCCATCAGGAAGCTGTCATCGAGAAACTGAAATCTTTCAATCGTGAAAAATCGATTAAACGCGCCGAGAGCCGCGAAAAAATGCTCGCAAAAATTGAGCGGGTTGAAAAACCGGTTGAATACGAAAAAACAATGTCATTTACTCTGACCCCATCAAGGATAAGTGGCAACGATGTACTGAAAGTGGAGGATTTCAAAAAAAGCTTTGGCGAAAAGCATTTGTTTGAACACATTTCTTTTGAAATTAAACGGGGTGAAAAAATTGCGGTTATCGGGCTGAACGGAACCGTAAACACGACTCTTTTGAAAATGATCTGCGGTCTGGAATCCATCGACGCCGGAACGGTAACACCCGGTGCGAATGTTGAAATCGGTTACTATGACCAGGAACACAATGTGTTACATGATGAAAAGACAATTTTTGAAGAAATCCAGGATGACTATCCGGACTTGAACCACACGGAAATCCGAAATGTTCTGGCAGCATTTCTGTTCACCGGGGATGATGTATTTAAGCCTGTAAAACTTTTGAGCGGCGGGGAAAAAGGACGTGTCTCACTGGCAAAGCTTATGCTCTCACAGGCAAACTTTCTTCTGCTGGACGAGCCGACAAACCACCTCGATATTACTTCGAAGGAAATTTTGGAGACTGCCATCCGCAATTACACCGGTACCGTACTTTATGTCTCCCACGACCGCTACTTCATCAACCGGACCGCCACGCGGATTCTTGATCTGACCGGTAAAAAACTTCTCTCCTACGATGGCAACTACTCCTATTATCTGGAGAAAAAAGATACGATGGAACAGCTCCATCTGGATGCCGCAAAAGATTCGGTCTCCGCAAAAAGTACATCGCAGAGCAAACGGGACTGGAAGGCTCAGAAAGAATTTGAGACAAAAAAAAGAAAAGTTGAAAACGCATATAAAAAAGCGGAAGCTCTCGTCGAAGAACTGGAAAACCGCATGACGGCAATTGATGAAGAAATGCTTCTTCCCGAAAATGCAACCGATGTCGCGAAGCTCACAGAGCTCTCGAGAGAAAGGGACGAAAAAGAAGCTGCCCTCACCGATGCCATGAATGAGTGGGAGCAGCTTGCACAGCAGTTAGAGGAAATGACTAATTCCATCGGTTAGTCTCTCCTCTTTTTCAGGGGTATGTTCCGCCATTTTTTATATTTTTCAATCCAGTTTTCATAGGACACCGAATATTGTTCAGGTACAACCAATGTACCAATTCCCAAATCAATCGGTGATAGCCTGACAGGCGCTTTCTTTCCATTCATATACCATGTAGCATATGAGGAAATTTTATCACCAAGCCAATAATCAAAATCAGAATTTGATGTTTTTCCTTCCACGGACTGAATACTGTCCGAGAAGACAATTTTGTCAATTTCTATACCCGATACATTTACCGGAGTTCGTAAGGATTTTATCCGGGAAGAAAGAATCAGCTTTCCATCATCGGATGAAACAGCAACCAACTCACCATTCGCTTTTTTATACACACACTGTCCATCACTTGCATAAACCGCATTGTCCGGATCAATTGTAATCCTGCACGGACTATTTGTTGTCAGGGCATCTTCGGAAAATGCAGTAACAAAAGCAGGTATCAAAATGGATGTATCATCCGTAACCACTCCATACAGGAAATCCCCCGCCCGCGATAGCAACAACCCATTTTCAGCCTTATATTTTGCATTTTTATCATCAACGGAAAAACTGACCCATTTGGTATCACACAAAAATTCTAATCCTTCTTCAACTGTTGCCGGGATTGACAATCTTTTTAAATTTGGCATGTCAATCATTGCACAGTTTCCTATCTTTTTCAACTGTCCGGATAACAAAACAGATTCTACACCGGACAGACCTGCAAAACATCCTCTTGTCAGTTCCACAACCGTATCGGGAATTTTAATTCCCCGGATATTCTGTGCCTTTTTTCCATCTCCCTGAATGCCCCACCCCTCGGCATCAATCTCACAATAAGCACCAAACACATTTTTTAATGTTTCGGCAGAATCATCCATTTCTGCTAATTCAGCACCAATTCTCGTTACAACATATCCTTTAATTTCAGATGGTATATTTAGCTGCTGACATTTTGAGCCGTCCAAAATACTTATATTTACGATACGGCATGTCTTTCCTCCATAATCTGTAACAATCTGATACTCAAATCCATCAACTGTTTCTGACAATCGTTTTGTCTGCTCCGTCTGATTGTTTCCATCTGTGTAAGTCATATCACTACACCCACAAAGTGCATATATTGAGATGAATAAAACGACATATAAGATATTTTTTTTCATACAGATTCCCCTCTAAGATGAGCTAATACTCCTTTTATTATCGAATCTGTAAATTATAAATTCACATCTACCTCAGCGCCTTTTAAATCTTCCATAATCAGATTCAGCTCATCTATTATTTTTTCCAGCTCCTGATCTATCTTGTTTTTGCTGGAATTGTAGGAAGTGATGGCATCCATATCGACCTCGAGCACATCGTGGCGGACTGTGTTATTTGAAGCCGTACTGTCGCTCGATTCCTTTGCCTTTTCAATCGTCTTCTCGAGCTCCTCCTGCTTTTCTTTCTGTTCTTCCAGTTTTTCCTGCTCTTCTTCCTTTTTCTCTGCCTGTTCTTTGGCAGCATCTACTGTTTCTTCGAGCTTCTCTTCCACATGCTCTACTGCTTCTTTGCGGAGTTCTCCGATAATTTCCTGATTTGCCTGCAGCATAATTTCCTCAGCCTGTTCGGAAGCTTCAACCATAGGATCACTTTTAAGACGCTCAATCTTCATATCTGCCCATGATTTCTGAATCACCTGAATCGCCTGCTCGCTGGCAGCTATTTTCCCCTCATATTCTTTCACGGATTCATCCAGGGAAAGCATCTCTTTCTGGAAATCTGTGATCCCTGCCTCGTGAATCTGCGCCAGTTTATCTTTTTCTTCATCTGTCAGTTCAATTCCGGATGTCAGGTTTTTCGATTCTTTTTCTTTGCGAAGAAGTTCCAGATTTTCATATTCTTCACTGTCTGTTGACACACCATAAAGTTCCATCAGATTGCCGCGCTCGTTTTCTATCTGAGCAATCGATTCTTTATAGGCAAGACGTTCATCACGCAGTTCTTCACATTTATCAAGCATCGCCTGCATATCTCTGTCGATGGACTTTTCTCCATCAAATACATCGCCGACAATTTTTAACGCTCTTTTTTGTGCCTGCTCCCGCTTCACAGAAATCGTATCCGTCATCTTTTTCATATCGCCGGCAAAAATTGTTTTACCATTTGATTTACGGTCTGGAGCAGTCTGAGAAAAAGCTGCTCTCTCATTTGTTGAAAAAAGACCATTCGCCGTCCCTGCAGATTTTATTACCATAAATAGGACCTCCTTTTCCTGTATGCCAAATAACATCGTGTTCAATTCCATTTGAAATACCATTATTTCTTTATATCGGAAAAACTGACGGATTTGTTTAATCAGCGCATTCTTTCGATAATCTCATTGGATTTGCGGTAAATTTCTTCAATATCTTCATCCACGAGGAATTCTCTGTTTTCGTAAAGGATCTTCCCGTTAATCATTGTCATTTTTACATTTTCCTTGCTTCCGCTGTAAACAAGATTTTTCGCAATGTTATTGACCGGCTGCATATTCGGACGATGCATATCTATCATGATGATATCTGCCTTTTTTCCTGCCGCCAGTGTATCGCAGTCTGTCAGTCCCATGGCGATAGCGCCGCCAACAGTTGCCATTCGCAGAACGGCACAGGCATCCATTGCTGACGCATCCTTTTTTGTCACTTTCTGAAGGACAGATGCCAGATACATTTCACGGAACATATCAAGGGCATTATTGCTGGCAGAGCCATCGGTTCCGAGAGCAACATTGACACCTTTGTCAAGCAGCCCGCACAGGTCCGCGATTCCACTTGCCAGTTTTAGATTGGAACATGGGTTGGAAACGATCGAGACATTTTTCTCTGCGCAGATTTCCATATCCTCTTCATTCATCCACACCCCGTGGAAACCACCGCCTCCGTAGTTGAACATTCCGACGGAATCCAGAAATTTCACCGGAGACATTCCATATCTCTCATAACACTCGTCAACTTCCTTTTTCGTCTCTGACAAATGCAGATACATCGGCTTTTGCAGACGGTTGGCAAGCTCGGAAAGTCCTTCGATGGACTCTCTTTTTGTTGTATATTCCGCATGGAAACCAAGCCGGCAAGAAACGAGGTCATCCATCGCATTGATTTCATGAAACTGTGCCTCTGTCCGCTCTATCGTTCCCCCAAAGTCATTCATACCGCCACAGAATACCGAGCGAAAGCCCATATCTATAGATGCCTTTGCGTGCGTCGGATTGTCCAGATACATATCAAAATTGGCGGTTATGCCACTGGTCAGATATTCAAGCATTGCCAGTTTAGACAGAGTGTACTGGTCTTCGCACGTAAGTTTTGTCTCCATCGGGAACACCCGATTATAGAGCCATTCCTGAAGTGGCAGATCATCGGCATAGGAACGCAGAAATGTCATTGCCGAATGGGTATGGGCATTTTTAAATCCAGGCAGTAAAAGATTTCCCTGACAGTCGATTTCTCTGTCCCATGCATTTTCTTCGTCTGGCACACATTTCTTTGCCTCGTCTGTCGTTCCCACAAAGACAATTTTATCCTCTGCCACATGGAGTTCTCCATGAAAAGGTTCCGTTCCCATGTTATTCTCTCTGATAGATGCGGATGGCGTTTCCTCCATCGTTATTATTTGGGCATTATAAAATCTTATCTTCACAATATCCTCTCTTTCTGCGACTTCTTTATTATTTCATCGCTTCGATTGATTTTGTTACAAGTTTTTTAAAAAATGGTGCCACCCGGTCTGCCGTTGCACTGACCTCTTCGTGGCTGAGAGGTTCTGCACTCGTCCCTCCCGCCATATTGGTAATACAGGAGATTCCACACACCCGCATTCCCATGTGTCTCGCCACAATTGCCTCTACGGCTGTACTCATACCAACGGCATGGGCACCGAGCATCGAGAGCATACGAACTTCCGCCGGCGATTCATAGTTTGGTCCTGTCGTCTGTAAATACACACCTTCCTTGAGTGGAATGTGTTCATTCTCCGCTGTTTTTCGTATCAAATCACACAGTTTTTCATCATAAATCGTATCCATGGACGGAAAACGCGGTCCCAGTTTTTCTATATTTTCACCGATTAACGGCGAAGGAACAAATGTACTGATCTGGTCAGTCAGCATCATAAAATCTCCGGGTTCAAGCATCGTGCTGACACCACCTGCCGCATTTGTCAAAAAAAGAATTTCTGCTCCCAGTTGTCCCATCAGCCGCGTAGGCAGAACTACATCTGTCATAGCATATCCCTCATAATAATGCACACGTCCCTGCATAATTACAACAGGCGTCTCTCCGATATAGCCAAACACGAACCGTCCTTTATGCCCGGCAACCGTAGAAACCGGGAATCCGGATATTTCCGAATAGTTGACGGTGGCAACTGTTTTGATTTCATCCGCTAATGCGCCGAGACCACTGCCAAGAATCAGCGCAACCTTTGGAACAAAATCCGTCTTTTCCCGAATTTGCGCCACACAGCTCTCAATTTTTTCCCATACATTATTCATATAATCACTCCATTCCTATATAAATTTTACAAAGACCCGGTTGCTCAGATTAATACCTTGAAGTGTCAGCCGAATCCAATCATCATGCTTCTCAAGAAGTCCCTGGGATACCAGTTCTTTTACCGTATCACCGTATCGTGCATCAAAATCCTCCTGAAAAATCTGTTCAAAACTTTCCGTCGAAATTCCTTTCATGCAGCGCAGTCCAAGATACATAAACTCCGCCATCTCATCTTCCTTTGTAAGCTCCTCACTCTCAGCAGTCGGAATCTGTCCATTGTGAATCCGGTCTTTATAGTTTTTCAGTGAAGATTCATTGCAAAATCGCCGATGCCCCATACAAGAAGCAGCACCAAGACCCACACCGAGATAATCCTCGCGCCTCCAGTATTTTAAATTATGACGGCATTCTTTCCCTTTTTTGGCATAATTCGAAATCTCATATCTGTCGTATCCGGCAGCCGATAGAACCTCCTTTGTCCTCTCATACATGTTCCTGTCAGTATCCTCATCGACCGGAGGATTCTCTCCATACTGTTCAAAAAAAGGAGTTCCCTCCTCGACAATCAGACTGTAGGAAGAAATGTGTTCCGGTGCCAGCTGCACCACCCTCTGCAAACTTTTTTCATAGCTCTCAGACGTCTGTTCCGGAATTGAAGACATCAAGTCAATGTTAATGTTTTCAAATCCTATCCGGCGAGACAGCTCATAACTCTTCACGAATTCCTCATACGTGTGGATTCTTCCAAGTAAATCTAACTCCCGGTTTATCGTAGATTGCATTCCAAAACTGATTCGGTTTACACCTGCTTCTCTCATCAGGCGGAGTTTTTCCCCGGTTACGGTACCTGGATTACACTCCATGGTAAATTCTGTCACACGTTCAAGAGAAAATGTATCATGAATCACCCGAAATAATACATCCATTTCTGCCGGTTCAAGTACAGATGGAGTTCCGCCTCCTATGAAAATAGTGTCTACCTTACAGGCAGACACTGTTTTCTTCCACAATGCCATCTCCTCTGCCAGAAGCCGCACATATTCCATGCGTCCATCTGCCTCCATCGGGAAAGACAAAAAATCACAGTAATTACATTTGCGGATGCAAAAAGGAATATGAACATAAAGTCCACACAAACTATTCTTCATCGTCCAATTTCAAAACGCTCATAAATGCCTTCTGTGGAATCTCTACATTTCCAATCTGGCGCATACGTTTCTTTCCTTCCTTCTGCTTCTCAAGGAGTTTTCGTTTTCGTGAAATGTCACCGCCATAACATTTGGCAAGTACATCCTTGCGGACTGCCTTTACGGTTTCTCTGGCGATTACCTTATTGCCGATTGCCGCCTGAATCGGTATTTCAAACAAATGTCTTGGAATCTCATTTTTCAGTTTCTGGCACATCTTGCGCCCTCGCTCATAAGCAGAACTCTCATGAACGATAAAAGACAGCGCATCCACCTCTTCTTTGTTAATCAGTATATTTAATTTTACAAGATTTGCCGGCTCATACCCTTTCAATTCATAATCAAAAGAGGCATATCCACGGGAACGGGATTTCAGCGAATCAAAGAAATCATAAATAATCTCGTTCAGTGGAAGAATATATTTGAGCAGGGCTCTCGTCTCTTCCATATACTCCATCCCAAGATAAACACCACGTCTCTCCTGACACAATTTCATTATCGCACCGACAAATTCTGTCGTCACCATAATCTCCGCCTCAACCACAGGCTCTTCCATGTGTTCAATTTCAGAAGGATCCGGAAGATTGGAAGGGTTTGTCACTTCTACCATATCCCCATTGGTCTTGTACACATGGTAAACAACACCGGGTGCTGTCGTAACGAGATCAAGATTATACTCGCGTTCAAGTCTCTCCTGAATCACTTCCAGGTGAAGAAGCCCAAGGAAACCACAGCGGAAACCAAAACCGAGAGCAATGGAAGTCTCTGCTTCAAACTGCAGGGAAGCATCATTCAACTGCAGTTTTTCCAGTGCGTCGCGAAGATCCTGATACTTGGCCCCATCTGCCGGATACAGCCCGCAGTATACCATCGGCATTACCTTTTTGTATCCCGGAAGTGCCTCTTTACACGGATTTTCTGCATCTGTCACCGTATCACCCACACGGGTACCCTCTACATTTTTCAGACTTGCCGTAATATATCCAACCATACCGGCCGTCAGCTCATCACATGGAATAAACTGCCCGGCACCAAAAGTACCTACTTCTACAACTTCTTCTTCCATGCCTGTCGCCATCATATGAATACGTGTTCCCTTTTTTACCGTTCCGTCAAATAGACGGCAGAAAATGATGACTCCTTTATATGGGTCATAGACCGAATCAAAAATAAGCGCTTTCAATGGTGCGTTCTCATCCCCCTGGGGAGCCGGGATTTTCGTAACAATCTGCTCTAATACGTCCTCGATATTTGTTCCAAGCTTTGCAGAGATTAGCGGTGCATCCTGAGCCTCAATGCCGATGACATCCTCAATTTCGTTTTTGACGCGCTCAGGCTCTGCACTCGGGAGATCAATTTTGTTGATTACCGGCATAATCTCAAGGTCGTGGTCAATCGCAAGATAACAGTTTGCAAGTGTCTGTGCCTCAATTCCCTGTGCTGCATCTACTATGAGAATTGCGCCCTCGCAGGCAGCGAGACTTCTGGAAACTTCATAATTAAAATCCACATGTCCCGGCGTGTCAATCAGATTAAACAAATATTCTTCGCCGTCCTTTGCCTTGTATACAATACGAACAGCCTGAGATTTTATCGTAATACCACGCTCTCTCTCCAGTTCCATATTATCTAACACCTGAGCCTGCATTTCACGACTCGTCAATAGACCTGTTTTCTCTATAATACGGTCTGCCAACGTTGATTTGCCGTGATCAATATGAGCGATGATACAAAAATTTCTTATATGACTTTTTTTAATTACTGACATTGTAACTTTAAATTCCTTTCATTTCTCTGTGAATATCTTAGCATAATCCGAGGCACATTTCCACAAAAAAAATTATGCTGCCTTGTATTTTACACAACTTTATTGTAAAATGGATGATACTAGAGGAAAAATGATATTATACAGGAGGAACATACAATGAAACAAATACTCTCACTGTTTCTTGCTCTCACATTGTTTATTTCTGCCGGATATACAGCGACGGAAGCAGAAGCAGCCACGATAAAACTGAACAGGACAAGCCTTTCTCTTCATGTAGGAAAAAGTGCCACACTTAAAGTAAAAGGTACAACAGCGAAAGCCAAATGGACTTCCAGCAAGAAATATGTTGCAACGGTAAACTCATCCGGAAAAGTAACTGCTAAAACATCCGGCAGCACGACAATTACGGCTAAAGTTTCCGGTAAAAAACTCCGCTGTAAAGTAACAGTCAAAGCAAAAAGCGGAAAAGGCACAAAAGCAAGTCCAAAATCAGCTTACAATACCAATACATTTACTTATTATGAAGAGGGAAAGAAAAAAGGTAAATTTTCCATGAAGCTTCTTCGATTTGAATCGGGAGAAAATGCTGCCCAGTTAGCAAAAAACAATTCTTCCAATCCGGTTCCGGAAAGCAATCAGGAATACATTTACTTTAAATTCCAGATTAAGTACATCTCCGGCGGCCAGACCATTGAAGCAAAAGATATTTTCAACTACTACTACAATATTTACGGTGCAAATTCCACAAAGCAGCTGATAAATCTTGACTGGGGATTTTTCTTCGAGCCCGTTGATGATTTGGGAACTGTGCTTCTCTCTCCGGGAAATAACGTTACATGCAGCAAGGCAATCCTTGTGCAAAAAGGATATTCCCCGATTACTTACCGTATTCAGACCGGAAAGAATTCATATACCTGGTTTACGACTGCATAAAAAAGCGGCGACTGAAATACGCGCCGCCACTCCGCAAAAGTCGGACTTTCCTATATGACAAGAAAAATGCTTATGATATTGATAATAACAATATCATAAGCATTTTATATAGGCTTTTTACAATTTATTTCTTTTCATAAAAGAATGACTGTAACCCGGTAAAACCATACTTATCCGCTCCTATTATCTGTTCGGTGCTACCGACAAATAAAATACCTTTCGGAGCAAGTGAATTAGCAAATTTACGATAAATCTCATCTTTTGCTTCATCTGTAAAATAAATCATTACATTGCGGCATACAACGATGTGTATACCTTTCGGATAAGGGTCACGCAACAGATTATGCTGTTTAAATGTAATACAGGATTTTAATTTATCGGAAACCTTTACCACTCCGGTATCATCCCGCTCGATATATTTGTCCTGATATTTTTTAGGAAGTCCATTAATACTCTTTTCCGGATAATATCCTTTTTTTGCCTTTTCTAAAACATCATTATCTAAATCTGTTGCCAGAATCTCTATGTGATCCAATGGTAGAAATTCACCAAATACCATTGCCAAAGAATAAGGCTCATCTCCGGTAGAGCAAGCAGCACTCCATATTTTCAGGCGATTCCCATACTTATTAAGCAGTTCTGGTATAATCGACGATTCCAAAGTCTGCCACTGAACAGGATTACGGTAAAATTCTGAAACATTTATTGTCAAATAGGCAACAAATTTATCATATGCTTCCGTATCCTTTTTCAACAATTCGATAAATTCCGCGTAGCTTTTAATTTTGTATTTTAAAACAAAATTATCAATCCTGCGCTTCATCTGACCTTCTTTGTAAAGTCCTAAATCAATTTTGGATAAAGAGAAATACTCTTTCTTAAAGGTTTCATAACTGTCCTGCATCATATTCGATTACTCTTTTACGCCTCTTCCTCTACAGCTTCTTCTGCTTTTTTGTTTTCGATTTCAACTGCTTTCATACTCAAACTGATTTTTTTGGTTTCTTCATTGAAATCTACAATCTTAGCAGTGATTTCCTGTCCAACACTCAAAACATCCGATGGTTTTTCTACATGATCAATAGAAATCTGTGATACATGAAGTAATGCATCGATTCCCTCTTCCAGCTCAACAAATGCGCCAAAATCAGTCATACGAGCTACTTTTCCGGTAATCAGTGTTCCTACCTGATATTTTTCTGCTGCATTTTTCCAAGGATTGTTTTCCTCAAGTTTCAGAGTAAGTGCAATCTTATTCTCGGAAATATCTTTAATCATAACATTCACTTTGTCGCCTACTTTGAACAGCTTCTTCGGATCCTCCACACGTCCCCAGGACATCTCGGAGATATGAAGGAGACCATCAGCTCCACCAAGATCAATGAACGCTCCAAAATCGGTAAGATTTTTAACCGTACCTTCAATCATCATGCCGACCTCAATCTTAGCCATAAGCTCTTCCTGCATTTTTTTCTTTTTCGCAACAATAAGCTGTTTGCGGTCACCAATAATTCTTCTCTTGTGAGGATTTACCTCTGTGAGAACAAATTCGATTTCCTGATCCGCGTATTTGGTCAAATCTTTCTCATAAATATCGGAAACAAGACTTGCTGGTATGAATACCCGTCCCTCGTCATAAGCAACACTCAGACCGCCTTTGAGAACGGCAACCACTTTACCGGTAAGTACTTCATTATTTTCAAATGCTTCTTCAAATCTTTTGTTAATCTTATCTTGCAACAGTCTCTTGTAAGTAAGAAGAACCTGTCCTTCACCATCATTTACTTTGAGTACCTTAACCTTCAAAGTATCACCAGGCTTAACTTCGGCAGTTAAGTCAACATCAGCATTGTTACTGTACTCATTCTTCGTTAAAATACCGTCTGCTTTATATCCAATGTTTAAGATAATTTCATTGTCCTTAACTCCGATAACTGTCCCTTCTACAACCTCACCATTGTGGATTGTTACTAATGAATCCTCTAACATTTCTTCAAAACTCATATTTTCTGACATGCCTCTAGAACCTCCTGTATAATATTATTTGGGGTTGATGCCCCTGCGGTAATACCTAGGCTTGTAAATGAATCGAGCGAAATGGTTCTCAAATCATCTACTGTCTGTATAAAAAAAGTGCTTTCACACTGATTTTTACATATCTCATATAATTTACGGGAATTCGAACTGTGCGTTCCCCCTATCACGAGCATCGCATCGGAACGTGCAGCAAGCTTTTCCGCCTCCTGCTGTCGTGTCGATGTTGCATTACATATAGTATTGACAGCAAGTATATCATAACCTTTTTTTGAAAGAATTTCAACTAATTCTTGAAATTTTTTGTAATTAAATGTCGTTTGTGCTACAATACAAACTTTTTTTTCAACATTGTCGAGCGTAAATGCCTCTGCCTCCTGTGGTGTTTCAATCACAATTCCGGTTCCATCTGTCCATCCGAGTATTCCCTGCACCTCGGGATGAGTGGCAGTCCCGATAATGATAACGGCATATCCTTTGCTGCTGTATTCGGAAACTGTTGTGTGGATTTTTTTTACGAACGGACAAGTCGCATCTTCATAATGGATATGTTTTTTTTCGAGCTCTTCAATTACGGATTTTGCCACTCCATGGGAACGGATGACCAGAGTGTCTTTCCCGTCTCCTGACAGTTCTCCAACATCACTTACTACAGAAACACCACGTTTTTCAAGATCCTTAACGACCTGTTCATTGTGAATAATAGGTCCCAGTGTACATACAGGTCCGGTACTTTTTTCAGCCAGTGTATACACGCTGTCAATGGCTCTTTTCACTCCAAAACAAAATCCTGCACTCTCTGCCAGTTCTACTGTCACGGCCGTTTCTCCTCCACAATTTTTTTGATTGCTTCAACCACTTCCGGTATTGTCATGTCCGAAGTATCCAGATATACGGCATCTTCAGCCTGTCTCAACGGTGCGATTTCCCGGTTCATATCCTGCTCATCTCTTGCAATAATATCCTTTTCGATTTCATTTATATTGCAATCAACACCCTTTTCCTGCAATTCTTTAAAGCGTCTTTCGGCTCTGACTCTTGAACCTGCCGTTAAGAATATTTTTGCCTCTGCATCCGGAAGAACCACGGTTCCGATATCTCTTCCATCCATAATCACATCTGTTGTTTTTGCCATTTTACGCTGCAGTTCAAGTAACTGGTTTCTCACTTTTGTATATTTGGCAACAACCGATGCCTGTTTTCCGACTTCTTCCTGCCGGATTTCTTTTGATACATCTGTTTCGCCAAGGAAAATATGCTGTTCCCCTCCCTGATATTCAATCCGGATTGCAATCTTATCACAGGAAGCATTCACAGCGTCCTCATCTGAAGTATCGATTCCGTTTTTGAGAAAATAATATGCCATAGTCCGGAACATTGCTCCGGTATCTACATATACAAACGACAATTCCTTTGCCACAAGTTTTGCAATTGAACTTTTTCCTGCTCCGGCAGGTCCATCAATAGCCACATTCATTTCTTTGTCCTCTCTTTCATTCCTATATATTCTGATTACCGGCAGCATATCCGGTTGACCATGCAATCTGTAAATTAAAGCCACCTGTCAGGGCATCCAGATCAAGAATTTCTCCCGCCAGATATAACCCCTTTACAAGTTTTGACTCCATTGTCGCCGGGTCTACTTCATTAACCCGGACACCGCCTCTTGTGATAATCGCTTCGTTCCAATCGCGAAGTCCACACAGGGTCAGTGTAAAATCCTTCATCCCATTTACAATACGTAACCGTTCTTCTTTACTTAGCTGGTTTACTTTTTTTGCTTCATCCAGTCTGTATTGCCTTAATATAACCGGAATCATACTCTTGGGAAGTAAATGGACCATCGCATTTTTCACGGACTGATTCGATGATTTTTCAAAATCGCTTACCACCCGTTTGTCAAGTTGCTCTGTCGTAAGAGCCGGTTTCATATCTATGTGAAGCATCAGTGGCGACTGTTTCAACTTATCACCAATCTGACTGCTGGCGCTCAAAATAAGCGGACCGCTCACTCCATAATGAGTAAAAAGAACTTCTCCAAATCCCTGGTAACATTTCTTTTTACTGCCTTCCGGACGAATCTCAACAGCGGTATTTTTTAATGTCAGTCCCTGTAATTCCTTAACGAGTTCTTCCCGTGTCTGGATTCCAGTCAGTCCCGGACGAAGTTTTGTAACCGTATGTCCTGCTTTTTTTGCCATTTCATAACCATCTCCCGTGGAACCGGTCGATGGATAGGACATACCGCCCGTTGCGAGAATCACCCTGTCAGCAGAAACCTGTTTTCCATCTGACAGCAGAACACCTCTGACCTGTCCACCTTCGATTATAAGATCCGACACTCTAGTTTGCAGCATTATCTGAACTCCCTGCCGGCCGCATTCGCGCTCAAGACACCGGATGACATCCGATGATTTGTCTGAAGCGGGAAACACACGATTTCCCCGTTCTATCTTCGTCCGAAGTCCCAGAGATTCAAAAAACGCTATTGTGTCCTGATTCGTAAATCCATAAAAGGAACTATACAGAAATTTGGGATTGGAAATCACATTAGAAAACAAATCAGAAACATCACAGGCATTCGTAAGATTGCATCTTCCTTTTCCTGTGATAAATAATTTTTTCCCACATTTTTCATTTTTTTCAAACAATATCACCTTGTGACCTGCCACTGAACTCCGGATTGCTGCCATCATTCCGGCAGCACCTCCTCCGATTATAACTGTTTTTTTCATGAGTAACCTCAGTTTTTATATTTCCTAACGGGATGTATATACTTCGTCCCTTTTAAAATCAAAATTATCGCTTTTATAAGAGTTGCCTTCTACCTGAAAGATAATGTCCTCGCAGGTTTCTATATTGTCTAACAGACTGTTTGCAAAACTTTCCAAAATCAGTTTTTCAACTTTTTTATTACAGTTTTTTACCGGTTCCCCTTTCGAAGAAAATGAAACATACAGTTTTTTGCCGCTTTTTTTCAGTTCCGGTGTCCTGATATTATATTCACTCAGATTATTGAGTACTAAAGATATAATATATTCCGCGGACAATTTCCCATCCTCTTTTTTAACAGATACGGGAACTAACGTAAGCGTATCCGGATCAATGGAATAAATATTAATTATTTCCATATGGTTTTTGGGTGTCGGCACACTGGTTGTTACAGAAATCTCATTTTTTTTCTCCTGACACCCTGTCATAACCAGTAATAATCCTGCTATCAGAATAAATGTGTATATTCGTTTCAAAAAATGTTCTCTCCTTACTCAGCCGAAATTTCTTCGTCAAGACAGTGAATGGCAAATTCCAGTGCCTTTTCCACCGTCTGGCGACGAACCTCGCTACGGTTTCCTTTAAACACAAAGCGCTTCGTCCTGGTAACACCATGCAGAGAACAGCCAATATATACAAGGCCTACCGGTTTCTCGGGAGTTCCTCCCCCCGGGCCTGCAATTCCTGTCGTAGACAAACCTACATCTGCATTTGCCACCTTTGCACAGCCGGCGGCCATTTCCACTGCTGTCTCGGAACTGACTGCACCATATTGTTCCAATGTCTCATGGCTGACATGAACAAACTGTTCTTTCGCAGCATTGGCATAGGTGACAAAACTGCATTCAAACACATCAGATGCGCCACTGACATTTACAATTGTCGCAGAGAGCAGTCCTCCTGTACAGGATTCAGCTGTAGATATTGTATACTTTTTTTTTGTCAGTTTGTTGACAAGTTCATTTTCTTTCCCCATTTACTCCACATCCTTCATAACATCCCTATTTTTATAAATATAATCAACGAGTGAAATGACAGTAAGTATCACCGATGCATAAATCAGTATCGCATCAATAATTCGGAAGATATGATGTGTAAAATTAAAAATCAAAACAATGGACATTGCCATCTGTACAAAGGTTTTTACTTTTCCCCAATAGCTAGCCGCAATGGTCACTCCTTTTTCGGCAGCAACAAGACGAAAACCACTGATAATAAACTCACGGCTGATAATTATGATTACCACCCACGCCGGCATTTCCGGGTTTTCTTCCGCAAGAAAACAGATCAAAGCGGCACAGACTAAAAGTTTATCTGCTAACGGATCCATAAATTTTCCAAATACTGTTACCTGATTGTATTTTCGGGCAAGATACCCATCAAAAAAATCCGTAATACAGGCAGCGATAAAAAGACCAGCAGCTATAAAGTCCGAATACGGTAATGACTGCCATAACATCGCAACAACAAAAAGAGGAATTATTATCACCCGGAGAATCGTTAATTTATTTGGTACATTCATACTTTACCTCCATCTCGCGCATGAGAGTAAACATTATTTCACTCTTCCTCACTACATATTTCGCCAATCAAATCATAACCATTGGCATCAGTGATAAGCACATCTAAAATAGTTCCGGATACAATTTCATAGTTTGCCGGAACAAATACGCATCCGTCTATATCCGGTGCATCACGGTATGTCCGCCCAACATAAACATTATCATCCGGCAGATATCCATCGACAATCACTTTTATCTTCTGGCCGGTCAACCGGTCATTCTGCGTAAATATTACATTCTGTTCCGCTTCCATGATTTCATCTGCCCACACTCTTCTACGTTCTTCGGGAATCTGATCACTATATTCTGCGGCAGGTGTCCCCTCCTCCGGCGAATAGGGAAATACCCCGAGTCTGTCAAATTGCTGTTCCATTACAAATTCAACACATTCCTCATGCTGTTCCTTTGTCTCTCCTGGAAATCCACTGATCAATGTCGTCCGTAATGCGATATCCGGCAGCATTTCCCGGATTTTATCAATCGTATCCACCAGATCTTTTTTATTTGTTCTTCGTCCCATACGGCGCAGAATATCGTCATTACAATGCTGGATTGGCAAATCCAGATAATGACAGATCTTTTTTTCTTCTCTCATGGTAGCAAGCAGTTCCTCTGTAATTTCTTCCGGATAACAGTACAGCAAGCGAATCCACTCAATGCCCTCAATCCGGCACAATCTGCGCAAAAGCTCCGGTAATTTTTTTTCACCATACAGATCTATTCCATAAACTGTCGTTTCCTGCGCAATCACAAGCAGTTCCTTCGTGCCGGTTGCCGCAAGATTTTCAGCTTCACATACCAGCTCTTCCATCGGAACACTGCGGTAGCTGCCACGAAGGGATGGAATAATACAATATGTGCAGTGTTTATTACAGCCCTCTGCAATTTTCAGATATGATATATGGGACGTCGATGTCCGCACTCTGTCTGTGAGCTTTTCTGGCAGATAATCCAGATTCTCCATCATACACAGATGCTTTCCTTCCAAGCTTTTTTGTACCGCATCAAAAATCTGGTCATATGCCGTTGTTCCAACCACAACATCCACTTCCGGAATCTCTTTCTGAATTTCTTCTGCATAACGCTGTGCCAGACATCCCGTGACTATCAGTGAACGGCATTTTCCCTCTTCTTTCAGGGACGCCATCTCAAGTATAGTTTCAATACTCTCTTCCTTGGCATCCTGTATAAAACCACATGTATTCACAATGATAATCTCTGCGTTGCATGCATCATCTGTTATTTCTATGTTATGTTTTGTCAGAAGAGCCAGCATTTTTTCACTGTCTACCAGATTTTTGTCACATCCTAATGATACAAAAAACAGTTTCATGCCTCATTTAATCCTTTCGCTTCTACACAATTATTCATAAGCATGGCAATCGTCATTGGTCCGACACCACCCGGTACCGGAGTAATTGCAGATGCAACCGGCTCCACATCATCGAAATCCACATCTCCGCAGAGTTTGTTATTTTCATTGCGGTGAATTCCGACATCAACAACTACTGCACCCTCTTTTACATAATCTTTCGTTATAAATTTCGGCTTGCCAATTGCAACAATCAGAATATCTGCCCGTTTCGTAACTTCTTTCAGATTTTTGGTGTGACTGTGACATACAGTAACCGTTGCATTTTCACGAAGCATCAGCAGTGCCATCGGCTTTCCGACAATATTACTTCTTCCAACTATCACACACTCTTTCCCATCAATCTCAATATTGCTCCGCTTGAGAAGTTGAATAATACCTGCCGGTGTACAGGAAACAAAACCGGGCTGTCCGATACTTAATGCTCCCACGCTCTGCGGGTGGAAACCATCCACATCTTTTTTCGGGGAAATCGTCTGAATCACTTTGTCCTCATCAATATGTGATGGCAATGGAAGCTGAACCAGAATTCCATGCACACTGTCATCCGCATTCAGTTTTTCAACAAGTTCCAGAAGCTCTTTTTCTGTTGTCTCCTCCGGAAGTTCATACGCCAGCGAATGAATCCCGATATATTCACATGCTTTTTTCTTGTTTCCAACATAAACGGTAGATGCCGGATCGTTTCCAACCTGAATAACCGCAAGTGTAACATCCAGTCCCTCTTTGTCGACACGCTCCCGGCACTCATCTTTTACCTCAGCCGATATTTTTTTCCCATCAATTCTTGTTGCCATTTTATCCCTCATTTCTTAAAATTATGTATCATTTATTCAATTTCTACAATCCGGTCCCGTATACTCTGCATATGAAAATCCGTCCGGTTTATCACATCCGCACATGCACGCAGTTCGTACACAATGTTTTCCGCATCTTTTACATCCTTTTTATATTTTACCTGATGTTCCAGACTCGCCCAGAAATCCATCGCAATTGTCCGAATTTGAACCTCTACCCGGAGCTGTTCTTTATGATCCGAAAAATATACCGGTACTTCTATAATCAGATGAAGACTTCGGTAGCCATTATCTTTTGGATTCTTTATATAATCTTTCGTCTTAATCAGCCGTACATCATCCTGTGCGGTAAGCATATCTGCCACGCGGTAAATATCATCTAAAAATGCACAGATAACACGTACTCCCGCCACATCATTAAGTCCGGTTCTCACTGCCTCAGGCGTGATTGGCAGCCCTTTTTTCTTCAGCTTAATGGCGATGCTTTCCGGTTTTTTTATCCTCGTTTTGATAAATTCTATCGGATTCCTTTTCCTGGCCATTGAAAGCTCATCATTGAGAACCTGCAGCTTTGTCTGCACTTCCTTGATGGCACAGCCATACATCATCATCATTTCACTGAATTCTTCCCTGTCCTTGTCAAATACATTATCACTGTCTTTGGGAAGATACGTCTGATTTATAAATGATGAATGCAATCCCTCTTCCAGCATTTGTATACTCCAATCTGTAAAATAAATAAAGCCAATATTCTCCCAATATTATTATTATAAGATAAATAGAAAGAAAGTCAAATGAATTAACGAATAAAAATGTTTACATTTTGTGAATATTTTTTTATAATTGGATATTATGATGTTGGGGTCAAAATCGGTAGTTTGACAGTTGAATAACAGAAAAATCTTTGCAGGCCTTGAAAAGCCTGTATTTTTTTGTCAAATTTTTTTACTTTTTATGTGGCGATATGTATCTATATGTGATATAATAAGGGTATCGGAGGTGTCGCTATGA
>JAXEJU010000047.1:0-12562 GCA_034101395.1 Eubacterium sp. | reverse complement strand
TATCTCGTGAAGCATAATGGTGTATTCTCCTTTTTTAGTGAATATTCTTGCGTCAAGAAACCGTGATTCCGGCGCAGTGGAAACCTACATTCCGGATACGGAAACCGCCTTTGATTGGCTTAACTACCATTCATAAGAAATCGAGCCAATGTCAAGCCCAGAGCCGCTTTGCGGGGCGTTAGCCGGCTTTATATTGGTGAGATTTCTTGTATTCTAGATAATTGCCAATCGGTTTCCTAACCACCGGACAGCATGGACACCAAGACCGGAATATTCATTTAGTAATCTAGTATTTCAGCAAAGGCAGATCTCACATTTTTTAGATATTTCTCCGAAACAGGGTAGTTTGTGTTATCTAAAAGAGTAACTTCTTTGCTAGTTAATGTTATAATTTTATTTATATTGACAATGATTGAGCGATGACATCGAATAAATTCTCTGGGTAGTTGTTGCTCCAGAGATTTAAGTGTAATTTTCTGACGGTAACACTTGAAAGTGTTCTTGTCGTTTGATGATACAGGGATTTGTGTCATAATATCTACATAATGTCTAAAAGCGGAAAAACATAAAATTTTATTATATGGTATTTTAACAATTTCTGTCTTAGTCTGATAGGTATGATACGCTCCATTTAAGTTGTTTATAATGGGTCTTAAACATGTATCCAACTTTTGATAATCAATTGGCTTCAAAAGGTAGTCTAGTGCCTGAACATGATACCCGTCAAAGACATATTCTGAAAAGGATGTCAAAAAAATAATAGTTCCGTGAAATCCATCTTTTCTAAGCTGTCTGGCAATACTCATTCCGTTCATTGTTTTTAGCTCAATATCGAGAAAGAATATTTCATCCTCATCGTATTCTTTATTATAGAAATCTTCACCATACGGAAAGTGTCGTACAGATATTAAAATATGATTCTCAATGCTCCAGCTTTTCAAAAGTTGCTGCAACTGTTTGACATAGATAAATTCATCTTCTATAATTGTAATATTTAGTTTCATGATGACCCCTTTTTTATAATAATGGTATGTATATGTTTACACTAAACCATTCAGGTTCAGCCATTATCTTGTAGAATCCAGAATGTTTTTCTATAAGACTTACAACATTTGCTATGCCGTTTCCATGATGTTCTTTTTCCGATTTTGTTGTTTTTAGCTGTCCGGCTTTATTATACAAATAATTTCCAGTAGAACTATTTTTAATAAAAAAATGGAGCATATTACGTCTAGGTCTAATAGACACTTCTATATAAGGGGATGTCGAAGTATAGTTTACTTTTTGGCATGCTTCAATAGCATTATCAAGAAGATTACCTAAAATGCCAGTGAGCTCAATATCATTAATAGGGAAATGCTCAGGTAATATTACAGAGTATTTAAACTTAATATTCAAGTCTTTTGCAGTAACGTATTTGTTCGTTAAAATTGCATCAATAATAGGGTGTCCACAATTTATTGTGGTAAAAGTTTGTGGTAGATTTTCTTTTTGGTGGATAATATATTTCTGAAGTTGATCAAAAGCTCCTTTTTCGATAAGAGCTTGCATTGCAATTAGATGGTTATTGTAGTCATGTTTCCATTTTCTCAGATTATCAGCGGATTGAAGAAGAGATTTATTTCGTTCTGCGTTCATATTATATATGTGCAACTCCTCTGTTAATAGTATATTTTTTTGAAATGTCTGACTGATAATCTGAATTAAAAACAACATGGATAAAAAAATTGCAAGAATCAGTATACTAATATTGTTTAATTCTAACCGATATTTAATAGATAATGTTTTAGTGTCAATCTCAATTATTATATTTAGAAAAAAAGTTGAGACAAGTAGAGCAATAGTTGTAATAATTACTAAAAAGACATATAGTTTTTTGGGTAAATAGGAAATGTCAGTTAATACATACAGAAAAATAATCATAAAAAGACATTCGGATGCTAAATAAATTAAGGTAGATATTACACGATTACTACCTAAAAAATCAAATGATGTGGGATTCTTAGTAGCAACTAAAAGAGCAATTGTATAGGTGACTTGGTCTGCAAACATACTCATAAAACTAGGCAGACAACTAGTAAAAGCTTTTTCTGCGAAGGTATTATTAAAGCAAAATAAAATAAAAAATAATCGAAACAAAAAAATGATAATCTGTGTTGTGGTTGTACTAATTTGAGTTAAATTGCAAGATGAAACAAGTATAGTTGAAAAGATGACAAAACAAAAAAAAGTCATCTTACTATATCTAATATTGCGTAACGATAGACGACGAAATAGCAAAAATGCAATAAAGATATTTTCTATAATATTTATAAAAATCTCCCAAAAGTAAATAGTTGCCATAACAAACTCCCAAGTAGAATTTTCTTTATCATAAACCTTATAGTAAGGATAGCATAGTCAAATTGAAAATTCAACAAGGATATTTACGATTCGTGCACAGATAAGGGCAATTCGTGCACAGTATATTGACGAAAAGAAAAAATAAATTTATTGTAGATAGTGATTAACATTATCTTGTGTTTTTGCATAAGCATACTATATTTTAAACAGCAATGAGAAGGAAAAGAAAACGAAAAAGACAAAGGAGGGAATGAGGATGAGATTAGTACAAAGTATATTTCATAAAGGTGTTAATATGGTGCTATCAATGATGGCTATATTTGCAGTTGTATTTGCAAATTGTCAATGTGCCGGAAGAGCATTTGAGCCAGAACTTCCAGATGAGTTGCAATAAGATTTTGGAGAAGGGTATGAAAGTCTTAAGGCTATGGACGGTATGTAAGGACGTTTAGTGAAGCACAGTGACAAAAATATGCTTCTTGACGAAGGGAGTAAAACACTATATTTTTTGAGGGTTTCAAGCGTTTTGAAAAATTATGCAGAAACATTGAGGGTTAGTAAAAAAAACTGTTTTGAGATGTTAAGATTTTTGACAGCGATCTGATTTTTATAACAGGGAGGTGAAAGAATGGAGAATTTTATTAGAATATCAGTTTACAGAGAAACCATTGAAAAAAGCGTTCTTTTTATTCGGTAGTAGAATACTGAAAAGAACGCAGTAAAAACACTCATATACTGTAACACGAAACAAATAAAAATAGGCTCTCGGAATCTTGATGAATATTCCGGTTCTGCAAAAATATTCACTTGAGCTTGCCAACTAAAGCTCACTGGTCGGATGAACTTTGAAAAATTAATAAATCATAAAACGTACCGGTACCCGGAGTATCTCCGACAGTAAACATGGAAAGGTTTGCATGAAGCTGATTTTCTTTAAGGTCGTCTGTCAATCTGGTATAAGAAGTGGTCTTAACCTCTACAGAGAGGAGGATGGAACGCATCATTTGGATAATATTTACTTAACATAAGTCAGGACACGTTCCTGATAGGCGGCATGCCCGCCGGAATTAAAAGTCGCAAAATATAAGGCTTAGAGATTCCGAGAGCCTAGTAACAATCAAAGGGAAAAAAACATATGAAAACTTTAGGTAGAATGAAATTTATGCTAACATCTTTATTATTTGTATTTGCTGTTGGACTTTCCGGTGTCACACTTTCGCATGCTGCAAGTGTGACAAACAGTATTCTGAATGACAAGGATACGACCATTAATCGGGATGGAACAATTACGACAAAGGTGAAAATCACAGACGAGCTGCGAAGGCAGTGTGAGGAAGCCGGGGTAAAGTTGGAGGATGTAATTAATCCAGAAGACCCAACAGTCGTACTGGATAGCGATGATCTGGATGCAATCGAGGAGAATACCGGCATAACTTTAAAGAAAAGAGATTTGCCGAATCTTGCACAGGTGATGGCAGCCAGTAACTATCTGGAGCCTAGTTCTTACCAGGAAGTGACCAAAAGACATACGATTGCTATTAATACAAATGTCAGTCAAAATGCGATGCAGACATTTTGTTATGGAAGTGATGGCTATCTGTATATAACACAAAACAGCACAGGTACAGTGACGATATCAAGATACCTCTTAAATGGATCGGGTACCTATATATATTACGACAGTATGACGATTCAGAATGCCGGCCACGCGCAGACATTGGAGCAGTTTAACTATGGTGGAAAAACATATCTTTTAGTAACATTGGGAGAAAATGTTGTAAATAATTTGTACTGGTCTACCCAGATAGGTTGTGTGGAGTATCAGCCGGGTGCAAATCTGTTGTCTAATAATTTGAAAAGATATGTCGGCTTTGCGGTTGGAAATGGCAGTTCTCCTATAAAAAGAGTTGATGCTGCGTTGTCCAGTGACAAGAGTAAGATTATTGTATGGAAGAAGAATGAAAATAATAAAACAGAGATAAGTGGATATGATTTTTCGGAATTTAAGCAGGTATTATTGGGTGGCACAGCACTTCAGGTTTCTATTAACAACCTGTCTTGTGAATATTCGTTTGGTGATAATAGTGATTCATCGCTGAAATTTCCCCAAAGTTTTCAGGGGATAGAATTATCCAATATGGTAAATGGTGTTAGCTCAATATATATCGTGGGCGGTAAGGAGACGAAAAACGATAAAAAAACTATGGTGATAGCCCGGTATAACAGCAATGGAAACTTAAAAAAATATTATGGAATAAAGCATTCGGATTTACCTGGAATAAAAGAAATGGAGGGAATCCATATCAATGGGGATTATTTGGATGTCGGAATAGTTCCCGCACCAGAATATAAAGGCTGGTATGTTGATAAGAGTACTCAGCATATTTCTACCATTGATAAGAGTATTTTTAAGTAGAGATTAGAGGAAAGGAAAATCAAATAGTTTTGGAGGTAAGAGACAATGAAAAGAACAAGGTTAAGAAACATTGTAATCTGTTCTCTGCTGCTTTCTCTTTTGGCGGGAAGTACCCACTGTGCAGCGGCTGAAGAGGCAGAGAAGACGTGGAGTGAAATTCGCCCTTTCTGGTCCTGGAGCCCAATGATATGGTCTGGCGGATGGGGCAAGGCGAGGGAACTGGCATCCGATAACGTAGCGAGGCTGGCAGATGAAAAAGTCTTTACTGTGCCGGAGGGGACGATTACGTTATCTCCGGATGGTATACCTAATATGGGATGCGATGTTCGGCGTGTTACAGAAATAAAGCTGCCGCAGTCTCTCCGGGTAATAAAGACTGGATCTATTCAGGGCTTTGCGTTGCAGAAGATTACGATTCCATGCGGTGTGACGGAAATTGCTCCACATCCTCTTATCCCCTGTGATAACCTTCGTACAATTTGCAACCTATCTACGCAGCCAGTAGATGTGCCAGACATGGATGAGGATTCCGGAATTTTATATGGTCATTTTTTTGGTTTTGATTATTATGTGGACGGGGAGAAGGTGACAGAGGTTCCGCCGGGAAAGACCGCTGTTGCCAAAGGAAGAACTTTTTCCCTGACATATAAGTTGAACAAGGGGACATTAACCGGAAAAAAGGTTACCAGCTATCAGGTGGGGGAAAACACAAAACTGCCGGGGGCAAAAAGGAAAGGCTATACGTTCCTTGGCTGGTCATATAACAATCGTCCGGAAACATGGTTTACACTCTATGATGAAAACAGCACGAGTACCGGAGACAAGAAACTTGTGGCGAGGTGGAAGAAAATAGGGGTAGAAAAAACAGGGAAAAAGAAGATACGGATAAAAATTTATAACCGGGGCTATCAGGACAACTGGCCTGTAGCGTGTCTGTATTCTACGAAAAAAAATATGGAAGGCGCCAAATTGATTCATCTGGGTGTGGATCACTCGAAGGAAACAAAAAATGTCGTTAAAGAAAATGAAAAGAATTACAACATAAAAATAAATAAGAAGAGCGGACTTCTCACATGCGACATGAAAAATCTGAAAAAAGGGAAAACCTATTATATGCAGTTCCGCCGGATAAATGAATTTTACCAAGACAAACATTATTATGTGAATAAAAGGGTGCTGAAGAAAGTTAAGGTAAAGCTATAATTGTGTATAATATCCCTCGCAGAAGACTGCGGGGGATTATCCTTACGGCAATCTTCATCCGCTTTAAACGAATGGTATCAGCCTGCTTTTTTCTTATATTTTGCAGGAAAAACCGTCTGTTTGAATCAATGGAGAATTTTATTAGTACTTTGGAACCGATGGTGAAGATGGAATCTGATACGACCTTCAGTTTCTATGGAAGATGATGAAAACTAGATGCAAATAAGGAGTTGCCTATGCGGAGAATCAGATTTATAGCAGAAGAGTTTTTCAGGAGTTTTTACAAGAGTTTAGTAAAGAACCTGCTCTTGATGCTTATGTTTTCTATCAGCCTTGTGATGGCGGTCATCATGTGCTCTTACTATTTTGATATGGGAGACCGTTATGCGGAGTTCACGCAGCAGGTGGGAGACCGGATTTGGTGCAATCTGGATGTAATGACAGAAACGGACAGTGAGTTTCAGGACAGCTTTGTGACGGTGGAAGGATGCCGGAATATGTTGGATTACTATGAAGCACTACATACATTGGAAGATTGCCCGGTCTTTTCCATCCATACGCAGCAGAGCGTGTACATGAAAGAGGAGGATGTGAAACGGTTTTTTGGTGACAGAAGCTATGCTACTTTCCCGTCAGAATGGCAGAGAGAGCCGCTGATGTCGTACTGGAAAGACGGTGAGGCTTGCAGCATTCAGAACATGAAAAGTGCCCAGGTGGATTTGAGGGCATACCGTCTTTTTGGTCTGCGGACTCAGAGCGGAGATGGATTTACGGAACAGAATATGGAACTTAAGACAGTCACGGATGATATTCCTGTCCTGCTGGGAAGTGATTATGCGGGGATCATCGAGATAGGGACGAGATTTGAAATCTGTCTGGGAATGTTTGTTTATCCATGCCGGGTGGCCGGTATACTAGAAAAAGGGGCAACCCTTCCGGAAGGGGGAGAAATTAATGCAGATGTCTGTCAGCTGGATTCCCGGATCCTTTTCCCGTATGGCATTCGGGTATCCGGTACGACGAAGGACCTGGACGAGATCAAGAAATACGCATATTTAAATTATATCGCGCTGCAGAACGGAATTGCACAGATCCGGGAGGGGAAACTGAGGGAACAGGTGGAGGTGTTCCGCAAAACCGCAGAGAAGTTCGGGGTTCCAGCCGTTCACATGCTTGGTGCCTCCATGGGAGTGGACTTGCTGCGCAAAGAAGCAGCGACCAGTGTGCGGATCCTGCTCTTTTTGACGGTTATCCTGTGTGGGTTTTCGCTGTATGGTGTTTTCGTCACCTTTTATGACAAGGTACAGACGAACAGCCGGGTGTATGGAATTTATCTGGTGAACGGATGCTCAATGTACATGATTGTGCTGCCCCTTCTTTTGGAAATTGCTGTAATATTTGTTCCTGCTGTTCTGGTATGCAGGTTTGTCTTTACGCAGATCAGGTCAGCCTTTTATGAAGAGGTGATCATGCGTGCCGTCTTTGGAATCACCGGTCTGGTATTTTTGGTGGGAGCCGGTTTTATCGTGTTCCTGATGCGCGGTGTCGATACGGAGCATCTGATCCGGCAGAAAGAGTAAAGAAAGAGAGGATGGAAAGCGATGAAGAAAGGACAGATCAGGAAAACAGGCAGGGTATGCCTGTGCCAGCTTCTATTGCTGGTGGCAGTTGCAGTCAGCGGATGTGGAAAAGATTTTGATGATTTAATGGAAAATCACAAGGCACGCATGCCGGGACAGGAAGGATGAGGAAAGTTATGATCGAGATGAAACATGTGTGCAAGTCATTTGGAAAAAAAGAAGCGCGTGTGGAGGCACTCCGCGGGATAGACCTTTCCATCCGGGAGGGAGAGATGGTAGCTATTATGGGAAAGAGCGGCTCGGGCAAATCGACCCTTCTCAATATCCTTGGCGGACTTATGTCCATCGACAGTGGCGAATACCTGTATGACGGGAAGAAAGTCAATTTCAAAAGCCAGCGTGAGCTGACGGGATTCCGCCGGAATGAAGTCGGATTTGTGGTGCAGTATTTTGCGCTTGTGGATGACCTCAACATATTCAAAAATGTAGCGCTTCCCCTGAAGTATCAGGGATGTTCAGGGAAAAAAATAAAGAAGATGGTCATGGAGACCCTGAAGGAGCTGGGAATCGGGGATAAGGCAAGGGCATACCCGTCCGAGCTGTCCGGCGGCCAGCAGCAGCGGGCCGCGATTGCAAGGGCAATCGTAAAGCAGCCGAGGGTCATTCTGGCAGATGAGCCGACAGGGGCACTGGATGAGGCCACGGGAGAGGACGTGCAGAAAATCTTCCGCGAGCTGAACCGGAAAGGAAAGACGGTCATTATTGTCACGCATGATGCCAAAGTGGCAGAGAACTGTGACCGGATTATCCATGTGAAGGACGGCATGGTGCAGGATCCCGGTGTGACAGCGGACAGTGCACAGCAAAAGGAGGGAGTTCTGTGAAGGTAGCCGGAAAACGGATTCCGAAAGGAAACCTGTTATTGTTTTTGAGCTTCACCGCCATAGCCTTGTGTTTTCTGATGATCCTGGCAGCGATGCGTGCAGACCGGGAAAATAATGTAAGCAGGAACAACCTGTATACCGGACATCAGAAAAACTTCTCCATCCGTAACGCAACGGACGAAGACCAGTGGGCGGAGGCCATCCCGGAGCTGAAAAGCCGGTACAACAATTTTGCTTTTTATGTTCCGATACAGGATCCGGAGATCATCGTGCGTGGGATTTTTGTCTGTGGAGAGGTGGAGACACCGCCGATGCTCGCGGGAAAGTACTTTGATTCGTCCACTTCGTGGACGGATGAACCGACGGTCGTGCTTGGAAAACAGTGTGAAAAGGATATATGGGAAAAGGACGGGAAACGCTATTATACTTATCAGGACATAAACCTTGAGGTGATCGGCATAATGGGGACGGAGGGGGAGAGCCGTGTCAATCACATGATGCTGATGGATTTTGAATCCGCTGTGCGCATAACGGGAATCAATACCGAGTATGTGCTGGATACAGAACAGAAATCCGGTATTCCGGAGGTCGGCAGGGGCATGGTGGATCTGTTCCGGATGCCTGCGGAGGTGTCGATCGTGTTGCCACAGGGAGGAGAATCCTTTTCGATTACCCGTTTTCTCGCCAGCGATGCCATCATGGATACGATGTATGTGATGATTTTAATCAGTTTCTCCCTGAGTACGATTCTGGTCACACTGATCTGGCTGAACTTCCGGCGGCAGCTTTTTTTTGCATGGAAGCTGTGTGGCTATGAACGCCGTTCCGAACGGCTGGAAATCTCAAAGCGGTTCTATGTGACGGCGGGAGCCGGCTTTGGGACAGGACTGCTTTTCATGTCTGTAGCAGCCGGGCTGATGCCGGACATCCATATGGCAGCATGGGATGTGCTGTGGGCATTTGGAATGACAATCGGTTTGGGAACGGTGATTTTATTTTTCTGCTATTTTGTGGCAGAATCAAAAAGAAAAGACAAATGATGCTTATGTTTTCCATCTTTCTTGTGATGGCGGTCATCATGTGCTCTTACTATTTTGATATGGGAGACCGTTATGCGGAGCTCACGCAGCAGGTGGGAGACCGAATCTGGTGTGGTTTAGATATGCCAATTATATATATGAAAGAGGACGATATAAAACATTTTTTCGGTGACAGGAGGAATTGTTGAGCCGGGGGCAGAGTTTGACATATGGTACTGGAATTTTGTTTATCCGTGCAGAGTGGTTGGAATATTGGAAAAGGGGGCGACAATCCCGGAAAGTGGAACATCATCCAATCCGGGGGTATGCGAGTTGGATTCCCGGGTTCTTTTTCCATTTGGAATCAAGGTGTCCTATACTACTGAAAAAGTGGATGAAATCAAGAAGTATGCCTATCTTTCTTATCTTAGCCTGCAGTTTGGAATTGCACAGGTACCGGCTGGAAAGATGAGACAACAGGTGGCTGCATTTTATGATACAGGGAAAAAATTTGGACTTCCGGCAGTCCGAATGATTGGAACGTCCATGGGTGTGGATCTTTTAAGGAAGGAGTCAACATCCAGCGTTATGATTCTCCTCATTTTGACCATTACACTTGCCTGCTTTACTTTGTATAGTCTTTTTATTACATTTTATGACAAAGTACAGTCAAACAGTAGAATATATGGCATTTATATGATGAACGGATGCTCTCTGGGCATGATACTGATTCCTCTTTTGATGGAGATAGCCACAGTTCTTGCTCCCGCAGCATTTTTGAGCTGGGCTGTATTTGTGAGGGACAATGCAGGGTATCAGGCAGATGTCATTGTAAGGACATCTCTCACAATGATTGCAATGGTGTTTGTGATTGGCGCGGGATTTATTGTGCTTCTGATGCGGGGCATCAATACGGAGCATCTGATCCGGCAGAAAGAGTAAAGAAAGAGAGGAAGGAAAGCGATGAAGAAAGGAAAAATCAGGAAAACAGGCAGGGTATGCCTGTGCCAGCTTCTATTGCTGGTGGCAGTTGTAGTCAGCGGATGTGGAAAAGATTTTGATGATTTAATGGAAAATCACAAGGCACAAGCCATGCGGGAGGATGGTGTATGGGAGGAGCGGTATGAACAAACGAGAGAAGACCCGGCTGTCAACGAAACACAGGTCATCGTGTCCGTGGATGTAAAGAAAGAGATGAGCGAAGAGGATAGGATGGAAATTATGGATTATCTGAAATTGCAGCATCATTCCTGCTGGGACGAAGAGGGCAACTATCTGGGATTAAAAGAAGGGGATTTTTACTGTTATGCCGTATTCTACCGCGGGGATACGGATGAGGAGATAGGGAAGATCAAGTATGTGAATGAGGAAAGTGTGGAGATCACGGAGGATGATAAGGCATATTTTCCCACTCCGGAAATGCGCAGTGAACGCATGCCGGGACAGGAAGGATGACAATCGGTTTGGGAACGGTGATTTTGTTCTTCTGCTATTTTGTGACAGAATCAAAAAAAGGGAAGATGAAAAGCAATACATAGAAAAACGGACAAAATCAAAGAAAAAAGTTTGGAAAAACGGACAAAAAAGAGAAAAAAACCTTGTATAAACGGACGACAAGTGGCATACTATATTCATAGAAAAGATGTTTTGACGTGTTTGGGGCTGATATAGGAGGTCATAGTCATGCTGTACAGAGAAATGACGAAGAAAATTACAGATTTTTTTTCAATGGAACAAAAGGCAGCACTTATGATTACAGGGGCAAGGCAGGTCGGGAAGACATATTGTATTCGTGAGTATGCTAAAAAGCATTACAAAAATGTGATAGAGATTAATTTTATTGAGATGCCGGAGGCGGTTCGGCTATTTGAAAATGCAAAAAATAGTCAGGATATTTTGCTCCGTATTTCTGCTTTAGTGGATATTCCTATGGAAAAGGGAAACACTTTGATTTTCTTTGACGAGGTGCAGGAATGCAGGGAGATTGCTACAGCAATTAAGTTCTTGGTTGATGAAGGGAGCTATCAATATATCTTGAGTGGCTCATTGCTGGGAGTTGAATTGAAACATATTCGTTCTGTGCCAGTGGGATATATGACGATTTATGAGATGTTTCCCTTGGATTTCTTTGAATTTTGCAAAGCGAACAAGGTATCGGAACAAATTCTGGACAAATTAAAAGAGTGTTTTGAAAAAAGAATCGCGATTGATTCACTCATTCATGAAAAAATGTTGGAATTATTTCGTCTATATTTGATTGTGGGCGGGATGCCAGCAGCAGTACAGAGATATCTGGATACCAATAATCTAAATGAGGTTCTCCGCGTGCAGCAGTCTATTGTGCAATTGTACAAGAAAGATATTTCCCAATATGATTTGGAGAACAAATTATATCTGGAGGAAATATTTAACCTGATTCCGAGTGAAATAAATTCAAAAAACAAACGTTTTATACTGAAAAATCTTAATGAAAATTTTAAATTTTCGCGATATGAACACAGTTTTATCTGGTTAAAAGAAGCGGGGGTTGCTTTGCCGGTATTTTGTGTGCAGGAGCCGGAGATACCGCTTTTGTTATCCAAGGCAACGAATTTGTTTAAGTTGTTTTTATCGGATGTCGGATTACTGGCCTCGATGTATGCGGACGGGTTACAGATTAAGATTTTGAATAAAGAAAAAGATATCAATTATGGAGCTGTTTATGAAAATGTAATAGCACAGGAATTACGTGCACATGGCTTTGAACTCTATTATTTTAACAGTAAGAAACAGGGTGAATTGGATTTCGTCATTGAGTATCAGGGAGAAGTGCTTCCGATTGAGGTAAAGTCAGGGAAGGGATATACAAGGCACCGGGCGTTGAATCATGTATTGGAAAATGAGACATACAATATCAAGCAGGCAATTGTATTCTCCGATGAAAATATTCAGGTAAAAAATGATGTGTTTTATTGTCCCGTTTATCTTGTTGGAATGTTGCAAAAGGAGACATTGAAAACCGATTTTATCTATCAATTGGATTTAGGAATTTTACAGTGACAAAAAGAAAGGAGCTGTTTCACGGTTCAAATCGTTTAGTGAAGCAGCTCCCTCTATTATTCAATTTTATTTCTCAAC
>JAXEJU010000046.1:0-11081 GCA_034101395.1 Eubacterium sp. | reverse complement strand
CAAACCGATTTACACGTTGCACGTGTCCCGCGAGGAACAAGGGCTATGCCCGTCAATGAAAAACCCCGCGTTTCACGCGGGGATGGTTTTTTTGTGGTGCATCTTCAGGGGTTCGAACCCTGGACACCCTGATTAAGAGTCAGGTGCTCTGCCAGCTGAGCTAAAGATGCATATTTTTTTATTGCCTCATCCGTGGCACATTTGATATATTAACATATGGAGAAAGGAAAGTCAACAGGAATTTTAACATTTTTTGAATATTTTTTTCATTGGCAGCTGGGCCGGACCTGCCGGTTTCGTCTTTGTCTTTTTCACCATGCTTCCTCCATCCGAATCCCGTACGATCCATGGAGCGTACTCAACAATATAAAGAAAAAATCTCTCAAAAACACGTAATTTTTGTCCAAAAACAGCCCAAAACCTCAGTTTTTAGCCGGATTCCCTCCGAAAATCCATGAAATCCAGGAAAAATTACGTGTTTTTGCGCGAAGAAATCCGAAATATTGTTGAAAACGCAGGTGCCCTGCCGGAATCGAAGGCACGCCACGCCGGAATCCGTGAGATAGGCACCCCCGCATTCCTATCGGCCGCGATTCTTCTCGTAGATAATCTTCATGCCTTTGAAAGCCAGATCCGGATCGTACTCGTCGATCATGTCGGTTTCGTTGTAAATGACTCTGCCCAGGCCGCCGGTGGCGAATACCCGGATGTCATCCCGGCCAATCTCTTCCTTCATCTTTCGGATGATGTACTCGGTGCTGCCGATATATCCGTAAACCACGCCGGCGCGCATGCTGGAATCCGTGTTTTTCCCCAGGATGCTGGCCGGTTTGACGATCTCGATTTCCGGCAGCTTGGCCGCCTGCTGCCAGAGGGCCTGGGCACTGATCTCCATGCCCGGCATAATCACGTTATACAGAAACTCTCCTTTTTCACTGATATAATCGAAGGTGGTTGCCGTTCCGAAATCGATAATGATGGCATTTCCGCCGTGGAGATGGTAGACTGCCGCCGCATCGACGATCTTATCTGCTCCCACTTCCTTCGGGAAGTCCGTCTTGATGCTGACTCCGGTTTTGATTCCCGGCCCCACGATGATGGGCTCCTTGTGAATGTATTTCCGGATGGAATTGGTGAAGGAATACATCACCTTCGGCACTACACTGGAAATGATGACATCCTCCACCTGACTGATAGGTACATTGCTGATTCTGCAGAACTCCAGCAGATGAATGCCATATTCGTCGCTGGTCCTCTGGGCCTTGGTGGTCACGCGAAATGTTCCTGCGATATGGCATTTGCAGTCAATCAGCCCCATGGTTATATTCGTATTTCCGATATCTACTGTCAGTAACATGTTAGTCGATTCCTTTCTGCGCACGAATTTCAATCAGCTGGTTCCAGATCGCATAAGCCAGCGTTTCCTTGGACTGCAGCGGATTTTCCACCAGCCCGTCCCGGAGAAGAAAGGTCGCCACGTTAGTATCATGAGCGAACCCTGCCCCTTCCACTTTCAGGTTATTTGCCACGATCATGTCGGCGTTCTTGGCTTCCAGCTTCTTTCTGGCGTTTTCCAGCAGATTCTGTGTTTCCATGGCGAATCCGCAAAGCACTTGCGCCCGGCTCTTTCTCTCACCCAGGGTTTTCAGGATGTCGTGGGTCCGCTTCAGAGCGACGGACATGTCGTCGTCTTTCTTTTTGATCTTGTCTTCTGCCGTCACCGCCGGCGTGTAGTCAGCCACCGCCGCTGCCATGACGATATAGTCACAATCTGCTGCCCGGCTTGTTACAGCCTCATACATATCTTCGGCGCTGACTACGCTGACCGTTTCCATGCCGTAAGGCGGCTTCAGACCGCACTGGCCGCTGACCAGCGTCACCTCCGCACCCAGATTTCTGGCAGCGCGGGCCACCTCATAGCCCATCTTTCCGGAGGAATGGTTGGTGATATAGCGAACCGGATCCATAGCTTCCTGGGTCGGGCCGGCTGTCACCAGCACCCTGCGACCTGCCAGAGGCTTGTCCCCATGGAGCGCCATTTCCACAGCCTCTTCAATGATATCGATATCCGCCATCTTCCCCCGCCCGGTATCGCCGCAGGCAAGAAGCCCCGAAACCGGCTCCACAATCTGCATCCCCAGAGAACGCAGGGACTGAAGATTTTGCTGGGTAATCGGATTGTCATACATATTGGTATTCATGGCCGGTGCCACAATCTTATTGCAGTGGCAGGCAAGAACTGTTGTACTCAGCATGTCATCTGCCAGACCGTTTGCCATTTTGGCAATTATATTGGCAGTAGCCGGTGCCACGAGTACCACATCCGCCTTATTTCCCAGTGCCACATGCTCTATATTATAATTAAAATTCCGGTCAAACGTGTCCACCAGACATTTGTGTCCCGTCAGCGTTTCAAATGTTATCGGGTTAATGAAATTCGTGGCATTCTGCGTCATCAGCACATGTACATCCGCATGCAGCTTCACAAGCATACTCGTAAGATTTGCAATCTTATATGCCGCAATACTTCCCGTGACTCCGAGTACTATTGTTTTTCCTTCCAGCATAAAAAATCCTCTCTTTCACACCTCTTTTACACTTCATCGGAAAGCTGTCCGTGCTTTTCATATCTGGACACTTTGCGAATCCGGTTTTTTTCATCGACAAATACTACTTTCGGCTGATGTTCTTTTGCCTCTTCCGGTGTCATGTCACAATAAGCCATCAGAATAATATGATCCCCTTTTTGAACCATACGGGCTGCCGCACCGTTCAGACAGATCATTCCGCTCCCCGGCTCTCCCGCAATTGTATATGTCTCAAAACGGCTTCCATTTTCCACATCAACAATCTGCACTTTCTCGTATTCGACAATGCCTGCCGCCTCCATTAGATCAGGGTCAACTGTGATACTTCCTACATAATTCAATTCTGCCTGCACGACAACGGCACGGTGAATTTTTCCTTTTAACATTTGAATCGTCATATGGACTCCTCCTCGTTTCTGTATTACTTCGGCGTTTATGCAATAAAGTTATCGATGAGGCGTGTCTTTCCGATATAAACAGCTACCGCAGCCAGTACCGGTCCCTCAATCGTCTCTACCGTCTGTATATTGTCAAAATCCACAATCTCCACGTAATCGATTTTTGCCAGTGGTTCGGACTCTATCACTTCCCGGATTGCCTTTGCCACTTTAGCTGCGTTTTTCTCGCCATTTTTCACAAGTTCCTCGCCCTTCACAAGTCCCTTGTGCAATATCACGGCAGCTTTTCTCTCCTCCGGTGAAAGGTAAGTATTTCGTGAGCTCTTGGCGAGACCATCTTCCTCACGGATAATCGGGCAGCCGACAATCTCGAGGTCAAAGTTCAAATCCCGTACCATCCGCCGGATAACCGCAAGCTGCTGGGCATCCTTCTGACCAAAGTAAGCTCTGTCCGGTTTTACGATGTTGAAAAGCTTGCTGACTACCGTACAAACACCGCGAAAATGTGTCGGGCGGGTTTTCCCGCAAAGTCCTTTTGTCAGCCCTTCCATATCCACATGGGTACAAAAGTCATCAAAATACATATCTTCTTTTTCCGGGTGGAAAATCAAATCTGCCCCTGCATTTTCACAGAGGGCACTGTCTCTGTCGAGATCTCTCGGATAGGTGGCAAGATCTTCGTTTGGCCCAAACTGGATAGGATTGACAAAAACACTCACCACAACCCTGTCATTCTGCTCTACTGCTTTATCAATCAGGCTCTTATGCCCTTCATGTAAATATCCCATCGTCGGAACAAGTCCGACGCTGAGACCCTCTTCTCTCCATTTTTTTACCTGTTCTCTTACGGCATCTACCGTTGATACAATCTGCATATTAACCTCCATTAGGCGCTTACGCCATTTTAATATAATTTTTCAATAACGTCATCGTCTATTTTATATTCATGTTCTTCGCCCGGGAACGCACCACTCTGAATCTCGTCCATATACTGGCGGAATGCATTTTTCATCACTTCACCAACTTCGGCGTAGCGCTTCACAAACTTCGGTGTGAAATCTGAGAACATGCCCAGCAGATCCTGATAGACAAGAACCTGTCCGTCACATCCGTTTCCGGCACCAATACCTATCGTCGGAATCTGAAGCTTTTCGGTAATCAGGTCTGCAAGCTTTCTCGGTATTCCTTCCAGGACAACAGCAAATGCACCAGCCTCCTGAACAGCCTCTGCATCCGCAAGAAGTTTCTTTGCGGCGGACTCGGATTTTCCCTGAACCTTAAAGCCGCCAAACGCGTTGATTGACTGCGGCGTCAGACCGAGATGCGCGCAGACCGGAATACCGGCATCCACGATAGCTTTAATTTGAGGACATACGCTGCTTCCGCCCTCCAGCTTTACGGCACCGGCACGCCCCTCTTTCATCAACCGTCCCGCATTCACAACCGCATCATATACGGATGTCTGATAGGACATAAACGGCATATCAACCACAACTAACGCATTTTGTGCACCACGCGCTACTGCTGCCCCGTGATGAATCATATCCTCCATCGTCACGGAAATCGTATCTTCGTACCCTAACACTACATTTCCCAGGGAGTCCCCCACGAGAATGCTGTTTACTCCAGCTTCATCCATCAGTTTTGCTGTAGAGTAATCATAGGCGGTCAGCATGGAAATCTTCTCGCCCTTTTCCTTCATCTGCTGAAAGGTAACTACTGTATTTTTCATTCCATTAATCCTCCAATATTTTCTGAACTGTCCGGTAATCCTGCTCCGGATTTTTGCGGGCGGCAATCTGTACTAACGTCCTGCCAAGAAGCGTGTACACTTCCCTCTCTTTGGGAGTAAGCTCTTTTAGGTGCTTCTGCACCGTCTCCACATCTCCCCGTTCCACCGGACCTGTCAGGGCTTCCTCCGGTGAAGAAGCAAGCAGTTTGTCAATATTTCCCCTCACCAACGGCTCGAGAAGCTCCTTTGCCATACCGGTTTCAAATCCGCAGTCTGCAAGCATGTCAACACTCATTTGATACAGTGCAACCATCAGATTGCTTGCCATCACGGCTGCCGCATGGTAACGGATTTTTTTCTCCGACGCGATTACCTGTACCCGGTTTCCAAGTTTCTCAAACAATGGTTTCATCAGGGCAAGTGCGTCTGCATCGCCTTCCATCGTAAACATGACCGTATTCAATTGGTGGTAGGAAGTAAATTTGTCGCTGAACGCATATACGGGATGAATCGAGCAGGCTGCTATGCCTTTCTCAACTCTGCCAGAAAATACAACGGATGATAATGAGCCACTGAAATGGCAGATTATTTTGTTCTGAATCAATAATCTTTGAATGGATTCCCACACCTTCGCAATGGCATCGTCCGGTGTCGTAATCCAAATAACGTCACATGTTTCCACAAGCTCTTCAAGTGTCGGAAAAGCTTTTGTTTTTGTAAAAGTCGCGGCTTCTTCCACGCTTTTTTTTGATTTGCTGAAATACCCGGCCACTGCCTGTCCCTGTTCGGTGAGATACTTTCCCAGTGAACATCCGACTCTGCCAGCGCCGACAATTCCAATTTTCATGTCATCACCTCCGTAAGCAGTGACAACACATTATCATCTGATGCAGTTTCCTACGAATACCGCTCAGACTACACCATAACACAGTTTCCTTTTTTTTTCAACAGACAATTTTTATTGTCTGTTATAATAAGCAATCCCATCTTCCGGACGGAAATAAGTTCGGATATAACCATCTGTTGAGACAATCACCAAATCGGATGTCTCCTGAAGAAAATAAACATCATCTCCATCCTCCGCTTCTTTTTTGTGGAGACTTTCCGGATTATAGATAATCTCATTGGCACCGGCAAGATAATCTTCTGCTGATGTGTACCCCATTTCTTTTCCATGTTTTTCATAATGTTCGGTCAAAAGCTCAAAATTTCGGAAAATCAGCGTTTCTCCGGCACCCTCTGCCGCTCCTGTTGTGACATTTGCCGGATTCTCATAATTTTTCATAATCCGGTTCCCGGTCGCCAGACTGAATATAAAAAGCGCAGCTACCGCAAAGAGCATATATTTTCCCCGAAATACCATAGCTAACGGCCCTTTTTTCCCATTTCTTCTGTTTGCCGAAACCAGACCATAATAGCGTTTTTCCATCTTCTCATTTTTCCGTATCCGGTTGCGGCGTCTGCACAAGCTGCAATATCTGGGAAGTTCCATTTGGCTGCTCTCACATATTTCAATTTCCTGCTGGGATATCGAAAATGTTTTCCCACATTGCGCACATGTTCTGTTCAACGTCACTTTTCCTCCGTCTCAAAAACTTCAAGTTTTTTCTTTAATTTTCTTGTCCGCACACCCACCAGCTGTTCGAGTTCCTCGCTTGTCTGGTCAAGCCTCTTCTGCACATTGGTCAGTGTCTGTTCAAACCGGTCGAGCTCCCCACTCGCCCCGGAAAGAGCCTCCCATATCTCACCTGTCCGCTCAGAAAGGGCAACACTGCGAAATCCGACCTGAAGACTGTTGAGAATCGCAGCAAGGGAAGAAGGACCCGCCACGGTTACCCGGTACTTAACCATCAGCTCCTCCAAAATACCCGTCTGCAATACTTCTGCATATATGCTTTCAAATGGAAAAAATAAAATGGCAAAATCCGTTGTAAATGGTGGTTTCACGTATTTGTCATGAATCTCTTTTGCAAACCGTCTGACCCGCGACCGAAATAAGTCAATGGCATCCCTCTCAAGCTCCACATCATTTTCCTCTCTCGACTCCTGAAGCTGCATATAAGCATCCAGTGGAAATTTGGAGTCAATTGGCAGATATACGGTCTGCCCCTTATGACCGGGCATTTTGACCGCATACTCCACCCTCTTCTGGCTGCCCGGCACTACCATACACTCGATTTCATATTGTTCCGGTCTCAGAAGTTCCTGCAAAATCGCTCCGAGCTGCCATTCCCCGTAAATTCCCCTTGTCTTTACATTTGTCAGGGATTTTTCCAGTTTCCCCACTCCCTGGTTCAGATAATCGATCTGCCCCTTAAGTCCCTCCATCTGGCGCGTCTGACTGTTCCCAAGCTGATGCTGGTATTTTACAAGTGCATCCGCATACTGATGCAGTTTATGTTCCATCATCTGCGATAACACATGATACATGATTACACCGAGCACAACTACCACTGCTGCTCCTGATAAAACACCAATTAGTACCGGATTCATACATTCCCTCCCATTTCTGCGCAGTCTCCTTGCGCCTCAAATTCTGCCGTTACCACACCGGCTCAAACCGCTCCATCCCCTCGCATAATTTCTCTGCATACGAAACTTCTTTGGGACTCACCAGGTGCTCCGGTGAATGGGCATCCATTCCAATAATAACCTTGTTTCCCGTCTCCTTTGCAATTTTCCAAAAACGTTCATCCGGATAATTCCTTCCACCTGTAATGCCCAGAATATTCATTTCCAGCGGAGCATCCATTTCTTTCATTCCCTGACACAGACGCCTCATTTCTTTCTCATAAAGAGCACTCTCTCCGGTAAAATAAATGAGATCAGGGTGTGCCAGATACATATATTTTCCTGTTTTCATTCCTTCCAGACACAAATCCACATATCCGGTCAGCATCTCCGTCCGCCCGGTCTCTCTCCCGGCATAGTTACTATTGCACTCGGTCCCCACAAAATGCTGCCCGAGAATCATATAATCCAGCGGATAGGCTGATAAAAATTTTTCCTGCGCTTCCACTAACGGTGGCATATATTCGGCCTCAAATCCGATGAGAATACGGATATCTTTTTCGTACTCCCGGCGAAGTGCTAAAAGCGAATCAAAATATCCATCCACCTCAGAAGCACACATGCGTATACCCGAAACAAAGGAATCCGGATAAACCCATGGACAGTGGTCTGCAAACCCCAGCACATCGTATCCCGCTGCAATGGCTGCCTCAACATATTCCCTGTCCTCTCCTTCCGCATGTCCGCATCGGGTTGTGTGTGTATGATAATTCGCAAGCATCCTGTTTTCCTCCGTTTCTTCTCCACGCTCTTTCATGGTTTCATTCTACTTTTACAGATTCTTTCTGTCAATAAAAATGTTTTCCACACATGGGTGGGGGGCATTGCCATTTTTCGAAAGATACTTTATAATAAAATTATCTTTTTTCAGGGAGGTTTTTATAATGAAAATAACACATGGTAAGAAAACAGTTACCTGGGTTTTAGCGGCTGCACTTCTTTTTGCTTCATTTTTTCCGGACAACAGTCTTTCAAAAGTAAACGCTGCTACCGGAGGTAACTCCATCGAAAGCGAATTCGACACGCTCAGCGATAAATTTGGCAGTAAAATGAACGCTCAAATGGAATGTTATCTCTCCGGTGGGGTATCAGACCACGCTGAAGTCGAGACTGACCTGACCTTTGCGGGATATAAATCACGAATCACTTTTCATATGGGAACCGGAGATGAATTTCCTTTAAAAAAAGATGATGACGAGGCCGATGATCAGGTTCTTCGCTGGGTAAACCAGGCGATTTCAAATTATCCGAATCTTTGTACACTGTTTACTGATTTTAACTATACTGCAACTGTTGATGCCGGCAATAATCACTATCTGCAGGATATCACCGTGTACAGTCCGGTAAGCGCCGGTGAAGTCACCACTATAACGAATTCTTACAAAAAAGCACTGTCCGACCTGATTGCCGTGCCAAAAAGTGACCGGACAATGACCGAGGAACAGAAGGCGCTTTACGTCCATGACCAAATTATTCTCTCCACCGACTACTATACTCCGAAAGACAATATTCTGTATAACACCCCGCTATCTGTTCTTTTAGAGAAGACAGGGGTCTGCCAGGCATACACTTATGTATATAATCACGCGCTGAACGAACTCGGTATTGACAGCCTGTTTCTGATGAGCACGGAACATGCATGGAATGCTGTCCGCCTCAGGGGAAAATGGTATTATGTAGATGTTACCTGGGACGATCCTATCGGTCAGTCCCCATCGTATATTGGTCATGACTATTTTCTTGTGACGCCGTCTGCGTTTGCAAGTGACCACACATTGACTGCAGATTACAACCGCATTTACGGAAAAATTTTAAATCAGATGGGAAGCGAAGGGGATCTTGATTTACCGGAATCAACACCGGAACCGACCGCTGTTGTAACAGAAGTCCCCCAGCCAACACCATCTGCCGAAGCATCTACACCGGCTCCAACGGCTACCGCTCCGGCTCCAACGGCTACCGCTCCAGCTCCAACGACAGTTCCAACTGCATCTCCGACTACGCCACCTTCGGAAAGCACCACCACACCGGCAGTGACTGCTCCTGCAAAGACTTCTGTAAAATCATTGAAAAACAATGCAAAGGGCAAAGTTCTCGTAACTTACAAAGCAGTGTCCGGTGCATCCGGATATCAGATTTCCTATGCAACAAAAAAGAAGTTTACGAATCAGAAAAAAGTAATTTCCAAGAAGAAAACGGCGTTGCTTTCGAAACTGAAGAAAAAGACTTATTATGTAAGAGTCCGTCCTTATGTCCTGGATAATGGCACAAAATTATACGGAAAATGGAGTGCCGTAAAAAAAATTAAAGTTACAAAAGCGTGAGTATTGCTTTGCACAAGAAAGATGGGAATGGCTGTTCTAGAAGCATACCATTCCCTCTTTCCAACTATTCTTTCGGCATTAGTATTAAGAGATACAAATCACTTTTTTCTCCTAATCTTATGAATCTCCCCATCTTTATCACTGTAAAACCATTTATTACCTTTCGCAACTTTGTATCTCACATGAGGCATTCTTTTCTTTGGAACATCTGCATATGTCAGATACTTAAAAGCATTCTTACCGATTTTTTCAACATTTTTGGGTATTACTACAATGTTACTAGGATACATATTGGCAAGCTCTATACACTCATCGCCAATATACTTTAATGATGATGGTAATCTAAAATTCTTTATATCCGCTGTTTTCGATGTGCTCGTGTATTTTTTAGGACTCCATTGCTCCAAAGCGTGCTCTCCTAAATACTCTACAGAATTTGGTAAATCACAAGTAGTCCTAGAAAGTGCATATGTCTCTATACGTTCTAAACCTTCATTTAACTGTAATTTGCCTTGATAATCATAAAATGCATATTCTTCGATTACTTTGCATGAGTTTGGCAATGTCACCTTAAAACATCTACCATTACAACCTGCTTCACGAAAAACATTTCGATCTATTTTTTCTCTGCCTTCTTCAAAACTAATGTCTAATGGTCCAGCTCCCACAAAGTTTTTTTCTTTAAATTTTACCTGATTCGAAAAACATATATGCAAGGTCTGACTAGTTGTAAAATTCGCCCCTTGTTCGTTATGTTCTTTCTTTTTGTATTTTAAAGCAGTCGCATCAATACCAGTTACACCTTCTGGAATAATCAACTTTTCCTCTTTTTCATAAAGATCATCAATACTAATAATTCTATTATCCTTAATATGTATCCTTTCCTTTGATATCACTGTTGTACCATCTGATTTTTCCGCAACACTAGCGGACGGGTTTGTATTCGTGCTATTCTCTATTTTATTTGTTGGCTTTAAAGTATTCTTTACAGAAGTCTTTTCCACTCCACAAGAACACATAAATACGCACACAACAATAATAATGGATATTCTCAATTTCATGTTAATTCCTCCTAGTATAACATCCTTTAATTAACTGGACTTTTTAATCGGCAGGGTATCCACTATTATTTCTTCTGATACATCGATATCATCCAGATTATATTTCCAGTGGAACACAACAGGTTCCTCATTAGCTTCTTCAAAATATTTGTACATGCGCTTAATCAGTTCTTCTTTTGTTTTGACACGAATCCCTCTTAGCATCTGACGCGTCATTTTACTGAAGAAACCCTCAATCATGTTTAGCCATGAACCATGCTTTGGCGTAAATACGAATTCGAATCTTCCAGATACTGTTGCCAGAAACCTTCTGGTTTCGTCTGAAGTATGAACTTTTAAATTATCCAGAATGATTCTGATTTTATCGCCTTTAGGATATTTTGAGTCAAGCATCTTTAGAAATTCAA
>JAXEJU010000045.1:0-65878 GCA_034101395.1 Eubacterium sp. | reverse complement strand
ATTTCTTATGAATGGTAGTTAAGCCAATCAAAGGCGGTTTCCGTATCCGGAATGTAGGTTTCCACTGCGCCGGAATCACGGTTTCTTGACGCAAGAATATTCACTAAAAAAGGAGAATACACCATTATGCTTCACGAGATATCTATTAAAATAGTTGATTTTCTTCTAAAACACGGTACAGCTCCAAAAAATCGTTCCATATATATCTATGGCACAGAATGTTTTCTAAGTGAATGTATTGGAAATGTTCTTTTATTTGCTGTTGCACTTCCTTTGCATCAGGGAACATCAATGTTAATTTGGCTTCTCTCTTTTTTATCCATTCGCACTCATCTTGGTGGTTATCATGCCCCCACCCATTGGCTTTGCCTAATTATAAGCACCCTAGTTGGAATTGGCAGCCTTTTTTTTAATTGGATTTGGACTAAGCTTGGTATGTACTCTATCCTTGTACTAATTTTGTGTGATGGATATATTATTTTTACAAAAGCAATTATGCATCCAAATCATCCAATTTCTACATCAAAATCAAAAAGAGAGCGTTGTATACTATTAATCAATACTGCTGTCGAAAGCATTATAATCTTCATTTTTATCTATTTACAGAATAATTGGTATGCACCGATTATATCTGGGATTTTTTGTGCAGTGTTAATGTCATTAATGGCAAAGATATCTTTTCTTTCGAAAAATCTCCCATATTGAATTCCAGATACTAACTAATAAATGTCCTTACAAAAACCTTTGGTATGCACAAGAGACCATCTAATCATCCCGGGCATCTGCCCGAGAACATTAGATGGTCTCTTTCGTTATATTGATCAACTACAATTGTGCTGAAATTTACAAATTAGATTTTCTTATTCCGCCGTCAAAAAGTGGCCTCCCCTTACTCTGTCTTAAACTTGGCGACCTCACCTTCCAGACGATAGGATACATCTTCTGTTATCTGAATACTGGACTTAATGTCAGACATACTTTCGGTCAGAGTATTCACCGACTCGGAAACCTCAGAAACCTGAAGAGAGCTGTCATTAATTGTCTCCGCTATTTCCTGAATCAAAGTTGCCATATCATGCATAGTATTTTTCAATTGCGTAGCACTTCCGGCAAACTGAATCATAATGTCATCCACACGTCCCGCATCATCGCTGTACTGATTGCCGGTATTTACGAGATTATCATAATCAGGTAAAACTTCATCCTGGATAAAGCTCAGCATATGGTTAGCATTTGCGGCAAGCTCCTCAACCGACGAAGTTACTTCACGACTGATTCCCTGAATGTTGTTAGCCGTCTCTCTGCTTGAATCTGCAAGCTGACGAATTTCATCTGCCACAACGGCAAATCCTTTGCCGACTTCTCCAGCTCTTGCTGCTTCGATAGAAGCATTTAAAGCCAGCAGATTTGTCTGGGAAGAAATCTCAAGAATCTCGTCCGTCAATGCATTAATCTTTTCTACATCTTTACTCTTTTCAAGAGAAGTCTGAAGCAGATTATTGATATCTGATGCCATCTTACCGGTTATCTGCCGGCGCTCCTGCCCACTAATCTGGAGTGCAGATGCCCTCTCCTTGAGTTCTTTTGCAAATTCAGAGCCACCACTTGCCTGTCCGGCAATTCCTTCCATCGCCTGATATATAGTTGACGCCTGATTGTTCAGATTTTCCGCATGACTTGCCACTTCTTCCATTCCGGCTGCAAGACGTGTCATCGTATCGGAAACAACATTAATATCAGAATTGGATGTATTTACTCCTTCAAAAACGGTATTCACATTGTTTTTCAGTTCGGTTGCATCCTGCTTGATTTCAATAATGATAGCTTTGAGCAGATCAATAAATTTATTGATACCCATGACTAATGAGCCAATCTCATCTTTTGTCTCGACACGAATCTGACTTGTCAGATCTCCTCTGCCATCTTCAATACTTTCAATAATGGTATCCAACTTGCGGATAGCATGTTTCGTCGGTGAAAGAATTGTAAATAAGGCCAGCAAAACACAACCCACAAGTGAGATTACAAGCATGACAATAAGAATAACAAATGCAATCGTACTCTCCCGTCCTGTCGTTGCAAGAGACTGCTTTGCACTGGCAACCTGCTCTTTACAAAACTGTCTGGTGGAGTCAATGGATTCCTGAAAGACATCATACATATCACCGATTGCCTCATTCAAAGCTTTCAGCCCCATAATTTCGTAGCTGTCAATATTCTTCAAAATTTCGTTATATCTGGTATCATACGTCTGATACGCAGTAGCTAATTCCTTAAATCTGTTAAGAGCCTCATCTGACAGACATTTACCTTCTATTGTGATGAGATTTGCCGTAATAGCCCCATGGATGGAAATAATATCCCTCTTTAACCGTTTTACTTCATCATCATCCGTGGAAGTTGCATAGGAAACAATCAGCTGCTTCATCGTTGCAAAATCAGTTTCAATATCCCCAATCAGTTCTGTAATTGTGAGATAATTATCGCTAATCTCAGTAGTTACCTGATTCATTCTGGCAATCCGGGAATAAATCAGTCCGGAACACAGTCCACATACAATCGCAAGAATACAAAACGGTATCAGTATTTTTGCTGCTAGTGATTTTTTCACAGTAAGCCCCCTTTGTGATTTTCTACATGAAATGTTACTAAAACTATACCATATCTTTCCTTTTCAGACAAGAAGCTTCTTATGTCTTTATTGTATTTCTGTCACATCATACGGGGTACTCTGGTACACATAATAATTGAGCCAGTTGCTGTAAAAGAGTTGTCCCGCAGAGCGCCAGCGGACAATTGGTTTATTCTCCGGATTATCGTCTGGGAAGTAGTTGACCGGAATTTTGGGATTTAATCCTTTTTCCTTATCACGCTGATATTCGAGTGCAAGCGTATCCGCGTCATATTCCGGATGACAGGTCATGAAAAACTGCCTGCTGTCCTTTGTTTTCAACATGGTAATGCCCGCTTCCTCAGAAACGGCAAGTATCTCCAATTGTGGAACTTTTTCCACATCCTCCTGACGTACCGTCATGGCACGGGACTGAGGCGCCACAAAAGTATCGTCAAAACCACGGAAAAGTGGTGAATTTTTTTTCAATACCTGATGTTCATATACACCGGAAAGCTTTTCCGGCAGATATACATTGGGAATGCCATAATGATAATACAAGCCGGCATATGCTCCCCAGCACATATACAGGGTGCTGTGTACATGGGTTTTACTCCACTCCATAATTTTGCATATCTCGTCCCAGTATGCAACATCTTCAAAATCGGTATAGTCAAGAGGTGCTCCGGTAATTATCATCCCATCATAATTGCACTCTTTTATTTCATCAAAAACTGTATAAAATGTTTCCAGATGGCTGGATTCTACATGCTTTGACTGATAACTTGCTGTCTGCAGAAATTCCACCTCTACCTGAAGCGGTGTATTGGAAAGCTTACGGAGAAGCTGGGTTTCCGTGACAATTTTCGTCGGCATCAGATTCAGAATAAGAACATGAAGCGGACGGATATCCTGATGCATTGCACGGTACTCCGTCATTACAAATATATTTTCACCCTCAAGCGTCTTTTGCGCCGGTAAAGAATCTTTAATTTTTATTGGCACTTTTACACACTCCTAACTCACGATTTTTATTTATACAATCCCTTTCATAGAGCCTGACATAATACAAACGCCTGCAGCTCCCTGCTTTGTCGTCAAATACTCATTGTCTTCCCGTATTCCCCCTATAGCATATACCGGAACCGGACTGTCCGAACACATTTCTCTCAAAAAATCCAGTCCTCTTGGAGGTAAATCCTTTTTACAGTCTGTCGTAAAAATGTGACCGGCACACACATAATCTGCCCCGAGCAGTAACGCCTTATGCAACTGTTCTTTCGAGTGCACCGATGTCCCCATCTTTGTCATACGCTCTCGAAGTTGCTGTCGCTCCGGTCTCTGCATTTTTTCCCAAACCGGAAGTGGCAGGTGCAGATACGGATGACCGAATTCCATCGCCACATTGGGATAGCTGTGCAAAATACAAATCTTTTCTTCTTTTTTGCAAATTTCCAGTACCTCTTTTGCCAAGACTTTATATTCGGTTTCCGGCAAATCCTTTTCACGCAGCATAATTGCCTGATAATAACTGCCGGCCGCCAGTTCCCGGATTCGCGCTAAAAAATCACCATCGCATAGCTTCCGGTTCGTCACTGCTATTCTATACATAGATATAATCACTCATAACCGGCTGGAGATTCTTTGACAAAATCGCATCAAAGATTTCCTGCACATTTCTTGTATCATCAATTTCGAACTGCTCGTCCCCTTTTTCCTCTCCGCTGTGACCGCCGATTCCCACATCAACACCGGCAGAAATCTTTGTCGCACAAATCTGAATCAAATTGTCGCGGACGCGCTCACATTCACGAGTTGAAATGGTAATAGATGCAAATGGAAGAAGCAGTCGGTAGGCACACACAACCTGCAAAAGCTGTGCCTCGTGTACATCCATCGGATTGATTCGGTCATTGTTGATGATTGGACGAAGTCGCGGACAGGAAAATGCAATCTCTGCATGCGGATATTTCCGCTGCAAAAGAAAGGCATGCGTTCCCGTTGCATAAGCATCTTTTCTAAAATCATCAAGACCGAGAAGAGCAGCAAATCCAACACCGCGCATACCACCCTTCAATGCTCTCTCCTGCGAGTTTACCCGGTATGGGAAAATTCGTTTGTTTCCCGCCAGATGCAGTGTCTCGTATTTATCAGAATTATACGTTTCTTGAAATACCGTTACATAATCCGCACCACATTCGTGCCAATACCGGTAGTTGTCAGAGTTGGTCGGATAAACTTCCAATCCGATTACCTTAAAATACTTTCTGGCAATTTTTATCGCCTCTCCAATATAAGAAACGTCGGACATTTCCGGACTTTCACCTGTCAGAATCAGGATTTCCTGAAGCCCGCTTTTTGCGATTTCCATCATCTCCTGCTCAATCTCTTCGGCATTCAGTTTTGCGCGGCGGATTTTATTGTGACAGTTAAATCCACAGTAAATACAATAATTGGAACAATAATTGGAAATATACAGTGGTGTAAACATCATAATGGAATTTCCAAAATGCTTTCTTGTCTCCTTTTGCGCCATCTGTGCCATTTCCTCTAAAAACGGCAGAGCTGCCGGCGACAGCAAAGCTCCAAAATCCTCCAGTGTACGGTTGTCCTTATAAATTGCCCGTTTCACATCCGCTGCGGTATATGAATCATAATCATAGGCATTCATTGCCTCAATTACCTGTTTATCAATATCCGAGTCCAGTACTTCCATACCCTCAAGATATGTCATATGATCAATCCGATTCTCTTTCATATCTTCAAGAACAGATTTACTGAGTATACTTTCATTTACTTTCTCGATTGCCATATTAATCCTCCATTCCGCAGGCGCTTACGCCTGCGGCACAAATAGCCGTGTGAAAAATAAGTTATCAAACTTATTCTTCCACCTAATCTTCTTTACTTCCGTCCTGAATATAACCGGTAAGCGGTGAGGATGCACTCCCCCCGCGTTCCAGTACGCGGCCGGTTCCCGCCAGATAAGCAGTTCTTCCTGCCTCAATGGCAAGTTTGAATGCCTCTGCCATTGCCGGGATATCACCCGCCGTAGCAATACCGGTATTTGCCATGATAGCAGCAGCTCCCATTTCCATCGCTGCACATGCCTCAGATGGTTTTCCGATTCCGGCATCTACGATAACAGGCAGATCAATTTCATCAATCAAAATCTGGATAAATTCTTTCGTGCAAAGCCCTTTATTCGAACCAATCGGCGCAGCAAGCGGCATAATGGACGCAGCCCCAGCTTCTTTTAAATCTCTTGCCACATTCAGGTCCGGATACATATATGGCATAACAATAAATCCCTCTTTGGCAAGAATTTCTGTCGCTTTAATGGTCTCATGATTATCCGGCAAAAGATATTTGGTATCTCTCATAATTTCAATTTTTACAAAATCACCACAGCCAACCTCACGTGATAAACGGGCAATCCGAACAGCTTCTTCTGCATTTCTCGCACCGGAGGTGTTCGGTAAAAGCGTTACACCTTCCGGAATAAAGTCAAGAATATTTGCTCTTCCGTTCTGGTTTGCACGACGAAGTGCAAGTGTAATAATCTGTGCTCCTGCATTCTCTACAGAAGCCTTGATCAGATCCAGGGAATATTTCCCGGATCCCAGGATAAAACGGGAATCAAACTCATGTCCCCCAAGTATTAATTTATCTTCTTTTTTATTCATCATTTTCTCCATTTTCTTTTAATCTTATTATCTATTCTACTTTTTCAGGCGATTTCAGCCTCCACCGACAAAACTGACAACTTCTACTATATCTCCGGAATGAAGTATCGTTTCATGGTATACACTTTTGCTGACGATATCTCCATTCACCTCTACCGCAATACGGTCTTTGCTGAAGTTCTCTCTCTTCACCATCTCTTCGACAGATACATCATCGTAACCGTTTTTATCTTCACCATTAATACGAATCATGTTTTCTCCTTTCTGCACACAGAATATGCACGATAAATATTCAAAAAGGATATCACAAGAAAATCCACACCCGTGGTGGTGTGCCCCTTCTTGAGATATCCCCAATCTGTCTTCAAGTGTAGCACACAAATTCCATATTGTCAACAGACACCTAAATCCCTTACATTTTTGACAAAATATCGCGGATTTCATCCTCTGCTACCGGTCTGGCATATACTTCATCTCCAAATGTCATTACCTCCCCGATTCCCTTTTGGAAAACAAATCGTAGTTTACCATTCCGCACTTTTTTGTCGGTGTACAATTTTTTTACCAGTTCCTCTTTATCGATATACTCCGGAACTTCTACCGGCAAACCGGTTTTTTTCAAAAGCGCGATTACGCGATTTTTCTCTGCTTCTGTGACATACCCGCACTTACAGCCAAGATTCACCTGTGCCGTCATTCCTATCGAGAGTGCTTCCCCATGAAGCAGCCGGTAATCACTCACCGTCTCAATGGCACGTCCAACAGTATGACCAAGATTTAAAACTTCCCGGAGATTTTTTTCTTTTTCATCTTTCATGACAACATTATATTTTACTGCGCAATTGCGTTCGGAAATATAAATACAGGCATCCGGATCGCAGGAAAGGATATCGTCGAGATGATTTTCGATATACTCAAACAGCTCACGATCTGCCAGACAGGCATGTTTTATTGTCTCAGCCATACCATTGGTCAGATGACGCCCTGGAAGAGTCTTCCACGTATCAATATCCACATACACTTTAAGCGGCTGGTAAATCAGTCCGATCAGATTGGTGGCAAGATCTGTATCCACCGCAGTTTTTCCTCCAATAGACGCATCCGCAGCCGACAAAAGCGTTGTAGCAAAATTTATAAATGGAACCCCTCTGCCAAATGTTCCCGCCAGAAATCCAGCCAGATCCGTCACGACACCACCACCTACTGCAATCACACAGCAGTCTCTTCTATACTCTTTTGCAAGCATAGCATCCTCAAGCATTTCCTTTGTTTTACGCACCTTACTCTTTTCCCCAGCCGGGAACACAAACAAATCACCCTGATATCCCGCTTTCTTTAATTCGGATAATATCGGAGCGGCATACCGTTTTTCCACTTCAGTGTCCGTGATTACCGCAAATTTATTTATTTTTCCCGCCAATCCATTCTGAATGTCCTGAATCAGAACCGGAACCAGATTCTGTCCAATCTGTACATCATAAGAATCATCTACTACTTTTTTTAGTTCTACGCGAAAACTGCTCATTCTGTCCTCATTTCCGCACATTCATTTGTGCTTTTTCTCTGTATCAAAGTATACAGCATACAACGTTTTTTCGCAACCTTTAATCCTTCAGGCTTTCTTGACATCCGTAACAGGAAATGATACTATCACATATAATAAAACTAATATATTAATACTAAAGTCAACGCAGAAATGAGGGTTAAAAAATGTGTGGAATTATCGGATATGTAGGAATTCAGGACGCAAAAAAGGCTTTGATCAGCGGTTTACAGACATTGGAATACCGGGGTTATGACAGTGCCGGCATTGCATATTTTATGAATAATACGATAAAAACGGTAAAAACGATAGGAAAGGTTTCGTGTCTCAGAGATAAAGTTTCAGCAGAACATGCAGATGATGTCACTACCTGCGGAATTGGACACACGCGATGGGCAACCCATGGCGGAGTATCCGATACAAATGCACATCCTCATACGGCAGGTCGTGTTACTCTGATCCATAATGGAATAATCGAGAATTATAAAGAATTAAAAGAAGAATTGGAACAAAAAGGAATGGAACCTGTGTCCCAGACAGACACCGAGATTGCCGCTATGGTAATTAACGACTGTTACAAAGGAGATCCGGAAGCCGCCATTCACAATGCCATTCGAAAACTGGAAGGTGCCTATGGCTTCTGTATTATGTTTTCAGATATTCCTGAGACTATTTATGCGGTGCGCAACGGATCACCACTGGTTGCTGCCCATACCGACAAAGGCTCTATTATCGCTTCCGATATGGTAGCCCTGGTAAGCTATACCAAACATTATTTTGTTCTCAAAGAGGGACATATCGCCAAAATAACAAAAGATGAGATTATTGTACGCGATGAACACGGCGAAGTGTACGGCCCACATATCCATCATATCAGCTGGGATGTTGCCGCGGCAAAAAAAGGCGGCTATGACTATTTCATGATGAAAGAAATCCATGAGCAGCCGGAAGCACTCCGCAATACCATCCGTCCGCGTTTTGTAGGTGGAATTCCTGATTTTACAGAGGATTCGGTAGACGACTCCATTTTTGAAAATATTAACCGCATTGTAATTACCGCCTGCGGTACAGCCATGCACGCCGGTTTAATGGGAAAAAATATGATTGAACGATTGTGCCGTGTACCGGTAACTGTAGAAATTGCCTCTGAGTTCCGGTATCAGAATCCAATTATCGATAATCGTACCCTTTTGATCACGGTATCGCAGTCAGGAGAAACAGCCGATACGCTGGCAGCGCTGCGTCTTGGCAAAGAACGCGGGGCGAAAACGCTCTCTATTGTAAATGTAAAAGGCTCTTCTATTGCAAGAGAAAGTGACTATGTTCTCTATACTCATGCGGGTCCGGAAATTGCTGTTGCGAGCACAAAAGCCTATACCGTCCAGATGGCGGTTATGTATCTGCTCGCATTCCGCTTTGCTCTTGCTACTGGAAAGATTTCCCACGAAGAAGCTGCAGCCTATATGAAAAAAATGATGGATACAATAGACCGTGTTGAAGATGTTCTCGAGTATGATGCCCAGGTTGAAAACATTTCCAAACGTATTTCCGTCAGTGAAGATATTTTCTTCCTCGGCAGAGGACTTGACTATGCGCTTTCCTGCGAAGCATCCCTGAAATTAAAGGAAATCAGCTACATTCATTCCGAGGCATATGCAGCGGGAGAATTAAAACACGGAACAATCTCTCTGATTACGGATAATGTTCCGGTAGTTGCTTTTGCCACCCAGCCGGATGTATTTGCGAAAATCATCAGCAATGTTCAGGAAGTACGTTCCCGCGGTGCCCGTGTAATTTTAGTGACCTCGCCGAACGCTGTTGTAGATTCTGCACTCTGTGACCACCACATCGTACTTCCGGAGACAGACCCGCTTTTCTCTCCTTTTGTCAGTGCGGTTATCATGCAGTATCTCGCATATTATGTAGCAGTAGAAAAGGGACTCAATGTAGACCAGCCAAGAAATCTGGCAAAGAGTGTAACGGTAGAATAACAAAAGTTCTGTCGCACATAACATAATAAGAAGCTGCCGCTTCATGACTGATTTTTAATCATGAAAGCGACAGCTTCTCTTAGTAATAAATGATATGTTTTAAATCTCGATATTCTCACCTTTCAGACCATTAAATGCTCCCGGAATTTTGGCATCTTCATGAGCAATCAGCCACTTATTGCGGGCAACTAAAAGCTTATCTTCTTTAGCTTTTCCCGGTTTTACCTCAAGGTCAAGATTCGTATCTTTTGGAAGTACCACAACGCAGCGGAACCCTTCCCCGTCTACACCGCATGGTGCGTAGTGCAATGTGGTTGCATAAACTTCTGCCACCGTTCCTGCCGGAAGAAGAAATGCCTCGATTTTACTGGTATCGTAAGTAAAGTCATCCTCGATGTCCTGCTCACTTCCAATCAGCAGAATCACATCTGTACAGGCTACATTGACCTCTGACGAACGGTGATACTCGACAGCATTGAGACGATTATTATGACCATTACAATAACCAATCTGAATTGGAAGTCCGCCATAAAGGCTGTCTGTAAAATCTTTCATAATCGCCAGTTTCTCAAGTTCCGGATCGGATGGAATATAAATCACATCATCCGGGCAGGGAGTTTTTCCCATCTCCCCGATAAGTTCTGCCACATCATAATCCGATGTAAGAACTCGTCCATACTTTTTAAAACTCTCATCTGTTACTTTCTGAATTTTGATACTCATACCAAAACCTCCTGCTTTTTATTTTTTCCACCATGCTGCAATAAATCTGCCGGTCTTTGAGAGATTTGATTTTGTAAATCCTCCTGTTTTCTGACACGACGGTTTGATTAATGCAGAGGTTTCATTTTTATTTGAAATATTCCACGCGATATAACCAATCTTATACTTCTTTAAAAGTTTCATCCACTGATTACCGCTCTTTTTATCTATCGTACCATTGCCGGAAGCATCGCAAATATTAAATTCGGATACCAGAACCGGAAGTCCCATCTGATGCGCTTTTTTCAATTTCTGACGAATAGCATCGGTATGGGTAGCTGCATAAAAATGCAGTGCATATACAAGATTTTTCTGCTTCAAAGGTTTTGCAGCCGCAATATCCACGTCCTGGGACCATGTCGGTGTTCCCACAATGATGATATTTTTTTTATCGTATTTACGGATCCGATTAATTACTTTATTGGCATACGGGCGGATATCCCGCTCCCATGTGACATCGCCATTTGGCTCATTACAGATTTCATACAGTATATTCTTCTGATTTCCATATTTTTTTGCAAATCTGGTAAAAAAACTAAGAGCCTGTTTCTGGTATGTCTTCGGGTTACCGTCACTGAGAATATGCCAGTCTATGATAACGTACATTCCGAGTTCTGTTGCAATTCGGACCCCCTCTTCTACTTTGTCATACAGGCTCGTAGAAAAACCGGCATTCGGATCACTGTACAGGGCAAGCCGGATTGTGTCTGCCCCCATTTTTCGAAAACTCTGAAAACAGGACTTATTCACATACTGCGGAAACCACGCAATCCCATGTGTGCTAACTCCTTTTAGCTGCACTTTTTTTCCGTTCTTATTAACAATATCAGTTCCCTTAACAGAAAGCTGTCCCCACTTCTGCACCGGCGTAGCAGCTCTTGCTCTCTGTCCACAGAATAATCCGCAGAAGAGAAACAGACACAGTGTCCCCGTAAGTATCACATACTTTTTCATGAAAGTATCAATTCCTCCTCTACTTTAAAAATAGTTCCGTCAATCTCTGTCCATACAGGAATTCTGGATGAATTTACAATTCTCGTTCCATCCGCAGATATTTCCAGTCTCTCATATGCTTTCACATACTCATAAATTTCTATGTTAGTTGCATACCAGATATCTTCATTTCCGGATATTTTCTGCATAAATTCTTCCATCCGGTTCCAATTCTTATTTCTCTCAAATTCAAAAGTATGTCCCCAGACATACAACAACTTTGGCTGGTCTTCTACCTGCAAAGAAAGAAACTGATTCGTCAGTTCCATCAGCTTCTCATCATCATGGTGACAGGTTGGATGCCATGTCAGCCAGTTTTCCGGAAGTTCAAACCTATGAGTACTGTTAACTGTTCGCGAATATGCCACACCACACATATCCAGTACATTCATCAATTCCGGACTGTACCAGCCATATGGATATGCCATCCCACGCACATTTCTCCCATACATTTTTTCCAGTTTCTTCCGACAGGTAATCATATCATCAGCCATCTCAGCCGTAGATAAAGATGTCATGTATTTATGCTGATCTCCATGATTAGCCACTTCAACCAGAGGATTATCATACATTTCTTTTGCCATAGATTCTGTCACAAGACGATAAGTTTCCTCTTCCGGATACACTGTTCCTTCTTTGGCAAACCACCCGGGAATCAGATTAAAGGTACCCTTCATCTGATATTTTTCCATCATACCGATTAGTTTATTGTCTGCCTCTATACAGTCATCATAGCTCAGTGTAACTGCTTTCTTTAAACCGTCCGGAAATCGTAATACCCGTTTATTCATTTTACATTATCTCCTTTTTTACGCATATTCCTTGACGCAGCCATAAAAATTCCCTGATTCATATAAATGAACAACAGCTTGCTGTAATCATAATTCTGCACTGCCACTGCATCGTCTTCGTCGAGCATACAATTGCGCTCTGAATCAATGTATATCTCATTCAGTGAAAAATCCTTTACCTGAAAGATATAAGGGCACAGGTGAAATACCATTTCTGCCTTTTCTTCCGAGACCATCTCCTTCAGCCCGGGATTCACACTTAAAAGGAAATTTCGAAGGTATAGCGCATCTTCATTCTGTCCCTCTTCCTTTATATAAAAAGTTTTTTTATCTTTGATAAACAAACTCAGTTTATCATCATTCGCATCATTTTCTAAAATTTTATATGCATCCGCTTTCCCTCTTACTCCCTGCAGGGCATCCTGATAGGCATAAGAAATGGACTGCATAACATTATGTTCTTCTCTATACATGCTCTCATACATGGCATCAAAAATACCAGAGAGTGCCTGAACACTCATCTCCTCCAGCTTTTCCTCCGGCGTATAACGCATAAAAAAATTTGTGCGGTTGCGCCACATATAATAATCCAGAAAAGTATTTGGTTTTCGTACATTTGCACCCATCTGATGAAGTACCCGGGCACCTCCAAGCGTCACCGTCCGATAACCGGCAAGATGCATCCTATGTCCCCACTCCATATCATCCCAGTAAATAAAATTATCTTCCGGCATAATACCAACATCTGTGTTCCGTATGACATCCCCACGCACCATAACCGCGCAGGTTGCAACCGTATCACATGCAATCACTTCCGGCAGACTTCCATCCTCCAAAACATCTGCATACAGTGTTTTCGCACTGCAGTGTTCAAAATCAATCAGAAGCCCGCATTGCTGGATGTATTCGGGCATCTGCATGTGATATACTCGGGCGCCTGCCATTCCCACATCCGGATTTTCTTCCATATACTCATACAGAGTATTTATGGCATTTTCATCCACCTGTGCATCATCATCCAGACACATAAAGTAACGGTATCCCTTATCTTTCACAACCCGGAGTCCAGTATTGAAACCGCCGGAGCCACCAAGATTTTCTTTGTTTTCAAGGATTGTAACCCGATCTCCAAACTCCTTTTTCACTGCCTCCACACTGCCATCGGTCGAGGCATTATCTACCATGTAAATATCAAAATTATGTACTTTACTCTCCCATACACTCCTGATACATTCTAATACAAAATCCCGCTTATTATAATTGCATATAACTACACCAATTGGATTCATACTAATCTCCATTCCAAAAAAATCACACGGATACCCTGCCACAAGAGGTAAAGTATCCGTGTGCAAAAAGCATTAATTATTTGGCTGCTATCTCATTCTTCAGCATTTCGGTCAACTGTGGAAGAATTTTGTTCAAGTCACCAACAAGACCATAATCAGCTACATCAAAGATAGGAGCTGTCTCATCTTTATTGATGGCAACAATGATATCAGACTCTTCCATACCGGCTACGTGCTGGATAGCACCGGATATACCAATGGCAAAATATACATTTGGACGAACCGTTTTTCCGGTCTGTCCAACCTGAAGATCCTTTGGCATCCATCCGTTATCAACAACAGCACGGGAACAGCTTACGGTTCCGCCAAGAACATCTGCCAAATCCTGCAGAAGTTTGAAATTCTCTTTGCTTCCGACACCGCGTCCACCGGATACAAGAATCTTGGCATCCATAATGTCCTCTACATCGGATACCGCTTTTACAACTTCCAGAATCTCAACATACTTGTTGTCCGGAGTGAATCCCGGATTGTAGTCGATTACTTCTGCCTTTGCCCCTTTAATCGGGTCAATTTTCTGCATAACACCGGCACGTACTGTAGCCATCTGTGGTCGGTTATACGGACATGCGATTGTAGCAATTGTATTTCCGCCGAATGCAGGACGTGTCATCAGAAGCTGATTTGGAATAACTTCCTTCGTCATGCTGTCTGTGAAATCACCAATTTCAAGTACCGTACAGTCCGCAGTCAGACCAGTTGCCACACGTGCAGATACACGAGGACCGAGATCACGTCCGATTGCAGTAGCACCAACCAGCATAATCTCCGGTTTGTACTCATTAATTACGGAAGCCAGTGCATGAGCATATGGCTCTGTTCTGTAAACTTCCAGTTCTTTGTCATCTACAACGATAACTTTATCTGCACCGTACTCTGCAAGGGAATCTGCAAGGCCTTTAATACCGGATCCCAGAAGTACTGCAGTCACATCCGTGTTCAGATCTTTTGCCAGATCTTTTGCTTTGCCGAGCAGTTCAAAAGCAATGCTGCTGATTTCTCCATCAACTTGCTGTGCAAAGACATATACACCTTTATATTCTTCTAAATTCATTTTTACCTCCTTTTGCACAGAAACTTTGCTGCGCATGATTCACCAATGTATAAATTAGATTACATGTTTCTCTTTAAATTTGTCAACAATGTACTGTGCTGCCTCTGTCGGGTCGAGAGTAACAACCTCACCGGCACCCTTGCGTACTTTGTCAGAAGCCTTAGCAATCTTAGTTGGAGAACCTTTCAGACCGAGATTGGAATCATCTACATCCTTTAAGTCTGCTCTGCCCCAAACGGTAATCTCTTTTTCAAACGCTTCCATAATTCCGCCCGGAGTCATATAACGAGGCTCATTCAGCTCTGCAAGTGCGGTAATCAGACAAGGCATCTTTGCTTTTACAACATGATATCTGTCTTCATACTGACGCTGAACAACAACACTGTCACCTTCTATTTTAATGTCCTGTGCATAAGAAATAACCGGAATGTCCAGGTGTTCAGAAATCTGAGGTCCTACCTGAGCGGTATCACCATCAATCGCCTGACGGCCTGTGATAATCAGATCGTAGTCAATGTTTCTGAGCGCACCGGCAATTGTGGTAGAAGTTGCCCATGTATCGGCACCGCCGAGTACACGATCGGTTACCAGAATTCCATTGTCAGCTCCCATTGCCATTGCCTCACGAAGCACTTCTTCTGCCTTTGGGAGACCCATAGTCAGAACAGTAACTTCTGCTCCTGTCTGCTCCTTAATTCTCAATGCTGCTTCCAGACCGGCTTTATCATCCGGGTTCATAATTGTCAGCATGGCAGCTCTGTTCAGAGTACCATCTGGATTAAATACAACGCCGCCTTTTGTATCAGGCACCTGTTTAATACATACTACAATTTTCACGTGAGCACCTCCTATTTCAATAAGCTACCAGAGATAACCATACGCTGAACTTCGGAAGTTCCCTCGTAGATCTCTGTGATTTTTGCATCACGCATCATACGTTCAACGTCATATTCTCTAATATAACCATAACCACCGTGTAACTGAACTGCTTTTGTCGTAACTTCCATAGCAACCTCTGCAGCATACAGCTTAGCCATAGCAGCTTCCACACTGTAAACCTTCTGAGTAGCCTTAGCCATAGCAGCTTTGTATACCATCATCTTGGCAGCTTCTACTTTTGTAGCCATATCTGCCAGCTGGAACTGGGTATTCTGGAACTGTGCAATTGTACGACCAAACTGTTTTCTTTCTTTCACATAATCAATCGTTGCCTGCAGCGCACCTTCTGCCAGACCAAGAGCCTGAGCAGCAATACCGATACGTCCACCATCCAGTGTATGCATAGCAATACCAAAACCTTTACCCTGCTGTCCAAGAAGGTTTTCTTTTGGAATACGGCAGTCTTCAAAAATCAACTCATAAGTAGAGGAACCACGGATACCCATCTTCTTCTCTTTTGTACCAAAGGAGAATCCCGGAGTATCTTTTTCTACGATAAATGCAGAAATCTCTTTCATTTTTCTGCCACGTTTTTCAACAATACCGGTAACAGCGATGATAATATATACATCAGCCTCTTTACCATTGGTAATGAAACATTTGGAGCCATTGAGCACCCACTCATCACCATCCAGAACAGCCTTTGTCTGCTGTCCCTGCGCATCGGTACCAGCACCCGGCTCAGTCAGACCAAACGCACCGAGTTTTTCTCCACTTGCCAGTGGAACCAGATATTTCTGCTTCTGCTCTTCTGTACCATATGTTGCAATCGGGTCACAGCAAAGTGATGTATGAGCAGAAACAATAACGCTTGTCGTACCACAAACTTTAGCCAGTTCCTCAACACACATTGTGTACATCAGAGGATCACAGCCCTGTCCGCCATATTCCTTGGCAATCGGAATTCCCATGAAACCAAGCTTCTGCATTTTTGTGACGGTTTCACGTGGGAAAACTTCGGTTTCATCCGTTTCCTGCGCAAGTGGCTTAACTTCGTTCTCAGCAAAATCTTTGAACAGCTGAAGCGCCATTTCATGCTGCTTATCTAATTTAAAATCCATGTTTACATGAACCTCCTTATTTTATTTCATAGAGCGAACCTGCTTCGCATTTATTACTTGGAATAATCGTAGAATCCCTTTCCTGTCTTGCATCCCAGTTTACCGGCACGAACCATTTTTCTCAGCAATGGATGTGGACGGTATTTTGGATCACCGGTCTCTGCCTGAAGTACTTCCATGATAGCAAGGCAGATATCCAGACCTACCAGGTCACCGAGAGCAAGAGGTCCCATCGGATGGTTGGCACCGAGTTTCATCGCAGCGTCAATACCCTCAACAGATGCAACACCATCTGCATAAATGCCAACTGCCTCGTTAATCATTGGAATCAGAATACGGTTTACTACAAAACCAGCAGCCTCTTTTACTTCAACAGGTGTTTTTCCGATTTCTTTTGCAATCGCAACAACCTTGTCATTTACCTCATCAGTTGTGTTCTCACCGCGGATAACCTCAACAAGCTTCATTACAGGAGCCGGATTGAAGAAATGCATACCGATTACCGGATGAGAAATGCCCTGTCCAATCTCTGTGATAGAAAGGGAAGATGTATTTGTTGCAAAAATACAGTCATCTTTCTTTACAAGATCCTGCAACTCTTTGAATGTCTGTTTCTTAACATCCATAACTTCAAGTGCAGCTTCAACAATCAGGTCACAGTCGGTACAGATATCTTTTACACCGGTTGTAATCTTGTTGAGAATCGCATCTGCAGCAGCCTGCTCCATTTTTCCTTTTGCTACTCTCTTCTCAAGTCCTTTTGCAATTTTGTTTTTGCCATTTGCAGCGAACTCTTCATTGATATCACACAAATAAACTTCGTAACCTTCTGTCTGTGCAAATGCCTGCGCAATTCCGGAGCCCATAGTTCCGGCACCAATAATACCTACTTTCATTGAAATCTTACCTCCATATTTTTATTGTGCAGGGGATTTCCCCCAAAAGGAAAATCCCCTGAAATTATTTACAAACAATTAGCAGTTTTTGAATGGAACAACTTTCAGTTTCTTCTCTTTATCCTTCTCAAGGAAATTGCCCATTCCGGCTTTCTGGTCTTCTGTCTCGAAGCAGTCACCAAAGAGTTTCTCTTCAATTACAATTGCTTTGTCCATATCTACCTGAAGTCCATCATTGATAGCTTTCTTACAGTTGCGTACAGCAATCGGAGCCTGTGCGGCAATTCCTGCAGCCATTTTCTTTGCAGCAGGAAGAAGCTCTTCCAATGGATATACCGCATTTACAAGACCGATACGGTACGCTTCATCCGCCTTAATGTTGCGTGCTGTATAAATCAACTGTTTTGCCATACCCGGGCTGACAAGACGTGCCAGTCTCTGGGTTCCACCAAATCCAGGAGTAATTCCAAGACCAACTTCCGGCTGGCCAAACACTGCATTTTCTGAGCAGATTCTGATATCACAGCTCATCGAAATTTCGCATCCACCACCGAGAGCAAAACCATTTACAGCAGCAATAACAGGAATTGGGAATGTCTCCAGTTTACGGAACACATCATTTCCCTTCTTGCCAAATGCCTCACCCTCTGCTTTTGTCAGAGTACTCATCTCTCCGATATCCGCTCCGGCTACAAATGATTTTTCACCGGCACCGGTAAGAATCAGGCAGCGAACCTCATTCTGGTCAACAGCGTCCAGTGTTGCATTCAATTCATCAAGTACTGTACTATTGAGCGCATTCAGCGCTTTTGGACGGTTGATGGTAATAATACCAACCATTCCCTCTACTTCATAAGTAATGAATTCCATGATGGTTTATCCTCCATTAATATTTTTCAACAATTGTGGAACATCCCATTCCACCACCGATACAAAGTGTTGCAAGACCTTTTTTCGCATCTCTCTTCTGCATCTCATGAAGCAGAGTAACAAGAATACGGCATCCACTTGCTCCAACCGGATGTCCAAGAGCAATTGCACCACCATTTACATTCAGTTTTTCAAGATCAAAGTTCAAGTCACGTCCTACAGCGATAGACTGAGCAGCAAATGCTTCATTTGCTTCAACAAGATCCATGTCATCAATGGTAAGACCTGTCTTTGCAAATACTTTCTTTGTAGAAGCAACCGGGCCAACACCCATGATTTTCGGATCCACACCGCCAAGTGCTCCTGCTACGAAAGTAGCCATCGGAGTAACACCAAGCTCTTTTGCTTTTTCTTCACTCATAACAACGATAGCAGCAGCACCGTCATTAATTCCGGATGCATTTCCGGCTGTTACAAGACCGCCCTCTTTTCCGGAGCAGCATTTAAGAGCACTGAGACCTTCTGCTGTTGTTCCGGCACGTGGTCCCTCATCGGTGTCAAACACAATAGTCTTTTTCTTTGCTTTGATTTCAACCGGAACAATTTCATCTTTGAATTTGCCGGCTGCCATAGCTGCCTCGCATTTCTGCTGGCTCTTTGCTGAGAACTCATCGAGTTCTTCACGTGTAATTCCGTACTGTTCTGCTACATTCTCAGCAGTAATCATCATGTGATACTGGTTAAATGCATCCCACAATGCATCGTTTACCATGGTATCTACCAGTTTACCATTGTTCATGCGGTAACCAAAACGTGCATTCATTGCTGCATAAGGAGCCATGGACATGTTCTCCATACCACCAGCTACTACAATATCAGCATCTCCTGCCTGAATCATCTGTGCTGCCATATTTACACAGTTCAAACCGGAACCGCAGACAACATTAACGGTTACAGCAGTTGTCTCAATTGGAAGACCTGCTCCGATAGAAGCCTGACGTGCAACGTTCTGGCCAAGACCGGCCTGAATTACACAACCCATATATACATGGTCAACGGCATCCTTTGGAACACCTGCTCTTTTCAGAGCCTCTTCAATTACAATTGAACCAAGTTTTGGTGCTGGAGTTGTGCTGAGTGCACCACCCATTTTACCAATTGCGGTACGACATGCGCCTGCTAAAACTACTTTCTTAGACATGAAATATATCCTCCTTTAATTTAAGAATCATGATGAAATTTTTTCCGAAACTCTTCTGCCACCACCGACGGAACAAGTTTCGATACATCTGAGCCGTAAAATGCCACTTCTCTGGCAATTGTCGAACTCAAAAATGCATATTCCAGACTTGTAGTAAAAAACATGGTATCAATTTCCGGGTCAATGCTGTGATTTGTCTGCGCAATCTGCATTTCCGATTCAAAATCCGTCACGGCCCGAAGTCCCCGGATAATCAGGTTTGCGCCATTTTCTCTTGCAAAATCAATCGTCAGTCCCTCAAAGGTCGCAACCCTGACATTATCATACTCTTTTGTTGTCTCACGCAGCATCTCAAGGCGTTCCTCCATGGTGAATAACGGCTGCTTCATCTTATTCACAAGAACTCCGATTATCAGCTCGTCCACCACTTTTGAAGCCCGGCATATAATATCCAGATGTCCATACGTGACCGGATCAAAACTTCCCGGATAAATTGCTTTTGTCATGTTTCCTTCCATTCTGTAAGTTATGTAAACACAACTCACGTATAAAGATTTACCACCACGTTTCTATCATACCAAACACAGGGTGCATTGTCAACATTTTAACAAACTTTTTTATGCATTTTTTATATGTGGTATCTGTTTCCTATTTGTGTATTGTCAAATATGCCCAAAGCAGGCATATGTTTCTGTTAAATATTTCTTTAGAAAAGCCATCCGGAATCCCTTGACCCCTCGGACGGCAAATGATAAAATTAAAGTAATTATGCACAGAACAAGTGTAAAAAAAATTTTAGGAGGTTTTCTATGGATTACGAAACATTATATAAGAGCAAACTCACGTCTGCTGCAGATGCTGCTAAAGTTGTAAAATCCGGTGATTGGGTAGACTATGGATGGACTACTACAACTCCGGTTGCAGTAGATGCCGAACTGGCAAAACGGGTAACTGAACTTACCGATGTAAAATTCCGTGGTGGAATTCTTATGTGGACACCGGAAATTTTTAAAATTGAAAATCCGGTCGATCATCTCTGCTGGAATTCCTGGCATATGGGGGGAATAGAGAGAAAGGCTGTCTCACAGGGTTTTTCTTTCTATTCACCAATCCGTTATTCCGAGCTTCCACGCTATTACCGGGATATGCCGGATGATGTAGATGTGGCAATTATGCAGGTTGCACCAATGGACGAGCACGGCTATTTCAATTTTGGTCCAAGTGCCTCCCATCTGGCCGCTGTATGCGAGCGAGCAAAATGCATCATTGTAGAAGTAAATGAAAATATGCCACGCTGTCTAGGGGGATTTGATGAGGGCATACACGTTTCCAAAGTGGATATGATCGTCGAGGGAGACAATCCTCCGATTGCACAGATGGGCGCTCCTGCAGCAGCTACTGAAGTAGATCAGGCGGTCGCCAGACAGATTGTTGCGCAGATTCCGGATGGAGCATGTCTCCAGCTTGGTATCGGCGGAATGCCAAATGCTGTCGGTTCCCTGATAGCAGAATCCGATTTAAAAGACCTCGGTGTTCACACGGAAATGTATGTTGATGCTTTTGTTGATATCGCAAAGGCCGGAAAAATTAACGGTTCCAAAAAGAACATCAATAAAGGACGCCAGGTATATGCATTCGGGGCCGGAACAAAGAAACTCTATGATTATCTTGACAACAATCCTGAATGCATGAGTGTACCGGTTGATTATGCGAACAGCATTGACACAATCTCTGCCCACGACAATTTCATTTCCATCAACAACGCTGTCGACATTGACCTTTACGGGCAGGTAAATGCAGAATCGGCCGGAACAAAAAACATCAGCGGTGCCGGTGGTCAGCTTGACTTTGTACTTGGCGCCTACAAATCAAAAGGTGGAAAAAGTTTTATCTGCCTCTCTTCCACATTTAAAGATAAGTCCGGAAATGTTCAGTCCCGTATCCGCCCAACCCTTGCCACTGGTTCTATCGTAACCGATACCCGCGCCAACACACATTATGTTGTTACGGAATATGGAATGGTAAATCTCAAAGGAAAATCAAGCTGGGAGCGTGCAGAGGCCCTGATTAGCATTGCACATCCCGATTTCCGCGACGAACTGATAAAGGAAGCAGAAAAAATGAATATATGGAGAAGAAGTAACCGGATTAAATAAAGCAGTCGTACTTTTCTATAAGAAATAATATCCCCTCAAATCATATCGAACGATTGATTTGAGGGGATATTTATTATATACCTGATTTAGAAAATTAAATGCGGAATTTCTTCGCTATGGACTCAAGTGTCTCTACGGATTCCATACAGGTTTCTACCATTTCTACATTCTGCGCTGTCTCATTCACAACATTGCTGGTCTTTTCTGCAATGTTCGAAACACCCATGGCGGACTCATCTACTGTCGAGTTGATGCCATTAATCGCTTCCGCAATTGTGGTGATTCCATTGGTAAGGTCACCAATAGCACGCTGCACATTACCCATGCTGGATTTGACAACATCTGCATCTTTGTTGTACTGCACACTGACCGACTTAAACTGTTCATAATCTTTCAATACGACATCATCAAGGAATTTTGTCGTATCTTCCATGTTCTTCACCATATTAGCAACAGCGGCATTTACCTGAAGCACAATATCATTAATACTGGAGACGGAGTTTGATGTTTCTCCGGCAAGTTTACTGATTTCAGATGCTACAACAGCAAATCCCTTACCTGCTTCACCCGCTCTTGCCGCCTCAATGGAAGCATTCAATGCAAGAAGACTGGTCTGGGAAGAAATCTGCATGATGGATTCTGTAATCTCATTAATCTGCTGTACACACTGCGTGGCTTCCATGGATATGGCAGCCTGTTTTTTGATATTCTCATACATTTCCGTTGTGCGCTGTGTGGCAACATCTGTCGATTCACGAAGTGACAGTGCACGCTCTGTAATTTCATTCGAAAGATTCACACCCTCATTAGAGAGTTTATAAATCTCAGAAGCTCCATCTTTCATTCCATCAATATTGTCGGATATCGTACCTGTAGTTGCAGAAGTCTCTTCCATTCCGGCTGCAAGTTCTTCTGTTGTGGCAGAGTTATCCATACATTCTTCACGAATGCGGCTGCTGACATCATTTACCTCTGCAACATTCTGATAAATCCGGTTACTGGTTGCCTGAATATCTACTACCATAAGACGAAGCTGCTCTCTCATACGGACAACCGCTTTCGCCATAAATCCAATCTCATCCCTGCGTTTTGCAACAATAGCGGCTTCTTTGTCATCTGAAAAATCAAGGTCTGATGTTTCGTCAATCACAGCGGTCAGACGATGAATCGGCTTAATGATAAACAGTACAAGTAAAAATCCAATCACCGAACAAATAATCGTAACAACAGCGCCACCTAAATATCCTTTTACCGACATATTATAAATATCTGCTAATATTTCATCTTCATCTGCTGTAATAACTAATGTACTCTTATCTGACAGAACCTGATATCCGGCATACTTCATGGTGCCATTAAATTCATATTCAACGACATCCGGATCCGGTATCTGCCCATTTCTTATCTGCTCTACTATTCCTTTTACTACAACATTCTCAACACTCTTTCCAACTTTTTCCTTTGTTGGATGATATAACATCATTCCCGTAGTATCTACAATATATGCATAAGAGGATTCTACATCCTCAATTTTAACATCTTTCAAAACCTCTGAATACAAGTCATAAGTTACCGTACTTCCCTCGTTCAAGAGAGTTTCAATTCTGGAACTGTATGCCATTACAAGACCACGAATCTCTCCTCTCGTTACCTTGGCGAGTTTTTCTTCACTACTCGGAACCATAATAAGCATACAGATTACACATGACAACATGGAAACCATAAACACAAGCAATGTGAGCTTAAATCCGATTTTGTTAAAGAACCCTACTTTTTGTTTTTTTGCTTTCATAACTTAACCCTCCATCTGTAGTATGATTTATTGAAGCTGTTGTTTCATAACATCAACCGCTTTTTTAAGTGCCTCCGGAATTGCTGCCGGATTTTTCCCACCAGCCTGCGCCATATTCGGACGACCACCACCGCCGCCGCCAACAACAGCTGCAATCTCCCGAATGAGGTTACCGGCATGGGCACCTTTATCCATTGCTCCCTGAGTTGCCATCGCAATCAGATTAACTTTTCCGTTTGATTCACAGGCGAACACAAGAAATGCCTCTCCCAGTTTATTCTTTGTCTCGTCGCCAAGTTCCCGCATACCATTCATATCAATGTCGCTGAGCTGTTTGGCAAGAATCTGAATTCCATTTACCGTTTCTGACTCATTTGTGACATCACCGGCTGCCTCTCTGGCAATCTTTGCTTTCAACTTATCATTTTCTTTGTGCATCACTTTCAATTCTTCCTGTAATGCCGCAATCTTGTCAGCAACTTCTGCCGGTGCAACTTTTAACTGCTTTGCCGCATGCTGCAATTCTTTCTCAACTGTATTAAAATAAGCGAAAAGCCCTTCGCCGGTCAATGCCTCAATCCTGCGCACGCCGGCTGCCACACCACTTTCCGAAACAATTTTGAAAGCAGATATGTTGCGGGTGTTATTTACATGGGTACCACCACATAACTCTGAGCTGAAATCTCCCATCTGGACAACGCGAACCACATCACCGTATTTCTCACCAAAAAGTGCCATCGCTCCTGTCTTTTTTGCCTCATCGAGCGACATCTCCTTTGTTAGGACATCAAGTCCTTCCTGAATTTCCTTATTTACAATCTTCTCTACTTCTGCGATTTCTTCCTCTGTCATCGGCGAAAAATGGGTAAAGTCAAAACGAAGCTTATCTTTATCAACAAGAGAACCTTTCTGCTCTACATGATTTCCCAAAACCATACGCAGCGCCTTCTGCATCAGATGCGTTGCACTGTGGTTATTTGCAGTCAGATTTCTTCGGTGTTCATCTACCGTAAGAACCACCTTATCACCGGTTTTTATCATACCTTCCGTCATTCTACCTACATGACCAATCTTCGTTCCCTGCAGTTTAATAACGTCTTCCACAACAAATTTACCACTGGTTGTTTCTATTACACCATTATCGGCAACCTGTCCACCCATCGTCGCATAAAACGGGGTTTCCTCTACCAGAATGGTTCCCTCCTGTCCTGCCACAAGCTCATCCACGATTGCATCAGTCGTTGTAAGCACTGTAACCCGGGATTCATGACTGAGACGGTCATATCCAACAAATTTACTTTCCACAGACGCATCAATGGACTGATATATGGTCACATCTGCTCCCATGTAATTGGTTGTCTCACGGGCAGCCCGCGCTGTTTCCCGCTGGTTTTCCATCGCTTTATGGAATCCCTCTTCGTCAACCGAGAACCCTTTTTCTTCCAGTATTTCTATCGTCAGATCCATTGGAAAACCATACGTATCGTATAATTTGAACGTATCCTCGCCGGAAAGCACCTTTTGGTTCGTTTTCTCCAGCTCGTCCATCATTTCTGTAAGAATCGCAAGTCCCTGATCTATCGTTTTATTAAAGTTCTGCTCTTCCACCGTAATCAGCTTGAGAATATAGTCCTGTCTGTCTGCAAGTTCCGGATATCCGGTATGAGATTCCGAAATTACGGTTTTACTTAATTCAGCCAAGAATTCTCCCTGAATGCCAAGAAGTCTTCCGTGACGTGCCGCACGTCTGAGCAGACGTCTGAGTACATAACCACGTCCCTCATTAGAAGGCGTAATACCATCGGACACCATAAAGGTAACTGAACGGATATGATCAGTAATGACGCGGATGGATACATCTTTTTTGTATTCCTCTCCGTATGTTGCATTTGCAAACTGACAAACCTTATCACGAATTGCCTTAATCGTATCCACATCAAAAATGGAGTCTACATCCTGCATGACAGTAGCCAGACGTTCCAGTCCCATTCCCGTATCAATATTTTTGTTCGCCAGCTCTTCATAATTGCCATTTCCATCATTTTCAAACTGGGTAAATACATTATTCCAAATCTCGATATACCGGTCGCACTCACAGCCAACTGTGCAACCCGGTTTGCCACAGCCATATTTCTCACCGCGGTCAAAATAGATTTCCGAGCAAGGACCACACGGACCTGCTCCGTGCTCCCAAAAGTTATCTTCTTTGCCAAAACGGAAAATACGTTCTTTGGCAACACCAATTTCTTTGTTCCATATATCAAAAGCCTCATCATCTTCTTCATACACGGAAGGAAACAGACGATCCTCCGGAATCTCCAGTACCTTTGTTAAAAACTCCCATGACCAGGCAATTGCTTCGTGCTTAAAATAATCTCCAAAGGAAAAATTTCCGAGCATCTCAAAAAATGTTCCATGCCGCGCTGTCTTTCCCACATTTTCAATATCGCCGGTACGAATACATTTCTGACAGGTAGTAACACGTTTTTTCGGTGGTATTTCCTGTCCGGTAAAATATGGCTTAAGAGGAGCCATACCCGCATTTATCAAAAGCAGACTTTTATCATTTTGAGGCACAAGCGAAAAACTTGGCATCACCAGATGCTCTTTACTCTCAAAAAAATCCAAATACATTTTTCGTAACTCATTTAATCCGTATGGTTTCATACAACTGCCTCCTAAATTGCATACAATAATAAATTAATTATAATTTTTTTGTCAACAAATGTCAAGGTAGCTGCCATTATTATTTACAAAAGATTCATGTGGTCAACAGAGTGCTCCGCACTAACTTGAGTTCACAAAAAAACGACAAACCATTCACAACAATGTCCTTCACAAACACTGTCATAAATGATTCATCGTTGTTTTGTCTGTTTATGTTGCCATATTCAAAACCATATTGCCTCTGGCATCATTTATCTCTCTATCAAATTTTAAAGAAATCCAGATCTTTATTAATCTGTACTGCCAGATTGCCAAGCTGTTCCGACTTATCTGCCAGAATCGTCATTGTAGAATTAAGTTCCTGCATAGAAGCCGAAGTCTGTTCTGTCGCAGCCGCATTCTGCTCTGAAATAGCTGACAAATTCTGAATAATATCGGTAACTTTAATACGGGCTTGATCGCAAACCTCGGAACCATCACGAATCTGGTTAATCTGTTCAAGGGAAGACTGGATTCCCGCGCTTACCTCACTGAATTTTGTCTCTGTATCTCCCAGTTTCTGCTGCTGGTCAATAATAATGTCATGCATGTTGTTCATCGCTTCTACCGTATTTCTGGACTCATAGGACAGATTCTCGATTACATCTGCAATAGATGCTGCTGAACTGTTCGACTCTTCTGCCAGCTTCTGTATCTGGGAAGCAACAACGGCAAAACCTTTTCCTGCCTCTCCTGCCCTTGCAGCCTCAATCGATGCATTCAGAGAAAGAAGATTTGTCTCTTCCGCAATAGATGTAATCAGAGCGACCGCCTGCTGAATCTGTGTTACGGATTCATCGGTCAGCTTAACCTGTTTTTCAATACGTTTTACCGCATTGTATGTATGGTCACTGGAAGCTGCCAGTTCATTGACAATCTTCTCTGCCTCATTCTTGGATTTTTCCATTTTTTCAGAGTTGCTGTACAAATTTTCTATTTCATCCACAATATTTTCAATGGAGTTGCCCATTTCTGCGACCTGAACGGTAGCATTTTCCACATCCTCAGCCTGAGAAACAGAACCCTGGGACATATCTTCAACCGCACGGCTGATTTCATCTGCGGCATTGTTGGTACTGCTTGCGAAATCTTTCAGATCCACACCGGATTCTGAGAGCACATCGGACAACTGCTTAAGATCGGTAACCACTGATTTAATCTGTTCGGCAAGCTTCTGTAATGAAGAAACCATAATACCAAGTTCATCTTTTCTTGCCAGCATTTTACTGTCTACCTGCAATGTCAGATTTCCTTCCGAAACATAAAGAAGCATGTCACTTGTTTTTGTGATTACGGAGCCAATGCGTGACACTACGAAAAACACAACAACAGCAGCCACAATAATAAAGATGATGGCAAGTATAAAGATACCTCTCATATGCGAATTGATGACAGCATCAATTTCCTGGCTTGGCTGGCCTGCAAAAACCATACCTACAATAGAACCATCACCTGACTTGATTGGAACATAAACCGCATAATAGTTTGCCTCATTAATTTCAATATCCGTGCCGGTAAATTCCTCTCCACTCTTCAGCGTAGCTTCTATTACCGCATCAGATGCTTTTGTTCCAAGAATACGTTTACCGGTTTTGGAATCTTTCAGCGAAGTTGCACGTCTTGTGTCACCATAAAAAATCGTGATATCTGAGTCCGAATTTTTTGTAAAGTTATCAATAAGATCTTCGTTTTCCGTGATGTTATATTCACCCTTTATCAAATTATCTCCGTCCATGCGGTAATCACCTTCCGCAATGGCATCATATGCTGTACTGACGCTGTAGCACAATTCGCGAAGTCCCGATAATGCCTCGTCCTGCATTCCTGTTCGCAATGCATCCAGAGAATACAAAGAAATCACAAGTGTTACCAAAAACAACGGAATCAGAGACGCTACCAGTACTTTCACTTTAATCGATACTTTGGGTTTGTTTTTATTCATGTCTTTCCCCCTCCAAATTCATGATATAAATATACTAACACTTTTCATGATTTTTTTCCACATATTTTTACATTTTTGTATAATTTTTACAAAAAAAGTTTTTATCCCCGGATTCTGCGCGCTCTTGCAACTCTGCAACTTTTTTCTGGGCATATGTAGCCAGCCGCGCTCCGGAAATTCTTGTGTCAGCAATCTCGTTCGGATAAAAACCTTTTCCGAAATAAACGGTTACCTCCCCTTGTGGGATCATCCAGCGGCCAATATTATGTATTTCCCGAATCTGAATAAATGCCGGTACAATAAATGCTCCCAGTTCGGAAACGCACACAAAGCCCCCCTTTTTGAACTTTCTCATCTGTTTACTAAAATAACTGCATTCTCCTTCCGGGAAGAGAACAAGGTTTCCACCGGCAAGTGCCACTTTCATATTTGCAACATCCTCTTTAATCTTAGATAATTGTTTCGTACTACGATCCAGCATGACACATCGAATCGATGCCAGATATTTTCGCAAAATTGGGTACGAAAAAAGTTCTTTTGCCGCCACAAAACTGATGGGCTTTTCCACAGCCGCCAGCAAAAATACCACATCAAAAAAACAACGATGATTAGAAACAAGCAGAAATGGCTCCACATTTCCCAAATTTTCCGGACCGCACAGTGTCAATTGTATTTTTGCCGACTGCACAACTTTCTGGCATATTTTTTTGCATATGTAAAAATTATTTTTCAAATCATCATTCAAAGATGAATAATTTTTTATCATCTCGAATACTAGACGTATAAAAAGGCAAACCATTCGGAGACCATCTCTGATTTTCTTCATAAGTCACCCCTCTGTTTTTATTTTCGAATCTGACCATTCCCAAGTATGATATACTTTGTTGTAGTCAGTGCCAGAAGTCCCATTGGCCCTCTGGCATGTAACTTCTGGGTACTGATTCCGATTTCCGCCCCAAAGCCAAACTCAAAACCATCCGTAAACCGTGTCGAAGCATTTACATATACGGCTGCTGCATCAATCTCATTGAGAAACTTCATGGCATTCGCATAATCCGATGTCACAATTGTCTCTGAATGTCCTGTATTATATGTGTTAATATGGTCAATTGCCTGATCTATGCTGTCCACAAGACAGACAGAAATAATCGCATCCAGATATTCGGTTCCATAGTCTTCTACGGTCGCCGTATTCATCTGCGGCCATATCTCTCTGGCTCTTTCATCTCCGCGGATTTCTACCTGATGGGAAGCCAGTACCTCACAAATACGCGGAAGCACTGATTTTGCAATTCCACTGTGAATTACAAGGGATTCACAGGCATTACAAACACCAAGTCTCTGTGTTTTCGCATTTTCAATAATGGATACCGCCATATCAATATCAGCAGAATTATCTACATACACATGGCAGTTACCGGTTCCGGTTTCGATGACCGGTACCGTACTTTTTTCCACGACTGTGCGAATCAGTCCTGCACCACCTCTCGGTATCAGGACATCTATGTATTCATTTAACCGCATAAATTTTTCTGCCGTTTCATGTGAAGTATCCATCAGAAGCTGGATACTGTCTGCCGGAAGTCCCGCCTCCTCCAGTGCCTGCCTGATTACATCCACGATTTGTTCATTGGAACTTATCGCGTCCTTTCCTCCCCGGAGTATCACGGCATTTCCGGTTTTAAAACAGAGGCCAAATGCATCTGCCGTCACATTCGGACGTGATTCATAAATGATACCAATGACACCAAGTGGAACACGTTTTTGCCCAATCTGCAGTCCCTGTGGTGTTGTTTTCATAGAAATTACTTCCCCAACCGGATCTGCCAGCGCTACAATCTGACGGATTCCTTCTGCCATATTATCTATCCGCTCTTTGGTCAAAGTAAGCCGGTCAATAAGAGACTCTTTCATCCCCGCTTCTTTTGCCCTCTCCACATCAAGTGCATTGGCTGTTAGAAGTTTTTTACTGTTGGCAGTCAATGCGTCCGCTACCGCTGACAACCCTCTGTTTTTTTCGGACACACCAAGCCGGTTCAACGTTCTGGATGCCTGTTTTGCCCGTTTCCCAATCTCTTCCAAACTTATCTGTTCCATTTTTCCTCCAATTCTGTCACAACTTCATCCGGTGACCAGTCAAAAATTTCATTATCAATCCGTGAAATACGCTGTACTTCAAAGGCTAACATCATACTGTGGGCAATGTTCTCCGCATACTGTGCCAGAAAGCGGTCATAATATCCGCCACCGTAGCCAATTCGGCTGCCGGCACTGTCAAAGGCAACTCCAGGCATAATCATTAGTGTACACTCTTCTCCTGTCCACGCGGCAAGAGAGTCATCCGGCTCCAAAATCCCCTGATACCCGGGAATAAGCCGGTGCAGGTCTTCTACCTGGTAAAAGACGATTTCCCGTGTTTCGGGACAGGTTTTGGGAAGATACAGTTTTTTCCCATCTTCCAAAATTCTTTTATGTATCTGTTCTGTTGATACTTCTGAGCGAAAAGAAACATAGGAAAGAACAGCCTGTGCCTTTTTATACCATGGTGAGTCCACGATTTTGTGACATATACTCTCTTCCAGCCGGATACGCACTGCATCCGGTATTTCATCCCGTTTTTGCATTGCCAGCCTTCTGGCCGCTTTTTTTTCCATCAGTGTGTCGTCCTTTTTTTCAGTTTATGAATCGTACCATCCGGCTCCTGAATGGAAGTATGCTCTAACGTATTGCGAAGATTATTCCGGACTGCTGCAATGTACTCTGCCCGCAGCGCCGACTGCTCTTCTTTTTCCTCAGGCGTCAGTGTTCCCGCCTTTTGTTTTTTATATAATTCATTGATTCTGTCAATCTTTTTCTGATCCATTTTTACCTCCTGTCTGACAACCGGATTAGCGATCCAGATAATTTTTCAAGTGAAAATGTCTTGTTTTGTGCGCCTTAAATATGGTTCCTACATCTTCCCCTGCCATCAGGCGGGTAATATTATCCATATCCTCGCCATTTATAATCGCCATATCCGTTCCGGCATCATTGGCAATCCCGGCCGCCTCAACTTTCGAACTCATGCCTCCGGTTCCGAGATCCGTCACCGGACCTTTTGCCATGGATAGCATCTCATCCGTAATGTGCTCCACAAACGGTATTCTCCTGGCCTCTGGATTTTTATTGGGATCATCTGTGTAAAGTCCGTCAATATCACTGAGAAGTACAAGCAAATCAGCCTTTACAATCGCGGATACTATCGCCGACAGATAATCGTTATCACCAAAATCTATCTCATCCGTAGCTACCGTATCATTTTCATTAACAATCGGAATTACACCCAGATCCAGAAGTTCACGAAACGTATTTTCCGCATTGTGTCTGCTTGTATCATTTTTTATCGTGATTTTTGTCATGAGAATCTGTGCTGTATTCTGGTTATATTCTGAAAACAGTTTCTGATAAACCGTCATCAGACGAATCTGACCGACTGCTGCACATGCCTGTTTTAAGGAACGTTCCGTCGGTCTCTCCTGCAGTCCAAGCGCTTTTCTTCCCACACCGATGGCTCCGGAAGATACAATCACGATTTCTTTTCCCTGATTATGTAAATCCGTCAGAATACGGACAAATTTTTCCATTTTAACAAAGTCAAGCCCTCCTGTTTCCGCATGGGTCAGGGTTGATGTTCCAATTTTAAAAACAATCCTCTTTTTATCTTTCACTTTATTCCTCTTTCCTCCATTTCTCCTGAATTGCCATTGCAACTCGCAAACCATCCATCGCTGCAGACATAATGCCACCTGCATATCCGGCACCCTCGCCACATGGATAAAGCCCATCATGTGACTTACTGACAAAATCAGTTCCCCTTTCTATCCGTACCGGAGAGGATGTGCGTGCCTCAAATCCCATCAGAAGTGCATCATCATCCGCAAACCCTGACAGTTTTTTATCAAAGCACTCCATTCCGTCTATCATACCATTTATTACGAATTTTGGCAATGCTTTCCGAAGATTTGCATACCCCCACTGCCCTTTTACACATGGTTTTACACATCCGCATGAAGTCGTCAAAACATCGTTTTTAAAATCTCCGTAACGCTGCACCGGAATCTTTCCCTGTAAAAGACCGTACACTTTCTGTTCCCATTTTCGTTGGAATCTGACTCCTGCAAGCGGATTATCCCCTTCAAAATCCTCCGGTTCAATCGTCACTACAATCGCACTGTTAGCCGCACCGGAATCTCTCGCCACATTGCTCATTCCATTTACGACAAGTCCACCCTTTTCGGTGGATGCATTTACAACATATCCGCCCGGGCACATACAAAACGAATATACCCCTCTGCCATCTTTTGTTTTTCCGGTACATTTATAAGGAGCAGGCGGCAGTTCATTATCTGCTATGCCGTACTGCATGCGGTTGATATCGTCCTGATTATGCTGTACACGCACTCCGACCGCAAATGCTTTCGGGGACATTTCCACACCATTTTCACAAAGCATATCAAACGTATCCCTTGCACTGTGCCCAATGGCGAGAATCAACCGGTCACATGCCATGGTTTCCGTCTTATTCCCCCGGCTCACCTGTACGCCATGCAAAATACAGGTTTCATCTGTCAAAAGACCTGTCACCTTTGTACGGAACAAAAACCGACAGCCAAGCTGTTCCATTTCCTTTCGCATATTTATGATAACTTTTCTCAACACATCGGTCCCTATGTGGGGATTCGTATCATACAAAATATCTTCTCCCGCTCCAAAACGAACAAAACTTTCCAGCACAAAACGTTTCTTTCCGGTTTTATCTTTGACACCGGTATTTAATTTTCCGTCAGAAAAAGTTCCGGCACCACCTTCACCGAAAGAAACATTCGATTCCGGTTCTAAAGTCATTTCTTTCCAGAATTTTTCCACCTCTTCAATCCGCTCTTCCATTTCTGCCCCTCTCTCGACCACCAGGGGCTTCTGACCGCACAGACTGAGATAATACGCAGCAAACAGTCCCGCCGGTCCTGCTCCGACAACAATGATTTTTTCCCTTTGTGGAGCAGCCGTTATCTGCTTTTGCAGATCCGGTTCCCCACGATACACCACAAGATTCCGGTTCCCTTTATTTTTCTGCAACACAAGCTGCTCGTTTTTTACTTCAAAGGAAACGGTATAACTATAGTAAATTTCCGGTTTTTTTCTCGCATCAATATTTCGTTTACAGATTTTCAGGTTCGATATTTCCTCCGGCTTTATATGTAAAGCTCTTGCCACCTTTTTTATCAGATGACTGCGTGTATTCTTTTTATAATGAATTTTACACTGTGATAACTGTAACATACGTTCCTCATTTCTCTCTTCTTACTATTTCCGCACAGGCACGGCAGGCACATGTCCATGCAAAATGAAGATTATACCCGCCACATTTTCCATCCACATCAATAAGCTCCCCCAGGACAAAAAGACCGGGCTGCAAATGTGATTCCATCGTCAGAGAACTCAGTTCATCCGTCGGCACTCCTCCGGCTGTAACCTGTGCCCGCGCAATGCCAAATGTTGACGTTACCGGAAACCGGAACGCCTTTATGTTTTTCTCCATCTCTGCCCGTCCGCGAAAAAAATCAGACCATTTCTTCGGCAGCAGTCCATCAATTCCATACTGTACAATCCAATCGCGTAATTGCTCTTCTCCCATCGTAGGAACAAAATCAATCAGTCCTTCCACTAACTGACCTTCTGCCAATGCGTACGCAGCCACACGACATAACTGAAATACCGGAATTCCCGACACACCGTCTTTTGTAATCTGTATTTCTCCACATTCACCCACCACCGGACGATGGTTTATAAGCAGGGAAAATCTCCCCTGTACCCTTGTCCCTGCGACTTGTTTCCACCAGTTTCCGGAACAGATAAGACCTGTCAGTCCGGGAGCAATACTATGTACCTGATGTCCCAGACTCCTCACCAGTTTGTAACCGCTCCCATCCCCGCCAAGCTCTTCATAAGCCTTTCCGCCTGTCGCGAGTATCACATAACGGCAGCGAATTTTGCCCTCTGGTGTTCGCACGCAGTATCCTTTATCATCCGTACTTTTCTGTATAGCAGAAGCCTTACAATCCAATACAATTTCAACACCATTTTTACGGCAAAACCGGTCCAATGCATCAACAACAGTTACCGCCTGGTTTGTATATGGATATATATAGCCGTCCTTTTCCCGATGAAAGATTCCTATTTTTTCAAACTGCCGAATGATATCCCCGGCTCCAAATCCTTCCAGAAACTGCTCCAGCCATTTTTCATCTCCATAATATTTGTCTGTCTGCAGATCTCGATTCGTAAAATTACATCTTCCGTTTCCGGTTGCCGTAAGTTTTCTTCCTGTCCTGCTGTTTTTTTCAAGAATAGATACATGGATTCCGTGGGAGGCTAAAAGACCTCCGCACAGAAGCCCCGAGGCACCTGCCCCCACAATTACCACATCGCTGTATTCCCTCATATTGCCCTCATTTCACACTTGCCTTCTGTTTCTCTCATTTTCCCAATACATACAGTATAACCTAACTGGAGAAATTTTCAAGAATGGAATACAGCTCTTTTTCATTTTCTACCACATATCCGTTTTCCAGTCTCCGCACTTCTTCTACCGGAATCCGCTCTTTTTTTATACCGGTTTTTTCATATAATGTTTTTCCATCTCGTTTATAAACTCCTACTTCTCCATCTTCTGTAAAGCGGAGATAAAAGCCCGTCTCTTCCTCCGGTTCACGGTATGTTTTCTTAAGGATGAGTTCCTCTTTAGAAAAACTTTCAAGCTGTATACTCTCAAGTCCTTCCTCTGCTTCTTCTTCCTCCATCTCCTTTTTGTACTGTTTGAGATATTCCTCCAGCTCTGTTCTTGTCATACCCGCGAACTCTGCCGGCATTGCTCTCTCCTCACGAACAAATTCCTCGGTATCCGCGTTATAAACCTCTACAATATATTTTGTATCGCTTGTTATCTTCTGGTTAGCGTTCGATACCATCTGCGAAATAAGAACGCCCTGTCTGATACTGTCTGCCTCTTTGCCACTGATAGTACCGGAATAGGACGAACTTGCATAGCAAAATACTCCCAGTAAAAAAACGGCAACAAAAAAACTGCTGATAACCATATACCTGCGTTTCATAATAAACCTCCCAAAACGTTTGTATACAGTATGAGCAGTTTTTTTGAAAATTATACCAGAACGTTAATTCATAACACGCCCGATTTTTACCGGATGACGATAATATGCGGTAGAAATTTTGATACCGTCTGTCGGATTGCTGGCATGAATCACCATACCGCCTCCAATATACATCGCCACGTGGTTAATACGGCTTCCATTACTGTAGAAGAACAAATCTCCCGGTTTTGGTGAACTGACACTCCGGGTCACACCTGCCTGTGCCGCTGCATTATGAGGCAGGGAATATCCGTATTTTGCGTACAGGCTCATCGTAAATCCGGAACAATCCGTACCGCCTGTCAGACTGGAACCGCCCCATACATATGGATTCCCAAGAAACTTTTTGGCGTATTCCACAATCGAAGCCTGACCACTTGAAACTCCGCTCTTTTTGCTGGAATGGACGGTCTTTACTTTTACTGCACGCTTCAGTGAATACTGTTCTTTTACATATTCTTTTGCCACAAAAGCAGATTCATCGTCTACACTGATGCATACAAAGTCACCCATGCATGCCTCTATCTTTTCATATCCGCCGGCGCGTTCAATCGCCTCTTTGGATATCTTTTCTGTCTTTACAATACTTTTTACATAATCAAGCGTAAGATTTGATTTCTTGATTCGGAATTCTTCGCCCTTTGATACAACCGAATAAATCGGTGCATCGGTTGTCGGAAGCGCACGCACACGAAGAGAATCCGTCTGGATTTCCACACATTCACGTCCAACCTTAGTCGCCAGTTCCTCAGCTTCCTTATCCATCGTCAAATACGATGCCTTTACATATCCTCTCACATCACCAGACACGATTTTTGCCCAGCCATTTTTGACGGAATAAATGTGGCAACCGGCATTTTTTGTCATCTTACCGACAATTTTTCCCTTTTTCGATGGCTTATTGCGCACATTCAAATAAGTATCTACTTTATTGGCAATTCCCAGACGGCTGTAATTCAGATTCAGCTCGACATGTCCTTCTTTGGCTGCTTCCGCCTCAGATTTTTTTGGTTCTTCTGTTTTGACCGGTTCCTCCGGCTCTGCCACAACGGCGCTTCCTGTTCCCGCCAAAGCTTCGAAACTCTCGGCAACAACAGTTCCCGCAGCAACTTTTATACAGTACTGGTCAATGACAACATTTGCACCTTCTACCTGTTCTTCCGTCGCAACAACAGCAGCACGGCCCGGAATCACAACACCAAGAACCAGTGCACATGCCAGTGCGATTGCACCTGTTTTTTTCCATTTGTTTATCATAAGCTAATCCATCTCCCGAAAATGATTACAAACATAATACATGTTTGTTACAGAAATGTTACATTTATTAAATTATAACAACACATTTCTATCTTGTCAACAAAAATCATTCATTTCCGGCAGATATCGTTTTTATATTATAATACACACAAGTCCTCCATTGGAATCGTTCACTACTTTCTGAATGGTATCCTGCAGTTTTACCTGGCTCTCCTCCGTCAGACGATTTACTTTGGAATTTATTCCTTCATCCACAAGCTGGCGAATTGTTTTTCCAAAAATATTCGTATCAAAAATACCATCCGGATTTTCTCTTCCATTCTGTCCAATGTAGTCAATCAGGTCTTTTGCCTGCTCTTCACTTCCCACAATTGGTGCAATCTCGGTTTCAATATTCGCCTGAATCAGGTGAAGGGACGGACAGCTCGCTTTAATTTTTACCCCGAACTTATTCCCGTGCCGGATTAGCTCCGGTTCTGCAATCCGGATTTCTTCTTCCGCCGGTGGCATAATTCCGTATCCTCTGCCTTTTACCTGCTCACAGGCAGTCGCAAGTGCTTCGTATTCTTTTTTCCTCCCTGCCAGTTCTTTCAAGGTAGCAATCAGATCAAACTCTCCTTCTATCGTTGTGCCGACCATTTCACTCAATATTTCATAATAATAGCTTTCCTCAAAATCCAGTGTAAGATTTACCACACCGTTTTCCAACTGTTTATCACGAATATAAATTTCTTTGATATACGGTGCCTGAATATTGATATTTTCCTGTGTCACATCCTCCATGCGTCTGACCCTGCTGATGATTCCCCGGCACTGTTCCACCAGATCAGCTTTTAACCAATTGTCAAGTTCCAGAAACTCGACCCATTTTGGCATAATAAAATTCAGGCGTGTAATCGGAAAATCAGACAATATATGTTCCATAATGGTAAAGATATCCTCCCTGCTCATTTCTTTGCTGTTAACCGCCATCACCGGTTTTCCATACTGCTCTTCCATCTGCTTTAAGCGCTCTTTAGTTTCCTCTGCCTGTGGCTTTGCTGTATTCAGCAAAATAATAAAAGGCTTTCCAGCCTTTTTACACGCCAGAATTGTTTTTTCCTCTGCTCCTTTAAAATTATCTGCCGGAATATCTCCAAATGAACCATCTGTAGTTATCACGATACCGATGTTGGCATGTTCCGAGATTACCTTATCCGTACCGATAGCTGCCGCTTTGGAAAATGGAATTTCCTCGTCAAACCATGGTGTTTTTACCATTCGTTCTTTCTCGTTCTCTTCATGTCCGGACGCCTCCGGCACCAAAAATCCCACGCAGTCAATCAGCCGGATACGTCCTGTTTCCTGATTCGGAAAATGAATGACTGCACCTTCCTTTGGTACGAACTTTGGTTCTGTCGTCATAATCGTCCGTCCGGTCGCAGACTGGGGAAGTTCATCAATTGTGCGCACTTTTGCATTTTCATCTGTAATTTCCGGTAAAACAACCAATTCCATAAAACGTTTGATAAAAGTTGATTTACCGGTTCTTACCGGTCCCACAACGCCCAGATAAATTTCTCCCCCGGTGCGCCTGTTCATATCCTGGTATACATTATATTTGTCCATAAAAAAAATCCCCCTTGCTTTGGCCGACACACGGGTGCATCTACCATACTGCTAGAATATATGCAAGGTGGATTTTATTTAGAACTTTTCTTTATGATTCGTAGATATTTTCCACTTCCATTCGACACATCTGGAAAATTTGTAACAATTTAGGTGAAAACACACCGCATTCTCCCTCCAGAATCATATCAAATGCCTCCTCTTTACTGTAAGCAGATTTGTATATTCTCTCACTTACCAGTACATCATAGGCATCTGCCAGACCAACGATCTGAGCAGCTATAGGAATTGCATCGCCCTTTAATCCTTCCGGATATCCCTCTCCATCATAACGCTCATGATGGCTCATACAGACCTTGGCACAACATAAATACAGGTCATAACTCTCACTGTCCGATTTCACGGAAGACATAATCTGCTCAAACATCTTCTTACCCTTTCGGGTATGATTTTTGACAATTTCAAACTCTTCAAAGCTCAGACGGCCCGGTTTTTGCAAAATCCAGTCCGGCACCGCCACTTTGCCTACATCATGAACTACGGCGGCAAAGGAAATTTCTTCCCGATCTTTTTTTGTCAGACCATACTCCGGAAAAAACTGGATAAATCTGTCTAAAATCAGTTCCGAACACAGACGCACGCGACGGCAGTGCCCATCTGAAGTCAAATCGCCCGATTCAAAAACAGAGCCAAAATATTCCATTAAACATTTATTTTCTTCCTGCATCGGCCGTCCTCCTCTACTTATCTATGACAATCCCAGTCTCCTGTTTTACAAACTGGACATTCCGGCATTCTTCTTTAACCAGATAAGGTTCTGTGTTAATATACAACTTTGTTCCCGGATACACAATCCCATTTACAACAATTCTGGCACTGCGCTGTTTTGCCATCATTTCAATCAGATCGTGCTTCTTCTGCTCCATATCTTTTTTCTCGGTTTTTTTGGAATAGAGCGCTTTCGTCAACCGGTTAAAGAAATTTGTGGTCTCCTCATCCTTTTCCGGAATTGCCATTAGTTTTACAACACCTGCTTCCAATGTTTCTATTTCGGTGTTAATCTTATGTATATGTTTGGTAATTTCCTGATACATTGACATATCTTCTTTGTCGATACCCACTTCCAGAACAGTCTTTACTTCTGCCACGTTTCCCACGCCAAAACACTCAATTCCCTGTTTGGCACGGACATATCCGCCGATAATAACTCCACGGCGTCCCTGTACTTTGAGTTTACCTGTCGTTGACACGTTACTGTTTAGAAAATAGCTCGCCTCAACATCACCTTGGGCAACAACTTTGACAGATTCAAAAAACTGGCCGGTAACAGTTCCACCTGCTTCAAGAATGCCGGTTCCCTGCCCCTGACAGCCAAGACGAATCAAAATGTCTTTGCCGGCCTTCACCGTACATCCTTCACATCGTCCATCAATTACCACATTACCGGTTGCTTCTACCCGGAATCCGGAAATTACATTTCCCGTTACATTAACATCACCATCAAACATAATATTACCTGTTGAGGTATCCACATCTCCTGTGACAACAAACATATTGCGGACCGAAAGCTTTTCATCGTTCTCCAACTCTACAATTCCATCAAGCAGTGCAAAATACTGTTTTCTGTCATCACTCATGAAAAAGCCTTCTCCATGAAGAGGTGGCAGCTCTTTTCCTTTTTTCGGAGAAAGAAACTGACCGGTGATATCAAATCCAAATTCCCCCCGGGTCGGAGGTTCATATTCTGCTAATAACTGATCTTTTTTCACAGTTTCAAAAAGATCCATATTCTTATAATCAACAGCTCCATTTTCAAGGACTTTTGGTCTTCGTTTCAATTCCCGGCGGAAATAGAACTGGAATTTTCCATCCTGTCCGTCAACTGCCGGTTTTCCTTCTGCAACCAAAACATCCTGGTCATACATTTTCTTTTCAATCACTTCTTTGACCCGTTCATTGTTAATTCCCTGTTTCACACCACGGTGACGAAGCATTTTGGTCACTTCAAAGATTGTATACTGTTCTCCGTTTTCTTTAGGCGAAAGATGCAGATACACTTTCATTTTGTCCTCAGAGATAACAACACCAGGGGCAGCAATTTCCGGAATTTCATTTTCTGAATCATCTTCCGAAACTTCTTTCTCTCCCACAGAAGGTACAAGCGCATCATCAATACCGTATTTTTCTTCCAGTAATTCCAGCTCGTCTTCCTTGCGGTTTGGCTCTTCATTCTGCAGTTCCTGACACATCTGAGCCATCTGCTCCGGTTCAAAATATATTTTGGCAAATTGACTGACATCTACTCCGGCAAGGATTCCTTTACGGATTTCTGCCATCTGACGATAGGTAAAATCCGGATTGGCATATGGTGACACATCAATTTTATCTTCCAGACCAAACCGGAGTTCCCTCATTTGAAACCAGTTGTAAGCTTCTTTCGCATAAATCGATACATCCAGTCCCTTTTTCAGGCCTTTTACGATCTGCTCCAACTGTGCTCCGTAAAACTGAATCGATATGTATGGCAGAAGATTTACTCCGGCATCAAAAGCATTATTAATCTGTTCCAACTGTTCTGCTTTGTATCCCTTTTCAAAAAAATTACGGATATCGGGATTTTTATTTTCCAGACCTCTTATCAGTTCGAACAGTTCCTTACCGCCATAACCTTCCTTTCCGTACTCAATAAGGTCAAACCCTTTTTCAAGGCCCTTTCGGAGTGCTCTCATTGTCAGATATTTAAAGTCGCTTGTCGCATACCGGCTGACATCCAGTCCCTTCTCAAGTCCCTTGCGGATTTCCCGCATCTGCAGTCCTTCAAACGACGGCGTCGCATATAAAGAGACATCCACTCCCCGCTCAAGTCCCTTGCGGATTTCCTTCATCTGGTCATCCAGAAATTCTTTTTTTGCGTAAACGGATACATCCAGTCCTTTTTTCTTGCCCTCTAATATTTCACCACACTGCAGCCAGGTAAATTTCTGTTCGAGATAAGCAGACATATCAAATCCGGATTCTTCCATTTCTCTGGCGCATTCCATTTCCATCCACGAAAGTGACGGATCTGTATAGCTATCGGTATTAATCCCGTGTTCCAGACCAAGACGAATTTGCTCCAATTGAAAAGCATTGAAAGAAAGGCGACGATATTTCTCAATATCGCCGCCTGATTTTTGGCATAACTCAAGCTCGCGCTGATAATTCTTTAATGTAATTTCAGAATCTATGCTGCGTGCTCTTTTCATAAATATACCTCCGTTGATGTTCCCCTATTCTTTAATCACCGCATTTTTCTCTATAAGTTCCAACACTTTATCGTACAATACGGACTGACGGATAAACTCATCAAATGAAAATGCATCTCCATAATAACTCTTGTACTGGGAACGGTAATCTTCTTCCGAAATTCCCGCATTTGACACAGTTTTCTCAATTGCCGCTTTTCTTTCTTCTTCTGTACAGCTGATATTCTCCTTTGCTGCAATTGCCTCAATGACGAGTAGCATAAGTGCATTGTCTTCTGCAGAAGTTTCCAACTGGCTCTCATACTGCTCTTGTGTCATGCCAATCTGGGATAGATAGGTCTCAAGATCCATGCCGTAAGCAGCAACCTGATTCCCAGTAAAAGTCTTAATCTGCAGTTTCTGAGCTTCTTTCAGAGTGGCAGGAATTTCAATCACTTTACTGGATTCCAACACTTTCGAAAATGCAGTCGTTCCCACACTTGCTTTCTTATCATCAGCCAATTTCTTTTTCGTTTTTTCCCTGTATTCATCTACTGTTTTATAATCGGTATTTGCTGCAACAAATTTATCATTAAATTCCGGTCTCTGCTCCTGTGCAATATAATTCAGGGTAACGGTAAAGACAACCTTTTTACCCGCCAGAGAAGCGTCCATTTCATAATCGTCCGGGAACTGGAGATTGAGATCCTTCGTCTCTCCGACTTTCATACCGGTCACTCCATCATCAAATCCAGGAATATATCCGGAATTTCCAAGCTCGATCATTTGATCCTCAGCAGAACCACCATCAAATTTTTTGCCGTCAACTTTTCCAACATAGTCTATATTGACATCCATTCCTGTGGCAGCGGTTCCCTTTTTTAACTCTTTGTATGAGATATTATGATTAAGCAGTGTATCAATTTCACTCTGAACTTCGTCGTCGCTTACCGTACAATCCACTTCTACCCCTTTATATTCACCAAGAGAAACACACTGTTCCGGGCTGTAATCCTCAATTTCTACTGAGCCACCGGTAACCGTCTGATTTGTAGCTGTCTGGGTTCCGATAAATTTCTCCTTTACATCATCCAGTGAACATCCTGTCAGTGCCATTGCTGCAACAAGAGCAAGTGCAACAGCTGTATACTTCTTTTTCAATTTGATTTCCTCCTTGTTATGCCTGTTGGCAATAAATCAATTTGTCATCTTTATATGCAGACAACAATTATAAATAAAGTATACCATGAATGAGAATAAAAATAAAGTGTATTTTTTGTGTCGTTGCTTTCAATGGGAATGGTACTATACACTTCGAACCGCTTCCGCCATCGACTGCACATACTCTTTTACATATGGCACGCTCTCTTTGCCGTATTCTGCCACTATTTTCACAATCGCACTTCCGACAATTACCCCATCTGATATCGCCGCCATGGTCTTCGCCTGTTCCGGAGTTGATATTCCAAATCCAATTGCACACGGTATGTCCTTTACCTGCTTTACCTGCTCAATCAGAGCAGAAATTCCGGTATTAATCTCACTTCGAACTCCGGTAACCCCCAGAGAAGAAACACAATATACAAATCCCTCTGCCTCTTTTGCAATCATGCGGACACGGTCCATGGATGTAGGTGCAATCATGGAAATGACCACCAGATTCTCTTTTGCGAAAATATCCTGAATTTCCTTCTTTTCCTCAAATGGAACATCCGGCACGATGACTCCTGCCACCCCGCATTCTTTGGATTTTTTCGCAAATTTTTCTGTTCCATACACATAAATCGGGTTAATATACGTCATAAATACAATCGGAATATGAATCTTGTCCTGAATTGACTTTACCATATCAAAAATTTTGTCCGTTGTTGTGCCGGAAGCCAGCGCCCTGTCATCCGCTTCCTGTATAACCGGACCCTCTGCTACCGGATCAGAAAACGGGATGCCGATTTCAATCAGATCCGCTCCTGCCTCCTGCATGGCAAGAATAATTTCTTTTGTGGTATCCAGATCCGGATCTCCTGCTGTAATAAACGGAATAAATGCTTTTTTATCTGCAAATGCATCTGCTATTTTATTCATAAATTTCAACCCCCCTGTATCTTGCAATCGCCGCTACATCCTTGTCTCCACGGCCGGAAATATTTACAACAATAATCTGGTCTTTTCCCATCGACGGAGCCAGTTTCTTTGCATAAGCAAGAGCATGGGAGCTCTCAATTGCCGGGATAATCCCCTCTATCCGGCTCAGATATTCAAATGCTTCTACTGCTTCATCATCCGTGACCGGAACGTATTTTGCCCGTCCACTGTCATACAGATGTGCGTGTTCCGGCCCGATACCCGGATAGTCAAGCCCGGCAGAGATTGAATATACCGGTGCAATCTGGCCATATTCGTCCTGACAGAAATAAGATTTCATACCATGAAATACACCGAGTGTTCCTGTCGCAATCGTGGCAGCTGTCTCTGCGGTATTTACCCCTCTCCCTGCCGCTTCACAACCAATCAGCTGCACCGACTCATCCGGAATAAAATCATAAAAAGCCCCCATCGCATTACTTCCACCACCGACACAGGCAATCACCGCATCCGGAAGTCTGCCCTCTTTTTCGAGTATCTGTTGCTTTATTTCTTTTCCGATAACACTTTGGAAATCTCGCACAATCATCGGGAACGGATGCGGACCCATGACAGATCCGATGACATAATGTGTATCATCGATTCTTCGTGTCCACTCCCGCAGAGTTTCATTGACGGCATCTTTTAATGTCTGGGTTCCGCTCGTAACCGGATGTACTTTCGCCCCGAGAAGTTCCATGCGGAACACGTTCAGTGCCTGTCTGTCTGTATCCACTTTTCCCATGTATATCTCGCACTCCATGCCAAGAAGCGCTGCCACCGTCGCCGTTGCCACTCCGTGCTGTCCGGCGCCGGTCTCTGCGATAATACGCTTCTTTCCCATTCGTTTGGCAAGAAGGGCCTGTCCCAGTGCATTATTCAGTTTATGGGAACCGGTATGGTTCAAATCCTCTCTTTTCAGGTATATTTTGGCACCACCCAGATCTTCTGTCATATGACCGGCATAATACAGTCTGGATGGCCGCCCTACATAATCATGAAGCAGATCATTAAATTCTTTTACAAAATCCGGATCATTTTTATATTTTTCATACGCCTGTTCCAGTTCTATTACTGCATTCATCAGTGTCTCCGGAATGTACTGTCCACCATGAATACCAAATCTTCCATTTTCCATTTTTTACAATCCTTTCAATTCATTTAACATCGCTTTTTTGTCATTACTCCGCATCAGAGTTTCTCCGATGAGAACCGCATTCACTTTTCCATGCTCGAGTTCCACAATATCTTCTCTTGTACGGATTCCACTCTCTGCCACAAACAGAATATTTTCCGGTACTTTTTTGCGAAGACGGATACCATTATGGATATCCACGGTAAAATCTTTGAGATTACGGTTATTGACCCCAATAATCCTTGCACCGGCAGAAACTGCCATGGCAATTTCTTTTTCGTCATGAGCTTCGACCAGTGCCGACAAGCCAAGACGGTCACAAATTTCTATATACCGTCTTAGAGTTTCTTCATCAAGCAGCGCACAGATCAAAAGCACCACACTGGCCCCTGCTATTTTGGCTTCGTAAATCATATACTCATCGACCATAAAATCTTTCCGAAGAAGTGGCACCTGTTTTATCTCATCGGCAATCTCCCGCAGATAATCCAGATTTCCAAGAAAATATTCCGGTTCCGTGAGCACAGAAATTGCCCCTGCCCCTGCCTGTTCATACTCTTTTGCAATTCCCAGATAATCAAATTCCGGTGCAATCACCCCCTTCGACGGGGATGCTTTTTTTACCTCACAGATAAAGGAAACTCCAGCCCTCTTTAATTCTTCCTCAAAAGGAAATCCTGTCTCTGCATCCATTTCCTCTGCTTTTCTTTTTATTTCATCCGGTGATATGCGCTTTTTTGCCTCTTCTACACGAATCCTGGTTTTTGCGGCTATTTCATCTAAAATCATACTTTCCTCTCCTGTCTCACTGGCACGCCTTTACAAATTGCTCCATTTTCTGATATGCCTTTCCACTGTCGATGATATCAGCAGCAAGTTTAACCGCATCCTCTTTACTGATATCATCACGTCCCAAATAGATTGCCATACCCGCATTCATAAGAATGATATCGCGTTTTGCACCCTGCTGTTTACCGGACAATATATCTTTTGTAATCTGTGCATTTTCCTCCGGTGTCCCGCCCACAATGTCCTTTAACTCACAGGTCTTTAATCCAAACTGTTCCGGTGAAATATCATATGAAGTAAGTTTATCATCCCGTATTTCACAGCAGTGGGTCGGTCCTGTCACGGTAATTTCATCCAGACCGTCCGAACCGCACACGGAAAGTCCGCGCTTTACCCCCAGATTACGAAGAACTTCTGCAAGTTTTTCCACCAAATCCACCCGGTAAACTCCCAGAAGCTGACGGGTTGCCCCGGCAGGATTAGTCAGTGGTCCAAGGATATTAAATATGGTTCTCTCTTTCATTGCTGCGCGAACCGGTCCCACATTTTTCATCGCTGTGTGATATTTCTGTGCAAACAAAAATACCATATTCGTGTCATCCAGTACTTTCTTTGCCTGATCAACGTCTAAAGTCAGATTCACACCTAGCTTTTCCAGAACATCTGCCGCTCCACTTTTACTGGACACACTCCGGTTCCCATGTTTAGCAACCGGCACACCCGCTGCAGCAATAACAAATGCTGCGGTTGTGGAGATATTGAAAGTTCCCACTTCGTCGCCACCGGTTCCTACTATTTCAAGAACTTCTTTTCCCGGTTCCAGATGCGTTCCCACGCTACGCATTCCCTCTGCACAGGCAGTGATTTCTGTTATACTTTCTCCTTTCATCCGGAGAGCCGTAAGAAATGTTGCCATCTGAATCTGACTTGCCTCTCCTGTCATAATTTCTTTCATTGTTCCAAGGGCTTTGTCATAAGATAAATCCTTGTTATTAATCACATCATGAATTGCTTCCTGAATCATTTAAATTCCACCTTTCATCTCATTTTATATCCAAAAAATTCTGTATCATTTTCTTTCCATCCGGCGTCAGAATAGATTCCGGATGAAACTGTAAGCCGTATACGTCATATTTGCGATGTTTAACCGCCATCACCTCTTTATTGTCATCGACAGCAATGACTTCCAGTTCTTCCGGCATTGTATCATAATCAGCAATCAGCGAGTGATATCTCGCAACAGGAAGACGCTTTTCAAGTCCCTGAAAGATTGCTTTTTCCGTATCTATCGTCACTGTACTCTGCTTACCGTGCATCAACTGTTTTGCGTGGCTAATCGTAGCTCCATACACTTCACAGATACCCTGATGTCCCAGACACACCCCGAGAATTGGTATTTTCCCCTGTAATTTTCTCACGACATCTTCACAGATTCCGGCATTCTTTGGATATCCCGGTCCCGGTGACAAAATAATATGGGATGGGCTCAGCGCCTCTACTTCTTCTACTGTCAGTTCATCATTTCGTATAACCCGGATATCGGGATTTAATGTTCCGAACAACTGCACCAGATTGTATGAAAAACTGTCGTAATTATCAATCAGCAAAATCATGGTTGCACCGCCTCCTTTGCATTCTCTATCGCCAGCATCACCGCTTTTGCCTTATTCGCAGATTCCTGATACTCCATCTCCGGCTTGCTGTCAGCAACAAGACCACCGCCGGCCTGCACATATACTTTATTATTTTTTTTCACCGCCATACGGATGGCAATACAGGTATCCATATTTCCGCCGAAATCGATATATCCCAAAGCACCGCCATAAATTCCTCTTGGCTCTGATTCCAATTCATCGATAATCTCACAGGCGCGGATTTTCGGTGCACCGGAAAGTGTCCCTGCCGGCAGAACTGATTTAATCGCATCAATCGCATCTTTGTCATCGCTTATATCGCTCTCTACCTGCGAACAGATATGCATGATTTTTGAGTATTTATGAATCATCTGATATTTTGTCACTTCTACTGACCCAAATTTTGAAATACGTCCCAAATCATTTCGGCCAAGATCCACTAACATATTGTGCTCGGAAAGTTCTTTGGCATCTGCCATCAAATCCTCTACAAGCGCATTGTCTTCTTCCTCATCTTTTCCTCTCGGTCTCGAACCGGCAACCGGGAATGTAACTAATCTTCCATCCTGAAGGCGTACGAGAGTTTCCGGAGAAGTACTCATGATTTCCACATCATCCATATTCATGTAAACCATGTAAGGAGACGGATTTGTTGTGCGAAGTACCCGGTATGGATTAATAAGACTGCCCTCATAATCACTGACAAATCGTCTGGAAAGCACTGCCTGAAAAATATCTCCGTCAAAAATATATTCTCTTGTCTTTTCTACAATTTCTGTATATTCTTCCTTTGTTACATTACAGGTAAAATTGACCTTATCGTATACCGGTTCCTCCGGTAATGGTGAATTGTCTCGGATCAGTGAAATAATTCCTTTTATATCTGCTTTTGCCTTGGCATAGTTTGCCTCTATATCTCCATCGGTCCGCACATTTACAACAATGACAATCTTTTGCTTCAAATGATCGTAAGCAATTACTTTATCAAAAAGCATCAGATCAAAGTCAGCAAATTCACCTCTTTTAATGGATAATTTGGGTTCCGCATGTGCAATGAGTGCATAGGCGAAATATCCTACAAATCCACCGGCAAAAGGTGGCATTCCTTCAACCTTAGGAGCTTTATACTCTGACAGAATATCTCTCAGAACCTGCAGGGCATCTTCCGTCTCAATCGTTTTCTTTTTTCCCTTTTCTTCAATTACAACTTCCTTTTCTTTACCGGTAACCCGCATCACAGGATCATATCCCAAAAAAGAATATCGTCCCCATTTTTCTCCACCTTCCACACTTTCAAGCAAAAAATAATTTTTTTTACTCTTTGCTATTTTGCGAAGTAGCAAAATAGGAGTTACAACGTCGGCATAAATTTCTTCCTGCACAGGCACAATATCAAACTGATCTGCCAATGCTTTTACATTTTCAACATCTGGTGTTGACATTTATTTCCCTCCATTTCTTTTGGTGCCTCTTGAGCTGTGGAGCAAACAATCAAAAAAGCTCCTGTCTCTTCCCGTCTTCCGGAAAGGGACAAGAGCTATATATCTCCTGCGGTGCCACCCCTATTGATTACAAGGTAATCCACTCAATATGCACTATCATGCATTCCTAATGATAACGGTTCAGGTTTCCGTCAGCGTCTACTCTTATCACAGCAAATTCCATGTTATCTTTCCATGCTGTCATATATAATTTCAAGCTGCCCTCCCGAGTCCATTCACTGCAATTCAACTACTGCCTCACACCAGCCGGCAGCTCTCTGAAAGTATCCTCTGCACCTACTACTCTCGGTCAACGGTTTTATTTGTTAAATAGTATACTCACTTTTTAAAAAAATGTCAAATGTTTTTTAGGGTTTGTGTCAAATCATGTTTTTTAGGGTTTGTGTCAAATCATGTTTTTTAGGGTTTGTGTCAAATCATCGTGGGCAATTCTATTTCAGTATTAAATGGATACCGCTCCCCGAAATGTTTCAATACTATCTGCGACAGCAGCAGCCTTTAACCACTGCTTGAGCGTTTCCTCATCACTCTCTGCCATGATGTATTCTCGAAGCTCATCAGGAATAGAACCGGCTTCCTCTAAAAGTAACAGAACATCTTCTGCTTTTCCTTTCGCTTTTCCCTTGCGCGCTGCAATTCGCTTCTCTCTCCTCACAATTTCATATAATTCCATATAGGCCAACTCCGTTTCTTTTTTCTTTTTCACTCTTTGTACCATTTTATGTACTTTCTGTAATTCTTCATTATTTGCATTAGCTTCAGTTGTTTCTTCCATATAGTGGAGAAGCTGCTGCAATTCCTTCGGTGGATTTCCAGTCGTTCCCTTCGTATATAGAAAAATGGTTGTTGCCCCATCCTCATAGAGCATATCCGGTTCTTCTTTACAGAAATTCTTTACCGTATACACCATCCGGTTTAGTCCAAACGGATCATAATTTACGATAAATATCACACAGACATCCCGCAATTTGTCATACCCGGCGCCACTGGCTAATATCCCAACATCCACTTTAGCATGATAAAACCGTACGCGCTTAGGCAGAGAAGCTCTTTCAAGAATATCCCTTGTCTGATCCACCTCGAGATCAAAAATATCTGCCTCATCCTCATCCATATACACATCCATACGGATGCCGTGCTTATCGGTATCCTCTCCATACTCAACTTTCTGCGGAATTACCAGTAGCTTACCCATATCTCTTCCCAAAATGGTGCGTAATATAAATTGAGCAAATGCATTCCCGCACTCCGGATCGGATACAATCCGATTCATCAGAAAATCATCCATCAGGTTCAATTCCTGTAGTTTCTTTTTTTCCATAGGCATTTCTCCCCTCTTATTACAACAAACGGAGAACTGTCAGTTAAGTATGTTTTCCCTGACTCTGCCATCTGCTGCACTTGTGTAAGTGATTTCATCTCACGCTGGAACTAAAATGATTTTGTGATATTCCAGAAAAATAAAAAAAGAAATTTCTTTTGACATCACAAGTGTAGCACACAAAAAATAGCCATGTCAAGAATTGTTTTGCGCCTTTTTACGCGCTTTTCAACTCTTTTCATGACTATTATAATATATTCATTTTTCTTTGTCAATTACATGTGATATATTTTATCTTTACCATGTCAGTGTCTTATATTCACTGACCTTATCCCTCACAAGAAGATCTTTAACCGCCTGTTCTGCTGTCTTATTTTCAAACAGAATAGCATTTATCTGTTCCACAATCGGCATGGTAACATGATGTTTATTGGCAAGAGCCATCGCAGCCTTTGCGCAGTTCACACCCTCGATTACCTGCTTGATTTCCTCTTTTGCTTCTTCAAGAGTTTTTCCCTTTCCAAGAAGATAACCACAGTTGTGATTCCGGCTATGGGTGCTTGTACAGGTTACAATCAAATCACCAATTCCCGAAAGTCCGCAGAAAGTTTCCATCTTTCCGCCCAATTCAATACCAAGACGGGAAATCTCAGCGATTCCACGCGTCATAAGAGCCGCTTTTGTGTTGTCACCAAGCCCCATACCATCGAGAATTCCGGCAGCGAGTGCTATTACATTTTTAAGTGCACCGCCCAGCTCAATGCCAATCATATCCGGACTGGTGTAAACACGGAAACGATCCCCCATAAACACATCCTGCACAAAAAGGGCTGTTTTTTTACTTTTCGCCCCTACTACAACTGTAGTAGGAACTCCCTTAGAGACCTCTTCTGCATGACTCGGACCGGACAATACAGCGACATCGGCCATCGGCAGCTCATCCTCCAGTATTTCGCAAAGTGTCATAAGCGTTGAATCTTCAATTCCCTTTCCCACATTTACTATAATCTGATTTTCCCGGATAAACGGTTTTGCCTCCCGCGCCGTTGAGCGCACAAAAGGAGACGCAACAGAACAGACAATAATATCCTTGTCTGTACATGCCTTTTCCAGATTATCTTCAATCTCAATGGAATCCGGTAGCTTAACTCCCGGGAGACGGTCTACATGTTCACGCTTTTCCCGGAGCATTTCAATTTCTGACTGAACTTTTGACCACAAAGTGACCTTATGTCCATTATTTGCACATAATATGGCAAGTGCTGTCCCCCAGCTTCCTGCACCTAAAAAGCTTATATTTTTCATTTTATTGTTCTCCTTCCGGTTTGTTTCTTACTGATTTTCATCCTTCTTTTTTTCACCTATTTTCCGCTCTGTTCCACTGAGCAGACGCTTGATATTTCCTGCGTGCTTGATATAGGCAAGGGCTGTGAAAACCAGCGATACTATCAATATGAGTGGAAACATCTTACTATCTCTGTACTGAAGAATGGAATAAATCGGGAAAAACCATACCACAACCAGAGAACCCAGTGAAACATACCTTGTAACAGCTACTATTCCGATAAAAAGCAGCAAAAATATTCCAATCATTATCCATCCCCTGACGGAGTTCGTTGCAGAGGCAAGTATAACCGCAGCGGAAACTGCAATTCCCTTTCCACCTTTGAATCGAAGATAAAACGGAAAATTATGACCTGCTACAACACCAAGTCCCACAATCAAAGTCAGAAGATATGTAAGATCCGGTACCATTCCGAGATGCCTGCTACAAAAAAAACGGATGACAAGCGTTGGGATAAGTGCTTTTAATAGGTCTCCACCAAATGTCAGCGCTCCTCCTTTTGCCCCCATGGTGCGGAGAGCATTGGTCGTCCCGATATTTCCACTTCCCTCTTCACGGATATCGTGGCCACTCATTTTCCCGACAACATAGCCGGTAGAAAAGCAGCCAAATCCATATCCTATAACCAATAATAACAAAAGATATGCAATCGCTAATAAAATCTCACTGCCTGTTATCATTTTCCTCTACTCCTTTTCTTTTCTTTCCCTTATAAAAATACGGATTGGCGTTCCAGCAAAGCCAAATGTATCCCGAATCCTGTTTTCGATATAGCGCTGATATGAAAAATGCATCAGTTCTTTATTGTTTACAAACAAAACAAAGGTTGGCGGCTTTGTGCTGACTTGTGTTATATAAAACAATTTTAACCGTTTCCCTTTGTCAGAAGGTGGCTGCTGCATCGCCACAGCCTCCATGAGAATCTCATTGAGAACACCGGTCTGTATTCTCATGGCATGATTCTGAATTACCCGCTCAAGATGTTCAAAAATCTTCATCGTCCTCTGACCTGTGAGCGCAGAAATAAACAGAATCTCCGCATATGGAACGAAAGATAAAATATCTCTTACCTTTTTGGTAAATTCTTTTACCGTCGAATTGTCCTTCTCGATAGCATCCCACTTATTTACTGCAATAATCAGTCCTCTGCCCCGGTCATGCGCAATTCCAGCGATTTTGGCATCCTGTTCGGTCACGCCTTCTGTGGCATCTATCATAAGAATCACGACATCCGAACGCTCAATTGCCGCTACGGTGCGAATGATACTGTATCGCTCAATATCTTCCTTTATTTTGCTCTTTCTGCGCAGTCCCGCTGTGTCAATAAATACATATTCCGTACCATTATACACAATTTCCGTATCAATGGCATCTCGTGTTGTTCCTGCTACATCCGATACAATCACACGGTTCTCGCCAAGAAGCTTATTGATCAATGAGGATTTGCCGGCATTTGGTTTCCCGACAATCGCTATCTTAGGACGATCATCCTCTTCCTCTTCCATTTTATCAATGTCAATCACTTCAAGCACGGCATCCAGCATATCCCCAAGTCCAAGCTTTGAGGTCGCCGACACCGGATGTGGGTCACCAATTCCCAGATTATAAAATTCATAGACATCCGGCATATATTTTTCGAAGTTGTCCACTTTATTTACAACAAGTACGATCGGTTTTCCGGAACGACGCAGCATATCTGCCACTTTGTAATCGGCATCTACAAGTCCCTGGCGCACATCCACAAGAAACAGAATTACGTCTGCCGTTTCAATCGCAATATTTGCCTGTTCCCGCATATGCATTAACATCTTGTCCTTACTGTCCATTTCAATTCCACCGGTATCAATCATGGAAAAAGAATGGTTCAGCCAGGTAACATCCGCATAAATCCGGTCTCTAGTCACGCCCGGATAATCTTTTACGATAGAAATTTTTTCTCCCGCCAGTGTATTAAATAAGGTCGACTTTCCTACATTCGGTCGTCCTACGATTGCAAGTATTGGTCTAGCCATTATTCCCTCCGTATTATTCAAGTCTGACCTTTATTGTATCATATCGGCATAGGAAAATGCAATCCCTGTTATGCCTGAAACAAAAATGCATTCTCCACATGTTCGATTTTTCCATCTCCATAAACAGCAATCACATCAAACCGGCACGGCGTTTCCTCTACAAATCCGTGACGACTATAATAATATAATGCTGCCCTGCTGATTTTCTTCTGCTTACGGATGTCCACCGCATTCAATGGACTGCCAAAACACTCCGAACTGCGGTACTTAACCTCACAAAAAATCCATGTTCCACCCTTTTTTGCGATAATATCAATTTCACCGTATGGTGTTGTTAAATTACGTTCAACAACCGTATATTCGTGGGCAACCAGATAATCAGATGCCAGTTGCTCGTATTCAGCACCCACCTTCCGTTTATTCACATTCCCCACCCCTGTTATATATTTATACTCAGTCTTTTGAAATCTTACTCTGAATCCGCTCCATGGAATCGACATACACAAGAATCTCCGCCACAATCGAATAGAGTTCCGGTGGAATATATTCACCGATATCCAGCACGGACAAAGACCTCGCAAGCTTTTCATCTTTGTGAATCGGCACATCCGCTTCTCTTGCCACATCCACGATTTTTTCTGCCAGATATCCCTGACCGGTAGCAATTACTTTTGGTGCTTTATCTCCCGCCGTGTATTCCAGTGCGACAGCCGTTTTTTTGTCTTCCTTTTTTGCCATATGCTCACCCTCTGTCCTGTTTTTGAAAAGCTGGAGCACTGGTTTCTCACAGCGCTTTTTTTACCCAGTTGTGTATAAATGTATTTCTGTGAATCGGACACGGCCCATATTTTTGCAATGCTTCTCTGTGCTCTGCGGAGCCATATCCTTTATTTTTTTCGAAACCATATTCCGGATAGAGGGAAGCATATTCCACCATCAACCGGTCCCTTGTCACCTTTGCGATAATCGATGCCGCTGCAATGGAAAGGCTTCTTGCGTCCCCTTTCACAATGCCAACCTGTTTAATCGGTATCTGCGGAATCGTAACTGCATCATTTAAAAGCAAATCCGGAACAACCTGCAAATCTTCCACTGCATGCTGCATTGCCTCATAGGTCGCCTGCAAAATATTTATTTCATCAATACGGGCCGGCGAACTCATACCTACTCCTACACTTACAGCCTTTTCCATTATTTCATCAAACAATCTCTCTCTGTTTGATTTACTGACCTGTTTTGAGTCATTTAATCCCTCAATTTTCAACCCGGGCGGAAGAACTACAGCTCCTGCAACTACCGGACCGGCAAATGGTCCACGGCCTGCCTCATCAATACCACAAATACAGGTATATGTATCACCATATTTTCGCTCAAATTCAAGCATACGATCCAAACGAAGCATTTCATTTTCATATTTTTCTAATTTTCGTCTGTACTGTTGTATCAGCTTTTTCACTCCCATCCTTTGGTCCTCCTGATATAGAGAAAACAGAGTATTCCATTTTCCTTTTTCCGTCTTCTCAAATTGGAGTTTTATTTCGCTGATATTTGCCATACATAGTTCCCTCTTTCTATGCCATGATACGACGTTCGGTTCAAAACCATTTGCCCTTGGTATCATATTATTCTAATGCGAACAAAGTTCGTTCGGACACAAAAACATCATATGTTTTTTGTATTATCTCCGTCGGCTGTTTTTGAGTAACACCATTAATATTTTTTTGAACATAGCTGCGTCCCTGCGTCTCAAATCTTATTGTTCGATACCCTTTTTGCCATTTCTTTAATGGATATCTTACGAACAGAGTCAAAGAACCTCCTTTTATATCTATTTTTTCACCATATAATGGATCTTTTTTGTTTACATTAAATACTTCATCCTCAAATTTTAATTCTGTACTTCTGTCACTTGAAAGAATTTTCACGTGGGATGAATCCAGGACATTATCCTTATCCTTCTCTATTTTGACAGATTTCAATACTCCTATCTCATTATTTTCATTGGTGATAGTCGCTTTCAGATAAATATACTTATCTTCCTGACTGTCATATGAACCATCCGATGCATAATCAACAAGAACCAAATCATCTGAAATCTTAACATACATTTTCCGATATTGATTTACCTTGAATTTCAATGCCCTGGCAGTAACTGCCTTTCGATTCATAATCAGGTAAGCTGTATTCATAGTTCTATTCACAACACCGGAAGACTCAGCAGCATCGGAACCAATAATAGTAGAAAAGTTAGTATCTGTAACACCCTTATGAACCATACCGACATTACTACCGTCTTCGCCATCTCCGCTACCTTGGTGGATTGCGCTTCCTCCATCACGGAACGGATCTGCATTCGTATTAAAATAGGTCAAAAGATAACCATTCTCTGCATACATATCGTAATCGTCTTTATTCGTCTCTAATCCGTCCGGCTTAATCGGTACATTTGCCGGATAAAATGTCCACGTATTCCATAGATATCTTGCAGATTCTCTTTCCTCTATTTTTTTGCCTGTTTCCTCTGGAGGGAATACGGCATATGTTCGTGGATAATATCCCGTTGTCATGGCACTATTTTTGTCATGACCATCCTTCGCTTTATCTGTAAATGTAACGGTCCTGAATGTAGGAAGAATGTCATCCGCAAAAGTTCTCTCATATCCTTTTGATTTTTTTGCAAGCAAGTTCATCTGAATCGAAATAAGATATAATTTTGCCATATTATTGTATGTTCCTTTGGAGGATACATGGCAAGGAACTGCTTCCGTCAGATAGGAATATATCTTCTCGTTGCCAGGAAGGCCATTTTCCAAAGGCTGACCGACATTCTGGTTGAACAAAATTGGTAAATTCTCATTTTGGGTACCACGATATAAAATCTTATATATCAAATCCCATTCAAGATCATTGGTATCGAATGTTTTTATCTTCTGGGTAGATGAATTATAAGTATAATCTTTCTTGTTTAATACATAACGGTTGTACATATTATATACATTATCTATGCCATTTGTATTGCTGGCATAAGAAGCTATATAAAACATATCCGCTCTTTCAATCCAATCCAATGTTTCCTCCGTATCACCCTTGCACGCCTGATTCAGTTCCGATGGTGTCATAGCAACTACTTTTAGATTGAACTCATCGTACTTTTCTTCTGAACCAAAAGTAAACAGAGAGCGTTTTATGATATCGGTAGCTTTCAGACCATAATAGCCAATCTTGTATACGTTTTTGTTATAAGAATAACTATATTTTGTTATATTGTTGTTAAATGTAAACTTATATTTATTATAATGAAGATTCCATCCATTTTGAAAATCTTTTACACTCAGATATCCACCAATAAGACTTTCATCCGTCAGATAAGAACCATTATTCAATATAGTATAAAAATCATCTCGGTCCTTTAAGGCACGATACTCATCACCTGATGGTTTTTCTGTCGTGTAAATCCACTGATTTTTTTCAGAACCTCCATCTTCAAATTCAACACACTGATTTCCGTTTACATTTCCTGTATAATAATCCCCTTTACCTGCACCTACATTAACCATATAACCGGTTGAACTTGAATCATAATGATTTTTTGCATCTTCCTTCTCTTTCTTCCATTTATCATCCGCATTTTCAAGCGCAGAAGATACAATTTCATTCCCGTTATCATCTTTTTTAAATAGAGATGGATATTTATTTATAATATCACTCATTTTCATATTCGAGATATCTTCTTCGATGGCATACTCATCCGAAGTAACTGTATAAGATGTCCATTGGTCTGATTTGCTACGTGACCAGTTATCCTGATCTGCCAGTTCAGTATCCGAAACAGCATCCCCATCTACATCATTTTTAAAAATGTCAGGATATTTTTCTTTTAATTTAATCATTGATAAATCGTCGTCTTTCGATGCAATCCGGAGTGTCTCAATCACATGAGCAGAACTGGAAGAATTTATTTCCCAATTATACTTATCTTCCAATACATCATTCAACTTATATTCACTTTTAGACAAAAGATTCGCAATAGAATCCGACAGTTTTTCCTTTAATTTTAATTCCGGAAATTCTTTTATTAAAGCGGATATCTTCACGTTTCCATTATTAAAAACAGACTTAAATTCAGAAACAGAATACTTTGCATTGTTAATATCTTCATCGGAAAGTTTCAGAGAAAACAGCTTATCCGCTTTTACAAATTTCGTAGACGTTTTTTCTTCCGAATCGCCATATTTATAAATTGAATAATTATAGTCATAAAACCAGTGTCCAAAATTTTTAATATCATCATAATTAGTCATATTTTGGGAGCCAATCCGCGCACCTTTATTCTTCGCAGCATCAATACTGATTTTCAAAATATCTAACGGATAATCCTTACTGCTGGGATTCAGATATATCATCTGCTGCTGCTCATGTTCCGGCACGATTTCAAGAATGACAAAAGGATTTGTCTCTTTTCCTTTTTTACCAACTGCAGGCGGAATATCCGGAATACTATCCGGAAGTGCCGAATCACGAGCTAAAGGTGAAATCCCACTTCCTTCACTATCCTTCTGGTTTCCACCTTCTGATGTCACTTTTACCCTATTCTCTGTAACAGGAAGATTATTGACATCCGATAAGTCAACATAACCATATGCATTTTCATCTTCTTCCGCTAAAGTTCTCATCGTTACTGCAACAAAAAAGACTCCTGTACAGACAACTGTCAAAAGAAATGTTCCTGTGACATACTTTACCCATCTGTTTTTACGAAACCAGTTACAAATTAACATGCTTACCGCCTCCCTTACATGTATTACGAATGTGCACATCCTGTTTGCAGACAAATTCAGAATTATCATTTTTTAATTTTACTTCAACGCGAATCACCCTGTCATCTCCGTTTACCAGTTCCGAGGTAAAGCTCTCTACATCTTCTGCAAGAAGAAATCGGGAATTTGCTTCTATAGAAGTATCACCACCTGATACGTTCTTAAAATACAGATTTCCATTTTTCAGATAACAATAATACATATCTTTTTTCTTAACCTTTATCTGAGAGCTAGTTCCCCCAGGCAACGAGGCACTTTCCTCATCCACCTGTACTTTCAAAAGCCCTTCCACACTTATATCCACATGATTTCCTTCCATAATGTGGTTTGTAATATGATTCATCACATCTTTGGCTTCATCCTGCATTTCAACCTTAGCCTGAGTAAGACTGGAATTGTGAACGGAATAAGTAAGGATAAATACAAGCCCTGCTAAAACGACACCGGTTATCGCCATGGCAATCAAAAGTTCCACAAGTGAATATCCTTCTCTGTCAGATTTTAAAATTTTTTTTCGCATATTATTTATCCTTTGCAACAGCATATCACACACCACCTTCCCCTGCAACGGATTACTTCGTTAATTTACTTCCACATAATGTTTCCCTGTATCGGTTACCAAATAAACTGTATATTTCGTTTCATTATCATAAATAATCTGAATCACACAAGGTGCCTTTTTCTGATCAGAACCCGAGTTCTGATACAAAAAAGATCCGTCTTTCTTCAATACACCGATGCAGATATCCTCTTTATCAGAAAGCGTCCTGTCTTCTGTTCCCTGATCCGTATCGTCACTGGCTTTGCGTATGTTATATGTTGTCTTAAAAGAAAAATTATCTCCGCATAATTCTTTCCCAGAGCCATCAGGAGTAAACGAAGCCGAATCTGTGTAAGTCAGATAATAAGATCCATTATACTTATTGATATGCAAATAGACCGCACTGCTCCCCGCCATGTTGCGGGATTTTAAATCCGTCAGTCCACTGTTAATCTCATATGCAACTTCCTTTGCATCCGTCGCATATAGGAAGCTGATTCCTAGTGCTGTTCCACCCACAAGAACCGCCATAATAGCCATTACAATTATCAGTTCCACAAGGGAAAAGCCTTCACTCATGAGTTTTTCTTTATTCATTTTTCGAAAAAAAACACTCACTGGTGTACCCCCCCTCTACAGTTCATTCTTTTTCCAATTTTCGTAAGAAACACATTCCGAAATATCTGTTGGATTATCAGAAAGCGTTCCATTTAATCCATAAAAAATACCTGATAAATCACTTCTTGTCTTTATGTACTCAAAAATCTGTTCCACCATTACCATGTCAGCATTCATTTTTACCGGTGTAAGACCAACAGATACCTTTCCACATGAAAGAATCAGCCCTTTAAAATTCGCAGGTACATTCACTGTCACATTTTCTCCAGCAATGACAAGACCATTTTCAATAGCCGTAACAGTTTTCTCTGAACTCCTCCCCGGAACCATCTGAATTTTCACTCCGGTTTCTCCCGCAGAATACTTGGCCGGAACATCAATTCTGGCAATACCATCTGCATCCAATCCCAATGAACCTGCAACATTCGAAAGAACACTGCCATCCACAATGCGGTGTGCCACAAGTTTTGAGTTTTTATCGGCATCACTCATACGCATTGATCCTGTGCTACCGGATTCTAAAAGAGTTTTCTGGAGTCCCACATACTGACATCCCTGCTTAATTCCATCCTGAAGCATCTGACTACCAGGACTTCCCGATGCATCAAAATAATTACTTTCCAGTGTTTCATTGACACTGCTATAATTTTTCACAATATTTCCTGCAATCAGATAAAAAGCCGGATCAATTTTCAATCCATCACAGTTCTCGCCAGAAATATACACCTTAGAACGTTCTGCCATCTGCTGCTGATTGGTATAACTATTTCCATCCTCATCAACACCGGAAGTATCGGAGTAAAAGTTTCGGAAATACTTATTGGCACTTACTGCATCCTTAAAATTCAAGTAATAGAATACATATCCTCCCGTCTGGCTGTGATTTTCCAGATACGGTTTCGACTCATTCAAAAGACTACCCAGCGTGACACCATTTACTGTAGAACTTTTGAGACCATCCACATCGATAGAAACCTTTTCTGTTTCAGCAACAGGATTATGGCCTTCCAGTTTGGCAGAAGAACTTGCCAAAGCCGAATCAATCCGGATATATTCATCCGGAACAAGATATGCCAGCTGGTCACTTTTCACCGCAAGAGACTCACCCATAAGAACACTTGAATCTGTGTCCTTTTTTCCTTTGGATACAAAAGTATGACCGGCAAGAATCAGTTTATCAAGACTTCGTACTGCTCCTTCCTTGTTCTCCGCTTTTAATGTTGTGTTTTTACCATTAATCAATATTGCTGAACTGTAGTCGGGATTCTGCTCATCCGAAGTACTATTATTCCGGCTGTAACTATAACCATAGTATTTTCCCGTCAAAGAAACGGTTGTATTGTCTGTAGATATATCCAGATCATTGGCAATATAGGAATTTGCATGGATTGAAAGAGACGTGGCACCTTTCATGCTTTCTGCATTTCCTCCATCATAGGTCAGGCGAATGTTATTCAGCCAGAGGTCACTGACACCAGACTCACCCGTAATATCTACAAATGCTCCCGGTTGCACATCAAAACTACCACGGCTAATGATTTTCTGGCTGTTGAACTTTACACTTGAGCCTTGGCATATCCGGATTCCCTGATCCTCATGAAGACTGTCTGAAGTCACACCGGCATAGACATTTCCGGTAATCTTACTGGCAGTTTCTTCATTACCGACACTGCCAATCATTAAAATATCATCCGAAATCGAGACATAATTTTTTAGCTGATCAAGAGTAGAATCGCCCTCAAATTTAAAATCTGGTACACGGATTACGATATCTGTTTCGATTGTAGAATGGTAATCGCCCGCATCTGTATATGAAATCAGCAAGTTCTTTAAAGTAAGAGAATATCCTCTCTCACTATCTTTTCTTATTACGTAGCCATATCCATGAGAAGTGTCCTGCCTGCTTACCGCATCAGGTTTTGTAGATAACGTAGTTACTGCTTTTAATTTTTCGTCATTATCCCCCAGATAAGTCACGATAGAATCAGAATCCACAACATTATTTTCATCAAACTTATCAAAAAATCTCTGCTGTGCCGATGCCAGATCGCTACCATCCGGAGATAAATTCACGGTAAAATATTTGCCAAACGTTTCATCATCCGTATCCGGTGATACAACATTTTCATTATTTAACCGCTTTTTCAGCAGTTCAATATACATTTTCGAAAACTGTGTTTTTTTATTTTCTGTTGTAGCATCCAAATAATGATTCAATATGTACCGGTACGCCTCGTCCGCAGACTGACTTGCATATTGTAAAAGTCCTGTTTTAACTTCCTCTAAAATACCTTCAGTCTGATAAAAATTATCGGTAGAATTTCGATCCACATACACAGAAGTCACATATTTTGTAGATACAGAAAGAATAATCAATCCAATTGAAAGAAGGAAAGCTACTCCAATAACTACAGTAATCATAGAAGAACCTTCTCTTGCATGATTCCATTGACACATTTCTTTTGTTTTTCGAAATATTCTCATTGCGACACTCTCCTTTCCATCTGCTTCTTTTATTCTTATCTGGCTCCCTTTGAGGATTCTAATTCCACAAGACAATCACTCTCGGGGTAAGAAGAACCTTCTTTGTATTCATACACATGCACTGTTATTTTTGCAATCCGTTTTGCATCTGTATCTGTCGTAACAAGGGATGGAGTGTAAGCAGACACCCCACCTGACAAGACAAATCCGTTACAAAAATATTTTGCATAGCCAAATCCTGCATCCTGTGCCAACCCCCTGGTCACATTCAGTTTATAATCTGCCGGGCGTTTTGAAATACTTCTTCCAACTATTGAAGGTAAATTCTGAAGGACATAATTAATTTTTACATTTTCTATTTCGGATGAAGAAACAGGTGTTACCGACTCACTGACAGATGCGTCCGTCACAAAAGACACTTTGGCATTTTCAACAGACTTCGAGTTAAGAAGCTTATAAAAAATATATATATTTTCCAGTTTATCACGCTCTATCTTCTTATTACCAATGGACACTGATTTTGTTTTTCCTTTGTACTCATATTGTAAATAAGCCTTTATCCAGAAAATATCTCTTGATAAATCTTTCGTAGCAACCACTTCCAGGTTCAAAGTCCTAGTCATGTCTTTTACAATATCTGATTTGCCGGTAGTGGGATTTTCACAAAAAAATTCACTTAATGCTGTATCTGCCTGATCCGTCTCCACAAAGACAGCATTATTTACCGAGTAGACCTCTTTCAATTGTGGAACCGCATAATCATTGAAAGATCCTGTTTTCACAGTCGCATACTTACTATAATCCACATCTGCCACCACATGATAGGAAAATCCATCAAGGGACACATCCTGTTTTACAACAGTTTTATCTGTGCCAGAAACCACTTCCATAGAAGCGCCAGATGCTGCACCCGCATATGCTTCAAAATTTTCAAAACTTCCTATGGAATTCAGTTTTTCCATCACCGTTTTTCCGGCAAGATTTGCGCGCTGGGTATTTTCCCCTTTTGATGTAGAAACAGACGCATTGGTAAAATAGGCAAGAATCGGAAGTGTCAGAATTGCCAGTAGCGTCACCGCAATAATGACTTCTACCAGTGAAAATCCATCCTGCATCTGATAGTTGTGCGTTCTTTCCGGTTCACTCATATGCAGTAACTTTCTCATCTGATTTCCTCCTCTCTCCTGAAATGATAGTTTTAACAGCTATTTCACAGTTCCGAATATATTTTTAGATCCAATCATAATTCCCTGTATATCCGGATCCTTATACGGAACACCATTGCCATTCATCGCAAAATAATTAACTGTAATCGTACCGCTGAGTTTACCCGTACTCGTATCATACGTCAGCGAAATATTTGTGGTTGACATATGCTCCTTATTCTGGGAAATCCAGTCCAATGCCTTTTCTATCTGCTTTAATGTACCACTGACTGTAATCTCATATGGAGTAACTTTACCAACCATCTGGTGAACCGGAACCTCTGTTTCCGGATCCAGCTCTATCGCTCCCTCTGTTGCATTTTCCGTAGTATTTGAAGTCGCAGTATCAACAACCGCCCCGGCATTTAAAAAGGTCTGCTCAACTCCGGGATTAATCGAACTGACACGGATTCCCGTTTTTACCATCATCTGGTAGACATTATAAATCGCTTTCTGCTGCGTCATCCGGCTTGGAAATTTCTTCATATATGAAGTCATTTCTTTCTGTAAATCCGGTGTCTTCTGTTTCATATCGTTGACTTTCAACTGAAGCGTACTGAGATAATTAATCTGCCGATGATACTGTGCCGTTTCCCTCTCAATTTCCATTACTTTGTCCGTATTTGGCTGATAGAGGAAGAAAAAAGTACAGATCAATATCAGCAGCCCGGCTATGATCAACACCGCACGTTTTTGATTCATAGACATATCACTGCACCCCCTCTTCTGTCAGAACCGCATTTGCATATGTGAACTCAAGAGTATACACATACTGGGTCTTCTTCGTGAGAACATCTTTGGATTCTGAAATCTGGTTGATTTTGACACTCTTAATCTCATCAATCGTATTCAACTGCATCTGCAGTTTAGACAGGGAAGAAAGCCGGTCAACAGACACTGCGCTGATCGTTACTTTCTGTTCATCTGCAGAAATACTCTGGATTTTGAATGATCTCGGACACAAGCTTGAAATCTTGTTTATCAAGGCATGAAAATGATTGCCATTCGTGTCCACTGCCGCTTCCACTGCTTTATATAAATCATAATCTGTCATAATCTGCATCTGTTCCGTGTACTCATTCTGGATAGGAGCAAGTGAATCGTGTTTGGCTTTTGCCAGATCCCTTTCATCCGATGCCATCAGTACCTGGAAAATCGAAAGTCCGGCAAGCACAGCACTCAGAAGAAACAACCCGACAAAAATCATAACGGATCCTGTCAGTTTTCCCTTCTTTGCTTCCTTTCTTGCCACCTCGCGCGGAATAAAACGAACCGGTTTAAAGACGGCACCAAAACAATTGATATACTGGAGCAGTGCCGCATCGATGGACACTTTCCGGTTGAATCGGATTCCCTCTAAAACCTCCGGTTTTCTCACCGGAATCCCTACTTCATTTTCTATCAGCTCATGAATTCCGGCAACACTGCAGCCAACACCGGCACACATAATTTCCTGAATCGGCTGATCTTTGAATTTGGAATTATAATATTCTACGACACGGGCAATGTTACTGATCATGTATTCCCCGTTATCCGTCACTTCTCCCCTCTTTTCCAGCGAGAAATTCCCCTCCGGATTTTCCTCATTGAGGTGTGGCAGAAGAACACGCTGACTGGCAAGCATCTTATAAGCAGCTTCGATGTCGTTTATCTGAAAAGCTGCTTCCTGCATCATAACCTCCGCAAAAGCATTCACACCATATGGTATGGAACGCTGCAAAAGCAGCTTCTCCTGCGTAATAATATTGACAAGCGTAGACTCACGGTTGAGCTGGATTGCCATCGTGACACCATCTTTTACCTGTCTGCGCATAATTTCGAAAATACTGTTACCGTCTGCCTCGAGTGCAACAACATTTAACCCCGCTGTATTTGCGAGCGTATAATAGCAGTCCACCATATCGGATGGAATCGCAAAAACCCGGACATCCTGTATCTGTGTAGCCTCTTCATCCTGCCTTGGCTTTCCCTGAAGCAGATAGGAAAATATATAACTGTCAGAATCTACCGGAAACAAATCACCTACCTGACTCATGACAAGCTGTGATACTTTTGTTTTGTTTACAACCGGAATTGTCGTTTCCCGGCTTGCCACCTTAGAAGATGCAATCGTGAATATAACATCTTTTGTGCGGATATTTTTATCCTGACACGCTTTCTTAATTCTCCTTGCAATCTCCACAACATCTATAATCATACCATCTTCAAAAGCTCTCTCCGGAGTTGGTATGCGTACACATCCATATATCGCTGGATTTGATATGGCATTTTCCATATGTACGATATGGGTTGTTTTGGAACCCACACGTACCACGATTACCTTTTTTGCCATCCGTCATTCCTCCTGACACTTTTTCTTTACCGCTTTTACAGTGGTGAACTACCCATTGTCTAAAACCAATGGGCTTCCTGCTTCATCAACCTCGTAACCTACTATCTCCACAGGCGTTAATTCGGGCAGTTCCTGCCCTATAGATTTCTTTATGCTATTTGCCTTAATCCTTCTGCTAATATATTTTTTGCCGCATTAATATCTCTGTCGTGTTCTGCTCCGCATTTCGGACATATCCACTTCCTCACTGACAAGTCTTTTGTATCTGTATTCTGATGTCCGCAAACGGAACATAATTGACTGCTGGCATAAAATGTATCTATTTTGATATATTTCCTGCCATTCCATTTTGCCTTATACTCTAACTGTCTTGTCAGCTCATACCACGATACATCACTTA
>JAXEJU010000044.1:0-3502 GCA_034101395.1 Eubacterium sp. | reverse complement strand
GGCAAATTTCTGATACATGATATGGGCAACCAGTGAAGGTGTCGCTATGGAATGGGACAGCACACTTGCCGGCACGGCCGCTTTCTGAAGATGATCCTTCACATTCACACTGCCGTCTGTTCCGCAACTTGTACATTTTTTTACCTGACGATAAATCTGTTTTACGATCAGTTTCGCCTGTTGGTATTCCACTTCTGTCCGGACATACTGTTTTCCTACATTTTTTAAATCGCTCCCACATACGGAACATACTTCTTCATCGTCAATTACATACTCCTCATATTCTTTGGGAAGTACAGAAAGCATTTCTTCACGGATTCCTGCTTTGCGGGGAACTATCTTCCGCTTATGTGCGGGAACCGTGACTGCATGCTGCTCCTGCAACAACTTTTTCGCCAGTTCTGCCGTTGACTCGAACAGGAACATCTGTCCCTTCATTGGGGCGGTCACCTCAGAAGAACGTCCAAATATTTTCTTCTTTGCATGGAGAAGTGCCTGAGTCATGTTTTCAATCCGGATATTTTGTTTTCGGATTATTTCATCTTTTTCTGCCAGTTGTAACTGCTGTTTGGCAATCAGTTCTTTCAGCCTTCTGATTTCATCCTGTTCGGTCATTTGGGATACCTGCTTTTCTCAAGTTTTTTCTACTACAAGTATACCATATTCACACGTTTTTTTCTATAAAAATCGTCCATAAAGCCGGGTGAAAAGTGACGAAAATACGCTCTTTTTCGCTTGGTTTTTGGTAATGATGTAAAATATACCCATAGGAATGGACATCGAGTTTTTAAGATATCCTATTTCTTGGACATTGACAATTAGAAATCCCGTGACGTGGACAGCTTATTTTAAGAAATCCTATTTTGCGGACAATGAGTTTTAATCAACATTCATCAATGTTATAATCTCATTGTCTAAGAAAGGGGACTATTATGAGTATACGCAGCTTTACCAAAGAGGAGCAGGCGCTCCTGCGAGAAAACAAATACACATACAGCGTATCCGCCAACACTATTTCTTTCACGATTGAATTCAAGAAGGAATTCTGGAAGCGATACCAAACAGGACAGCGTCCGCGTCAAATCGTGGAAGAACTGGGATACGACTTCCAGATGCTTGGAGAATCCAGAGTGTGTGGTCTGCAGAGTATGATCAAAAAGCAAGCCCTAGAAGGAAATTTTCGTGAAGGACAACATACCAGCTACGCAGTTAGCAACCATCCGGACTACTCATCCATGCCGGATGATCAGAAACTTCATGCAATGGAGCACGAGCTGTACTATCTGCGCCATGAAATGGAGTTCCTAAAAAAAATTTTAAAACCCGACAAGGATATAAAGTAGGAGGGCTCATCATGGAAAAAACATCCTACAAGTACGAGGTCATTCATAACACTCTTGAGGATTCACCGGGAGTGTTTAGCATTTCGATTCTATGTGAGCTTGCAGGCGTTTCACGATCAGGATATTATGCCTGGTTAAAAGCCGCCCCGACACGGGAAGCACGTGAATTACAGGACAAGGCCGACTTTGAACTAATTCTTGCAATATATAAAAGACGTGGCTATGCCAAAGGCGCAAGAAGTATCTATATGGGGCTTCTTCACATGAATCCGCCAGTGATAATGAATATCAAAAAGATCCGAAGGCTGATGAAAAAATACAATCTCTTCTGCCCAATCAGGAAAGCAAATCCTTACCGCAGAATGGCGAAAGCTCTCAAGACGAGCAACTATGCCGATAATCTCTTGCAGCGTGAATTCGAATGTTATGGCCCACGGTATGTTCTGCTGACGGATATAACTTACATCCCATACAATGGAGAATTCGCCTATTTATCGACCATCCTTGATGCATACACGAAGCAGATATTGTCCTATGTGCTAAGTGATTCGCTGGAAATCGACTTTGTCAAAGAAACCGTTGAAAATTTAATCAGAGATCACGGAATCTCGTTGCATAAGGAAACTTTGATTCATAGTGATCAAGGCAGCCATTATACCAGCGCCACGTTTATACAAATCATTGAAGACTGCAACCTACGTAGATCAATGTCTCGGCGAGGTAACTGTTGGGACAATTCACCGCAAGAGAGTTTCTTTGGTCATATGAAGGATCACATTCTTGACAAGGTCAAGGAATGTACAGAATTCCAACAGATCAAGGATATCGTCGATGACTACGTAGATTACTACAACAACGAGGCTTATGTATGGGAGCTTTGTAGGCTCTCGCCGAATGAATATTATAAATTTGTAACCACTGGAGTATATCCGCTTTCTATTGCCAATCCGCCTCGGGTTCCGCAAGTTCTCAAGGCGCCATCAGAATTAGGAACTAAGCAAGGCAATAATGATTGAGGACAATACCCACACAAATGATTTTAAGTGGGTACAAAAATGGGTACACTCCAAATTTTCATTTCTACAAACCACGTAAAATAGCCTTTTCATGGCATTTTATAAAGAGTCTCCAAAACTCCAGAGCTGGGTTCGATTCCTAGTGCCCCTGTAAAAAAGAATCAGAGAATTTATTCTCTGATTCTTTTTTTATTCAGATACTAGGGAGCGAACCCAGCTTGCTGGGCTTCGATTCCCGCTGGGTTCGATTCCGCCGCTTGTGTAACAAGCGGTTGTGCCCCCTGTAAAAAAGTTGCAAAAAACAATTTTTTTCAGATTAATAATTTAATGAAAATCCATTGATAAATTCATCTTCTACTTCTTCCATAATAACGTCATATTCTTTTGTAGTAAGATTGTAAGCATATATGCCCCTTGTATCCCCCTTCCAGCCTAAGAAATACAGAATATTGTCATAGAGAGCCATTTGATCCATTATATAAAAAGGCAGTTTCAGTCTTACACTCTTTTTTGTATCTAAATTTACCTCATAGATTTTATGTTTCTGTCTGGTAGTAACTCCATTTGGTGCACAACTTAATATTAGCTTTTTTCCCTCACACGCTATTCCGTCTATATAATATTTCGTTTCATAAACAGTTTCTGTCTTTTTTGTCTCCAGATCGAGCATGGCAATTTTAGAAGGTGCATTACCACCTTCCACCTCATCTGCTTCTCTCATTTCATTGTCTGAATAATGAGAGAAAACTATTTTATTTTCCTTTGGAACCGTACTTACCACCCATGTGAAACGGTCATCTTTCTTATCGAACATAACGCGACTGCAATTCCGAAACTCCGCATCACAGACAATTGGTTCGATACAGTAATAGTCTAGTAATTCAGCTGCCATAAAATATTGTTCCCCGCACTGGATCAAATAATTAAAATCACAAAACTGATCCGTCTTTTTTTCTCCGGTTCCATTATTATCTAAATAAATCTGGTTTCCTTTCCCTTTTCCGCTAAAGGCCGAATAGTATATCTTATCATTTCTGGTTGAATACAGAGTAAGTGGATGTGAAGAAGTATATGACACCGTTCCTTTTTGTTCCAGTTTCTTTTCTTCAATATCATAAAAAAAGCATCTGCTGCTCATCCCTG
>JAXEJU010000043.1:0-2123 GCA_034101395.1 Eubacterium sp. | reverse complement strand
ATTTACCTGTACTTTGATGAAATTAACGCAGAACCAGTTGTATTTCACTGGAAATACAACCTTGATGATATCGATGTATCAGAGGAAGTCATTGTAGATACACTACCAACCAAAAAGTCCAGTTAATTGACGAACGTTATATTAGTAGTTCCGGTGAACCGTGTAATCGAAGTAAACAAGTCTGTTGAAAATGATGAACAATATATGGAGATAGTGCTTCCGGCAAATTCTCTGAGTGTTGTTGTATTGGATTTGAAATAGAAAGGAGCAGGGTGAGGTTATGAATGGAGAAGGAAAAAAGATACTGGCAGTTTTGTGCAGCCTGTGTCTTCTTATGGGAACGTTTTATGCACTGACAAACACTGCATATGCGAAAAGATATTCGCTTAAAATTAATGAACTGAGTTCGAAAAAGATTACTCTTGTTGCAGGGAAAAAGAAAAATATCCGGATAAAAAAGCCGATGATGATCAAGGGTGTAACGTGGAAGATTCAGAACAAAAAGATAGTTTCTGTAAAAAAGACAGGGAAATATAAGGCTGTAATTACTGCAAAAAAGGAGGGAACAACAAAACTTATAGCAAAATTAAAAGTCGATCCGCGAGTGTCGGGAAGTTACACAAGGACAGCGGTCATAAAAGTTAAGAAGAAAAAAAGCGTGACGGCAACAGCAGCACCGTCGGCAGTGCCGTCCACTGTACCTTCCGAAGAACCATCGGAAGAAGTTTCTCCGTTGCCGTCTGGCACGGAAACGGAACAGGAATTGTAAAAAAGGAAACGCATAATGTATGTGAAATTAAAAAAAGCAGGGGGTTACCTGTGGCTGCTGTCATAGTGCTTTTCGTCATTGTTTTGCTTATGTCAATGAAGTTCCGGGCAAAAAAAAGCACTTTCTCTCTTCCTTGTGACAGTACTTCTGATGGGAAGCGTGAGGGGGATGCAGCCGTCGATAAGCGAGGCAGCAGTGTCAATAGAAACCGGAAATTACAAAGCGGATGCGGATAAATTTCTTTCCCGGGTATCCGTCCATGACCCATCTGTCGTGAAGGATCCAAAGAGCGGCATGATGTGGGCACCGGATGTAATCTGGAATGAAACCATGCAGAAATGGTGCATGTATATGAGTATTAACGGTGATAACTGGGTGTCCTCGATCTGTCTTCTGACAGCAGATGATATAGAGGGTCCATATGAGTATAAAGGTGTGGTTGTATACTCCGGAATGAACAATCCAAATAAAATTGTGGATGAGACTAAAACAGATATCTACAAAGTATTGGGAGAAGGAGCTGATCTGTCCCGCTATGCTTCCACAAATGAATCGTGTGTGAATGCGATCGACCCAAATATCCAGGAAGATGAAAATGGCGATTTGTATATGACCTATGGTTCGTGGTCAGCCGGTATCTATCAGTTGAAGCTGGACAAGACGACCGGACTTAGAGATTATAATACAAAATATGAAACAAAACAGGATGTCTCTGATGCTTATCTTGGAACGAAAATTGCAGGCGGATATTATTGTTCAGGTGAGGGACCATATATATTGAAAACAGGAAAATATTATTATCTTTTCCTGTCTTATGCGAATCTTGAGGCAATGGGTGGTTACCAGATGCGCATTTACCGCTCTGAAAATATAAGCGGTCCTTATGTAGACCAGAATGGAGTATCGGCAATATGCGACCACAATGAGGATATAAAATTAAAAAATTATGGTATGAAGATATTTGGCAGATACGATAACGTTGAATAAAGACGGTACAGTAACAGGTGAATACAGAGGAACCTGGACATATGATAAGTCCGGTATGACACTGGATTTGGGCAATGGAAAGGTATATAAAGGGGTATTCTTAAAACAGGCAAATGAGACAATGACCAGAGATCTGACCATGACATTCACGGCCGAGGGAGATAACGTTGCTGTCTGGGGTGTAAAAGCGTTGACAGAAGAAGAGTAAGGGAGCAGCAGGAGGAACTGAAAATGAACTGGAAGGAGCGGCAATATCTGAATCCACATATGATATGTGCGGCCTGTGAGGCGACACCGGAAGAAGTCGGATATGACAAGTCAAGGCTTGACGTGTTGAACCGGCATTTGCAGTCAATGATTGACCGTG
>JAXEJU010000042.1:0-2634 GCA_034101395.1 Eubacterium sp. | reverse complement strand
AAAAGATCGTTTTTAACACTTTAATTTTAACACCCCCTAATTCCCTCTTTGAAGGAATTAGGGGGTTCTTTGTATCAGGATAGAAAAAAAGTTCCGGCCTCCTAAAAGCAGACCGGACTTTTTTTCTGATTTCTGCCGAAGAGCAGAAATATATTTCCCTCTTTCATCTGCCGAAAGTTTTAGGGCATCCATCGCCTGTTCCGACGACCAGTTCATACTTTCCATCAGATTTTTTATAGAAGAGAGGATGCCTTTCTCGATGCCTCTATCTTCGATACCCTTGAATTGGTTTCATCAGGTAAAACCGGAACCTCGCCAACCTGATTTTTCACATGTTATAACATTCTTATGTTAGAGTAATTCTATCTTCATTTCATATGCTTTTACTATACGATCAACCTTGCATTCGTCTATTTGGGAATCCATCATATAGATTTCTTTAACTTTTTCTGGGGACAAAAGTTTCTGGCAGTCCACCAGCGACTTGTCACGGACATAGGAGAGTAGTTTTTTCTCCTTTGATGCGAAGCTGGTTACGCTGATATCAAGCAACTCTTCGGGATTGGACGGAATTGGTTTCCCGACAAAGAAGGATTTGCCAGAGTCAAAGATAGGAGCCAGCTGTAGAAATTTCAGGGTTTTGGCATCGCGCAGGATAGCGATATTATTCAAGTGCCGGTCGATATTCGTGAAGATAAAATCCGTCAAAATCTGGTACTCCAAATCTCTGCGGAGCACATCCTCATCCATTCCATGCTTTTTGCAGATGGAAATAAAATGTTCGTAGGTGGAGATGTCATTCGGTTTCTTCTCTGAGGTGACTATATCATAAGCGGGAATCAGTTCGCGCTGTTCGCTGGTAAATAACTCACAGACACATCCATAATCATAATCTTTTCCTGCAATGTGAATCAACTGATACGGTGTAAAATTGGTAAATTGCTGTGCCTGATGAGTTTTGGTGGCAATGTATTCATTGATACTTTCGCAGGATAAATTGTCCCGGTTGCCTTTTATCAACATGCGTTTTCCGTTGGAAATAATCCAGCTTTTCTCTAGTTGTCCCTGCAAAGAGGAGTTTGGAGTATAGCAGGATGCATTTTTATACCCAGTGAGCTCTTCAATAGCTTCCAGATTCCCTTTAAAATCATTGGAAAAAAGACTTACATCCCGCCATGACAGGTCTTCGTTGGCAGGACGAATCCAGTAATAATCGGTCAGGCTTAGTCCCAGATTGTCCACCAGGAAATCTTTTGCATTTACATAACCCTTTTTTTTAAGCATTTCCCTGATATGTCCCTGTTGAATGGGAACGGCGCGGTTATTCCACCAAGTAACCAGCCCGTTCTCATCCAGACGGTTCTGGAGCGGCAAAAGTTCTTCCGCGCCTTTAACAGGCGAGCCAATCCGGATAATATCACCAGTTCTGGACATGTCCAGAGCCACAAGAGGAGTGTCTTTTCTCATCAAGGTATAAATCATAATGTCTCACCTGCCTTTCTGAAAATATACTCTTCTATAAAATCCAGCACCGTAAAGTATGCAAAATCAAGATAAGTTAAATATGTCACCTCGTTTAAATCACAAACTTTTATATGATGTGTAGTATTCCCGTATTCAAAAGAAACAAAGCACTCGTCCTCGTACAGACATACATCCGCTGTAACCGAAACATCCGGGAGCGAAATTTTTTCTGTCTTCGGATACTCAAAATAGGGATAATTATCCATCAACATACGATGCATTTTATCAATGGACAGAGAAAGTGCCTCTGCCAGTTTGCCAAAGGAGGTAATGTTCAACTTCAAAATGTCTTTTCGCTCGTTTATCAAATCACTTAGTGTACTATAAGGTATGCCCGATAAATAGCAGATTTCCGCTCTGGTTTTTCCTGATTTTGAAATAAGTTGCTTTATTTTCATGGGACACCTCCTATGAGGTTACTATACTACGCTGTAGCGTAATTGTCAATCGATGCAATATTTAGATATAAAAATGAGAGACTTCAGCTGAAAAGCCGACTGGTCTCTCATTCTTATAGAATATAGAATTTATTGATATTACTGCCGAAGTGCAGAAATATATTTCCCTCTCTCATCTGCGGACAGTTTTAGGGCATCCATCGCCTGTTCCGGCGACCAGCTCATACTTTCCATCAGATTTTTTATAGAAGAGAGGATGCCTTTTTCGATGCCTTTTTCGATGCCTTTTTCGATGCCTTGTTCGATACCTTGCTCGATACCTTGCTCGATACCCTTTTCAATGCCTCTATCTTCGATACCCTTGCTAAGATTACACATCTCTGACACGCTCCTTTCCAGGTTTTCTGACATAGGAATCTGAAAATTGTTCTCTAATAACTGCTTCTTCTGGTTGATGTCTGCGTCTGATGATAAAAGAACATCTAACAGATTTAACAAAGGATATGGTTGACTTTTGTCACTGTTTCCCAAGCAAATCATAATCGCAGTTATCAAATCGTAGTTTTCATATGGTTCCTTTACGTCGCCAATCAGATTTTCTTCTGTAATTGAATATTTTGTAATGCTGTTCTGTCGTTTCTTTGGGGGATTCATGCAAATCCATATCGAATAAACTTTTTTTATCTTTTCATAGTGTGAATTTGTAAACTCT
>JAXEJU010000041.1:0-48866 GCA_034101395.1 Eubacterium sp. | reverse complement strand
ACAGATTCGTCACGAATACAGATAATGCGATAGAAGTCAACTGCGTTTCTTCCAGTTTCGTGGTAATGCAGCTCATACCATAGCAACGTTTGCTCAGGCTGAAGGTGCGCTCCACTTCTATTCTATCAGCAGAAACCCGCTTACGCCAGTAATAGTAGGTAGCAACGGAAATCTGATGTTCCCTGCACCAGGCAGCTACCGTAAGGTCACTATTCTGGCAGGCATGGATCCGCTCTTCCCATATGGTTATTTTTTTTCGTTCATGTGTCCCTCCTGAAAATTTATTTTCAGACAGATTAACACACATAGGGGAAGAAATCACTACGCCTTGTTTTGGAGCGTTTACAGTTCTCCCGGATGCAGTACAGTTTTACCCGAAAATAGATTTACGTTTCCAATGTCCGCGAACACATCCGGATAATTCATTAAATTTTTTGTTCCCATATCTTTCTTTCCGATAGTAACCCCTCCCTCTGAAGTTACCAAAGGGATGGAGATATCCACGATTCCCTTTGCTCTTTTGAATGTGTTGATTTTCTGTATCACCTCAAAAAACACCGGTGTACTCCACAACAGAGCATCCGGTGCTATCCACTTTTAATCTTTCCTGTTTTTCACATAGGAGTTTTTAGATGAAGAAAAGGGACATATGAAAAAACATGATGTCATTTTGAGAGATTTATGATAGAATGAAAAAAAGTTGTTCCAATGGCATTGAAAAACGTTCGGATAGTGTTATAATTATTTCATGGAGGGATGATTATGATTTTAGTTGATAAGGAGTTACGGGAATACGGTGAGGATATTTTCGTTAGAGGGTATGACGAAAAAAACATTAATGCTGTTTCGTATGATGTGACAATTCATAGTATCATTACAGATGAATCTGAGGTGGATTCCTATATACTGGATCCAAATGAAACGATTTTCATAAAAACAAAAGAGATGATTCATGTGCCGGATGACCTTTTGGGAAGAATCGGTGAGAAAAATTCTAAAATGAGATTGGGATTGCAAGTTTCCGGACCTCACTATTTCCCGGGGCATAAGACGTTTATGTTCTTGCGTGTACGCAATATTTCGCCTAATCGGATTAAAATTGAAAACGGTGAAAAAATTGCGCAGATATTTTTCGAGAAACTATCTGATGTTCCTGACAAGACGTATCCTATGCAGGAAGGTGCTTCTTTTAATTATGAAGAAAAATACAGGGGTATAGCCGGATATAAAGATGAATACAACAAAAAAATCATCAGGATTGAGAATGCAAAGGAAGAGCTCGAAGAAAAAGAGAGTAAGATATACGCTAATATTATGACTCTTATGGGCATATTTGTTTCGATTTTTTCCCTCATCATGGTCAATTTTACAAATTTAACGAAAAGAAATATGGATATAAAATTTTTGGCAGGTATAAACATATCTTTGGCTATTGTAATCGTTTTGTTTTTAGGATTGATATTGATATTTCTAAACAAATCGAAAAACAGGAAATTTCTGATTGGCTACTTTATTTTGTTGCTTGCCTTGATAATAGGAATGTTTTTCGTACTATATTGACCAAACATGTGTCAGAATCTGACACACGTTTAGTAAGCTCTCCCGGATGCAGTACGTTTTTGCCCGAAAACAGATTTACGTTTCCAATGTCTGTAAACGCTCCAAAATACTATCTACTGACAATCTCTTTATGCAACTTTTCCAATTTTGCCTGTGCGTCTTTGGCATCCTTCCCTTTCACTCCAAAATAAAACTTAATCTTCGGTTCTGTACCTGATGGTCTGACGCAACACCATGCATTTTGTTCAAGTTCATAGTAAATAACATTTGATTTTGGAAGTCCCGTTTCTGTTATTTTGTCATCTGTCCTGTCAAAAATCTCATTAGTCAGATAATCGCGGATACGCAGAACACGAAAACCACCGAGAGTGGTCGGTGGATTTTTTCTCTTGTTTTCCATCATTTGCGCTATCTCGCGTGCACCATCCATACCCTGCTTTGTGATGGTTGCAAGTCCTTCTTTATAGTAGCCATATTTGTGATACATTTCTTCCATGGCATCACATAAAGTTTTGCCCTGTGCTTTTTCATAGGCCGCCACTTCACAGAGCATCATAACTGCGACACAGGCATCTTTGTCCCGTGCATATGTTCCAGCCAGACACCCATAACTTTCTTCCATACCAAAGATATATTGATATGTATAATTTTTTTCAAACTGATAAATCTGCTCTCCAATATATTTGAATCCAGTCAAAACCTCAAGCAATGCAACATTATAATTTGCAGCAATTGCTTTCAGCATATCTGTTGTAACAATAGTTTCGACAATAGCGGCGTTCTCTGGAAGTTCGCCCCTCAATGACTTCTCTCGCAAAATGTATTCTGCTATCAGTGCACCGGACATATTGCCGGTAAAACTTTCAAATTCACCGGTATGACGGTTTTTCGCATAAACTCCCAAACGATCCGCATCGGGATCGGTAGCCAAAACGATATCCGCATCCACATCTGCCGCCAGTTTTAATGCCAGTTCCCACGCTTTACTGTCCTCAGGATTTGGGTAAGCCACCGTCGGAAATGTACCATCCGGTTCTTCCTGTTCCTTAACTATGTAAACATTCTCAAATCCAAGTTCCCTTAAGACTCTGCGTACCGGAACATTTCCCGTTCCGTTCAGAGGCGTATAGACAATCTTCATGTCTTTTGCCACCTCGCGAATTACCTCCGGGTGAATACTCTGCATCTTCAGTTCTGCCATATAGGCGTCATCTATGTCCTTGCCGATCAGGTGATAAAGATCTTTTTCGATTGCCCGTTCCTTATCCATTGTTTTAATCATGTCAAAATCTGTTACCTTTGCCACTTCTGCCATAATATTTTTGTCGTGAGGTGGTGTAATCTGGGCTCCATCTTCCCAATACACTTTATATCCATTGTATTCTCTCGGATTATGGCTTGCTGTTATCACTATTCCAGCTATGCATCCAAGTCTGCGTACCGCAAAGGATAATTCTGGTGTCGGTCTCAGTGATTCAAACAAATACGTAGTGATTCCATTCGCATTCAGGCAAAGAGCCGCTTCAGTTGCAAACTCAGGAGACATCAGCCGGGAATCATATGCTATTGCAACCCCTTTTTTCTGTCCTTTTGACTGACATATATAATTTGCCAACCCCTGTGTAGCCTGACGAACCGTGCAAATATTCATACGGTTTGTACCCGCACCTATTATTCCGCGCAGACCGCCTGTACCAAACTCGAGTTGGCGATAAAATCTATCCTATATCTCTGTCTCATCCGACAAACATTTTAATTCCTCTCTGGTTGCCTCATCAAAGTACTCATCCTCACACCATTTTTTATAAACATCTTTATAACTCATTCTGTTTCTCCCCGCTTATGATTTCATTTTGCTTCTGAAGCAATAACCGTCATTTTTCCTTCCATGGAAATATTTCCATATCCGGCAGGAATCATAAAATGATCCCCCTTCTTTACCGCTATTCCTTCCACCGTTCCGGCACCTTCAACCACGCTCATGTTCAAAAAAGATTCATTATGAGAAAAAGAAAAACTCTGCGTTAATTCCATTTTATAAACGTTATAATATTCACAGGAAACTAGCAGATTCCACCGGTTCTCCGGCATTGTTTCTGTCTTAATAACAGAATTTGCCACGCTCTTAGCCGGTGCCTCAATCATATCAATGCTCTTATCTATGTGAAGTTCACGACGCTTACCGTCAGGACATCTGTCATAATCATATAAACGATAGGTAATATCACTATTCTGCTGTGTCTCCAAAATAAGACATCCTGCAGTGATCGAATGTACTGTTCCCGCATCTATCTGAATGAAATCTCCTTTATGAACCGGTATCCGACGAATCAGATCATCCCATTTTCCATCTGAAATCATCTGCACTAATTGCTGTTTTGTCGTGGCGTTATGTCCGATCACTAAATTTGCCCCTTCCGGACAATCTAAAATATACCAACACTCCATTTTGCCAAATGATTCCTGCTCTTTTGTACGGGCATAACTATCATCCGGGTGTACCTGTATACTCAAATCTTCTTTTGCATCGATAATTTTAATCAGCAACGGAAATCTGTCGCTCGAACATTTCCCAAAAAAATCCGGTTCTTTTCTCCAAAAATCTGACAGTTTCTCTCCATCGTATCTGCCGCCCTTAATCGAAACATCACCGCGAGGGTGGGCAGCAATCCCCCAACATTCGCCTATGTCGGATGACTCAGAATGGTATCCAAAATCTGTAATCAGCCGGGTCCCCCCCCCAAATTTTATGCTGCAGGACAGGCTCCAGAAAAAGAATGGGATATTTACCTGAATTTATATTCTGTTTATTACTATTTTTATCCATCATCGTGTAATGTCCTCAAATCTTATAAACTTGTACTATTATATAATATTTACATATAATTTTCAAGTAAGTGTACCTCTTAATCTCTCCTATACAAATCCCTCGAATATATCTTCTCTTCAACATCTGCCAGTTCTTCTGAGTACCGATTGGCAATTATTACATCACAACATTTCTTAAACTCATCCAAGTCGCAAATGACACGACTGCCAAAAAAGCGCTCTTCATGTAGGATTGGCTCATAAATAACTACTTCTGCTCCTTTTGATTTCAGACGCTTCATAACACCCTGAATGGAAGACTGCCTGAAATTATCCGAGCCCTCTTTCATAATCAGGCGATAGATACCTATCGTCACATCTTTTCCCGGTGTACCATCTCTTCCCGCGGTACCATTATAATAATAACCTGCCTGCTCTAAGATTCGCTCTGTCACAAAGTCTTTCCTTGTCGCATTGGACTTGACAATAGCCTCCACGAGATTGCTCGGTACATCTTTAAAATTGGCAAGTAACTGCTTCGAATCCTTTGGCAGGCAATAGCCGCCATATCCAAAAGAAGGATTGTTATAATGACTTCCGATACGAGGGTCCAGTCCTACTCCATCTATAATCTGTCTACTGTCCAGCCCATGAACCTCTGCATAACTGTCCAGTTCGTTGAAAAAGCTAACGCGCATCGCAAGATAAGTATTGGCAAAGAGCTTGATAGCCTCCGCCTCCGTCAGTCCCGTATAGAGAATCGGAATATCTTCTTTTTCAGCTCCCTCTGCCAGCATTCCTGAAAATATATGTGCCACTTCTGACAGGAATCGGTTCTCATGCGGAAAACCAACAATAATTCTGGAAGGATACAGGTTATCGTATAAAGCATGACCTTCACGCAAAAATTCCGGAGAAAATATAAAACGATCGGATTTGTACTTATTTCTGATACTCTCCGTATAGCCAACGGGCACAGTAGACTTGATAACGATAACCGCATTCGGATTATTGTTTACGACCAGCTCAATCACTGCTTCCACACTTGAAGTATCAAAAAAGTTCATCCGTGGATCATAGTTAGTAGGTGTAGATATAATAACAATATCTGCCTGACGGTAAGCATTCGCAGCATCCAGCGTTGCATATAAATCCAGTCTTTTTTCTGCCAGATACTTCTGAATTTCCCTGTCCTCAATCGGAGACTGTCTCTTGTTAATCATAGCAACTCTTTGCTCGTCAACATCTACCGCATATACCTTATGATGCTGGGCTAATAATATGGCATTTGATAAGCCTACATATCCGATGCCTGCAACGGCTATTGTGTATTTTTTCATTTTTCTTTTCTCCTTCACAATTAGTATCTTAACAAATTTGTCACAAATATCTGCCAAGTTTATAAGCCTAATACCAATAGGAATTCATTTTAGTCCTTAATAGTCACTGTTTACACTTCCATTTCTCAATATTATATACTTTGGTGCATATTGCATCTACAACTATCTGCATATCCTCAAGCTGTTTCTGATATTTTTCAATTTTCTCCGGCTGCCCCTCCAATTCCGGAGACACAATACAAAGTCGATATCCCAGCTTCTTTAACTCTTCTGCATTGTCTTTTGTAAGCGGAAGAACCGAGAAACAATCAACCCATACCCAAGAAACTTTCCCCGCCATATTCCGAATCGTATCAAGTCCCTCATATTCTGAAAAACGAAGAGCTATATTCGTCTCCCCTTCCTCTGACAGTGCTTTTATCATCGGAAAGCTTGAATCCAGGAAAAAATATTTCTCTATATGATATTTTCTTAATAATTGCAATACCTTGTATTCTATTCTTTCACTTTTGATATTTAAAATCATCGTTCCATGATGATATTCCTTCAAATACTCTTCAAAATCCTCTCCCTTCTCAAATGGATTATGTGATATGTATATGGTTCCATCCAACGCGTCCCTCAAATCCAGTTCTACCCCATATTTCGAATCCAAATTTCTCAATTCTTCAACCGTATTTACTCTATGGGCAATATACTCCATCAGCTTATTCCTCCCTTTTTCAACTTGACACTAAAATCAATCGTTCTCTTAATAAACTTGTATTTTGCTGCCAACCCGGTATTCCAGTGAGACTGACCATGTATCCTTGGCGGAAAAAGTACCGAAAATCGTATCACGTCGATTCCCTGCACTTTTGCCATATACAGCGCGTACAAATCCAAAGAGAAGTCCTTTGGTGGATTTTCCCATGATGCAAAAAACTCTTTTGAAAATATATTAGGCTGTGCATTAATATCATATAAACTTTTATGTAAATAGACTGTCTCAAATACTGCCATGCCAAAAGTGAAAATATTATCAAACAGGCCACGTCCTTTTCGATTTCCTTTAACCATAATATTTTTTTCCCACTTATTTTCATCCAGTAAATGATATGCCTTTATTACATCTTGTGGGTCAGTCTGCATGTCAGCATGTGTCCATCCTAAAAATTCTCCTTTTGCTTCTTTCAAGCCCGATAAAATCCCATAACCATATCCCTGATTAACCGGAACTTTTACTGTTCTGGCAAAAGAATACTGCGGTAGCAACTCACTCAAAACCTTTGCAGAATCATCTGTAGAACCATTGTCTACTAAAATAATTTCCATGTCCTCCCCGTGAATGACATCTTTAAATCTTTCTAAAATTAAGGGTATATTTTCCTGTTCATTGTAACAGGGAATTACAATAGATACTTTCATCTTTTCCTCCATTTCTACCAATCATTCAACTCCCCGGCGATTTATTTTTGAAAAACAAAATATTTTTGCCCCAAGAAATTTAAAACCGTACTGACACCTGTTGCTCCTAAAAATGCAACGATTTCTATTCCAAACGTCGCCAAAATACACCTGTTTATAAAAGCATTAATGGCCGCTGTGCATAAATATAAGATAATATATCGTATAATCTCACCTCTCAAAAATTTGCTGCTCTCAAAGGTCCAAAGCTTGTTAATCACAAAGCCAACCACTGCTCCCAATACAAAGGAACATGCCTTTGCAATATCTCTGTCTACTCCCGCAAGCATGAGAACCTTATACATCGCAAAGTCGACAATTACAGCACTTCCACCACCTATCAAAAAACGGTACAACTCTTTTCCCTTAATGGAACTAATCTTCATGTAGCATCTCCTTAACTTCATTTATTCTTGTAATTGTCTTCACACCGCCTTCGAATACACTGCTAAACCAAACAGCATCCATTCCTGCATTCTGGGCACCTATAATATCTTTTTCTAAACTGTCGCCTACATAAAGAGCCTCATCAGGTTTGACGCATAACTTTGCCAATATCATACGAAATATTGCCTGATTGGGTTTTTCACTTCCCGCTTCTTCACTTGTCACTAAAGCTGATATATAAGAAGCTATTCCTAACCGCTTTAATTTTCTGTGCTGAATGTGTGCTGTCAGATCTGTACAAATTCCAACTTTGATTCCCATTTTTCTGCAATATTCCAATACATCAATCACGCCATCATTCAGCTCCATATGTTGCAGCATATAGTCCCAATAAAGATTATACATCTCTTCAGAATATAATAGAGGATTCTGCCTCAAATGCTCTAATGTTCTTTGAAAATACAGCATACGGTTATGTGCTGCTGCTGTCTGTCCAAGGCATTCCTTTACTTCTTTTCGTGCTATTTCAAAGGCATCTGCAACTTTCTGAACAGTACAGGAAAACTCTTTCCCTGTATTTTCAAACACGATATCCAAAGCTTTTTTATTGATGGAATCGTAATCATATAACGTATCATCCAAATCAAATATGACTGCTTTCTTCATCATATCGCTTCCCTCATCTTTGTACTCATTGCCAGCAATACAATCAGTTCCACGATTCCCTCAAGATTATTCTTTGCCCCAAAAGATACTGAAACAATCTCATCTAACTGAGGAATCAGCATTTCTGCCATCCTTTCAACCGGCATAGTAAGAACATTTAACCTATCTCCCGTAAATATAACCATCTGCCGCTCCAAATCATCATCATAATCATATTTTACGCAAATACCATATTGTTCAATCAACTGAATCAGCTCCTCTAATTCTATAGAGGCATTCAAAGTTACCTTAAGACTTAATGTAACTTTATGATTTTGCGCCAAACAGTTCTCCAGGTTTTCATCAAAATACTGAAAAATAATATCTGCATATTTTTTCTGAGGGTAAATATATTTTTCTGCATCAGGTATACGTTCCTCAATTTGCTCTAAAATCTGTTCCTCACTATATCCTCTGGAACTGATATCCCTTTGAATTTTCCAGTAACGACGCAATTTTTCTTCTATATCCATATAAATTTTTAAATCAAGATTGTGACGAACCTGTGGCAAATACAATGCATGCAAACCACTTAGCACAATAAAGGGCTTCGGAGAAAGCTTATGCTGTTTTGTAAATTCCCCCGTATCATGGTCATAATCCACTCTTGCCACCTTCTGCCCTGCTCGCAGTTTAGCTAATGTTTCTGCCTGACGGTAAATATAATTTGCCTTAGGATTTAGATGTGTGAAATAATTCCACATCGCATTTCCTCTTTCCCACTTATGATCTCCATCCCCCTCAAGATAAAGCAGATTTTTGTCGCCCAGCATTCTTCTTAAAAGTTCTAATAGAGTAGTTTTTCCACTTCCGCTATCACCTGAAATCCCTATTGTAAAAGAAAGATTCCCCCGCCGATACATCGAATTACTTGCAACTCCTGACTGGTACATCAAATAAATAGTATAAATCAAAATCGCCGTCAAAATAGTAAAGACACCATTTACAAAAAGAGTTTCCTCCACCTTCATCCCCTCAAGGCTCTTATTCATAAAATATAAATCGACAAAATCCGTCTGATGCGCAAACATAAAATAGCCTAAATATGCTAAATTTAATGCTGCATAAATTGCCAGATTTGTATAACGGCTTGACCTCATATCAATAAAGAAAATCGTAATATACGGAACACTCCAGACATACCATCCTGGCATTGGCGGAACCAAAACAATAAATACTGCAAATAAAATTCCGCACAGGCTATACAACAACTCTTTATTAATCTTACTAATCGTATAAACCTTCAAATATACCAATACTACCGCAAGGATTGGTATATAAATTTTTATACTGTCATAACTGAAAATCACCTTTGTAAGTACTGTCTGGTCATTATTCATAATAACCGTTTCAAAAAAGTGATTACTCCAAAACGGTATCATCAGCAATGCTGTCGCTATCATTGGCATCAGGTTCAGATAGATTGCCTTTCTCCATCCATCCCGCTTCCATATAAACAAAAAGAGAACGGGAATGATTGCCAAAATATGCAGCTTACAAGAAAGTGCCAAGAACAAACACAACATAAATTTAAAATCAGATCTGTTCCGAAAGGCAGTCAGATAATAAACTGCTCCGAAACACAACACAGTTGGAATAATATCCAACTGTCCATGCATATAGGTAGAATATAAAATAATTGGGGATGCAAAATAAATAATTGCACTGTATTTTCTCTTATCGGGAAATAATTTAGTTAGATAATAAAGTCCCAGACAGTCAAAAAATAAATTCGGTAGTTTAAAAAGAATATTGGAAATAAATATATTCTTTCCAAACAACATGCTTAAGCCCCCGCCCAGACACTCAATAAAAAACATCATAGGTGGATAAGGAAAAATTCCCCCTGTATTTTCGGGTATATTATATGGATTTATCAATTGATGTTCCTGCAGCTTGCCAAAAAAATTGTACACAAACTTTTCAAACATCGCATTTTGATAGTCAGATGAGAATATTCCCATAAGTACCAGTTTCACGAGAAATACTGCAAAGATAAACTTATGGAAATTATGTATTTCCCACTTTCCAATCCTCATACTTTTCATTTCTCAATCAAACACCTTTCATCCTGCAAAAAACCCTGCCAATAACGGATAGTATTCATATAATTTTCATAATCATATGGCGTTCCCCATCCCAGATAACGTTCTATCTCAAAAACCTTTGCACGATATCCTATGGAGAGAACATACTTAATCACGGTATCTACATAAAATTCGTTATTTACCCTGTCATTTTGCCCTATCATCTCTCTGGCAGCATCTACAAAAATTTTCCCATTCCGAAACCAAAATGTTGCCACGACCGCATGATCTTCTAATGGACAATCAGAAATCGGCTTTTTAATGGACACATCTGTAATTACCTGGTTATCATCAACCTTCATCCAGCCATAAGCTTCCGGATTTTGCAAAACACTTTCATCGTGTCGGTATGTAAATACCAGACAATCTGCGTCCACTTTCTCACTCTCAAACTTTTTCTCATCGAACACCATCCCATTATCACAGCCGGCAATCAAAAGCTCTGTTTCCCCTGTCATATACTCCTCTGCTAAAAGGCAGGTACAAGCCTGACCTTCTGTCAAATGATCCAATGTAATAAATTTAGCATTACCAAAAGTTTTTCTAATTTCTTCTTCAACACCAGCGTCTTTATGAAAATCCCTGTCAATTAAAATAAGATTACTACCATCACCCCTCACTCCCGGAAGATCCAGAGCCGCACATACCACCATGGGCTTTTCTTTTCCTGTCCTTCTGTCAATCGTCGGAATAAGAGGTTTGGATAAAGGATATCCTGCATCAGCAAATCGTTTTCCTGCACCAGCCATAGGTATCACAATATTCATGCTTCAAACCTCCTTACCATCTCTGTCCAAAAGAGATACTCTTTCATATCCTCCGGAGTTCCCCACTGGCAAAAATATTTCACATTCGTTGGAATCCAGACCTTTAAACCATCCTGTACCATCAAATTGTATGGCAAACTTGCATAATACTCTCCGTTTAATGCCTCTTTACTGTCTACCAATGCCTGACAATACTTCTTCAAGAGCCTGCCTGACTTAAAAAAATATACACCTGGTGAATGTTTTGCCTTTGTTTTGTCAACCTCAAAGGAAAATTTTTCACGTATTTCCACTAAATTATCATCGGAATCTGTGAGGCAAGATGCGTACAAATTTTTTTCCGGCAATAAATGCGGATGAAATCCTGTATAACAGGGAACACACCCTTCACAACCTCGCTCTGCCACTTCTTTTTTAAATCTCAGCCAATCCCATATCATATAGAAATCACAATAATTGATAATACATGCTTCCTCATCAGAAATCCTGTCAGATGCCCGAAGCACATCATATACGGGACCTTTTTTTATCCAGTCCTTTATCGCAAAAATTTCTGCCTCCGGTGCAATGGCTAATAACCGTTCTTTCATATTTGGAATATTATCTAAATGCTCCTGACGGCAAATAAACAATATATCCTTCTCGCCGGGATACATTCCTTCAACAATCCACTGGATAATCGGTTTCCCCTGTACTTCAATAAATGGTTTCAACTCCTTATAGCCAGCAGCCACAAAGCGTGAACCATAGCCTGTCATCGGTATAACAATTTTCATAAAACTTTAACCATACCTTTCTCTATCCATCTGCACTGAATCTATCCAAATTTCCTAAAAATTATTTCATTTGATTTCTGTATTTTTCAGCATCCCAATTCAATAAAAATTTTTGTTCCTTCTCGGACAGCAAATTTAATCCCTGCAATCTGGTAGTTGTCAAAGCAACCTGTCCACTAAATGCCAGAACACTTTCTATCTCACGAGCTTTTCTGACACTGTCTGCCCGGATATACAAATCTTCACCATATGTAACAATCACCGGTTCTCCATATTTACAGGCAAACGCATCAATATCACAAGCTTTTGAAGAAACTTGGAAATCATATGGCTTCATTCCCCCAAACACAACACAATCCGGACAAAACTGATAGTCCCATACTTTATAGCCAAATTTCCGGAAACACTGCAAAAGTTTCTCATTCTCCGCTTTAACTATAACTTTTCCTTTTGTAAGAGAACTTTTTTCAAATGTCTGAAATATTTCAAATGCTTTCCTATAAGCTGAACAGTCCACAGCAATCTCTTTCTCAACCGCTTCATTCACTTCATCTGTCATCTGAATCACTTCCCCAGCTGTATCTCCACTTACAATCAGTCCATGATTCTGCAGAAATATAACTGGATATACCACTTTTGTTCCATTACTCTTTTTCAGATATGCTTCAAAATATTTCTGTGCCAAATGTGCTCCCGGTGTTGCATACTCTACAAAAAGAGCTTCCGGGAATAAACTCCTGAGCCTGTCCATCCCCTCATTGCTCGCTGTCAGAATATTTACAGGCAAAGAATGCGTGTGCAGTGTTACCTTTCCTGTAATCGCATGCAAAAAGGTTTCGATTGATGGTCTTTTTCCTTCTATTAAGGCTTTTTCCAGAATTTCGTTTGCAGACACTGTATTCTCTCCAACAACTAATTTCTCCATAAAATCGGTTATCATTGGATAATCTACAACAGAAAATCCCTCTGTCTCGGTAACATCTGCAAGCTGCACTCCGGATGCCTTAATTAACATTCTCTCTTCATCCAATTTAACAGAGCTATTTCCTCCACCTGCCTGAGCCAAATCTTCACGCATACCTGCATATTTTGATATTAAAATTAAATCTTTCACCATATAACTCTTACTGTCTCCTTATTATTTATAAATTTTTATTGTAGGACCAATAAAATAATCTCCCTTCTTATACTTAAAGCAATCAAAATATCCTATCCGGTATCTCCAGCCAGTTCTCATTGTAATTCCCCGAAAAGACACTAATTCTTGAAAATTTTCATTTTGAGCATAATACCGTTCTGCCAATTCTGGATACATATATTCGCCTTTAAACAATAAGTAATCTTTCCTCTGTATATATCTGTCATACTGATATTCCACATCAATATAATACTCGTTTTCTTCCAGATGATCTGGAATTTGATCAGTTACAAGGGTATATTTTTCTTCATCAATATTAGGTACATAAAAACCATAAACATAAATCACAGAACCTGATGGTATATTGTCCGCTATATATTCTTCCGCATACTGATATGAAGAATCATAGTTTTCCGAAACACAGATTGCAAACACGTTTGCAAGAAGCATTACGAAAACCACTGCATTTACAATAATCTTTTTTTGCGAGATTTTTATAATATTCTCCAGTGCAATTAGACCATATAACAAAAACAGATAAGTATAGGGCATAATCAAGCAAATATTTCTTCCCAAGACAACCTTATATCTACATAAAACAATGAATACCAAAACTGGCATAACGAGCAGAACAACTCCTATTGTGCGATTCTCTTTCTTTTTTAATAATTCAACCAGCCCTAAAACCATCAAAAAAGCTCCAATAACCCCAAATCCATACAAAAAAAATGGTTCGAGATATCCAATCAATGGAAAATTATGTTCAAGTCCAATATGTCCACCTGAATAATGGCTGAAATTCCTAAAAAATTCTGATATAAATTTTTTTAAATATAGTAAATCAGATATATTGCAAACTAAATAAGCAATCACAATCAAAAAGCAACTTAATATGAATGACAAATTAGCCTTTAATTGTTTATGATTTTTTTTCACCACATGAATAACCAACCAATACATCCCTAATAATATACCATGATATTTTGCAGCCGTTGCCAAGCCAATCCAGATAGCTATAAGTGGATACCACTTATATAAACTCTTTTTGCTATCCTCTTCTTTAAAAATAATAATTCCTAAAAGAATTACTACATTAGCACATCCATATAACATCGTATCTGGTCCAGAATAATATAAATACTCCATCTGATATAACGAGAAAATAGAAATAAGCAGACCTATATATCCCCATTTCCTGCTCCCAGTTAAACGTTTAACAGCAAAGTAAATGCAGATATTAGATATTAGCGCAAAACCGCATATGACTGCTCTTAAAAATAGGGTTAAATCCGATATTGTACAAAAAGCACTTACTAACTTATACCAAAACATGCCATAATAAAAAGTTAAATGTGGATAATTAAACGCAGAATATGTATAAGAATCTGAGGATAGCATACTTCTAACAGCATTAATTGTCGTCTTTTCATCAATATTGGGATGTAATGGCAATTCAAATGTCCAATGCTTATAATATAAAATAAATGCAAACACAAATGTAAAAAAAATTAGGAGCATTATTTTATTACATTCTTTCATTTTCTTAATCATTTGTTTTCTCCTTATAAATCAATGCATATACTTTAACAAAAAAATTGTATCATCTTGCAAACTATAATACAAGCTTTTTTACTCATGTAATTTTAAACTCACCGTTGACATCTCATAAATTTGTTGTATTTACATTGCGCCACTAGGGTTATCAAATAAGCAAATATATCACCAAATGTATTTATAAATCGGTATATCACAATCGCTGCCAGAAAAGGAGAAATGTCAAATGTACTTCCCAAAAGTATTGTTAACACCATTTCTCTGATTCCAATTCCACCAGGAGCCCCGGGTGTTATATATCCAAACAGCCATGAAAGAATAAACGTACCAAAAACCTGTATATATTGATTGAATTGTAAATGGATGTTTTGCATATTGCACACAATATACAAATAAATTAATCCAAACATAATTGCTATTAAACTATAACACAATATACATTTTAACAAAACACCCATATTTTTTTTACTCACTAATGAGCGATAATAATCCAGTTTCTCCTTGTGTTTCCTACCATAAATTTTTATTACAATAAATATAATCACAATGGCTCCAAAAATTCCAAGAGGAAGAAACAGTTGCAAAAACACAGATTCTCTCACTACTTTTATCAAACCATATCCGCAAAACAAGATCGATACAAGAAAAAAAGAGAGCGTCTGCAATACTATATCAACGCCCGTTGCCATCGCAACATCTGTATGGCTTACTTTTACCTTGTCTGCTAATTCATTTCTGCCAACATACTGAAATACATTGCCAGGAATATACTTTAGTAAATTTGATTTACAATAAATTTTTGCTGCAAGCCGAAAACGGACAGTTTTTCCCGAAATGACAGATACAATCTGCCACCATGATGAACTCATAAGAATAAGTAATATTCCATAAATAAACGACATAACTGTAATATTGATTATTCCTGAAATAGTTAATATTTCAGAATAATTTATATCCATATGGACTATTTTCCAACAAATAAAAATAACGGAAATCAACATTAATACATTTCCTGCATATTTTATTACTTTTTTTTTCATTTAGCATACACTTTCTGTTGCATTAATTCTTTTTTACAAGTACCATCGTCCAAGGCAGTGGTGACTTAACTTTAATTACGGTTCCATAAGCCGAGCAAAGCTCTACAAATTTTCTTTTACTCCAATGGTTTATATGTCCTGGTGTATTTCCAAGGCTTTTCCAATATTTTCCACGCACAAAATTCAACGCACACCAAAGTGGCTCCCTTGGAACGCTCACAATAAAATACTCATCTGTCATTTCCCGGATAATTTGAAGTGCTTCATCAGGATGCGCCAAATGTTCCAACACTTCACAGCAGATAACTAACCTCTTTCCCATAGGTTTTGGACTGTAAATATTTCCTACCTGTATATCTGCATCAATCCCCTGGGATTGAAAATTCTTTTTCGCAATATTCACAGATGTTTCATCCAAATCAAAACCCGCTACCGTATAACCATTCTGATGCAGGACTCCCATCACCTGTCCTTCGCCGCACCCGAACTCATAAATGTCTTTCTTCCCCGTATGTTCAAGCAATTCCAAAAGAGAATTCATAAATCCGGAAATCAATTTTCGATGAATGGGATTACTGTCATACTTTTGTTTCATTCGAGCACCGCCGTCAAAAACTTCAACATTATATTTCTTCATAGTGTTTGCATTCCTTTCCATTATCCGAACTATTTACTGTTTTGTTTGCACTGGCATAATCTGTTTTCCTTGCATGATACTGGACATCCTCCAGAATTTTTCTGTTTGCCGCAATGACATCCGCCTGTAAACCAATCATCCAGGTCATAAATCCCATCATCAGTAATACGCTGGCAAGAATCAGCGACTGGATATGTCCTCCCGACTGGTTCAGGGACATATAAATCAAGAAACGGATTCCCAATACCAGACCACCCAAAAATGGAATTGTTCCTACAATAGAAAAGAACTTTAATGGGTTATACATAATGTATGCCCTGATGATCGTTACCATTGAACGTTTTACATAACCGAACATACTGGAAAAAAGTCGGCTGGAACGGAGCTCTGCATTTGTCCGAATCGGAACCGAAATCATGGGGATGCGCTCTCTTCCTGCCTGAACAATAGTCTCCAGTGTATATGTATACTCATTTGTAACGTTTATCCGAAGTGCCGCTTCTCTGCTATAAGCACGAAATCCACTCGGTGCATCCGGAATATCGGATTTAGACGCCTTTCTCACAACCCAGCTTCCAAAACGCTGTAATCTCTTTTTCAACGGCGAAAAATGTTCAATCTCATTGATTGGCCGTTCTCCTATTACAATATCTGCCTCTCCCTCAATAATTGGGCGAACCAGCTTTTCTATATCCTCTCCACAATACTGATTATCGGCATCTGTGTTTACAATGATATCAGCCCCATTTCTCAGGCAAGAATCCATACCTGCCATAAACCCTTTGGCAAGCCCCTTATTCTTCTTAAAGTTTACGATATGATGAACTCCCCATGCTTTTGCAACTTCTACCGTTTTATCCTGACTTCCATCATTGATAATCAAGTACTCTATGGTATCAATTCCATCAATTTGTTTAGGTAAATCATTCAATGCAATTTCCAGCGTTTCAGCCTCATTATAACATGGGATTTGGATAATTAGTTTCATGTTCTGCAATCCTTTCCATTAGTTTACTCCAGAAATCCAACTTCCTCTACGCCAAATGCGATTTGTCTGGAATCTCCATTTGTATTAATCACAACTCCATTAAATTCAAAAACTATATCAACATCTTCTCCTTTCTTAACCGATGTTTCCATTGTCATTTCATATGTTCCATTGCTATTTATGCTTTTTTGCCCAATTAATTCGTCATTTATATAAACATTCATTGTGTTATTTGATTTTTCAAAGTCCGTATAATTTTTTACTAAAAATTTAAAATATAACTTGTGATTTCCTGTACCCATTAACTTAATTGCAGAGCAGGGTTTTACCCATCTCACATTACTATTCACTTCATAATCGTACATACCCGATATATTATCATACTGATCATCTTTTTTAAAATAGGTTTGCGTTACGGTTGTCATTTGTTCAAATAACGATTTTTTCTTATCAATTCGATATATTATAGTGTTTATCGATTCGTCTTCATATACAATATCTGCATTATAATTTGATAATTCAGTTTTGATATTTTCTCCAGCCAAACCAGACGCATAATGATCTTCTACAAAATAGATATTTTTACCATTTACACGATAATTATCTAAATCGTAAAATACTTCATCCGATAAAAATGCAATAACCGGACTTTGCCACCAACCTGTTCCACAAAAAACAGCGTTGATGTCTTTTTCTTTTATTGCTCTAATCTCATTGGCCACATTTTTAATGGCACTTATTGAAGTTTTATCAACTTTATTTGTTTCCAAACAGATATTATATGATAGTATTAGGAGCAAAATACCAGAAAAAATTATATATCCCCTTTTTAGTATATTTGATTGTTTTTTCTCTTTTAAATAAAGCAATAATTTATTTATATAAAATATAATTGCATCTTCTAAAAGCACAACACCAATCAAAATACGCCTTGCCCATGCTTTTTCCGTCGGAGTTATTAATAACCACCAACCAAAATAAAACAATGCAACCAAAATCATAATATCTTTGGCAGAAAGTTTCTTATTTTTTATCTTATCATATACCCAAACAACAAACAAAACTATTAAAAGAACAATATTGACAATTGCAGTTAATCCAAACAAATCTGAATATGTATTTAAATGCAAAACGAGTTTATCCCAAATATTATTTGTATCCGCAAAACCGCCTTTAACACCAGCCTGACTCAATACAGCTGCTCCGTTTTGAACCCAATAATCAATATATGCATTCATTCCCAGTTGCGTAAAACGATATAATTCAAACAGACCAATAACGAAAAGAAACGATAGTATCCACTTCACTACTTCTCTTAATTTCATTTTTTCCCAAAATATCTTTCCTGCAAAAAACACAAGGAATGCCGGCCCTGCTATTAAGATTACCGTCTTTGTCAAATACGCCAGTCCCAAAAAAATACCCGATAAAGCTAAAAACTTTTTGTTATCTTTTGCCTTTATCAGGAAATATATTGACCACGTTAAAAAAGTCAAGGTTGGAATTTCCCCATATCCACCAAAGGCAAACCTCCAAAAGTTAGGAGTTATAACGATGATTCCAATCTCCAGTAAACACAAATATTTATTTACATTTACATTCTTATTTATTAAAAATATTCCCACAAAAAGAAATATTACAAACATAGCATTAACAGAAAGCGCCTGAATTGACCCAATACCAAATAATTTGAAAAACAACGCTATTATGAATATGAATGGTCCGCTCGACTGAATCTTCTGATCAAAGGGTATTCCACCGTTGTATAAAGTGCTATAAGAACCTTCCCTGACTAGGTTAATAGCCACTTGATAATTCATTGCTCCATCAAATTCAGGCAATAAATATAAAACCGAATTTATAATTCTATAAATTACCCCCAATGTCAGCATAATAAAAAAAATCCAATAAACATAGTCGAGTTTTGTTTTGTTCATATTTTTCACTCCAATTTCTCCCATTTTTACATTAGTTTTTTAATATTTCTAATTCATTATAGTTAATTCGTTCAAGTCTGTTTCCATCTATCTTATAACACAAAATATAAAATCCATTATCTCTATACAAATTTTGCATTAACATAGTATCCCAATAATTTTTATAATAAACTTTTTTATTTCTATAATCCAAATTCTCGTCTAGGAATACAACAATTTCCTTCTCTCCAACCAATTCAAAATAAGTATCATCGATATCTATTAATGTATAAGCTGCTCCTTCGTCCTGATTTAATAAATAAAATTTTTTCCCCAATATTTGACTAAAACAGTTCCAATAATCATTATTAATGCCCAAAGCATTTTTTGTTTTATAAATATCCCGAGCATTTATCTCCTTATTTTCGAACAAAGAAAAAGTATCCGTCTGTAACATATTCTCTATTCTTACAAGCCTATTATAATTTGCATTTTGCTCTTCAGCAAAAATAAAATTTCTACTTGAAATTTCTACTGTCAAAACTGCTATAAATATAGCTGTTATTTTTATAATAATATTTAGCTTTTTCGTCATCATAGTTCTTAAAAAGAGATTAAGAATATATATGATCAAAAAACAACTAAAAAAATACGAATAGAATGTAACTACTGAAGCAATACTACCAGAATCAACTTTATCTTGAGTGCCTGTTGTAATTGCATTTGGTAGAATTGGCAAAATAATCATTAAAAAGCTTCCTGCAATAACCCCTGTATGATAAATTACATGCCGAATTCTTTCTTTGCCATCTACACATAAATTTTTCTTCCTGTATATAAGTATTATTGCTAATGTTATTAAACAGAAAATAATGATAAGTTTTAAGTTCATATCATTAAATAAGTAATTTGTCTCATATTTGGGCTTATATATTTTGTATAAATATCTGTATTTTCCATTTATCAAAAAATATCCCGGAATACTTGATAAAAAAAGTTGCTTAATTACTGCTAAAAATCCACTCAAAGTTCCACCTATTTGCGTTCCTGCATAATTACTTGGAAATAATCTACTTAAAATAATATAAGTAATTAAATAAGCTATTCCAGTACATAAAATTGGACAACTTTTTTTTATTATACTCTTGAACTCAATTTTATTATCTCTTCGTTTAAGCAGAATTATAAAAAAATATACAGGAATAAATGTTAAAAATATTTCATAACCTGTAACCGCTATGACAAATAAAATTAATGATAGGTTTCTACGTACAATACTCCCATTATCAATATAATCTAAATACATAATCATAGATATGATTAAAATTGCAAAAGGGAAATTATATATAGTTGCAAACGCACTTGGACTAAAAAGATTGAATGTTATTGGCATACAAGCAAGTAAAAATAATGCTAAAAAAACTGATAATCTTTTATCACGAAAAACTTTATATACTAAATAGCAGAATAGCACAACGCACAAAAGAATAGATATAATTGCCATGATTCTTTCTATGTACCTGTTAGGCGACAAAAAGCCCAATTTCAAAAAAAACGAAAAAGTTAATGCAGACAAAGGTCTTCCCTCATACAGCTTCCGTGATATATACTTTTGAAAAAAATCATTTCCGCTCATATAACTTGCCAAACGACTCTGCAACTCATCATTACACATTATTCCCTGCTTCATCATATTTGTACAAATGATAACCAAAAGAATAGCGAAAATTATGGATATTCCCTTATGTTCTCCTATTAAAGTTACAATATGAACAGTTTTATTTTTACATTTTTCATATAATGTTTTAAGAAATTTACAACAATACATCTTCTACCTCCAAATTTTTGCTACTATATAATATTCTGAATCACAGCAATCCTATAATCAGTAACTATAATATTTCTTAATATACCACACGCTTCTTCATGTAGTAAATTTTTCTCGTCAAATACATTTCTCTCATCAAATTCTGTTTCTGAAAAACTCCCCCAGTTTTGAAATTTTTGAAATTCCACGACATCTGCTTCCATTGTTTCTGCAAAATGTATAAATTCCTCCATTTGACGAAAATTATTTTTCTGAACAACAAAATTCAGACTCAGAAATTCAATTTTGTTTGTCTCTTTTCTTCGCCATTCTCTGAAAAACTCCAGATTTTCACATAAGACATCCCATGAAGCTCCTCTCCTATTAACTTCATATGTTTCCCTATTAGCTGCATCAATTGAAACACTTAAACGTATTGGAAAATCATGTAAATTGGAAAATTCATTCCATTTCTCCGGAGTGAGCAGCTGCATATTAGTTAATAAATACAACGTAAGTTTAGGATACTTCTCTATTGTTAATTGTTTGTATAAACGGCTAACTGCTTTGCTTGCAAAAATCTCTCCACTGGTCAGACCACCAAATAATTCACAGTATTCCAACAAAGGTAACACATTCTTTTCCAGATTATTGTATAGCTCATCTGCTTTTTCCTTATTCAACCCTTGTACACGATTTCTACAAGTAGGGCAAGAAAGATTACAACTGTTATCACAAGTAAGCGTAATGTATTTGGGATAGTATGTCACTTCGCATTCTTCCCAACTCGATTTTATATCTCCTTTATCTATATCACATATCGGATTTAATGCACCACTGTCTAGCTTCTTCCCATACTTGGTTTCAATGAGCCACTTACAGTCATCCATACAATATTCGTAATTTCCGTTCGTTACCGAAAATCGAAGTTTTTTTGCCTTTTCCGAATTCCAGATCTGTTCAAAAGGTTGCTCAAATATATTTCCCAAAAAATAATTATGTTTTAAATAGCCAGTACAACAGGTATATACCTCTCCTCCTGTCAGAATTTCTATTCTCTCAAAAGGCCATAAACACTTTTTTCCTTGAAGAGAACCATCGTGAGGCCATTTTTTCTGCACCACTGATTCATGAAGATTATCCAACGTAGAAGCACGAAATTTCAAAAAATTAATCTCATCCATCAGTCCCTGGTGACCTGCATATAATCGTTGATTATCCTTATATAATTCTTCTCTTTCCTTATCCAATCGGAAGCAATGACCCTTTAACTCATCTCTTTCCTTGACAAGTCCATTCCGCTGGTTCTCTATGCAAGTTTTTTCTTCTTTTAGTTTTTTTTGATGTTCCTTAACCTCTTCCAGCTCACTAATAAGCTCACTTTCTCTTATTCGCAATTCTTCTAACTGCTTTCTGGTTTTAAATAACATTATTTGCTCCTTATTTTTTCCCAAAAAATCTCTCTTCCAGCATAAGACAAAGGGTATGATAAATAGGAAGATGAAATTCCTGTATTTTATAAGTTTCCGTTTCTGGTACAATCACTGCAATATCTGCCAGCTCCTTTAATTTACCGCCAGTTCCTCCTGTCAGTGCAATTACCTTTAATCCCTTTGCCTTTGCTACAGTCGCCGCATACAAAATATTTTCCGAATTTCCGGATGTAGAAATCCCCAAAAAGGTATCATGCTCATTTCCATATCCATATACCTGCTGCGCTATTCCAAGAAGAGGATTAACATCATTAAGATACGCGGTCGATAATGCCAAATGATCCACCACTGCAATTGCAGGCAGTGCACCCTGCAGCTTTTCCCCGATCCATCTGCCCTTCTCTGAATCAATATCCTCCAAAGCCTGCATCATGTTTTCATGTATTGTCCTTGAATTCTTAAACGACTTCATCAGTTCACCAACAATGTGTTCCGCATCAGCAGCACTGCCACCATTTCCAGCTACTAACAATTTCCCTTTTTTTGCATAAGTTTCTTCCAATGCATAATAAGTATCTGCTATCTGCGTCTGTATTGATTGTAATAATGGATATCTATCGATTAATTCTTCTAAAAGTATTTTCACCTCAGGTATCACAGGCATACTCCTCTCTAAGGTTATTATTCATTGTGTAGCAGTATTTTGTTTATAGCAGCCAGCAAATCAGGAACCTTACCATGCTTATCTACACGAATACATTGACATCCCGCTGCCTCCCCTGCTATTATATCACTCTCTGAATCTCCAACCATCCACGATTCTGATAATTCTATATTAAAATCTTCTGATGCCTGAAAAAACATACCCGGCTTTGGTTTCCGACATTCACAGTCTATTTTTAGTTCCGGCACTTCTCCCTCAAAACCACTATCCGGGTGATGCGGACAAAAATATAGAGCATCAATATAGGCACCTTCTTTTCCCAAAAGCGTTTCCATCTTGTTGTGTATCTCACGAAGTTGAGAAAATGTGACATCTCCCCGTGCAATCACCGGCTGATTTGTCACAACAATCACAAGATATCCACTGTCATTTAGCTTTTTAATAGCTTCCGTAACCCCAGGCAATAACTCAAAATCATCTATATCTCTCAAAAAACCAACATATTTATTTATTACGCCATCCCGGTCGAGAAATACCGCCTTTTGCTTATTTTTCAAATTTCTACTGCTTACTTTTCCTTTTCTAATATCATCTGCCACTGCGTAGTAACGATCCGGAGTGCCCATATCTTTGATATATTCAGGAGAATCATACACAGCCAGCTCTCCTTCATCAATTAGCGGCTTTAAGACATCTCTGTCCAGATCTTTTTTCTCCAGATGTTCGAAACGCTCAAGCAATGCCGGCGACAGCATGTGAAGTCCGGCATTTACACGGTTTTGATACCAGTGTCTTTTATCTTCCTTATGCATCCACTTGACAACTTTTTTATCTTCTCCTGCCACAATAACTCCACTGTCATATGGATGATTATTGGGATGGGTGAAAATAGTTGCCAATGTGCCATTATTTCTATGTGCTTTTACAAATTTTGAGATATTTACATCAAAAATTATATCACCATTCAAAAGAAGAAAATCCTCTTTTATTTTAGATTTTAGGTAAAACAATGCTCCTGCTGTCCCCAATGGCTCTTTCTCCACAACATAAGAAATAGACACTCCAAACGGACTGCCATCTCGAAAATAATCCTGAATTTTGTGTCCCAGGTGTCCAACAACCAAAATGATGTCCCGATATCCCTGTCTTTCTAAGCATTGAATTTCATACTCTAAAATTGGTTTATCCAAAATTGGTATCATGGGTTTAGGAACTTCGGCATTTATACTGGAAATCCGGGTTCCCTTTCCACCTGCCATAATTACAACCTGCATTCTTTTTCCTTTTTTAAATTACATTTATCTTTCTTGTCGCTACTGACATTATACCTTACCAAAATACTTAAAGCAATAGTTAACTTTTCCCACTTCTTTCCTCATAGCTTTCTGGCGTATAGTGAAGCACTCTTGTACCACCATTTTCAAAATGAAACGGAACATAAAGGAGATCCCTCATTTCTTCCTTCACTCTCTCCTGTTTGTCCTCTTCAACATAGAACAACAGAAACCCTCCACCACCAGCACCAAGCAACTTTCCACCTAATGCACCGGCACGGATTCCCCGCTGATATAAAGAATCAATCGAATCGTTCGTGATATTATCTGTTACTGTCCGTTTCAGTTTCCACGTATAATCCAGTAATTCTCCAAACGCATTTAAGTCTCCGGATGAAGTTAATATTTTTTGAGCTTCATCCACTAACGTTAACATTTCAAGTAACTGCGTTGTTTTTTTCTCCTGAATCACTTTTTGCTGGGACTTTGCAATTCCAGAAGAAAACCTGGAGAAACCAGTAAAAAAAAGCATAAGGTTATCGTTTAGTTTTTTCTTTCTTTCCGGTGCAATAATAATTGGCTCAACCTCAAAATCATCCTCTGAGAAATTGATACGATTCAGGCCACCATAAGCAACTGCTATCTGATCCTGTATTCCTCCAGCTTCCCTGCACAACTCTCGTTCCAAATAAATAGCATCTTTCGCGAGACTTTTTTTATCTGCAAATTTACCTTTTAAGGCATAGAATGCCTGCAACATCCCTACCGCAAATGAACTGCTCGTACCAAGACCGGACCTTGCCGGCAGATCTGCCTCATAGGTCACTCTTAAATCATGCATGTCCAGATACTTCATGGCTTCCCTCACAGCAGGGTGTTCAATCTCATCTACATTTTTCACCCGTTCCATTTTAGAGTAAACAATCTCTGAACTATATTCAAAAAATGGTGGTAAATGTCTCACATTAACCAGACAATATTTATCAAATGTTGTAGAGATCACGGCTCCACCATACTCCCGAAAAAACTCCGGAAAATCCGTCCCTCCGCCAAAGAAGGACATACGAAAAGGTGTCTGTGTAATTATCATATCTGCTCCTTTTTCAACTAAAATCTTCCTTTATTCGTTCCCACACCGCAACATCACTGTAATGCTTTTGTATAATTTCTTTTTCCTTCTTCTGAACTCGTCTATATTCTTGTTCATTGGAATATACTTCAAGTACCTTAGCAGCAAAAGATGAAGCCTCATCCTCCACCGGAATCTCCTGTGTATCCGGTATTCCCTCGATACCGATTCCGGTCGTAACAATCGGCACCCCATAATGCATAGCCTCGACAACTTTCCCCTTAACACCAGCTCCATAACGGAGTGGAGCAACTACCATCCGGCATTTTTTATACAACTGTTCCAGTTCCTCATCTGACACATAGCCAAGCACCTGTATCCCCGGACGTTCTTGCAACTCCAAAATTTCTTTCGGGGCATTCGAGCCTGCTATATACAACGGTATCTCTGCCTGTTCCCGGATTAACGGGTATATTTCGTTCACAAACCATAAAATACCATCCTGATTTGGCGTATGCGTAAAGCCTCCAACAAACAAAAGTCCCTCCCGTGCAGAAAACTTCACAGATTCTAAAATTTCCTCATTATAAATAAATGCTCCTATCGACCGAACCCGTATATCTCCATCAATCTTTCTGATCTCTTCTACTTCCACTTCCGACGGAAAATAGGAAACATCCGCTTTGCGCATGATATAAAGCTCCTGTTCCAGAAATTTTTCCGCTTCTTTCTTCTTTTTTTCATCTCCTGACAAATTATATTCTCTCATATTTCGAAGATAATGGAAATCCATTCCATAATACATAATTCTGGCATTTGTATATTTCCGCAAAATATCAATATACTTTATGGAGATATGTGGTCGGTTTAAAAGGACGTAATCAATTTCACTTCCATTTTCCTGCATCCACTTTTCCCAATTCTGGCTGTAGTAAACACCATACAAAATCTCAACACCCATCTGCTCAAGCTCATCGGAATATGGCTTGTATTGATAAAAATTATCCGGTAAAAACTTAATCTGGTAACCTTTTGTAAGAAATAATTTTATATACTGATAAAGTGTTCTGCTTCCGGCATCTTTGTCATATGTTGGCACATAGTGATCCACGATAAGTAGAATCTTTTTCTCTTTGCTACACTCTCTGGCACGAAATACACATTGTCCGCTTTGATATTGCTTTGCAAATTCCACTCTCCACTTATCCTGTAACTTTTTACTGTTCTCCGCCTGATATTTTTTTACTCCACGATTTACATCGGTTCCATTTGATACTCCCTCAAAGTGGATGACAACTGATTGGGGCTGGTATACGACACGGTATCCATGTGCACGCACCTCAAAAGCAAGATCACTGTCTTCACAGTATGCCGGCGCAAACCGCTCATCAAAACCACCAATTTCTTCCCACAAGCTTCTGCGAATCATCAGTGATGCTCCGGAAATATAATCAACATCCTTTACATAATTGTATTCCGGCAAAGTTGGATCCTGGGCGTTTCCATAATTCCATCCTGTACCATCACCCCACAGAATGCCTCCCGCCTCCTGTAAGGTTCCATCTGGGTACAGCAGCTTGGATCCTGTCATTCCAATTGAATCATCCGTTTCCATAAGAGACACTAATGGTTCTAGCCAATCAGGCTGTACCTGCGTATCATTATTCAAGAACAATATATACTTGCCTCTGGCATAAGTAGTGGCCTGATTACAGTTTTTTAAAAATCCCACATTTCCTATTGTCCTGCTTACGGTAATCCCTTCGACTATATCTTCTATATTCTGTGTCATATCGGTGGAACAATCGTCTGCCACTATGATTTCATAAGATGCAGTTCCGCTATTTTTCAGCACCGATTCCAGACAGGCATATGTGTAGTGAAATTCATTATACACCGGAATCACAATCGAAACGACCGGAGTATCCAACACAGAAAAACAAAGTGGTTTATACTCTTCACACGGTTCCAACGCAGCAGCCAACGGAACATCAATTGTTTTGCGATGCAGTTTATGCCATATTTTTCCTACAAGCTGTCTCCTCCTGGAACCCGGTGGCAAAAGCTTTCCATTTACTTTCCACATGCACTGGATTAGACGATACGCCCTCGATTCTGTTATCAGTCCTAATCTCGCCTGTAAATCCCGCTCTGCCTGCAATAATAACTCGATATGACCGGCTTTATTATCTCTGTCAACACGAATCTCTTCCATCTGGGCTTCCACTTGATTTTTCTCCATTTCAATGGCAACCTTCTCTGTCTCTATTGCCTCTTTTTGCTTTTCTATCTCCGCCTTTTCTTTTTCCAAAATCCCTGCCTTAGCAATCCACTCTTCTTTAATTCCTTTCTCCATCTGCAACTCATTATTCATTCGCTCCCACTTGTACGAAAGTGTATCTTCTACACGGTAACCATTACAGTATCCATCCTCACCATAAAAATCGGTCTGCCGGTAAAGAACTGTCGACCAGATATATTCTTCCAAGTGGTCAAAAGCTTTCTGATTTGCTTCCAGATGTTTCAGAGATAAAATTTCTTTTAATGAAATCTTTGTATTCACCTGCATTCTGTTATAGGCACACTTGATTGCATAGTACAGTATAAAATCAGCCGGCACATCAGAAAAACACCACTCCTGGTCATAAAAGACAAAAGAGCCGTTTTCGTAAAAGGCATTGTAAAAGGTCATATCAATATAACCGCTCTTTAATACTTTTCCCACATCTCCCTTTACCTCATCATCCAGTCCCGCTTCATAAAATATATTTTTCTCCACAAAGCTCAGTTCACTGCTTCGAAGAATCTCTTCCTGAAAAGCATCGAGAAACTTCACCAGTCCCGCTCTGTCATTTTGCTCTAATAAAGAGGCAAAATAATCCTGTGCTCCTATACCATGATATATCTGGCTGCAAAGTACATTCCCATCCATCCGGGTTGTAATCATCCGAATTCCTCTCGACAAGAGAAGCTTTTCATTTTCATATTCATTTATGATATGTTGCTGCGCCTCCGGATGCATAGCGATTTTTTTCACTTCGCCGGAACTGTCAATGATGGTGGAAACACGGTATTCTTTCCGAGATTCTCCCCGTGCAGATACATACACGACATGCTTTTCTTCCAGTTCTTTCACACCTGCTTCCACCAGATAGGAATTGGCAAAAAAGTCAAGCGTTTTATTTTCTATCAAATCTTTATATATTTTCTTCTCATCAAAAAGAAGCTGGCTGTCTCTTGCATGGGTAAAGGATACATTCTTTAATGCCATATAACCAGGTTCCATCTCATCGGTGGATATGATTGTCGGGAACTTATAATCCGGAAATACATAATAAAAACGATAGTGGTCAAGTCCTGACTTTCGTAACAGTTTTTCCAGTTCTGCTTTTGAAAAAGTTTTTGCCGTATGTTTCTCCTCATATCCCTCTATGCCTACAAACGGTTTACCGATATGATCCTCGGATGCACCTGACCAGTACTTTAAGCCAAAGCGGTTTTCGATGGCAAACAATAGCCTTCCATCATCCTTTAAAAATGATTTTGCCTGCCGGATAAATTCTGTAAATGGATCTTCCGACTCAGAAAAGATGGCAGCATATTCAAGTACACCGATAAACACTACATAATCATATTTTCGATCAGAATAGCCGCTTTCTGAAAAAGAAGCGAGACTATCACAGATTACATTCAGATTCTTCCGTTCCGGATATCTGGCACGGATCACATCAGCCCTTGCCTCATTCATTTCCAATGCCGTTACATGGTTTGCAACATCACAAAAAAGACCGGTGAGTGAACCCATGCCGGCTCCGATCTCCAGTATATCAGCACCCTCTTTAAAGGGATACCAGTTCAGAATATTTCTCCGTACAGAGGAAAACGTATTATTGACTGTATAATTACTATTCCCGGCAATATAATCCTGGGACAGATCCTCCGGATATTCTCTGGCAAGCGAGAGCATCTCTTTCTCTACAAATTCACCATCCGAATAAACTTTTTTCTCTCCCTGTTCTTTTATAATCATACTGTTCTTTACTCTCCTATCTTTGTGTCATCAACAATCCAATTTCTCTCAAAGTGGAGCAACCCGCCTTCCACGGCTTGTGTTACTTTCACTCGAAACTCAAGTGCATTGTAAATATAATCATATACTTTGCTGCCATCTGGTTTCTGGATCCCGATATCAACCAGATATCTTCCCGGCAGCAGATTCAGCTTTTTAATACAAAACTTCGCCTGTCCCTCTTTTTTTGATAAAAGGTTTATATACCTATATCCTGACAGTGCACCAGTACCATAGAAATAGGTTCCATCATCTCTCGTAATATTTGTGACAACATCAATTGAAAGCCCCTCTTCTTTTGCCTGATACCGGCAACAAAGATTCAATTCGTCTCCGGTTTCAAAAAACAGCGCCTGTTTCCCATCCTTGTCATAAAGACCTGCCTCTGTGACTAGGATTTCTCCTGAGCCTTTCCTTACAGAGCCCTCTCGCCAAAGAGGTAAATTATTTTCTTTCTTTTTTCCTTTTTTCTCGTCTTTGCTTTTTTCTTCTTTCTCTATTTTCTCCTGAAAATCCCTCTCGAGTTTTTCCATCCGGGATTTTTCCATCGCTTCGAGATAATGTTTACCAACATCTTTTGGGGTTCCCTCTTCCCGGATATTGCCGTCCTCAATCCAAATTGTCCTGTCACAGATTTTCTCTATCTGTGCCATCACATGGGAAACCAGTACAATCGTAGTTCCCTTTGCCTTTATATCTTTCAGTTTTTCAAAGCACTTCTCCTGAAAACTCGCATCGCCCACCGCAAGAATCTCATCAATCAGTAAAATATCTGCATCCACATTGATTGCCACTGCAAATGCAAGACGCATGTACATTCCGGATGAGTATGTCCGCACCGGATTATCGATAAACTCTTCCAATTCGGAAAAGGCTATGATTTCTTCAATTCTCTTTTCAATTTCTTTGTGACTTAGACCAAAAATAGAAGCATTCGTATATATATTTTCCCTGCCCGTCATGTCCGGATGGAATCCGGCGCCTAGTTCTATCAGACTGGATACCCTTCCTCGCATCTCTATTTCTCCGGATGTCGGATACATAATTCTGGTAAGCATCTTAAGCGTAGTACTTTTACCACATCCGTTTTTTCCTATCAAACCAAGAGCCTCACCTTTTTTTACCGAGAAACTGATGCCATTCAGCACCCAGTGAATTTCATGACGTTTTCTTTTGTGGAACAGGATACGCTCCTTTAAACTGTTCCCTTTATCATAGTAAACCTTAAAGCGCTTTGTAACCTCACGAACTTCAATTGCATTATTTTCCTTCATTACAATTCCTCCACAAAGTTTTTCTGTAATCTGGAGAAAATCAGACTTCCAACTATCAGTGCAACAAGACCAATAATCAATGCACTTGCCATGGTGGACAGATCCGGTTCTTTTTTGTAATAAAGAATCTTGCGGTAAGCCAGTGCTACGGAAGTCATCGGATTTATATAAAAGATTGTCTTTAAGTAGTCTGGTACAAAATCAATATCATACATAACCGGTGTCAGATAGATCCATGCCATCATAAGAACACCCATGATATGTTCCAAATCGCGAAAATACACGGTACATGCCGAAATAATGAGCGTAAACCCCAGGCACAAAATGTATTCGATTCCCATGACGATTGGTAAAAACAAAATCGCATTCCAGGCAAATCCCCAGCCGGTAAGTGCAAGAACAGCAAATACAACAAGAAAGGATAACAACATATTGACAAAGCAACTCGTCACAAAAGAAATGGGAAGTACTTCTCTCGGAAAGTAAATTTTTGAGAGAAGATCTTTACTGTTTACGACAGACATTGCGCCGCCGGTAAGCGAGGAGCTGAAAAAGACCCATGGAATCATAACAACCGTCAGAAAAAGATAATATTTGTCCACTCCCATGCGAAAAATATTGGAAAACACTATAGTATATATAATAATCTGGCACAACGGATTGATAAAGGTCCAGAGAAATCCAAGCACAGAGCTTTTATATCTGCCCCGGAGATCTTTTCTCACAAGACTCCGAATCATCTCCCGGTATTCAATTAACTCTCTTAGCTTTTTTAACATTGGTAACCCTTTCTAATGCAAAATAAAGATATAAATCTCCGTAGATTATAGCACACTCCATGCCTGTTAGCAATTAAAATCATCCGCTATCCTGTCCCATAGTGCCTCATCACTAAAATGCTTTCGAACAATTTGTCTCTCCTGCTGCCGCAGTTTGTTATAAATATCTTCTTTCTGATATACTTCCATAACCATCCGGGCGAAAGAATACGCGTCGTCTTCCACCGGGATTATCTCTGTATCCGGGATTCCCTCTATGCCGATATGGGTTGTCACAACAGGCACCCCATAATACATTGCTTCTATTACTTTCCCTTTCACTCCTGCTCCATACCGGAGTGGCGCTATGATTACCCGGCATTTCTGATACAGTTCCTCTAACTCTTCATCAGACACATATCCCAGCACCTTTATTCCGGGACGCTGTGAGAGCTCCATGATTTTTTTTGGTGCATTCGAGCCAACAATGGTCAGAGAAATTTCCATCTTTTCTCTTATGAAAGGATAAATTTCATTGGCAAACCATAATATACCGTCCTGGTTTGGTGTGTGTCGGAATCCACCGACAAACAATAGTCCCTTTCTCACTGAAAAACTTTCTCCATCCAGACTTCTGCCCTCATACACAAAAGCACCGATTGACCTGACCCTGAGATGTTTATCTATGTTTTTTATCTGCTGTACCTCTGCTTCCGATGGGTAGTAGGAAATGTCCGCTTTTCGCATTACCGAAATTTCCTGCTTCAGCCACACTTCTGCTTCCTCTTTCTTTTTTATGTCCCCGCACATCTCGTACTCACGCATATTTCTCATATAATGAAAATCATGTCCATAATATAAGATTTTACAGGATGTCCTGTCTTTAAAATAATCAATATATTGACAGGAAAAATCCGGGCGGTTCAAAAATACATAATCTATATTTTCTTTGTTTTCCTCCAGCCACTGAAAATTATATTTCCGGTTATTTTCTCCATACAATACCTCAACTCCCATTTGCTGAAATTCCTTTACATACGGAAGTGTATAATGAAAATTGCCCGGAATAAACTTTACAACAAATCCCTTTTTTATAAACAGCCTTATAAACTGATATTCGGTTCGTGAGCCGGCATCCTGATCATAGCTTGGTATGGTATGATCCATCATCACAAAAACCTTTTTCCCGCCACTTCTTTCTCTGGCGCGAAATTCATTCTCTCCCGGCAAAAACTGCTGCTTTAATTCTTCCCTCCACTTTAGGCAGAGCTTTTCTCTGTTTTTCACCTGATATGCTTTTATTCCTCCTGAAGTGTCTGTACCATTGGATACTCCCTCAAAATGTACAACAACGGACTCCGGCTGGTACATAACTTTATATCCCGCCTTGCGAACTGAAAATGCAAGGTCACTGTCTTCACAGTAGGCTGGGGCATATCTCTCATCAAATCCGCCTATACCCTGCCACAAACTTCTGCGAATCATAATTGCTGCCCCGGATATGTAGTCCACTTCCCTCACATAATTATACTCTGGCAAGAAAGGGTCTTTCCGATTCCCATAATTTGCTGCCGAACCATCTTGCCAAATGATTCCCCCGGCTTCCTGAAGTCTGCCATCCGGGTAGACTAACTTTGCCCCTGTCATACCAATTTCAGAATCACGCTCCATCAGTTGAACCTGGGCATCCAGCCATCCACTTTGAACCTGCGTATCATTATTTAAAAAATAAATGTATTTTCCATCAGCCATTGCGGCTGCGTGATTACAGTTTTTTAAAAAACCGGCATTTGATTCTGTCTTCACAACTTTTATATTTTTTACTTTCCGGGTAATATCTCTGGTTAAATCCGTAGAACAATCATCCGCTATAATTATTTCATACTTCGTCTTATCCCCGGCTGCCAATATCGATGATAAACAATGATAGGTAAAAGAAAACTGGTTATATACAGGAACGATTACCGACACAAGAGGAGCTTCATACACTGGAAATTCCAGAATCTCACAGTCTTCCAGGGAGCTGATTTCCCTGACTTTTTCAAGTACCAGTTTTTTTCGATATATCTCTGTTCCAAACAGACATTCAAGCAGACGCTTTTTTGTCCCTCTCACTCCTTCTGTCCGCAAATACATGATCATATTTTTCACCCTGGATATACGAAACTTTTTTAAAATCTTCCAAGGTAGTTTCAGCATTTCAAGCATTTTCATTTCCCATTCATGCCGCCTTTCTTCTTTTAGAAAATTCATGTCTGTACTCACGGTATTCCCTGTTTCTTATACACAGAAATACCTTAATGTTTGATTTATATCCGTTGGGTTATCCGATACAAAAACTTCATTATATCATGTCCTGCATAAGATAGCATTGCCGCCAGCCGCGCTTTTTTGCGTCCGTTCTTATCAAGCAGAACGCTGCGTCTGTATTTCTTTATCTCGTTCCATAATTGTATTTTTTGCTGTTCATACTTTTTGTCATCAATTTGAAAAAGAATGGTGCAGACAGTGCTAAAATAGCGGCATTCCGCGGCACGTTTTAAGGAAGGATAATGGACGGATATAAAATCCCTGAGTGCGCCTACGTTGTGAATGGCATCCATTTTTCTCTCATCAAAATGAACATGGGTAATACTGTCTCGACTCTGATAATAATAGTAATCAACATTAGGGATGACAGCAATTTTATCTATTTTTTCAAATATTTTGAATGTGGTCGGAACATCCTCATACCATTGTCCAACCGGATACCGAACCTCCTGAAAAAGATCCCGGTGGTATAATTTCCCCCAGGAGGAAAAGTCAATTCCCTTCTGGTAAAGCAAACGAGAATATAATTCTTTTTTATCAAGTATCTCTATTTCGCATGTCTCGATTTTTTTTGGCGACAGTATGCGGTCATCGTCACAGTATTCAACAAAACTACATTCCGACAGTAAACAATTTCCTTTTTGTATCGCCATCCACAGATTTTCAATATAATAGCGTGATACGAAATCGTCGCTGTCAACACATGAAACATATTCGCCCTTCATAACGTCAAGTCCCACGTTTCTTGCATCCGATAGTCCACCGTTTTGTTTATGAACCACTTTAATCCGCCTGTCTGCCTTCGCATATTCATCACAGATTTTTCCACAGCGGTCAGGGGAACCGTCATCAATCAAAAGAATCTCTAAATTGGTATAGGTCTGGTTTCGAAGGCTGTCAACACAGCGTTTTAAATACTGCTCCACCTTATATATAGGAACTATGATACTAATCAGAGGCTCTTCAATCATTTTAATCTCCATTCACTTTGTAATTTCCGCGTCCGATTTCGAAACTCCCGCCAATATGCACGAAATTCCCCGCTTTTCATGCTTTTTCCAATATATTTTATTATCCGGTACAGGTACAGCGGATAAATCTGCCAGTTGGCTGCCCGAAGATAGTTGCGGCAATAGTAGATTTCGCTTACTGTCTCACACGTATATGCAAAAGGTTTGACTTGATCCGTACTCTGCCCATGAAGATGCCGGATGACACAGGAGGGGTTGTAGTGCGTCTCATATCCCTTTTCCTCCATTCGGATTCCGACAATGTATTCCTCTTCGTATAAAAAGGTTCCCTCATCAAAAGGGAAAACTTCCCTGACACAAGAAGGTGAAATCATAAAGCAGCTTCCCTGCACAGCGTACACCGAAAATGCAACGTCATAATCCCGATCCAGACCGAAATATGTCCGATGCTGTCTGCGAAAGAAAAGATTCAGTCTGGTACGAACCAGATATTTTTCTTTTAAACCGGTTTTTCGGCACAGACATGATTTCTGGACATTTCCATCAGCGTCCAGAATTTTGGGGCCAACAATTCCGACGTTCGGATGCTTACACAAATACTCATACAGACCGGCGATACACCCCGGTTCGAAACGGACGTCGTTGTTAGAAATCAACACCGCACCGCAGCCATCGGAAAGCGCCTGTCGAATACCAATATTATTGCCTGCGGCATAGCCCACATTTTTTTTGCTTTTTAAAAAGACAATATTACGACTTTGAATCAGCGTGTCAAAGCCCGGAGGCGGGGAACTCGGAGAAGCATTATCAACCAAATAAATTTGTAAATCTGCCGAACCCTCGTGTATGCTTTCAATACACGCAATCGTATCTTTCCAGTTGTTGTAATTTAAAATGACAACACCAATCATATCCAAGGTCCTCTTTCCCTCATCTGTCTTCTTCGATCACACTCTCGTAAATCCTACGCATCTTTACTTCCGTCTTGTCAGTCGTAAATTCCTGAATCCGCTCTTGGTTCCACTCGCCCATCGACCTGGCAAGCGGACGGTTTTCCCGTAGCGCCCGAATGGCTCCAGCGTACTCGCTGACCGTCCCCTTTTCCAGAAGAACCCCACCTTTTCCGTCCTCAATCAGATCGACGTTGCCGCGGATTTTTTTTGCAATCACGGGAAGTCCTGCTCGCATCGCTTCCATCAGTGCGATGGAAAGTCCTTCACGAAGAGAGGGAAACACGAAAAGATCAGCGGCGTCAAGCAAACGGTTAATGTCCGAACGATATCCAGCGAAAATCACCTGTGCCGCCAGTCCATTCTTTTCAACATACTCTTTTAGAATGCTCTCCTGAGTGCCCTCGCCGCACAGCACATATCTAAGAGAAGGATCCTGGCACTCCTTGAGCGCCATAAGAGCGGCGATGTGGTTTTTGTTTTTATTTAATTCTCCGACACTGATGAGTAGATACTCCTGATCGGATACGCCCAGCTCTGCCCGCTTGTTCCAACGTTCAATTTGGCGGCGCTCCTGATTCTCAAAGACGTCTTCCAGTTCAATCCCTACTCCAGGAATCTTCTCTGCCTTTCCTCTAACAGGGAAAGACAGCGCTCTCCGATAGTCCTCCTCATTTATGGTAATTAGCCGATCCGTGTATCTGGCAAGCCATCTCTCCGGCGCATAATAAATCCAGTTTTTGAGGGGTGCTCCCCGGAAAAAATGGAACCCGTGAGCGGTATAGAGCACGGGAACTTCCCGCTTTGTTATTCGTCGCACAGACTGCGCTGCCATCCGCGCGACGACGCCCGTCATCGGCATATGGCAATGAATCAGGTCAAACGTTTCCGCAAGCAACAGTTGTTTTAATTCCCGATAGGAGCATCTGACCGATGGTGAAAAAGGGGATCGGCAAAACGCGATGTGATGGCATACGACGTCAGTTCCCTCCAGTCGGCTGTTATCTGTTCCGTAAACGATGGTATCAAAATTTGCCGCATAGTGAACCTCGAATCCAAGCTCTTGCAGAATTTTTACATTGTTCATTTCAAACTGTGGTACGAAACCACTGACTCTTGTCACAATCAGAGCCTTTTTCATCGCTGTGTATCCCCCCGCCGGTTTTGCATCGTCGGCCTATGCCGTCAAACTCAACATTTCATGCGAAATGAGGGATTGAACCCTCACTCAAACATCATTATAACAATATTCGTCATTCTGTGTCAATCTTCACCAGCGATGTTAAAGCCCAACGAGAAAAAGCAGCTTAAACACCAAATCATCGCCCTTCCGCTGCCGGTATACCGCCTTGTTTTTTATCAAGCGGATTCTCGCCGACGGATGCTTTTTCATTGCCAGTATATCCATGACACATTTCTTTTTGTCCTCAGGTATTACAAGACCATGTTCGGTACAAAAATCGAAAAATGCCTTTGTCTGGCGCGTGATACTGTAGCGCTTTTCCCTGTATTTTTTCAGGCGGGAGACAAATTCCTGCCTGTGGTTTTTTTTCATTCCTACGGTATTGTTTCCATGCTGCCGGTAGTAAATGCAGGCTTTGGTATCGTATATCACTTCACCAAAACAGGATGCCACAAGGTAAAACCAGCGGTCGTGCATGAGCGTGAACGCCGGATGTGAGAGGCGGAGAATGTCTGCGAGCGCACGGTTCATGACGCTGGTGCACCCGGTGCATATATTTTCAATCAGGGCATTTCCAAAAGACGGGCGCATCTGTCCGTCTGACCACACGGTTTCGATTGGATTCAGGTTTTCGTCTGTCAGAAGCGGTCTGCCACAGTATAAAAGGGGCCTGTCCGTCTCTGCCTGTGAGAGCAGCGTCACCGCCCGCTCCATTTTTTCCGGCATCCACACATCATCCTGGTCGCAGAATGCCAGATAATCGGCGTCTTTCGCAGAGTTGTCAAGCAATCGGAAAAAGCTCTCGATAACTCCTGTATTTTCTTCTTTTATATAGCGAATCCGGGTATCTTTGTCCGCATACGCCTGCAGGATTTCACAGGTTCTGTCCTTTGAACCGTCATCGCGGACTAGAATTTCTACTTCCCAGCCTTCCTTTTCGCACAGCGTCTGGGCGAGCAGGGAGTCAAGCTGGGCATCCAGATATTTTTCTCCATTATAGGTTGACATCAAAATCTGCAGTTTCAACGTTGCGTCCTCCTTGTATTCGGGCAATACCTACTTTTATGATACCATAAGCGGTTATTTTTTTCTACCATTCTTTTCCTACATCTGTTATAATAGAAATAGTTTATGTCGCGTAAACGCTCCGGGATGGAGAATTTTAGCATTGGAGGTTTGCTATGAAAGGAATTATTCTGGCAGGCGGCTCGGGTACACGTCTTTATCCGCTGACGAAGGTTACGTCCAAACAGCTTCTGCCGATTTACGATAAACCGATGATTTATTATCCGCTGTCGGTTCTCATGACAGCGGGAATCCGGGAGATTCTGATTATTTCTACGCCGGAAGATCTTCCCCGGTTCGAGGATCTTCTCGGGGATGGACACCAGTTTGGCATTTCGCTGTCCTATAAAATTCAACCGAGCCCGGATGGACTGGCACAGGCATTTATTCTGGGTGAGGAATTTATCGGAAAGGATTCGGTCGCGATGGTTCTCGGGGACAATATTTTCCACGGCCACGGCCTCGCCAAACGTCTGCGCCAGGCAGCAGAGGCACCTTCCGGTGCCACGGTATTCGGCTATTATGTCGATGACCCGGAGCGGTTTGGTATTGTTGAGTTCGACAAGGAAGGGCATGCCATTTCCATCGAGGAAAAACCGGAAAAACCAAAGAGCAACTACTGCGTGACCGGGCTTTATTTTTACGACAACCGGGTTGTGGAATATGCCAAAAACCTGAAGCCGTCCGCGCGTGGGGAACTGGAAATTACCGACTTGAATAAAATTTATCTGAATCAGGGAGAATTGAATGTAACGCTTCTCGGACAGGGCTTTACGTGGCTCGACACCGGGACACATGAGTCTTTAGTGGAGGCGACAAATTTCGTGAAGACGGTTGAGCAGCACCAGCACCGCAAGATTGCCTGTCTCGAGGAAATTGCTTATCTCAATGGCTGGATCAGCCGGGAAGAGGTTCTGGAAACTTATGAAGTTTTGAAGAAGAACCAGTACGGACAATATCTGATGGATGTACTGAATGGAAAATATCTGACACTTTAATACGCGCAGATAGCAGCGCAGAATGAGAGGAAATCATGGGAAAGATAACAGTGACAAAATGTGACATTGAAGGTTTGTATGTGATTGAGCCAACCGTGTTTAAGGATGAGCGCGGCTACTTTGTGGAAACCTATAATAAGCAGGATATGGAGGAAGCCGGTCTGAATATAGATTTTGTGCAGGATAACCAGTCGATGTCGGTAAAAGGCGTGCTCCGCGGGCTGCATTTTCAGAAACAGTTTCCACAGGGCAAGCTTGTCCGCGTAATCCGTGGGGCAGTTTTTGATGTGGCGGTCGATATCCGCAAAGATTCTGCCACCTACGGCCAGTGGTTTGGCATTGAACTGACAGCTGAGAACAAGAAACAGTTTTATGTGTCGGAGGGCTTTGCACATGGATTTGTTGTACTGTCTGACGAGGCTGAATTCTGCTATAAGGTGACGGATTTTTATCATCCGGGGGATGAGGGCGGTATCGCCTGGAACGACCCGGACATCGGAATTGACTGGCCGATTCCGGATGATATGAAGCTGATTCTGTCGGAGAAAGACCGGCACTGGAAACCGCTGAAGGAAACGCTGTAAGCCGCCTGAGACGAATGTTCCTATAAGAAAACGAATGAGAGGTAATTTATGGATAATCGGAATTTTACTCTGCTCACGGACTTCTATGAGCTGACGATGATGCAGGGGTATTTTAAAAATAATACAAATGAAACCGTTGTTTTTGACCTTTTTTACAGACAGAATCCGGATGACGGCGGATACTCGGTCTGCGCCGGTCTTGCCCAGGTGATTGACTATATCAAGAGCCTGCATTTTGATTATGAGGATATTGATTATCTGAGAGGGCTTGGCACTTTTCAGGAGGATTTTCTCGATTATCTCGCAAGTTTTCATTTTACCGGTGACATTTATGCGATTCCGGAGGGAACTGTGATTTTTCCGAGGGAGCCGTTAGTGAAAGTGGTTGCCCCGATTATGGAAGCACAGTTAGTTGAAACTGCCCTTCTTAATCTCATCAACCACCAGAGCCTGATTGCGACGAAGGCAGCAAGAGTATGCCACGCCGCCAGAGGCGGAGCGGTAATGGAGTTTGGTCTGCGGCGTGCACAGGGACCCGATGCGGGAACTTTCGGTGCAAGGGCTGCTGTGATTGGCGGCTGCGTCGGCACAAGTAATGTAATCTGCGCCAAGGAGTTTGATGTACCGGCGCTCGGAACCCACGCCCACAGCTGGATTATGAGTTTTGGCGATGAACTGACCGCCTTCCGCAAATATGCGGAACTTTACCCGGACAATACGACGCTCCTTGTCGATACGTATGACACACTCCGCTCCGGAGTACCACATGCCATTCAGGTATTTTCAGAGCTGCGGGATGCCGGTCGCATGCCAGTCAAGTATGGAATCCGCCTGGACAGCGGCGATCTTGCCTATCTGTCAAAGAAGGCGCGGAAAATGTTAGATGAAGCCGGATTTGCGGACGCGACGATTTGCGCCTCGAGTGATTTGGACGAATATCTGATTGACTCTCTGCTGTCACAGGGCGCATGCATTGATTCCTGGGGTGTCGGAACAAATCTGATTACGTCAAAAAATACACCTGCTTTTGGCGGTGTATACAAGCTTTCTGCCGTTATGGAAAATGGCACGATGAAACCAAAAATCAAACTGTCGGAAAATCCGGTCAAGATTACAAATCCGGGAAATAAGACGGTTTACCGCATTTATGACAAAGAAACAGGCAAAATCCGCGCCGATTACATAACTCTCGCGGATGAGACCTTTGATACGGATAAAGACCTCCTTCTCTTTGACCCGAATGCGACATGGAAAAAAACAAAGCTTCCGGGAGGAAGCTATGAGATGAAGGAACTTCTGATTCCTGTCTTTAAAAGCGGACAGTGTGTCTACGAGACACCGGGCGTAATGGATATCCAAAAATACTGCAAAGAGCAATTGGATACCCTGTGGGAGGAAACCCACCGCCTCGTGAATCCACAGGAAGTTTATGTGGATTTGTCCGATAAACTTTATGAAATGAAGAAAAGTCTTCTGGATAATTATAAACTTAATTAAATCCATAAATTTTCTGGGACAGGGAATAGCCCCATACGACGATTTTCCTTCCGGCACGGTTTCGAATCTGCATCGGCTTACTGAGCGCCATCTTATTCACCATGCGGAACATTCCTTTATTCTGGGTCTTTAAGTAATCCCAGAGCTCTTCGCGTTTGCGGAGGCTTTCTTCTGTCCCTTCTTTTATGAGAAATACAGAGCTGACGGTCATCATCATGGTCAGATATTTTACCATGTAATCCCGCAGCTTTTTATTTTTTATCTTTGTCAAATCATGCGAGTCTATCATGATTTTATTGACCCGGATCTGCTGGTCAATCCGCCCGATCATAACCTGTTCATTTACGGACTGGTCTTCTCTTCCGATGAAATACCGGTATAAATCCACATTGACATAATACATGGTCTTCACGTACGGAAGCGGATTATAGACGAAAATGTTGTCTACATAAAATGTATGCTCCGGAAGTACCACCCCGCAGTCACGGAGAAGTTTCGTGCGGTAGATTACTGAATGCATGAGAATATTCTGGCTCATTTTAAACCGTTTGACATCATTCCAGCCAAATACCTGATTCTCCGGAAATACGCCATCGTACCGAATGGCCTTGTGTTTGTGAAGACTTGGTTTTTCGTATACATAGTTGGAAAGAAGCATGTCGACGCCGTTTCCCTCCTGAACGAAATCCCGGAGTACATCCAGCATCTTCAAAAATGCTTCTCTATCAAACCAGTCATCGCTGTCGAGCACTTTATAGTACACGCCGGTTGCATTTGCCAGTCCGGTGTTCACAGCACTTCCGTGTCCACCGTTTTCCTTGTGGATTGCCCGCACAATCGTCGGATGTTCTGCTGCCAGCTCATCCGCAATTTGCGGTGTCTGATCGGTAGACCCATCGTTGATAAGAAGTATTTCCACATCTTCACCGCCAACCAGTGCTGTCTCTACAGCATGACGCATGTAATCCTGCGAATTGTAGCAGGGAATTGCCACTGTCAGTAATTTCATTTCTGTCCCTTCCTCTCTTACGCGATTTGTTCTGCCATCGTGAGCGCACGGTCTACAATGGCATCAATATTGTAATATTTGTATTCTGCCAGTCTGCCCAGCAGGTAGAAATTCGGTATTTTCTCTACGAGCGCCTGATATCTGGCAAAGAGGGCATCATTTTCCTCATTATTTATTGCATAGTACGGAATTTCGCCATCTGCCCCACTGTATGGCATTGGATATTCTTTTACTATTGTCGTATCCGGTGCCTCTAACTGTCCGGACAAATATTTAAATTCGGTGATTCTTGTGTAATCCTCCGAGACGGTATAGTTTACCACACCATGACTCTGATAAAACTTTTTGTCATAGTGCTCAAAATCAAACCGGAGCGAACGGTACGGAAGTCTGCCAAACCGGCAGTCAAACAGTTCATCCAATGCTCCTGTAAAGATAATGTTTCCTTTAAATGGCTGTCCCTCAAAAAGCACCGGTTCGTCTGCCTCCGGATCTATCGTGAACACCTCTTTTGCCTCACAGCCGAGGCGCACCTCAATTCCTTTATGATCCAGCATTTTCTCAAATATCGGGGTAAATCCGTTCTTTGGCAGCCCCTGATAGGTATCCTGGAAATACCGGTTGTCGCGGGATAGAAGCACCGGAACACGGCCGGACACCGCCGGGTCGATTTCTTTTGGTGACTTGCCCCACTGCTTCATCGTGTATTTGAGGAACACATTTTCATACACATACTGTGCAATTTCCTGAAGTTCTTCATTTTCGTGGTTCATAAGTTCCAGAATCGGAACTCTCGCTCCCTCGCCGAAGTTTTCAACCAGAAGCTTCTCAAGATGCGGCGCGCGCTCCCCGTACACCATCTCAAGTGTATTCAGGTTAAACGGTATCGGGAGTTCTTTGTCATATACTTTCCCCACAACCTCATGACAGTATTCATACCAGTCCGTAAACCGGGAAAGATAATCATACACGCGTTTGATGTTTGTGTGGAAAATATGCGGACCATACTGATGAATGAGTATCCCATGTTCATCCATTTTATCGTAGCAGTTTCCTCCCACGTGATCTCTCGCGTCTATCACTAAAACATTCTGTCCTTTTTTCTCTGCCAGTTCTCTGGCAACTACGGCACCGGCAAATCCGCTGCCTATAATAATGCTGTCGTACATTTTATTCTCCATTCCGGAGCGTTTACGCGACGGGACGACGCAAATTTCAAATTCGCGCCTGCCATCATGCTATTTGTGACGCTCCGGCACAAATAGCGGTGTGCTCATTTGCAGGCTACGTCTATTGTAACAAACTTACCTTATAATATCTACTATTAATTTTAACGGCTCCGGTGGCTTTTCTCCAATCACGATACAGTTCTTCATGTATCCGGCTGCTTTTGTAAGTTTCGTGCGGTCTGCCGTGTAGAGTTTTGCAATTATCTCTCCCTTTTTCACCGGTTCTCCTATTTTCTTTCTCATCACAATCCCGGCGCTGGCATCGATGGCGCTCTCCTTCGTTTCCCGCCCTGCACCGAGCAGGCCGGCTGTTATTCCGATTCCCTCGGTATCCATGGCGCAGATAAATCCATCGGTTTCTGCCGTTATCTCTCCACGCACCGCCGCTTTTTCAAATTTTTCCGGATTTTCGATATAAGATAAATCACCGCCCTGGGATGCCACCATCTGTATGAATTTCTCATAGGCGGCGCCGCTCTCCAGCGCTTCTTTTGCTCTGGCAACCCCCTCCTCATAATCTGTATTTTCATTTCCGAGGGATATCATCATTCCGGCGAGCGCAAGACATACCTCTTTCAAATCTTTTGGTCCGTTTCCTTTCAGTGTCTCGATTGCCTCTTTTACCTCCAGGCTGTTTCCCACCGCATAACCGAGCGGTTCATCCATGCCTGTAATCATTGCCACGGTCTCTTTTCCGGCACCTTTTCCGATTGCAACCATCCGCCTTGCGAGTTCTCTCGAACCCTCGAGTTCTTTGATAAAGGCACCGCTTCCTGTTGTGACATCAAGAAGGATTTTGTCACTTCCCGCCGCCAGCTTTTTGCTCATTATCGAGGCCGCTATGAGCGGTATGCTCTCCACGGTAGCCGTCACATCCCGGAGCGCATATAAAAGTTTATCTGCCGGTGCCAGATTCCCGGTCTGTCCGATTACACTGATTCCGTTCTTTTTTACGGCGTCAAAAAATTCGTCCCCTGACAAGTCTATCCGAAACCCCGGTATGGATTCGAGCTTGTCAAGTGTTCCCCCGGTAAATCCAAGTCCCCGTCCACTCATTTTGGCAACCGGAACGCCGCACGCCGCCACTACCGGCCCGAGAATCAGGGTCGTCTTGTCTCCCACTCCTCCCGTGGAATGCTTGTCCACTTTGATTCCCGGAATCCGGGACAAATCCACCACATCCCCGGAGTCCCGCATAGCGAGCGTCATGGCGGTCAGTTCTTCATCATTCATTCCCTGAAAACAGATCGCCATGAGCATTGCCGACATCTGATAATCGGGAATCTCCCCTGCCACATAGTTCTCTATCATTTCGCGGATTTCTTCTTTTTCGAGAGCTTTGCCCTCTCTTTTTTTGTGAATCAGATCGACAAACCGTCCTGTCCCCATATACATTCTCCCTTCTACAGAAAATCTTACTATTCTTTCAATACATATTTTAAATTGCTGGTTGCAACCCCTTCAAATATTAGAATCCGCCATTCTGATAGGCTCTTGCTATCACATAAGATGGCTCATAAAATGCACTGCCATTATAATTGTCAATCACTTCACATATATCATTATTATAAACACGGATAATTCCGTCCACATAGTCTTCTCCCGGCTGTAATGTATCAGAAATGAGTCTCTGATACACTTTTCCCATTTCTAACGATGTGGGGATTATTTCTACCAGTTCTCTGTCCACATTCGTAACATCATACTCTCCTACTTTAAGCCCATATTCATTAATCCAATCTTCTTCCACCTGCAGAGGATTCTCACAATGAAGCACATTTGCAACGCAAATCAGATGCTCTAATTCCGTCTTTCCAATCGCATTAACTACATAACGATTTTTCTGATGAAGCCTTCGTGCCACACGTTCAATCATATAACAGATATAATACAAGTCATTTGCCGTTATCTCTTCATCCTGGAAATAAATGTTAGTCACAATGTCGCACTCCCTTCAAATGTTAATGTGCTTAACGCTGTCTCTGTGCAGAATACAATTTGATGCGTAGGATACTTAAATTTAACAAGTTCCCAGAAAGCGACTTTACTAATCTTATCTGCAATATAGTCTTCTAAATAATCCCAGATTTGGTCATCTGCCATAGGTCCTTCTATAATGTCATAATCATGCTCTTTGCCCCTGCGACAAGCAACTACAAATTCCAACCATCCCTCTGTCATTTCCTTAAAGCAAAGGGACTTTAGATTCTTGTTTTCTGTGTAAGAATAAATGTTTACTACAGATGCGCCTTTTTTCGTCAATGCCCATCGTTTTGCCTGTTTTTCAAGATTGGTACAATAAAATCCATACCCGAAATCCTTGTAATATCCATTGATCAGAATTTTGGGATTGGCTACTGCCATATTGCTACCGTGATATATAATTGTTTTACTCAAAACATCCTCCTATTCTTCATCAATGTTTTCATCTGATAAATGTATTATATCCATAAGCATTATTAACGTCAATTGAATTTTCATTTGCGTTTTGCGTAAATCCACTTCTGACCGCAACTTGCCACTTTTCTCAATATATGTTATGATACAAAGGTTCCAAGCATTATTATTGAAAGGGGATTTATTATGTCTACTTCTTCTATCGCTATTCTGATAGCTTTTGTCCTATACCTTTGTGTAATGATTGGCGTAGGGCTTATTTCTATGAAAAAAACGAAAAGCACGGAGGATTATTTTCTCGGTGGACGCGGGCTCAACAGCTGGGTTGCCGCTCTGTCCGCACAGGCATCCGACATGAGCGGATGGCTTCTGATGGGTCTTCCGGGTTCCATTTACCTTGCCGGAACCGGTAAAGCGTGGATTGCAATCGGTCTTTTTATCGGAACTGTTTTGAACTGGCTTCTCATTTCAAAAAGACTGCGGCGCTACACAATTGTGGCAAACAATTCACTGACTCTTCCGGAATTTTTCCAGAACCGTTTTCACGATAAGAAAAAAATACTACTTGGCATTTCTTCTGTCGTAATCGTTATTTTTTTCCTTGTCTACACGGCATCTGCACTTGCTTCCGGCGGTAAACTTTTCAACACGGTATTTGGTCTTTCGTACCACAAAGCATTGCTGATCGGTGCAGCAGTTATTCTTGCTTATACCTTTATGGGCGGATTTCTTGCTGTATGTACGACAGACTTTATTCAGGGTACGCTTATGCTTATTGCCCTGCTGACGGTACCGATTATTGCGTATGCTGCCATCAGTGGTGATTTTTCCGGAGCACTGGCTGCCCACGATGTAGCTGACAGCTCAACATTTACCAATCTTTTCTATGCAAATGGTGAGAAATGCAGTACCATTTCCATTATCTCTGACCTCGCATGGGGACTTGGATACTGCGGTATGCCTCATATTCTTGTTCGCTTTATGGCTGTTAAGTCGGAAAAGGAACTGAAAAAATCAAGTGCCATTGCAATTATCTGGGTTGCCATTTCCCTTGCGGCAGCCTGCATAATCGGTGTTATCGGACGTGGATACCTGACTGGGACATTAAATGCTACTACTTCAGAAAATGTATTTATCAAGATGATTCAGCAGGCCTTTTCCGGAAATTTCCTTCTGCTTCTAATCGGCGGCCTGTTCCTGTGTGGTATCCTCGCCGCTATTATGTCTACTGCGGATTCGCAGCTTCTGGTCTGTGCTTCCTCTGCCTCTAAGGATATTTATAAAAATATTCTGAAACCGGATGCCAGTGACAAGAAGGTTCTGTTTATCAGCCGTGTAACTGTTGTTGTCATTGCTGTTCTCGCCTGTGTAATCGCATGGAATCCTGACAGCAGTATTATGGGACTGGTTTCTGATGCATGGGCAGGTCTCGGTGCTGCTTTTGGTCCTTTGGTTGTCTGCTCCCTGTTCTGGAAGCGCACAAATCTTCCGGGCGCTATTGCCGGTATCGTATCCGGTGGACTTTTCGTAATCGTCTGGGATTACCTGCCAATTATCAGCGGACAGACACCATATGCCGCTACCGGCATCTATTCCTTGCTTCTTGGATTCTTTATCAGCCTGATCTGTATTGTGATTGTGAGCCTGCTTACAAAAGCTCCGTCAAAAGAGATTCTTGATGAGTTTGAGAAAGTGAATTGTTATAAAGAGAGCGTTTAACATAGTATTTAACAGCGGTGGCACAGATGCTGTTCGTATCTGTGCCACCGCTGTTATAAAGTTATTTTTTTTCCCCATTTATTCGTAATTCTTCACTTGCAAGGTCAATTTCATCATTCCAACTAATCCCAAATCCCCCCTCGTCAACTTTTACTTGTTGAAAAAGACCTTTAATAGTTCGTAGACTATTAAATACATCCCATTTTGAGAATAAAGGTTTTATATCATATTCTGTTTTTACTCCATCCGTAAACAGCACAGACAATATATAATTTTCTTTCGCTTCTACACTTTCTACTCTATAAAACATTTACTCACCTCCTGTTCTGCAGCCACCTAATTACTCTAAAGGTGGTAATTCTACAAATTTTTGTGTCTTCCAGATTTCAAGTAGTGCTTCACGATTTTTTTCTGTCCACTCTTCGACCATTTTTAAAGCTCTTCTTGGCAAGTCACCAACCAGCATTTCTCCTGTATTAATGTCAATTTCTGCCAGATATTCTCCATAGATTACATGTATATGTGGCGGATTGTGTTCTGCTTGCCTGAAATACATTTTTATTACAATTCCATAAAATCTAGATATTACCGGCATTTTTCATTCTCCTTTATTAATTTTTTCCAATTAACAACCTACTTCCTCTCATTTTCTTTCTGCAGTTTATCCGTATAGTCGCGATATGCGATTTCTTCGTTTATTTTTTTCCCTGAGATATCATTGTATGCATCTTTTACACCGTGTTTTACTGCCAAGCGGATAATAAAATATAAAACGATTACAGCGACAATCGCTACTACAATATGAACAGCCAAGTTTACCAACATAGTCATAGTTTATCTCCCCCCTTCTTTTTCCATTGTAACATTTCACATGCTACCCTTCAATATTTTTTTGAAGGCTTACAAATACTTCCGTCATCATTTCTCCCAGTTGTTTCTCCGTAAACCGGCACATTTTCGTCGCACACAACGTCGCAATGCCATGTGTGTATATCCACAGATGCTGATATAGCTTCTGTGCCAAATCCCGGTTCCACCCATATACGTTCTGGATGGAAAGCAGTATCTTTTCATAACTTTCCTCTATCATCGGCAATGCACCTGAAAAATCCGGAATTTTCTCCTGTTCCTTCATAAAAAGCAGTTGAAACAATTTGGGCTCATTTTCTGCAAAACATATATACTGCATTCCCACGCCCTTAAATGGAATTTCCTGCAGCAGTCCTCTGTCAATATATTCCGAATATAACCTTCTAGCTGCTTCAATCACAGACTCCTGTACTTCTTCCATGTTCTGAAACACGGTAAAAATCGGCCTTGCAGAACTGCCGATTGAAGTTCCCAGTGTCCGGGCTGTCAAGGCAGAAATTCCGTCTTTCCTGACGATATTTAGTGCAGCTTCTATTATTTCATCTCTTGTAAATTTTGCTTTTGGCGGCATAATAACACCTCAATCC
>JAXEJU010000040.1:0-25745 GCA_034101395.1 Eubacterium sp. | reverse complement strand
AGAAACGCAATCACAAAACATACTATGCATTTAGCAAAAATCTTCTCGTATCCTTTGTGTCTCATACCATTCTCCTCCGTTTTTAAGCATATATGGTTAATTATACTCCTTTCTTTGCTCCTTTTCAACTCAAGATAGTTTCGGGTCTTTGACACTTTGTTTTCCCTTTCATTTTCTCAATCCTCTATAACTTAGCCCTTTGAGGCTTATTTTTTTGTCAAATTTTAAGATTTTATTTATAAAACATCGGTTACCGGTGATGGCGAAATAGCCGAAAAAGACGTGTATGAATTAGACATTGAAGAAAACTTCCGTATCATGAAAACGGAGTTTGAATCAAGACCCGTTTATGTGCACGCATAAAAGCGCATTTTCTGACTTGTTATATCAGCCGATGCTTTGCACGATTGTTTCGGTTTTCGGACGGATTATAAGTTCATCTCAAAGTTATCGATGCGGAACATCATAAACAAGTGTCAAAGATGGGATTATACACGATTACTGCCAAATCGGCAACAACTATTTTCCCTGTATCTGTTTGAGTTTTTCCTCCGGCCAGTCCGTGGAAGTGTGAATATTCAATATACTCGGTGTCTCGTGTGCAGCATTGTAATACCACATGGAAGCTTCTTCCAGATCCCCTTTGCCATAGAAATATTCACCCAGTTCAAAGCACATTTCTGCTGAGCCTTCGCTGAGCAAATCTTTTAACGACATTTTTAGCATCGTATGGACATCCCCGCGGATTCTAGCCGCCCGGCAGACGACACATGCCGCCTCTTTTATTTCATCCAGACTCCGTGACGGATCAAGTGCCGACGCAGTAAAAAATGGTTCCGCCTCTAGAAAATCGTTGTCATCACCGGATATATACAGTTCCATCGCATACATGTGATGCAGTCTGGCAGACAACCGAAGCCCCTTTGCAATATGCTTCTGAAAAGTCGCAAAATCCCGCTTACAGTGGTTGCTCTCCGGCATATGGCAGATGACAATGTCGGAATCATACACCACCGGGTCAAGGCGTACCATTTCGTGAATCGGCTCTGTCCAGATAAATTCACGCTGCCGCTTAAAAAGCTTTGGCCGGTACTCCTCATCAAAATTATATGTCGTCCCATGTGAGAGCTGGTTGCCGTATTTCATCTGTACAATATCGATTTCCGGCAATATAATCTGTTTTAATTCGCGAAAACGCTGTCTGTTCTCCTCGTCCACAACCTCGTCGGCATCAGCGGAATAAATGTAATCCTTTGTCGCTTTTGAGAAGGCAAAATTGCGTGCGGCCGAGAAATCATCCACCCACTCAAAATCATATATTTTATCGGTATATCCGGCAGCAATTTCTTTTGTCCGGTCGTCTGAACCGGTATCCACAATAATAATCTCATCCATCAAATCCGCAATGCTCTCGAGACACCTTGCCAGAATCTTCTCTTCATTTTTCACTATCATACAGCAGCTAATCTGTATCATCGTCTTTCCTCCTAATGTGTTCTAATAAGTATCCGATGGCTGGTCACTAATGGATACTTACCAGACACCTATCGGATATTTGTATCCATTAAATGGCTACTAGTATCCAGTAAGTATCCGATAAAGTATTAATATTATCCAGTAACCTATATCCAGTCTACTACTTATCATCATTCAATATATATTTTGTAGCAGGTCCACTGCCTATTTTTCTCAATATATTGTTCTGTATCATCTTATCTTCGACTCCAATTGGGCTAAAATTTCTTGTTTCACCATGTTCACCTGTCTCCAATCATCCTTTCAAACTTCCATTACTGAGATTTTGAAATCGGTTCCGTCAATTTCAGAAATTGTCTCCCCAATGAAGTAATCTGATGTGAATCACTGTTTGGCAATTTCTTAATTTTACTTGGAAATTTAACTGTCTTAGGTTTCTTGGAATTGCTCTGTTTATCTATATCCTTCAAATATGCAATAAGTAACTCCAAATTTGTGTCCCGAATATCAGCTGTCTTGCTTTGCAATAATCCGAAACGTTCCAATTTTTCTTTCACGAATCGATACTGCATATCTGTTATATCAACATCCTGCATTACCGTGTAATAATTTTCCTCATGTTCTTGTGAAAAGCATTTCAACACTCTTATATCTAAATCACTTAACTCAGTAAGTGTTTTAAAAAACATAAGTGTCATATCTTCATTTGGATTATCGACGCACATTAAATTAATGTATCCATTAATTCCATATTTTACCTTTGATTCCTGAATTTCATCATAAATTGCATCAAGCACCATTTCACAGTACTGAGTTCTAAACATATACGCCTGATTATTCTCTATCAAGACCTGCATCTGCGTAGCAATCAATTCATCATTATTCTGTAGTTCTTTAATAGCACTTGTCAAGTTACGTTCCAGACGATTTTGCTTCCATCCCAAACGAATATGATTGATTCTCGGAAAAACTGCACCCAGGATTTCACAAATCACAGACGCAGTAGCTTCTGATACTGCCATCTCCGAAACCTGCTTAGCAACCTCTGGTAAAATATCGCTTAATGTAACATCAAGTGCCTCCTCATTTGACGCACGAAATAAGTCTAAAACATTTTTCTTTTCCATAAAACATCTTCTTCCTCGCTCAAGCCAATTTTATCTACATTATATCTTTCCCAACAAATCCACTTTCAATGCTTTCTTGCCTTCCTGTGCAACTTCCACACCTTGGAATTTCGCATAGTTGACCTTAACACCATTGTCCAGATCAATCTCTATTCTTTGATTTGCCACATGTGCGATTGCCTGATCATACGTCTGTATCCGTAACGGAATCAATTAACTTATTTCTTGCATCTATGGCAAATTTTTTTATCGCATTCTTGTTCATATACGTTCCTCTTTTCATCTTAAGGATCTGCAGACAAGCTATACAAAACCTCTCATTTTCTACGTCTTCTGCTCATTGAAACATTTTCTTTTCGATATCCCTGTAGATGCGTATCCGTACTCCATATCATAATGGTTCCCACTCCAGGTGTTTCTTCTATGTAACGCTCATATGCATATACAATCGACATGTCTCCAATACCGATTTCCCTCGTAGCAAATTCTTCAATATTATCTGCTAGATATAGCAATTCTTCTTTTGTGCTTCTCACCCCATACAACTCCCATGGTGCTTCCCCATTAGCAGTTTTTCTAAGAAATTCACCAAATTTTTTTGCTATTTCTCTGCGTTTATTTCCATTCGATATATGTGCAATATGATTTCCTGTTTCGATAATCGTTGCAGACGGCATAATAAGGACATCATTTGCCTCCAGATTCCGTTTCCATTCCATCTTAACTTCTTCTGCTTCACTACACATGTTAGGTACTTCCAAAAGATTCAACATTACTGAGGTATCTATAAACTTTACATTCATATTCTACACCCCCAACCATGAATAATCTTTATTCTGTTTGGCACTTTTTAATGCACTAATCAGACTTTCATCGATCATAGCATTTCCCAATCCACCTGTTGCAAGCATTGCAGGGAAATTTTCAATATCAACAAATGACATGACCTTGCTTGTTCCCTTCTCTTTTTCTCTATAAACTACAGACACTCCAACTAACTCTTCTTTTTTATATGAATTCAGCAAAGTCGCATTATGTGTGGTTATAACAATATCAATATGGCGTTCTCTGCCTATACGAATCAATTGATCAATCAGTTTATATACTCTTGCCGGATGAATTCCATTATCAATTTCCTCTATTAAAATCATGCTTCCCGGTTCTCCCATCAAAACAGCTGTTAGTACTGCAATACAACGCAATGTTCCATCAGAAAGCTGTCTTGCATCAACAAGATTCGTAGAATTGTAACTTTTCTCCCTTAATGCAAATATGACATCTCCTATTTTGGTTTCAATAAATTCAATATCTGTAACATCATTTTCCGGCAAATTCCGAACTATCTCTAATAATGTTTCTTTACTATTTGCATCCTTGCACATTTTATTAAGAACTGCAGATAAATTATCACAATTCATTCTGAGTTCAACATCTGAAACTCTCACATAATCTCTGATTTCAGTTGGGACAGGATTAAGAATCATTATATTTTTCAAATGATTTACAACACGCTCCATCATATTAACTCTTTCACGTTCATCATCTGTATCTCTAGCCATTTTACCGATAATTTGAGGTAAAATAGCAGAGGAACGAACACAAATGGTATCAGGATCTTTTCCTATTTTTCCGTTTTTGTATTGAACCTTTATCTCTGCACGATCTTGTTCTACTGCTTTTGTTTTAAATATTTTATTAGTTTTAGGTCCAAGTGCATTTGATTTTACCAGATATAAACCTTCTTCGTCTATCACAACATGGCCATTGACTCCCACCTTCATCTCATACAGAAGGTCATTATCTTTATCCCAGTCAATCAAACAACCTAGTTTAAAAGCACTTGTCTTAAATCTACTGCATCCATGACTTCCTCCACGAACCACAGCTCCTGTATTTTTTGTTCCATCAAGTATTGTACTCAAATCAATACCTGTTGAAGCCATTGCTAAAATTGCAATTCCTTCTATCGCATTGCTTTTCCCGGATGAATTCGTTCCAATAAGTGTTGTTAGGGTTTCGATATTAAGTTCTGCTTTTTCAAAGCTTTTGAAATTATCAAATGTAAAACACTTTATCATAATACACAGCCTCCTAACTTAAGACAATAATAGTATCCCCATCTAACTGCTCTTTTAATTTTCTTTTTATTTCTTCTGCAAACTGTTCTATATCATCTTCCGTTTCAATAGTATATGTTCTTGCTCCCGCCACATTGCTGATAGATATATTTTTCTCTTTTTAACTTTGGGAAAAGCAGACACCAGTAATTCCTCGAATTTTGCTACAAACTTGTTCCGAAACACATCTATCGTTTTTTTCTCCTAAAATGATTTTTTCGCGGTATACCTCATGCACGAATTCAAAAAACAATTTGTCCGTAAGCATGATACTTATAAGTGTCAGCAGCTCGGCTGTTTTCTTCGTCTCCACAAAAGCAAAAACCTGGGATACCATTCCTGCACTATATTCCATTATTTTTCACCAGCCTTATTCTTTTGATAATGGATGATGTCGCCAAAGTCACAGTCCAATTCATCACAAATTTTCTCTAAGATATTCATGGATACTGTTTCCCCTTTCGTCATCTTGGCTACCGTACTGCTACTTATCCCAAGATTATTAATCAGATCCACTTTCTTCATATTTTTGTCAATTAATAATTTCCACAATCCGTTATATGATACTGACATATATCTTACCTCTTCATTTTCGTAATCAACTCTTATACATCATCTATTCGATGGCATTTATGCCGGCAGGGCATAACACACCCAATTGTGAACATTGTACCATAAAGCGGCTGTGTTTTCAATCATTTTATAAATAATTGCTTCGAAATCTCGAATTTTCATTTTGACTTTGACTGGTGTTTTCTTTGAAACAAGCCCGTCATCTTTCATTTTCACATTTTTGCCATTTTGGATTGCATCATTAAAATCAGACACAAAGTACCCGTCTTCTTTTGGTATTGATTCACCAAAAAACTTTGTCCGATACCTGTTCTCCACAATTTGGGCATGTTATCATTGCCATAAAATCACGCTCCGCGGGGTCAGCCCACACGGCAGTAGCCGGTTATCTGAATCTGGACAGAACGCTGTCCCCCGTATTCATTGATTTCCGGATAATAGGTAAACGCCACATCCAGACGGTTCTCCCGTCCTTCATACATCCTCGTCAGCTCCCTCTCCCCCCATTCTTTGATGACAAAAGCCTCAAAGTCATCTACATCCCGGAAAAGTAACGCCTCGCAACGGTTTCCCTTTACATTCTCCACCCACAGTTTCAGAACATTTTTTTCTTTTCCCAGACGCCGTCCCCGCAAAATGTGAAAATGCTGCTCGGCAAAGACGGGTTTTGTATTCCCGTTTCCAAACGGCTCCATCAGCGCAAATTCATTTATAAGCCGTTCGGTCACATAGCCAATGGGCATGGCGGCATCAATCCGCACGACCGGGCAGAAATCATCCCCGGACAGCGATGCCTCTTCACAGAGCCTGCGCTCAAGCTCCGGCAGATCTTTTTCACACAATGTCATGCCGGCTGCCATCCGGTGTCCGCCAAACCGTACCATCAAATCTTTGCATTTCATCAATTCTGCAAACATGTCATATGCCTCTATCGACCGGCCGGAGCCTTTTACACAGCCATCTTCTGTCCTGGTAAATACAATTGCAGGATGATGGTAGCGCTCCTTAATTCTGCCTGCAATAATCCCCACAAGGCTTTCATGAACATCCGGCAAAAGAAGAACGAGCACCGGTGGCAGATTCCCGGCACTCCCGCGTGTTTCCAATATTTCAATCGCTCTCCGGGTTCCCTCTTCCGTCATCTCCTTGCGGGATTCATTTATTTCTTTGAGATGCTCTGCCTTTTTCACCGCCTCCTCATGTTCAGTCTCCATTAGCAGGGAGAAGGAATCTTTTACCGTTGCAATGCGCCCGGCAGCATTAAAACACGGACCAACAATAAATCCGATATGTCCGGCTCGAATCTCTTTATCCTGAAGTCCCTGTACCATAAGAAGCGCCTGAAGTCCCGGATTATCCACAGATGGCAGCATGTGAAGCCCCTCTTTTACAAGAATCCGGTTTTCCTCGCGCAGCTCCATTACATCCGCCACCGTAGCGATTGCGACATAAGGGAGCAGACACCATTTTTCCCCGTCAGCAATCTCATACGTCCGGTAAAGGGCGTCTATAAACTTAAATGCCACACCTGCTCCGCACAATCCGTTAAACGGATAATGGTCATCCGCTCTTTTCGGGTCAAGCACGGCATCAGCAGGCGGTATACTCTCCTGCACTTCATGATGGTCTGTCACAATCACGGTCATTCCGTTTTTCTTTGCGTAGGCAATTTCAGAATTTGCCGCAATTCCATTATCACATGTAACGAGCAGTCTGCGTCCGTCAGCCAGTGCTTCATCTACGATTCTTTCATTTAACCCATAGCCCTCCTGCACCCGGTCAGGTGTGTATATTTTCGCATCCAGTCCAAGCCGTCCAAATGCACGCCACAAAATATATCCGGAAAAGATGCCATCGCAGTCAAAGTCTGAGGCTATCGCCACTTTCTGGTTCTGTTCACGCGCCCTCTGCACAAGGGAAACTGCCTTTGTCATATCGGTCATAAGAAGAGGATCATACAAATCTTCTTTTGTCCCAGAGAGATACTGCCGCATCTGCTCTTTTGTATCAAGCCCCCGGTTTACCATACACCGCACGACAAGCGGCAGCACGCCCAGCTCTCTTGAAAGGCGGTCAAAATCCGCCTTTTTTGTCTCCAGTATCCATTTCCCGCGCACGTAGTTTTCATCCTTTCCGTCTGTTTTCTTTAATTATAAAAAGGTTCAACCCATTTATCAACCCTTGATTTTCCCCGCATTTCCTTTTACAATACAAATAGTAAGTCTGCCTCATGCAGACACGAATGGAGGAATACAGATATGAAATGGATTCGTTTTACACTGGAAACACATACGGATGCCGTGGATATGCTGAGCTATATGCTCAGCGAAATCGGGGTAGAGGGCATCGAAATAGAGGATCATATGCCTCTCAGCGAAGAGGATAAAAAGAAAATGTTTGTCGATATTCTGCCAGACCCGGTGGAAAATGACGGGAGTGCGAAGGTACATTTTTATATGGAACCGGAAAACTGCAATCCGGAAAAAATCATGCTTCAGGTACAGAATATCGTACAGGAAGTGAGTGAGTTCTGCGAGACAGGAAAAGGGACGATTACACTGTCCGAAACTGAGGACAAGGACTGGATCAATAACTGGAAAACCTTTTTCAAACCGTTCCGTGCTTCGGACGACATTGTCATCAAGCCAACGTGGGTTGATTATGAAAAGGAAAAAGAGAGTGACATTCTGATTGAAATCGACCCGGGCATCGCCTTTGGCACCGGTTCCCATGAAACGACAAGACTATGTATTCAGGCTCTTGACAAGTATGTGAAGGAGGGTGATTCTATCCTGGATGTCGGCTGTGGAAGCGGCATTCTCTCGATTGCAGCGCTCAAGCTCGGCGCCGGGCATGCCACCGCAATCGATATTGACGAAACAGCCGTAAAGGTTGCCGCAGAAAATATGGTCGTCAACCATATTCCTTCCAACCGCTATACACTGTTTGACGGTGACCTGATTACGAACCAGTACATGAAAGTGCGCGCCGGCTCAGGCCATGATATCGTCGTTGCCAACATTCTTGCCGATGTAATCATTCCACTCACCGGAATTATCCGGCCTCATTTAAAAAAGGGCGGTCTTTATATCACTTCGGGAATCATTGACACGAAAGAAGCGGAAGTAAGAGAGGCTCTGGTCTCCGCCGGATTTGAAATTCTCGACGCGCAGTACATGAAAGAATGGTGCTGCTTTATTGCGAGAAACTAGTGTAGCGGTTTCTTATTAACCGCTACACCAGGGCTCCGCACAAGACGGACATTCCTATATAACACAACAAAGTGGGCGATTCTATTCGCCCACTTCTTCGTCCTTGATGGAATTAAATGCGCCGGCTACTACTGCTACAACTGCTGCTACAACAATAACCACTGCCACAATCGTCAGTCCCCCGATCACACCAACTGCTGCCAATGCACTCAAATCTACACCTTCTTTCCCGGTTGTTTCTTTTCTCCCACTCAGAAAATCTGTATTTGTCATATAGACAAGTATATCATAGAATAATCTTTTGTGCAACATTTCCACTGTTTTCTTCTTCCTAAAAAAGTCTTGCAAAGACTGATATAAAATAGTAAAATAAAGTAAATGATTCGTATTATTTTTTAGTTACCTAAAAGTATAGGAGGAAACATACATGAGACTCATTACACGTTCTGACTTCGACGGACTTGCATGTGGGGCATTGCTGAAAGAAGCCGGAATTATCGATCACTGGAAATTTGCACATCCGAAGGATCTCCAGGACGGACTTGTAGAAGTGACAGAAGATGACTGCCTCGCTAACGTACCTTATGTTGAAGGCTGTGGTCTCTGGTTTGACCACCACTCCAGTGAACATGAACGTTTACAGCTGGAAGGGAAATATAAGGGTGAGAGTCGCGTGACACCATCCTGCGCCCGCATTATTTATGAATACTATGGCGGACGCGAAAAATTTCCACAATTTGACGATATGATGGAAGCTGTTGATAAAGTAGACTCTGGTAATCTTACGATTGATGAAGTGCAAAATCCGAAGGGCTGGATTCTAATCGGCTTTTTGATGGATCCACGTACGGGTTTGGGACGCTGGCGCAATTTCACTATCTCAAATTACCAGTTAATGGAAAAACTGATTGATGCATGCCGCACGATGACAACAGATGAAATTCTTGCTCTTCCTGACGTACAGGAGCGTATTGATATTTATTTTGAGCAGACAGAAAAATTTAAAGAAATGGTGAAAGCACACACTGTTGTGGAAGGAAAACTTATTATCTCTGACTTGCGCGGTGTAGATCCTATCTATTCCGGAAACCGTTTTATGATTTACAGTATGTATCCGGAACAGAATATTTCTGCATGGATTGTAAGCGGACGTGGCGGTCAAGGCTGTAGCGCTGCTGTCGGATACAGTATTTTGAATCGTACATCGAATGTTAATGTAGGAAGCCTCATGTTAAAATATAATGGTGGTGGACACAGAAAAGTAGGTACATGCCAGTTTTCCAATGAAACTATGGATACGGAGCTTCCTAAGATGTTAACCGAATTAAAATTGCTGAGCAACCAGTAAAAACATAAATCAGAAAAGGCTATCAGCAATGGTGGCCTTTTTCTATTTGGGAGAGAAAGCATAATGAAAGAAGAGGCGAAAAATACGCCACTGCAAAAAGAACACGAAACAAACCATTCCGTTCCTGTGCGAATCGGTATCGGGATTTTTTTTGGTGTCCTTTTTTTATTCCTCGCATATTTTCTCAATTTTTCCGCATTACAGATTGGATTTCTTTTGCTGGTAGAAATTTCCTCTGTCCTCTACTCGATTTACTTCATCGGGCAACAGAACCGACGTTACAAACGCGAAACCCGGCTGCTAGAGCAGCAGTCCAGGCAGCTGCGGGCTGCGCGGGAGGAGGCTGAACAGGCTAAAAATGACGCCATCAGTGCAAATGCTGCGAAAACCCGTTTTCTAGCTAATATGTCACATGAAATCCGCACCCCGATTAACAGCGTCATCGGTATGGATGAAATGATTATACGAGAGTGCCACGAGAGTCATATCCGGGAGTATGCAACAAACATCCGACAGGCAAGCCAGTCGCTTTTGTTCATTATAAATGATATCCTTGATATCACACGCATTGAGTCCCAGAAAATGGAACTTGTTCTGGTCGAATATAAACTCGGCGAGCTCATTCAGGGATTGATGGAAATGATGTCTTTGCGTGCTGCATCCAAACAACTTGAATTGAAAACAAATATAGCAAATGGTCTTCCTTCTGTTTTATATGGAGACGAAGTACGCATCCGGCAGATTTTGACCAATTTGATTACGAACGCCATTAAGTATACCCATGAGGGAAGCGTTACACTCATTGTAAATGGCCGTCAGGAAAACGATACGCTGCATCTGCATTTTGCCGTAAAAGACACCGGAATCGGAATCAAGCCTGAAGATATCAGAAAGCTGGGTTCTGCTTTCGAGCGCATAGAGGAATCCCGCAACCGGAATATTGAGGGAAGTGGTCTCGGTCTCTCCATCACAACACAGCTTTTACAGCTTATGGGAAGTAAACTGAAAGTGGACAGTGAATACGGCAAGGGATCTATTTTCTCTTTTGACCTCAATCAGAGCATTGTCAGTGCTGCTCCAATGAAACTGGAAAAGGCCGAATTCTCAGACAGCGATGCCAATATTTCTTTTATCGCTCCGAATGCCAAAATCCTTGTTGTCGATGATAACGCAATGAACCGGCGTGTATTTACCGGCCTTCTCAAAAAGACAAAAATCCAGATAGAAGAAGCGGATTCCGGCAGTAAATGTCTGGAACTGGTTCAGAATTCCCATTATGACCTGATTTTTCTCGACCACATGATGCCGGAAATGAATGGCGTGGAGGCATTTCAGTTTATGCAGGAATGGGATGATTATCCTTGTAAAAATACACCAAAAATCATGCTTACCGCAAACGCTCTTGCCGAAGCCGAGAAAGAATATATAGAACTTGGCTTTGATGGTTTTCTCGCCAAACCGATTATTATACGGGAACTGGAATCTCTCATTCAGAATCTGCTTCCCGATGAGCTGGTTATCGTGCCAAATGCCTCATTTGATGCTATTGACCAACTGGATTTTGATAAAGATCCGGATTGGATTGACAATCTTCCTGTCGTGGACGGTGTTTTCTGGGAGGTTGCAAAACGCTATTTTACCTCCGCCGCTCTTCTCGTACATACAATATCCGATTTTTATGATTCGATTGACGGCTACTGCCAGATGATTGAAATGATACGCCTCTTTGCACAGGCAGGAGAAGATGCCTCCTCTTATGCAGAACGTATAGATGTGATTCAAAGTACAGCTGCTTCCATTGGCGCAATGCCATTAGCTGGCATCTGCGACTCCATGTCCCGTGCTCTGAAAGCAAAACAAAATGATCATGTACTCGTCATGATTCCAACTGTTCTGGATCGTATGCACAATCTGAAAGAACAACTGGCAATCGTTATGGATGATTATAAGAAGAGAACGGCATAATATTGGAAGTGAGTGCAGCTATTTCTCGACCATTTCTGTACTCTTAATATGATGCCCGATAATTTCCGACACGTCAGTTATGGTCATAAAAGCCGAGTAATCATCTTTTTCTATTATCTTTCTTATTGTCGAAAGTTCCATTCTCGTAATCACACAGTACAGCACTGTTTTCTCTCCGGACAAAAGTCCCTCCCCGGGGAGAAAGGTAACGGTCCGTCCTAACGTCTGATAAATGTCCTCCGCAATCTGTCGTCCTTCGTTCGTGATAATCATAACTGCCTTCCCCTGATCAAGACCGGTATTAATAAAATCTACAACCTTTGAGGTAATGAAATAGGTCAGCAGACTGTACAGTGCCCTGTCAAGACCAAATAAAAGTCCCGCTGCCATATAAATAACGAGATTACATATAAGGACGATCTGCCCGACAGACAATGACGTCTTCCTTGATACCACAATCGCAACCGTCTCTGTTCCGTCCAGACATCCTCCGTTGCGTATTATCAGCCCCACGCCAAATCCAAGAATCACACCTCCAAATACCGTAGCGAGAAGAGGGTCATAAGTCGCATTATGCATATCTTTAAATATTTCCAGAAAAACAGAAAATACAATCATCGACACAGCGGTTCTTGGAAGGAAATTTTTCTGAAGCTGTCTGGCGCCGATAAGAACAAACGGAAGATTCAGGCAAACCGTCAGAATACTTAAGGATATCGGGGTAAAAGAACTGAGAATAATACTCACACCGACAATTCCGCCATCCAGGATTTTGGCAGGCACTAGAAATTCCTCCAATGCAAACGCTGCCACAATCGCGCCTAATACCAAATTCAAATATCGTAATACTGTCTGTTTCATATGGTAGCACCTCTTTTCTGCCAGCCTGGGCTGTTCATCTTTAATTAATATATTCTTTTCTTATAAGTATAATAAAAAAAGTCTTTCTGTCAAATGTGTCTTTTTTCGGCAAACTTATCTGTTGTTCGCAATTCATCATTTATATCACATATAATAATTAAAAAGAATGCGAATGGAGCATTTTATGGGTTACCGCAAGCGTCTTGACAAATCCTTTGAAAGTGCTCCCGTTCTGCCACTATGTCCGAACAGCCATTATGTGCTGTTCAGCGACTGTCACCGCGGGAACGGAACTCACAATGATAATTTTCTCAAAAATCAACATCTGTATTTTGCCGCTCTAAAATACTACTATCGTCAGGGATTTACCTATATCGAACTCGGTGATGGTGACGAACTGTGGGAAAACCGGCACATCGAACAAATCAAAGAAATTCACGGAAATGTTTTCTGGCAGCTCTCACTTTTCGAGAGAAAAAAAAGACTGTACATGATATACGGAAATCATGATATGGTCAAACAAAACTTATGCTATTGCAGGGAAAATTATTCAACATATTTTTGTACATCTACCCAACAGATGGAACCACTTTTTACCAACATAAAATTTCATGCCGGAATTATTCTCCGCACTAACGGTTCCGGGTCGGATATATATCTGACACACGGTCATCAGGCTTCTCTTTTGAATTCCAGCCTATGGAAATTGGGCCGCTTCCTTGTGCGCTATCTCTGGAAACCGCTGGAGCAAATCGGCGTTCTCGACCCCACAAGCGCTGCCAAAAACTACAGTATCAAAGACCGGACCGAACAGAAATTGAGCACCTGGGCACAGGAAAACCGGCACATCCTGATTACCGGACATACACACCGCCCGATGCTTCCGCCCACTCCCGCACTATACTTAAATACCGGAAGCTGCATCCATCCACGCTGTATCACCTGTATTGAGCTGACAGGCAGAGAAGCTGTTCTTGTCAAGTGGCATATGGGGACAAGGGAAGATGGAGCTTTTTATCTGAAGCGCACGGTGTTAGCGAGGCGCACTCTGTAGGGTGACATCCTTTATGATATCAATGTTTTTTACCATACCTGCTTTTGTTTCCAGGCGATGGCCCACCCCCTCTATCTCCATAAGAGGCAGTTCCTTTTTGTGGCAGAGAGAGCGGAGTTTTTCATGATCTACTTTCTGGTCAGCAAGACCGGTCACGATGAGACGGTAGTTTCGGTCTTTTTCCATGAGTGGCAGTGTCAGGTCAATCGGCGTTAAGAGAATGTGGGTAACTTTTTTTATCTGAAGCGCATCCTCCAGCCGTTCCGCTATCACAGTTCCGATACTTTTGGATGCAAATACGACATCTTCATATTCGTTAAATGGAAATTTCCGAAACTGTCTTTTTACATTTTTAAATGCCAGCTCTGCGTATTTTTCCAGCGATTTCTGCTCTTCCACCTCATATGACTCAATTTTTATTTTCTCATAACCTGCCACCTCATACTGAAACCCGGCATAATAGAGCAGCGGACAGTCCACCCCATATCTCACACCCGGAAACAATACTATCAATTTTTTTCCCATCGTTTTTTTCCTTCCTTTTTACACTATCTGTTTACAATTTCCAGAAGTTCAGAAAACCTACGAATTTCTGTCAGATCATACTTTTCTGTATTTTCCCGATACGAGCCATCACTGCGCGTTTCCCAATTGTACCAGACAGGCTTGAGTCCTGCGTTGACTGCTCCTGTGACGTCGGATTTGTAATCGTTCCCTACAAAGAAAATTTCTCTGGACATTCTATGGCCCCCCCTCTGTTATTCCCGGAATACTTCACTCCATCAAGCACCGCCTCCACGGTGTCCTCAATATCCCTTTCCATGGGAATGGTCAAATCTGCATACTTCTTATATAGAGGAAGCCGTTCCTCATATATATCTTCTAATATCTGTCCCGGTGCAAAGGCAATCCCCCGGCTCTTAATATTGGTAATCCGTCTTTTTAACTCCTCTAGGGATACATCCAAAAATACAATTATCCCATCTTTACGTAAATGCTCCATTGCCTCAGACTCCATGACCACGCTTCCCCCAGTGGCAATGACAGAATTGCTGACACTCAGCCCTGTCACTGTATCCGCTTCGTCCCGAAGAAACTGGTGCAAGCCGTCTTCATCCAATATTTCCTGTAAATGACGGCCTGTGCGCTGCATGATTTCCAGATCCGTGTCCACAAAAGACATTCCCAGCGCCTTTGCCACCAGGACACCTACTGTTGATTTACCGGAACCCGGCATTCCAATCAATACAATGTTCATTCTTTCCTCCATTCGCGTGGCACTAGATAAATTTCACAATCCGGTCAATGTTGTATAATGGAATAATTCTCTTCTGCCAAATTCTTTCATCAACCATGTTTTTCCAACCTGCCTTGCCCCACGGATAATCATCGGCTTACGGTTTCGGCTGTTTTTCCATGTAATGAGTTTTTTCAAAGCAAATCGTTCCATAGCTGAAAACCTCCTGTTTCCGTGTATCTTATTTTACAGTATATCCTATTGTATATTTATATTCAACATTTTTTCGTCGCACTTTTTGTGTTCTGTTTACACTTTTTCGTCGCACTTTTTGCTGTTCCTCGCTCCGCAAGAGGTTCATTTCCTGGTAATCAAAAAAGGTGCGGCAAATTGCACGCACCTTTTCCGTATACTCTTGCTGTATTGAATTAAACGAGCTCGATAACTACTTCCATAGCAGCATCGCCCTTACGAGGTCCGATTTTGATGATTCTTGTGTAACCACCATTGCGGTCAGCGTACTTTGGAGCGATTTCGTCAAAGAGAAGATTGGTAATATCAACTTCTTTTGTTGCCTTTTTCTTACCGGCTGTCTCAGTTGGAACTTCTTTTACGGAGTACAGCATTTTCTTCATCTGACGTCTTGCGTGAAGTCTGGATGGAAGATCTTTTTTGATTTCTTTGTCAACGGTATCGTATACAGTAACTTTCTTACCATCAACTACTTCTTTTACTCTCTTGCCATCTTTATCTTTCTGAGGAACCTTCGCCTGAACAGTTACGGTCTCATAGTTATCTTTCTCACGTACTGCCAGTGCAATCATGCCCTCAGCAATCTTGCGGATTTCTTTTGCCTTAGCTTCAGTTGTAACAATCTTTCCATGATACAACAGATTGGTTACCTGATTTCTAAGCAAAGCTTTTCTCTGACTGGAAGTTCTTCCAAGTTTTCTATAGCCTGCCATTATTGTATTTCCTCCTTGTTAACACTATTATTCTGCCTCTCCTGTACTGAGGGACAAACCAAGTTCTTTTAACTTCGCCAGCACTTCCTCAAGGGATTTGCGACCCAAGTTACGAACTTTCATCATATCTTCTGCAGTTTTGTTTGTCAATTCTTCAACGGTATTGATTCCCGCTCTCTTCAGACAGTTATAAGAACGAACAGACAATTCCAGTTCGTCAATGTTCATATCCATAACTTTCTGGGATTCATCCTCTTCCTTCTCGACGATGACTTCTGCCATCTTTGCCTTCTCTGAAAGATCAATGAAAGAATTCAGATGTTCGCTCAATACCTTTGCTGCGAGACTGACCGCCTCATCCGGCTCCAGTGTACCATTGGTGAATACATCCAATGTCAGTTTGTCAAAGTCTGTAATCTGGCCAACACGGGTATTCTCAACCTTGATATTGACTCTTTCAATCGGTGTATAGATAGAATCAATCGGAATCACATCAATTGCCATATCATCTTTCTTGTTCTTGTCAGAACTTACATATCCACGGCCATTGGTTACTGTCATCTCAATGTAAAGTTTACAGTCGGAACCACCATTGAGTGTTGCAATAACCTGATCCGAATTGATAATCTCAATATCGGAATCACACTTGATGTCCGCTGCTGTAACAACACCTTCACCGTGTGCATCAATGTACATCATCTTTGGAGTAGACAAATCCTGGCTGTCATTTTTGATTGCCAGATTCTTAATGTTCATAACGATTTCTGTTACGTCTTCTTTTACTCCTGGGACTCCGCTGAACTCATGTACAACACCATCAATCTTAATCTGGCTCACTGCTGCACCAGGCAAGGATGAAAGCATGATTCTTCTCAAAGAATTACCCAAAGTAGTACCATAACCTCTTTCAAGTGGTTCTACTACAAAACGTCCATATTTTTTATCTTCAGAAATTTCAGCAATTTCAATTCTAGGCTTTTCAAATTCAAACACTACTGGACCCTCCTTTTGGGTTTACTTAATTACTTGGAGTACAACTCGACAATAAGCACATCGTTTACAGGTACGTCGATATCTGCTCTGCTTGGAATTTCCTTAACAGTTCCAGACAAAGACTCCTGATTGGATTCGAGCCATGCAGGTACCAGTCTTGCACCAGTCACCTCAAGGATGTCTTTATATCTCTGAGCTCCTTTGAATTTTTCTTTAATTTCGATTGTATCGCCAGCTTTCAGCTGATATGATGGAATATTAACACATTTGCCATTTACAAGTACATGCTTGTGGTCTACAATCTGTCTTGCTTCTTTTCTTGTTCTGGCAAATCCAAGACGGAACAGTACATTGTCCAGTCTCAGCTCCAGAAGAATCATCAGGTTGTCACCGGTTGTACCGTATTTTAACTTCTGAGCTTTTGCAAAATAGTTACGGAATGGTTTCTCAAGAACTCCGTAAATGAATTTTGCTTTCTGTTTTTCTCTCAACTGACTACCATACTCGCTCAATTTCTTTCCGCTTCTGGCATTTCTCTTGGATTTTTTATCAATTCCCAGATATACCGGATCCAAATCCAGAGATCTGCATCTTTTCAGAACAGGTGTCATATCTCTAGCCATTTTTTATTAATCCTCCTTAATTTTCAAATCGACGAAGTTTGCACTGCAAACATTATACTCTTCTACGTTTTGGTGGCCGGCATCCATTGTGTGGAACCGGTGTTACGTCCTGGATACTTGTCACTTCGATACCACAAGCCTGAATTGCACGAATAGCTGCTTCACGGCCTGAACCAGGTCCCTTTACCATTACTTCTACTGTCTTAAGACCATGAGGCAATGCAGCTTTTGCAGCTGTCTCAGCTGCCATCTGTGCAGCGTATGGAGTGGACTTTTTAGAACCTCTGAAACCAAGTCCGCCTGCGCTTGCCCATGAAATAGCATTTCCTTCCATGTCTGTCAGCGTTACGATTGTATTATTAAAAGATGACTGAATATGTGCCTGTCCACGGTCAATGTTTTTCTTGACACGCTTTTTTGTCACTTTTTTTGCAACTTGTTTAGCCACTTGTCTTACCTCCTGAATTATTTCTTCTTGTTAGCTACCGTACGTTTCGGACCTTTTCTTGTTCTGGCATTGGTCTTTGTTTTCTGACCACGAACCGGAAGTCCTTTTCTATGACGGATACCTCTGTAGCATCCGATTTCCTGCAGTCTCTTGATGTTCAGAGCTACTTCTCTACGAAGGTCACCCTCTACAACCTGTGTACGGTCAATAACGTCACGGATTTTGGAAACATCCTCATCCGTCAAATCTTTACAACGAATGTCCGGATCAATGTTTGCTTCTGCAAGAATTCTTCTTGAGCTTGCAACACCGATTCCGTAAATATAGGTAAGACCTATCTCTACACGCTTTTCTCTTGGTAAATCTACACCGCTAATACGAGCCATGTGTGCTTTACACCTCCATTATTTTTATTGTTTGTAGTGTGAAGAACAAAAAACTGTTCTTCGGAGTGAATGATTTTCACTCTGCAGCCGCTTTAAATCACAACAACATTACGAAACAAGAACCAGTTCATTTCAAAAGGAACTTTCTGCCCGAAATACTTCCTTATATATAGAAATGCTTCTGGAGAATTCCGCACTGCTTAACGTTGTGATATCACAACACCTGAACAAAAGAAATTTGACGGTTTCTCCGGTGCTGTAACACAGAAAGCAAGAACCTGAATTTATAAACGCGAAAATAACCCAAAGAAATATTCTTCAGGTTTTCCGATATATTCATTACCCTTGTCTTTGTTTGTGTTTTGGATTCTCGCAGATTACTCTGACACGACCCTTTCTTTTAATGACTTTGCATTTTTCGCAAATTGGTTTTACTGATGATCTAACTTTCACAGTAATACCCTCCTTTCAAAAAAGTCCGCTTAAAAGTATAACATAGCATTTTGCAAATTGCAAGAACTTTTTTATATAAATTATTTATCTCTCCAGACAATTCTCCCTTTTGTCAAATCGTATGGGGAAAGCTCCAAAGTAACTTTGTCACCTGGCAGGATGCGGATGAAGTTCATACGAAGTTTTCCACTGATATGCGCCAGTACTTTATGACCATTTTCCAATTCCACCTGGAACATCGCATTTGGCAGTTTCTCTACCACTGTTCCCTCAATTTCGATAACATCTGCTTTTGACATTTTAACCTCCAACTCAAATCAATGATAAAATTTCCGGTTCACCATCTGTAATCAAAACCGTATTTTCATAATGTGCCGAATTTTTACCGTCTCTCGTAACCACAGTCCAGTCATCTTCCAAAATCCATACTTCATAAGTACCTGCATTGATCATTGGCTCTATTGCCAGTGTCATGCCCGGACAAAGTTTTATGCCCCTGCCGATTTTCGGCTTGTAATTTGGAATCTGCGGCTCCTCATGCATCTCTTTGCCAATTCCGTGACCAACCAGATCACGTACAACAGAAAAGCCATTCGATTCTGCATGTTTCTGAATCGCAGAAGAAATATCGTATAGATGATTTCCTGCCCTGGCAAACTCTATGCCCTTAAAAAAGCTTTCTCTTGTTACATCAATCAATCGTCTTGCCTCTGCGTCGATTTCTCCTACAGCATGTGTTCTGGCGGCATCGGACTGATATCCGTTATAAATGACGCCGGCATCCAGACTCACAATATCACCTTCAAATAAACGATGTTTTTTGTTTGGAATACCATGTACAACCTCGTCATTTATCGACACGCAGATGGACGCCGGGTATCCTTCATAGCCTTTGAACGATGGGATACAACCGGCATTACGGATCAATTCCTCCCCCTTACGGTCAATATCCAGTGTGCTGATTCCTGGTGCAATAAATTCTTCCAGTTTGTTGTGTACCTCCGCAAGAATTTTACCGGCATCACGCATAATCTGAATTTCCCGCTCTGACTTTATTGTTACTGCCATGTAACAGGCCTCCGTTTCTCTTACTTATCAAGAATTTTGACAATCGCTTCAAATACTGCATCGAGATCAACGGTTCCGTCAACTTCTTTTAAAATTCCCTCTTTTGTATAGTAATCGATGAGTGGCTGGGTCTGCTCATGATATACAGACAGTCTCTGCTGAACGGTTTCCGGCTTATCATCATCGCGAAGAATCAGGTCACCACCGCATGCATCACACACACCTTCCACTTTTGTCGGATTGTATTTAATATGATAGGTTCCGCCACATGCTACACATGCACGTCTTCCGGACATTCTTCTCACGATATTTTCATCCGGCACATCAACATCAATCGCATAATCCAGTTTTTCTCCAATTTTCTCAAGTGCTGCGGTAAGTGCCTCTGCCTGTGGAATTGTACGAGGGAATCCATCCAGTACATATCCTTTTTTCGCATCGTCCTGTGCAAGACGGTCTACTACCAGATCTACAACCAGTTCATCCGGAACCAGTAACCCTTTATCCATATATTCTTTTGCCTTCTGTCCAAGTTCCGTATTCTCTTTAATGTTGGCACGGAAAATATCTCCGGTTGAAATATGAGGAATACCATACTTTTCAGAAATCATTTTTGCCTGTGTCCCTTTGCCGGCTCCCGGCGCACCTAACATAACAATTTTCATATCTCTCTCCTAAACCTTTCTTAAAATGCAGTAAGCGACCACCCGCCAAAAATACTCCGGCAGGGGGTCGTTACAATTTCTATACTAGTTTCCCAAAAAGCCCTTATAGTGACGAACTAATACTAAGGATTCAATTTGCTTGATTGTTTCAATTACAACTCCGACTACGATGATCAAAGAGGTACCGCTGAACGATACATTTGCTCCAAATACACCGGAGAATACAATCGGAACAACGCAGACGATTACCATTCCGATTGCGCCAATCAGTATAATACTGTTCAGCACATTTGTCAGATAATCTGTCGTTGGCTTACCAGGACGAATTCCCGGGATAAATCCACCCTGCTTCTTCATGTTATTCGCAATTTCGAGTGGATTAAATGTTACGGATGTGTAGAAGTAAGCAAAGAAAATTACCAATGCAATATAAATCAGTAATCCCAGTGAATACTTGAACTCACCCCAGCTTCCTACTTTACACCAGTCACTCTGATTACATACAGTAAGCAGTTTCTGGAATACGGTTGCTTTTGGTCCGGTAGCCGGCTGAATTCCAGCAAAGCTCGCAATTACAACTGGCAGAGACATCATGGAACTTGCAAAAATGACCGGAATTACACCCGCTGTATTTACTTTCAACGGAATATGTGAAGACTGTCCACCGGACACTCTTTTTCCCTGAATCTTCTTTGCGTACTGTACCGGGATTCTTCTCTCGCCATCCTGTAAAAATACGATGAACGCAAACATTGCCACAATAATTGCCACAATAATCACACCTGCTAAAATCGCATTTGTAATATTGCCTGCACCTGAAATATAAGTATTATATAAACCAGCCAAATCACTTGGTATACGTGCGACAATGTTAATCAGCAGGATAATGGAAATACCATTTCCCACACCCTTAACCGTAATCTGCTCACCCAGCCACATCATGAATGCAGCACCTGCGGTCAAAGCAACAACCGCAACTATCATGGATACATAACCGGCTTCTTTGAAGAAATTCTGGTTACGGAATCCAATTACCATTGCAACACCTTCAATAACGGCAAGCACAATTGAAAGGTATCTGGTATACTCATTGATCTTTTTACGACCATCCTCGCCATCCTTCTGCATTTCTTCCAAACGCGGAATTGCGATTGTGAGAAGCTGTAAAATGATGGATGCGGTAATGTATGGCGTAATGTTCAGAGCGAAGATGGACATTCTGGAAAACGATCCACCTGTCATAACATCCAGAAATCCAAGAGACTGATTACTGTTAAACAGTTCCTGCATCACACCACTGTTTACGCCGGGAACCGGAATGTTACATCCAATTCTGACGACAACAAGTGCAAACAGTACATAAAGCAGTTTCATACGGATTTCTTTTGTTTTAAACGCATTCTGAATGGTTGTTAACATTAGATCACCTCTGCTTTTCCACCAGCAGCCTGAATTTTCTCAACAGCACTCTTGCTGAAAGCATTTACTTTAACATCAAGCTTTTTGGTTAATTCTCCATTTCCAAGAATCTTTACGCCATCTTTCGGATTGCTTACAATTCCTTTTTCAACGAGAGCTGCTACTGTAACTTCGGAACCGTCCTCAAAAGCATTCAGACGATCCAAACCGATTCCGATAATATTCTTACTGTTGATGTTTGTAAATCCTCTCTTTGGCAATCTTCTATACAATGGCAACTGACCGCCTTCAAAGCCAGGTCTTGGAGCTCCGGAACGAGCTTTCTGTCCTTTGTGTCCTTTACCGGCAGTTTTACCATTTCCTGAACCATGTCCACGGCCTCTTCTAAACTCATTGCTGTGTTTAGAGCCGTCTGCCGGTTTCAATTCTGATAAATTCATTCTCTGCACCTCCTTGATTAGATTTCTTCAACCTTTACCAGATGTCTGATCTGCTGAATCTGTCCGCGTGTAGCAGCATTATCAGGCATCTCAACGGTTTTATTTAATTTTCTGAGGCCAAGGGCTTCTACCGTTTTTCTGTGCTTTGGAATTGCACCGATGGTAGACTTGACTAATGTGATTCTCAATTTACCTGCCATGTTTTTGCACCTCCTAGCCCAAAACTTCTTCTACGGAGATACCGCGAAGTTTTGCTACTTCCTCCGGAGTCTTCAGTTCTTTCAGTCCCTCAATGGTAGCAAGAACAACGTTCTGCTTATTCCGGGAACCCAGAGACTTCGTACGGATATTTTTGAATCCAGCCAACTCCAGTACCGCACGGGCAGGACCACCAGCGATGATACCGGTACCTTCTGGAGATTTCTTCATCAATACAGATGCGCTGCCGAATTTACCAATAAAATCATGAGGAATACTCTTGTTCTCATCCAATGGTACCTCGATGAGCTTCTTCATTGCATCCTCTTTTCCTTTTCGGATAGCTTCTGGAATTTCCATCGCTTTTCCTAAACCTGCACCAACGTGTCCGTTGCCGTCACCTACTACTACCAGAGCAGTAAAACGGAAATTACGACCACCTTTTACAACCTTGGTAACACGTTTAATTGATACTACTTTATCTTCTAATTCAAACTGACCAGCATCAATAATTTCACGTTTCATGTGTTCTCCTCCTTATTAGAATTCCAGACCAGCTTCTCTTGCTGCGTCTGCCAAAGCCTTTACTTTACCCTGATAAATATAACCGCCACGGTCAAATACAACTGCTTTAATACCATTATCCAATGCTTTCTTTGCGATTACAGTACCAAGCTTTGAAGCTGCTTCAACATTGTTTGTCTTCTCAAGACCGTCTTTCACATCTGCCTGAAGGGTGGATGCTGAAACGATTGTATTACCAGCGACGTCATCAATAATCTGAGCATACATATGATTATTGCTGCGGAACACAGCCAAACGTGGTTTCTCAGGAGTACCGGACAAACGGCTACGAATTCTTCTATGTTTGTTCTTGCGAACTTCGCTTCTATTTGTTTTACTAACCATTTTATTTTACTCCTTTCTTATTTCTTACCAGTCTTACCAACTTTACGTCTGATAACTTCATCCGAATATTTAATACCTTTGCCCTTATATGGCTCCGGTGCTCTCTTCTCGCGGATTTCAGCTGCGTACTGGCCTACTTTTTCTTTATCTATTCCCTTTACGATGATGAGATTCTGTCCGTCAACGGTAACTTCGATTCCTTCCGGATCTTCCATCTCTACCGGATGAGAATATCCAAGGGAAAGAGTCAGTTTTTTACCCTGCTTAGCTGCACGGTAACCAACACCGTTTACTTCCAGTTTCTTCTCATACCCTTCGGTAACACCGATAATCATGTTATTAATCAATGTTCTTGTCAAACCGTGAAGGGATTTCATTTTCTTCAAATCATTAGGGCGGGTTACTTTAATCTCTTCGCCCTCTTTTGTAATGGTCATCTCTGCAGGAAGAACTCTCTCGAGTGTTCCCTTTGGACCTTTTACCGTCACCTGATTATTTTCTGCAATATCCACTGTTACGCCAGATGGAATCGCGATAGGCATTCTTCCAATTCGTGACATGCCGGTACCTCCTAATTATTTATAGTTGACGAAATTTACTTTTAACTACCATACGAATGCAAGCACTTCTCCGCCTACATTCTGTTTTCTTGCTTCTTTATCTGTCAACACACCTTTGTTTGTTGAGATAATGGCAATGCCAAGACCTCCAAGAACCTTTGGAAGATCCTCAGCACTTGCATAAATACGAAGACCTGGTTTGGAAATTCTCTTCAAACCGGAAATAATCTTCTCATTTTTATCCTTACCATATTTCAAAGTAATGTGAATAGATTTAAAACCATCTACTTCTACCACTTCAAAATTTTTGATATATCCTTCCTTCAAAAGAATCTCAGCAATTGAAACTTTCATCTTGGAAGCAGGAACATCAACTGTATCATGTTTTGCAGTATTCGCATTACGGATTCTTGTAAGCATATCTGCAATTGGATCGCTCATTGTCATTTCGTTTTCCTCCTTATAGATTGTCGCGCCTTTTACCAGCTCGCTTTACGAACACCAGGGATCTGACCCTTATATGCCAACTCACGGAAACAAATTCTGCAGATTCCGTATTTTCTCAGATATCCATGTGGGCGACCACAAATTTTGCAACGGCTGTATTCTCTTGTGGAGAATTTTGCTTTGCGCTGCTGCTTAACCTTCATAGACGTTTTAGCCATGAATTTTCCCTCCTAACTATTTCTTAAACGGCATACCTAACTGTGCCAAGAGTTCACGTGCTTCTTCATCTGTCCGAGCAGTCGTGACAAAGATAACATCCATACCTCTTACTTTGTCTACTTTATCATACTCAATTTCCGGGAAAATCAGCTGCTCCTTAATACCGAGAGCATAATTTCCACGTCCGTCAAATGCATTTGGGTTAACGCCACGGAAGTCACGTACTCGTGGAAGTGCAAGGTTGATCAGACGATCTGCGACTTCATACATCTTCTCGCCGCGGAGTGTCACCTTACATCCAATTGGCTGTCCCTCACGAAGTTTGAAGTTCGCTACGGATTTCTTTGCTCTTGTAACAACTGCTTTCTGTCCTGTGATTATTTCAAGATCACTGATTGCTGTGTCTAATACTTTGGAATTTTCTTTTGCTTCGCCAACGCCCATATTGATTACAATCTTTTCGAGCTTTGGTACCTGCATAACATTTTTATACTCGAACTTTTTCATCATTTTATCAACGATTTCGTTCAAATATGTTTCTTTTAATCTAGCCATTCTAACAGTACCTCCTCTCTCAATTATTCAATAACAGCGCCTGTTTTTTTGGCATAACGTACTTTGTCTTTTCCGTCCTCAGTTTTGAAACCGATTCTTGTTACTTTGCCATCTACAACGTACATTACATTGGACACATCGAAGAATGCTTCTTCTTCAATGATTCCGCCCTTGGTATTGGTCTGGTTTGGTTTTACATGCATTTTCACTTTATTTACGCCCTCAACCTTAACCTTGCCATTTTTTACTTCAAGGACTTTTCCTTCTTTACCTTTATCTACACCGGCAATAACGCGAACGGTATCACCTTTTTTAATCTTTGATGTTGCCACTTAGGGACACCTCCTTATAATACTTCTGGTGCTAAGGAAACAATCTTCATGAATTGTTTATCTCTTAACTCTCTAGCTACCGGTCCGAAAATACG
>JAXEJU010000039.1:0-40615 GCA_034101395.1 Eubacterium sp. | reverse complement strand
TGGATGCATTTGCGGGAACAAGAAACTATCGAGCAGTGAAGAGAACACTGGAAAAGCAGAAGAAGGAAGGAGACCCGGAGAAGATGTGTGTATTATATGATATGGTATTTGGAGAGGGCAAAACAGAAGGAATACAGTTGGGCAGAGAAACTGGCAGGCGTGAGGGTCGACGTGAGGGCAGACGAGAAGGCCGGCGAGAAGGTCGGCGAGACGGCCGGCAGGAAGAGGCCGTAACAAACGCCCGAATGCTATTTAAAAATGGAGCGAGCATGGAGCTTGTTGCCGCCAGTATTACAACACTGTCAAGAGAAAAGCTGGAAGAGATATATAAAGAGACAGTGGACGGTGCTAACGGCAGGTGACATTATGGTAAAGAACCGCAATGAGGTTCTTCAGAGGTGCGCGGTTTTCAGCCGCACTAAAAGGAAGTGTAAAATAAAGTGCGCCTTTTGCGGAGCGAAGAACCGCAATGCGGTTCTTCAGAGGTGCGCGGTTTTCAGCCGCACTAAAAGGAAGTGTAAAATAAAGTGCGCCTATTGCGGAGCGAAGAACCGCAATGCGGTTCTTCAGAGGTGCGCGGTTTTCAGCCGCACCTTTTTCAGACCGTCCGCACCTGATTTTTTCCGTTTTGCTTGCCTTTATAAAGTGCTTTGTCTGCCCGGACGATTACGCTGTCAAGAGATTCACGTCCATCAAAAAACGCAACACCTGTTGTAATAGTAGCAGAAAGATTTTTATCATTATAGCAGATAGAAGAGTTTTCCACAGTGGCGCGTAGAAGTTCGCCGAATGCTATTCCCTCTTGAAATGTTCCGGAATAGAGAACGATGATTTCCTCACCGCCCCAACGGCATACCAGATTCGGACTGGTTACGAGGGATCTGAACTGGGAGGTAACATTAATCAGCATCTGGTCACCGCAGTCATGCCCATAGGTATCATTTATTTTCTTAAAGTCATCAATATCACTGAGCAGGATGGTAAAGTTTTTGTTCGATTTTATCAAATCCTGAATATCCTCCATGAATTTTCGTCGGTTTAAAAGACCGGTGAGGGGATCCGTATTTGCGACACTTGCCAATTTATGTTTCTGTCGTTCAATTTTGCGGATCGAGCCCCGGATTTGCAGAATGAAAAGCAGCGAAAACATAGTCAGCATGGAAAAAATAATCAGAGAATTATACAAAAATAGGATTAGTTTTATGTTTTTGCTGATATTCTGATATACCGGGTCAAAATAAAAATTGTAAATGTTGGCAGCGGTAAAAAATAACATGGAAACCAGAGAGTAAATAATAGGGTATTTCAAATGTCCATACTGGTCAATGGAAAATACTACATAAAATAAAAGTGGAATGATAGCCGGGATGTACAGCTGGAATCCGAAGTCATTGCCAATTAGGATTATGCAGAGTATGGTGTGAAGCACAATTTCAATATAAGCACAGAAAAAAGTAACCATATAACGGTCTTCACGTATTGTTTTTAGCAGGAGATAATATAAAATTACACTGCCAATATTAAATAAAAACAAAATCCATACGTGCAGATAGAAAAAAACTGGTATGAGTGTAAGGTGTACCAGACAGCTAAGTTTCAGCATAATTAGATATTTTTCAATAGAAGAAATATCTAATTCCCGTTCGAAAATTTTATGAAACAATTTTAGCATATGTATCCCCTTTCAAAATAAATATTCCCATATATTTACTATTGTACCGTAGTCGGCTGTTGAAATCAAGACATAAAGTATGTATAATATTAATATGATTTCGGAAACGTGAAACGCGAAGAAATCCGTAAGCATCATGAGGCAAAGGCTTTTGCCCCCAACATCATTAATATTAGGGTTTGAAAAGTGGAAATTCCGTAAAAATGGTTATCCGTACGAGGAAATGAGGAAAATATGATAAAAAAACTGGTTTTGTTTACAAAAGGAATAGAGACATTATGGTTTTTTAGTGAACAGCTCGGCAGGACATTTGAAGAGCTTGGATATGAAATATTTTATTTTGACCAGTGTAAAGAGTATGACAGCTTTTTGAAGCTCCTCTGGTTTTGTGAGCCGGGGGTGACAGCGGCCATCAGCTTTAATTTTGACGGATGCAGCGGAGAGGATTACATGATAGATGCAGAAGGGGTTAATTTTTTTGAATCCCGTGATATCCCTATGATAAATATTGTGGTAGACCACCCTTTTTATTATCATAAATTTCTTCCGTTTCTCCCCAAAGATTATACACAGATATCCATTGACAGAGACCATGAGGCATATTTGAAACGTTTTTTTCCAGAGATGAGACGGGGGCCTTTTCTACCGCTTGCCGGAACTTCCCTCTGGAACCTTGATTCTCTTCCTGGATGGGAAGAACGACCATATGATGTAGTTTTTACAGGGAATTATACGCCGCCTTCCGACTTTGAACATGTAATTACCCGGATAGATGATGAGTATACGGAATTCTATTATGGCATTATAAATGATTTTATCGAGCATCCGCACATGGGGATGGATGAGGGAATCATCCGTCATCTCATAGAAAATGTAGAAGGAATTGATGAAGCGGGGATTAAAGAATGCATGCCGAATATGATCATGATTGATCTGTATGTGCGCCATTATTTTCGTGGAGAAGTCGTTAAAACACTTGTCGACGCAGGAATACGGGTACACTGCTTTGGAGCTGGATGGGACAGGCTGGAGTGCAGACATCCGGAAAATATAGTGAATGGAAATGTTCTTGATTCTCTTGGCTGTCTGCAGCAGATCAGCAGAGCAAAAATATCACTCAATGTAATGCCGTGGTTTAAGCAGGGGGCTCATGACCGGGTGTTCAATTCCATGTTAAACGGAGCGGTCTGCTTTACCGACTGGAGTGCTTACATGAAAGAAATTCTGCGGGATAAAACCGATGTCTGTTTTTATGAACTGGATGAACTGGAAAAACTTCCGGCACAGATTGAATCGCTTCTTGCTGACAGAGAGTGCTGGGAAAAAATACAGAGGCAGGCTTATGATACGGCGGCCAGGCAACATACATGGTCAAAACGTGCCGAACGAATTCACAAAGAAATACTTTGCAAGATATCCTGAAATACGATATACTGTAGCTGGAGGTGTAGGTAGTGACTGAGAAAGATAAGAGTTTGAAAGAACAATTGAAGGAGTGGAGTAAATTTCTTGATGCTTTTGGCAGTCTCTTGCCGGGAGGTATTGGTGTGTATGAATGTTCTGAGAAAGTACATCCGATTTATCTCAGTCCCGGAGTACTCCGGCTGAGCCATGGCTTTGATGATGAGTTTTACCAGAGAGCACAGGGAACCACGCAGTCGACTCTTTTGGATTCCGAAGAAGAAAAGCTGAAGGAAGCGATGGAGGAAGCACTTAGGAATAATTCTATACTGGACTGTACACTCCGTTATCAAAAGTCACCGAAAAAGACAGGATGGGTCTGGGTGCGGGGGTGTCTGGCACAGGAGACCGGACATCATAAAATATTTCTTGCCGTGATTCTGGATGTGACCAAGCAGAAGGAACTGGAGAGTGAACTGTCTGTTCAAAATGAACGGTACCGTATTCTGGAGGAAACCTCCGATGAGATATTATTTGAACTCAGTCTGGAAGAAGATGAAATGACATATTCTTACAAGGAAATAAATAGGGAACTGATTCGGAAATGTGTGCCGAATTATTCTCATTCTCTGGAGGTGGATCCGTTAGTTCATCCGGATCATATCGAACTTTTCCGCCAGCATCTTCAGATTGCCATGAGTCGAAAAATAAACGGTCAGCTTGAATATCTGACACGCATTTCCGGGCATGGTCATGAATGGCACCGCATGTATTACAGCAGTCTGCTCGATGAAAACGGGCAGGTAAACCGGATTATTGGACGGATAAAAAATGTCCATGATGAAGTGCTTAAACGGCAGAGAAAACAGGATGAGCTAGAGTTTGGCCTGAGTCAGATCAGCGGAATTGAACAGCGGATATGGGAGAGGCTGGAAAATTCAGAATTTGACGATAAACATTCCATGGCAATCATTTCGATTAATCACTACAAACGTATAATCGAACAAAATGGTGTGGCATGGGGAGATACTGCAGTAAGAGGAATTGCTGATCTGTTAAAGGAAATTATTGGTGACAGAGCAATTATGGGACGAATGGGCGAAGGCGAGATTCTTTTATATTTTAAAAACCTTCCGGATGAGGAAATGGACCGGTTGATGGAGGAAATAGCGAGACAGGTCCGGATGCCGGAAAATCAGGTGGCAGGACTTACCGTCAGTTGTACAATCGGTGCTGCTGTTATGTATGGAATCGTCGATTACACAACCTTCATCCAGGAAACGGAAGAGGCATTGCATATTGCAAAAATCACGAAAGGTGAACATTATATACGGGTATAGTATGGGGCTCAAAGTCATGCGTTTTCATGCAAGCATGAAATGCATGACCTTTTGCCCCTGGCATCATTATATACAGATAACCGAAAAAGGTGTACACAAATATGGAGGGAATTTATGGCAAAGAACCAGTCAAAAAAACCAAAAAAAAGAAAAAAACATAGAAAATTCTGGTTTGTCTTCAAAATTGTTTTGCTGATATTGCTGCTGACGATTTTAGTGGCAGGATTGTTTTTTTATTTTCGTTACGGAAAAGAAATTTTTGCGATGCAGGATGAGGCGATTGCTCTCGTTCAGGAATCCACGGAAGAGACATTCCGAAGTTCCGAGACATCCATTGCCTATAACAGTGAAGGAAAACAGATCGCGGTATTAAAAGGAGAAAAAGACGCTTATTATGTAGAGTTTAATTCCATTCCGGAGTCTGCGAAACAGGCAATGATTGTGACAGAAGATAAAAAGTTTTATAAGCACAATGGAATAGACGCCCAGGGTATTCTTCGTGCTGCGCTGGCTTTGATAAAAAATAACGGGGAAAAGACGCAGGGCGCATCTACTATTACGCAGCAGCTCGCGAGAGGTGTGTTTCTGACGACGGATAAAACTTATGAGCGAAAAATAAAAGAAATATTTATTGCGCTTGAACTTGAAAAGAAATATTCAAAGGATAAAATTCTTGAATTTTATCTGAATACGATTTATTTTGCAAACGGTTATTATGGATTGGAAGCGGCTTCCCGGGGATATTTCAGTAAAAGCTGTCAGGAACTTACGCTTGGGGAGATAACATTTCTCTGCGCAATTCCGAATAATCCTTCGCTCTATGATCCTGAAAAAAATTATGACAATACGGTCAAACGGAAAAACCGTATACTCGATCAGATGTTAAATGATAACGTGATCAATCAGGTAGAGTATGATGAAGCTTACAATGAAAAAATAAAACTGAACATTCAGGAAGTAAAGAGACGTGATTACATCCAGACTTTTGTGACGTATTCTGCCATCCGGGCACTGATGAAGGTAAATGGGTTTAAGTTTAAAAACACATTTGACAGTGATGATGAAAAACAGGAATATGAAGACGAGTATTCGGAGGAATATGCTACTGCCCAGCAGATGCTTTTAAATAATGGATATCGGATTTACACTTCCATTGACCTGAAGAAACAGAAAAAATTGCAGCATGCCATTAACACAAATCTGTCAGGATTCCGGGAAAAGGCATCTAACGGAACTTATAAAATGCAGGGAGCTGCTGTGTGCATCGATAACAAGACCGGTCGCGTCGTGGCGATTGTCGGCGGAAGAAGTCAGAAATCCGAGGGATTATCGCTCAATCGTGCATATCAGTCGTATCGTCAGCCGGGAAGCTCCATAAAGCCATTAGTCGTTTATACGCCGGCTTTGGAGCGGGGATATACCTCGTCCTCTACCATTAATGACCACAGATTCACGGGAGGTCCGTCAAATTCCGGTGGTTCCTATTATGGCTATGTATCTATGCGGTTTGCCGTTGAGCATTCGCTGAATACAGTTGCGTGGCAGTTGTTTGAAAAGCTGACGCCGGAAGTGGGACTTGATTATCTGCTGCAGATGAATTTTAATAAAATTGTAAAGTCGGATTATTATCTGTCTGCCTCTCTTGGTGGACTGACTTATGGAGCAAGTCCGTTGGAAATGGCATCTGCCTATGCAACGCTGGCAAATGATGGAAAATACAGAGAGCCAACCTGCATCGTGAAAATTCTGGATGCTGACGGAAATGTAATCGTTGCAGATGATGTGAATTCCAAATATATTTACAATTCGGACGCCGCTCATTCAATGGTCGATATGTTAAAAGGGGTATTGGCTACACCGGGAGCTACCGCATATGGACTTGGACTCGATAATGGTATGCCGTGTGCGGGCAAGACAGGAACAACGAATGACAAAAAAGATGGCTGGTTCTGCGGATTTAGCCCATATTACACAACGGCAGTCTGGGTCGGCTATGATACTCCTCAGACCGTCGATGATTTGTATGGTTCTTCATATCCGGGGCGTACCTGGCATGACTATATGAATGCGATTCATGCAAACAAAAAAGTGAAACCGTTTGACTATGAAAAGGACAGTAGCCCGAGCAGTTCTTCATCGTCCGGTTCCGGTTATACATCGGGAGACAGCAAAACAAACAGCAGTACCGGTGGCGGGGGGGCAACCAGCGTGGATGTTGATCCGGATGATAATTCGGATGTAGATACTGATGACGACGATGATTCCGATGTAGATGCAACCGAAGTGCCAAAGAAAACAAAACGCCCTCAGACCACAAAGGCACCGGTGTCAACACCACAGGCAGAACCGTCAACTCCGGACGAAGGGGATACAGATGTTGATACAGATTCCTCCGATAATGATCCGAGCGTGGACGTTGATCCTGATGATGAAGAGTAAGAGATGATATACTACATTCGATGTATTATTCTTTAAAAAGGTGGTGCGGCTGAAAAGTGCGCACCACCTGAACTTTCCTATTACAATCAAAAACAATCCGAAGCTTATTCGCTTGCGAATACCCGCTTCGGATTGTTTTTGATTTTTGTAATTACTGATGATACTTTTTCAAAATACGTTCAATGCGTTCAGTTGGATTCAAATATTCGGCAATCGACGAATCGTGATTTAGGGTATCAATCAGAAGTGCAATATATTTACTCATATCCACGTCAATGTAGTATTCGCGCTCTAAGAGTTCTTTTGGCTGGTAAACGAGATTAGTTGTCATGACCCGGTAAATCAGTCCCTTTTCGTAAGCTTCATCGAATTTTGCGAGACCGTTTGTAAAAAGTCCAAAAGTAGAGGCCACAAAAATCCGGTTTGCCTTACGGCGTTTCAGTTCGGTAGCAACATCAATCATACTCTCGCCCGAAGAAATCATATCGTCAATGACGACAACATCCTTGCCCGCTACATCGGAGCCAAGAAATTCATGGGCAATAATAGGATTACGTCCCTCAACAATACGGGTATAATCTCTTCTTTTGTAAAAAGTTCCTACATCTACACCGGCAACGTTAGCAAAATAAATGGCGCGCCCCATAGCTCCTTCGTCCGGGCTGATGATCATCATTTTTTCCGCATTCATATGAATGTCCGGCACATGCTGCAAAAGTGCCTTGATAATCTGGTAGGTAGGCTGGACGGTTTCGAAACTTTTAAGAGGAATTGCATTTTGTACCCGTGGATCATGGGCATCAAAAGTAATGATATTTTCCACGCCCATATTCGTCAGTTCCTGCAGGGCCAACGCGCAGTCGAGTGATTCACGGGAACTGCGTTTATGCTGTCTGCTCTCATAGAGGAACGGCATAATGACAGTGATACGGCGTGCTTTTCCACTGATGGCAGCAATGACGCGTTTCAGATCCTGATAGTGGTCATCCGGTGACATGTGGTTAATCTGCCCGCATACCTTATAAGATAGGCTGTGGTTGCACACATCTACCAGCAGATAAATATCTTTACCGCGTACAGATTCATTCAAAATTCCTTTCGCTTCACCGGAACCAAAACGTGGACACACTGCATCAATGATGTAGGAATCTTTTTTGTAATTCGTGAAGTGAATGGAGGTACCCGGATTGGAATCATTTCTCCAGCCTGCGATATATTTATCGACCTTTTCGCCAATTATCCGGCTGCTTTCAAGAGGGATGATTCCCAGGTCTCCGTAAGGAATTGTCTGTGCCAGATCTTTTTGAGTCATTGTTATTGTCCTCCATATTTTTTTGTATTTTATTTATGATAATGCTTTTTTTAACCGGATATCATCTCCGGTTATTTTTAACAATGTATAATTGCTTGTGATGCGCGAGAAAATACGTTCACTGTATTGTTCGCGTAAATCATCAAACGAAAGATTGGTAGATATAATAGTAGATCTACCGTGGTTCAGCCGGGTATCAATGCACCGGTATAACTGGGAGGAGGTAAAACTGTTATTCAACTCGGTTCCCAAATCATCAATGATCAGCAGATCACTGTCCAGAATATAGCCTATAGTTGCACTTTTTTCTGCTTGTGAAAGCTCCCGGTCAAATTTGTACGTCTCTAAAATATCAAATAGTTTCAAAGAAGTCAAGTACACAACAGTATAAGAACGATCGAGAAGTTCCTTTGCAATACAATTGGTAAGAAAAGTTTTTCCTACTCCGGTGTTGCCATAGAGCAAAAGGTTGTCCCGGCTGTTACCAAAATTTTTTACAAAATTCTGTACAGTGGCGAGGATACCACGCATATTATCCCGTGGTGTCTGACCGGTACTTTCCTCTATATAATCATCTGGATAGTATTCCAGATTAAAATAAGAAAAATTTTCGTGTTCCAGAATATCCTGTAAATTTGACTGTGAATACAAAAAATTAACAATTTCCTTTTCAAAACAGTGGCATCGTCTGCCGTCAACATAGCCCGTATCCTGACAGTCCGGGCATATATATACCGGTTTCAGATAATCCGCAGGAAAACCATGGGAGACAAGGAGTGCCTTCTTTTCTTCGCTGATCCGCTGAATCTGTTGCTCAAGGTTTTCGGAAACAGAACCGCCTGTCAGAGATGCCTTTGCGTGCGCCATCGACATCTGACGAATTTTATCATCCAGTTCAGAAAGAGCAGGAATAGCTGTGAGAACTTCCTGATAGCGTGCTTCCGCAATATGACGGGAGCGAAGCTGTCGGTCATAATATTTCGACATGAGCTGTTCGTACTGGCTGTTTGTAAGTACCATCACTAATCTCCATTTCTATGATTTTTGCAATAGTCGCTGCTCAAGACTGGAATATTCTTTCGCAGAGTATACTCGTTGCGGGAAATTTTGAAACTGGTTTTTTCCCGATGTTTTCTGGGCGGTGTTCCTTTTCTGGTGTTTAAAGGTTTCATCGCATTTTTCAATGTCTTCCAGGGAGTGAACGTTCTGGTCACTCCATTTCTTAAGAATTTTGGACACATAGCGCAGGCATTTTGTTCCACCGCCAGCCTGAAGAGCGCCTCGTTTACATGCTTCTTCAATGATGGCATCGTCAAAATGGTAGTCGTCCCAACTGTCGATAATCTGCTGGTGGACAGGTGCGAGAGCATCCCGGATGCCGAGGGTGCGTGTCACGAGAGAGTAGCGTCCGCTGAAAGCAGATGCCTCGGCTTTTGCCTCCTGCGGAGTACGGATTCCCTGTCTGGCCCAGTCGATACCGATAGCTTCAATATAGCTCGTTTTTTTCTTTCCTTTATGTAGTGCTGTCTCATACAGGGTGGCAAGCAAATCCGCTGAAAAACCGATATCGCACATAAAGTACAGGATTAGTTGCAGATGTGCCGGAGAAAGCGGTTCGCCCAAAAGCTCTTCGACTTGCCGGATGGCTTTGTCAATTTCGATATCGTTTCGAAGGGCTTCGGCCTGTAATGGTGTGTAATTCTGTTTTTCAGGAACCGGATATTTGTCACTTTCTTCCGGAGCGGCAGCAGCCGTCTCTTCCTGTGCCGGCTGAGCAGGAGCCGGCGAATCTGAACCGGTAATGGATTCCGGTTTTACCGGAGAGAGCATCCGGATTTGCTGTATTTCCCCATCAATTTCTGTCCAGTCAATGAGCCCCTGCTTTTTCCAATAGCGGAAAGCACGCATAATATCGTTTTCCGTACACTCCATTTCATCGGCGAGGTTATTGACCGTCATCTTATTATAGAAATTACCCGGATGCTGGCAGAGCAGCTGCAGGTACAGATATATTTTTACATAGTTGCCGTTTGCTGCCGGCATATAAGTCAGAATAAAAGTATCAGAGATCTGGGTAAAATCCTGTCCCCGATCAGAACTAACGGTAAATCCCATTGTTTACACCCGTCCTTTCGTTATCTACAAGGAGTATAGCATAAACAATTTGCGGTTGCAAATCGCCGGTTGTGTGTACTTTCCTTGTAGAATTGGCCTGTTGACAATGTTGATAATGTTGACAACGTATGTTCGGACAGACTATTTTTGTAGAAAGAATAAAAATAAATAACCATTTTTCGCGGGTTGACAAACATATAAAAAAAAATTAAGTTATTCACAAATTTTACTTGACAAAAAAGTATCCACAGTCAGTGCATTCGACAGAATGTTGATAAGACTGTGGATAGTGTGCATAAATCAATCCTTTAAAAGGTTTTCGCCAATTTCTACTATGTTTCCGGCGCCCATAGTTATCAACAGGTCACCGTCGACTAAATTTTTTAAAATAAATTTTTCGATTTCATCAAAAGATGGGAAATAATATACTTCCTTACCCAGCTTCTCTAATTCATTGGCAAGAGTCCGGGACGAAATATCGCCGGGATCTTTTTCTCTGGCCGCGTAGATGTCGGCAAGAATGATTTTGTCTGCCATTGCAAGAGATTTTGCAAAATCTTTAAGAAAGGCACGTGTTCTTGTGTAGGTATGTGGCTGGAAAGCACACCACAGTGTTTTGTGCGGATATTTTTCCGCAGCCGTAAGAGTGGCTGTGATTTCCGTCGGATGATGGGCATAATCATCAATGATGGTAAAGCCGTTTTTCACTCCCTTATACTCGAAACGTCTTTCCGTGCCGTGAAAAGCGCTAAATGCTCTTTGTACGACATCATCTTCGATTCCGTAGAGAGAGGCAAGGGCGAGACAACCAAGTGAGTTGCTGATGTTGTGCTTTCCCGGCACCATTAAAGAAAAACGGTTGGTATTCTGCCCGTTTACTACCGCGGTAAAACTGCCATTTCCCATTTCGTCATAAGAAATGTCAGCGGCGGTAAAGTCAGCGTCCCTGTTTTCCAGAGCATACGTAAGAACCCGGCAGGAAAGCCCCTCGGTAATTGCCTCATAATTTTCAATATCCGCATTGATGATCAGTGTTCCGTGAGGCGGGATAAGCTCTGCAAAAGAACGGAACGAGTGGCGGATGTCATCCAGGTCTTTGAAGAAATCCATATGGTCTTCTTCTATATTAAGTATCATTCCTACTGTTGGGAAAAACTGTAAAAAACTGTTTGTATATTCACAGGCTTCCGTGATAAAATGTTCTGAGTGACCGATGCGGATGTTACCATCGATTGCCTGTAAAATTCCTCCGACACTGATTGTCGGGTCGAGGTCTGCTTCAAGGAAAATATGAGATGCAATGGATGTTGTTGTTGTTTTCCCGTGAGTTCCGGAAATGGCGATGGCAGAGGGATAATTCTTCATGACCTGCCCTACCATACAGGCGCGCTCCATGGTAGGAATATGAAGCTCTCTTGCGCGGCGTAGTTCCGGGTTTTCCGGTTTGACGGCAGCCGTGTAGACAACCAGTTCGATATCTTTTGTAATATTTTTTTCTTCTTGTCCATATACTATTGATATGCCAAGGCTTTCCAAATGTCTTGTAATTTTGCTTTCATGCCAGTCAGAACCGGATACAGCAAATCCCATGCTGTGCAGAAGTTCGGCAAATCCGCTCATGCTGATGCCGCCAATTCCGATGAAGTGAATCCGGCATGGATGCCCAAAATCAATTTCGTACATAAGATGCACCCTTCCTATGATAACATTTTGTTGTCTGGGTCAATGATGTCACGATACCTGTATCGTGATTTTTAGACCCTAATATCATCATTATATTATCAACAAATGAAAAATACAAGAAAAAAGGTGAATGTGCTTAAATATACGAACGACTATTTGTGCAAAATGACGAAAAAAAGAAAAAAGATTTGAGAAATTTTGTAAAAAATATTCACATTCGGAAAAGAATGTGGTATACTAAATGCATCATATAACAACAGGGGTGATAACATGATAAAAAAAGAAATGATAGCCATGTTGCTTGCTGGGGGGCAAGGGTCAAGACTGGGTGTGTTGACCGCAAATGTAGCAAAACCTGCTGTTGCTTTTGGGGGAAAGTACCGAATTATTGATTTTCCATTGAGTAACTGTATTAACTCGGGAGTTGATACAGTCGGGGTATTGACACAATACCAGCCACTGAAACTGAATACTCATATCGGTATAGGTATTCCGTGGGATTTGGACCGTAATATTGGGGGCGTGTCCGTTCTTCCACCATACGAAAAGAGTACAAGCAGTGAGTGGTACACCGGTACGGCAAATGCCATTTACCAGAATCTGAATTATATGGAGCATTATAATCCGGATTATGTTCTGATTCTCGGTGGTGACCACATTTACAAAATGGATTATCAGGTTATGCTGGATTTTCACAAGGCCAACAATGCAGATATTACGATGGCCACAATTCCGGTTCCGATTGAGGAGGCCAGTCGTTTTGGGGTTTGTATTACGGATGATACTCACCGGATACTGGAATTTGAAGAAAAACCGGAGCACCCACGGAGCAATCTGGCTTCCATGGGTATTTATATATTCTCATGGCCGGTGCTCAGAGAGGCATTGATTACTTTGAAGGATCAGAAGGGCTGTGACTTTGGCAAGCATATCCTGCCTTATTGTCATGGACGTGGAGACCGCATCTTTGCGTATGAGTTCAATGGCTACTGGAAGGATGTCGGAACACTGGGTTCTTACTGGGAGTCCAATATGGAATTGATTGATCTGATTCCGGTATTTAATCTTTATGAGGAATTCTGGAAGATCTACACCCGCAATGAGTGGCTCAGACCACAGTATATTGGCGGCGATGCAGTTGTCGATAAGGCCATTATGGGAGATGGATGCGAGATTTACGGCGAGGTGCACAATTCGGTAATCGGTTCGGATGTCGTCATTGAAGAAGGTGCCGTAGTGCGGGATTCTATCATTATGAATTCCACAAGAATCGGTAAAAATACGATTCTCGACAAAACAATTGTATCTGAGGGAACGGTGATTGGAGACAACTGTGTATTGGGTGCCGGTGAAGAAAATGTTACCAATAAGGTGAAACCGGATGTTTATGCCTTCAATCTTGTTACCGTAGGAGATAAGACAGTAATTCCGGATGGAGTTACTATTGGTAAGAATACTGCCATATCGGGTAAGACCACGAAAGCAGATTATCCGAACAACACCCTGGAAGGTGGAGAGACTTTGATAAAGGCAGGTGACGTGATATGAGAGCGATTGGATTAATTCTGGCTGGTGGTTCCAGCAGCCGTATGAAGGAACTGACAAAAAAACGTGCGACAGCGGCTCTGCCAATTGCAGGAGGATACCGCAGTATTGACTTTGCGTTGAGCAGCATGTCAAATTCGCATATTAACAAAGTTGGTGTGTTTACCCAGTACAATTCCAAGTCACTGGCGCAGCATCTGAATTCTTCCAAGTGGTGGGATTTTGGACGTAAGCAGGGAGGTCTGTTTGTATTTACACCGACACTGACATATGAGAATAATCAGTGGTACAGGGGAACTGCTGATGCGATTGCTCAAAATATTGACTTCCTGAAAACAAGCCATGAACCGTATGTCATTATTGCATCGGGAGACTGTGTATACAAAATGGATATGAACAAAGTGCTTGAATATCATATCCAGAAAAATGCAGATATCACTATTGTGACAAAAGATTTGGGACAGGTTGATGATCCAAGCCGCTTTGGTGTTGTCTCCGTTGACAGCAGCGGGCTTGTGACAGAGTTTGAAGAAAAACCGATTGTAACTTCGAAAACACTTGTGTCAACCGGTATTTATGTAGTACGCCGCAGACAGCTTATCGAAATGATTGAGAGAGCTGGAGCAGAAGGTGGCTACGATTTGGTAAAAGATATTTTTATTCGGTACAAGGGACTGAAGAAAATATATGCATATCAGATGGATTCTTACTGGAGTAATATTACAACAGTAGATTCCTATTTTAAGACGAATATGGACTTCCTTGACAGAGAAATACGACAGTATTTCTTTAACGAGTATCCGCAGGTAGCATCCAAGATTGAGGATCTGCCACCGGCTAAATATAATGTAGGTTCAAAAGTTTCGAACAGCCTGGTTGCCAGCGGATGTATTATTAATGGAGAAGTGACGAACTCCGTTTTGTTCAAAGAGGTTTATGTCGGTAATAATTGTACAATACGTAATTCAATTATACTTAATGACGTATACATTGGTGATAATACTTATATTGAAAACTGCATCGTGGAAAGCCATGGTACGATACGTGCCAACTCTAATTACGTCGGTTCTCCGAACGATATCAAAATTATAATGGAGAAGAATGAGCGTTACGTGTTGTAAAATCACGAAAAGGGGGAACGAAGATGCAAATCACAGACATTCGTATTCGAGTTGTAAACAAAGAATCAAAAATGAAGGCTGTGGTTTCCGTCACCTTTGATGATGCTTTTGTGGTACACGACATAAAAGTGATTGAAGGAGAAAAAGGCTTGTTCATTGCTATGCCAAGCAAAAAAACACCAGATGGGGAATACCGTGATATAGCACATCCAATCCATGGAGATATGAGAGCGGTATTGCAGGACGCAATTTTAGAAAAATTTGACCAGGCATTAAAAGAACTGCCGGAAGAGGAACAAGACTTAGACTAAAGAGTATTGACATAAGTATTGATTCATGAGAAAAAGACTGCCGGAAGGCAGTCTTTTTCGTGATTAAGAAAGAAATGGAGATAAAAGATTTTTATATGTCACCGCTTGGACGCGCAAAAGACACGGCATTCTGTACGTTAAATATGCGGCGGGGAAAAAACCGTCCTTTTCCGCAAGGTTCTGCGAGGTTTATACAGATTCCACAAGACATGATTAATTGGAACTAATTATGTCTTTTGGAAGCCATTTAAGCAGAATTTTCTTTAAACGCTTGATATTAACAGGTTTTTCGGCAAAGTCATCGATGCCGGCCCGTAGAAATTTTTCTTTTGTACTTTCTGAGCTGTCTCCGCTTAAAACAACAATCGGCACGGATTTTAGGTAAGCTTTCATATCTTCGTTGCCATCATATTCCATAGAGGCAGCTCTGATTTTCTCTGTTGTCTGAACTCCGTCCATATATGGCATCATATAATCCATGAAAATAATATGGTATTTGTTTGTTTTTACCAATTCAATTGCTTTCTCGCCAGAATTTGCCAAATCCACAGTCATATGAAGCGGCTTAAGAAATTCCTTCATAATCATCAGATTGAAATCGGTGTCATCGACAACTAAAATACGGGCATCCGGTGCTGTAAACTGTTCCTCTTCCTGCCATGCCTGCTTATGGATTCCTGAGGCATCTGTTGTTTCAATTCCGGAGGAGACGCCCTGCCAGATGGAAAAGAAAAACTCAGAACCTTTTCCGTATTCGCTGGTCACTTCAAGCTGACCACCCATCATGGAAATAAAATCTCTGGAGATGGAAAGCCCCAGTCCTGTTCCTTCTTTACTGTGATTTTTTCTGGTATCAACCTGTGTGAAAGCCTGACCGAGTTTACTCAAATCCTCAGGTCGTATTCCCTGGCCGGAATCTTTTATGCCAAACCTTAATTTACGTCGGCCCTGTTCCTGCTCTAAGCATTGGATATGCAATTGTATGTACCCTTCTTCTGTAAATTTTACCGCATTATTCATCAGGTTAATAAGAATCTGTCGGATGCGGAGACTGTCTCCGATCAGATACTGCGGGATATCATCATCAATTTCACAGATCAGATGAATTGGCTTGCTTCCAATCCGGTTTTCAATAATCATTTTTACATCAGCAGTCATTGGCCGGAGTTCGTAGGATTCTTCTATTATTTCCATTTTTCCGGCTTCAATCTTAGACTGATCCAGTATATCATTGACAATCATTACGAGCGCAGCACCGGAATTCTTGATATTACGAAGATATTTTTCCTGTTTGTCCGTCAGAGACTCCGGATCTCTGAGAAGCAATTCTGTCATGCCAACTACCGCATTCATTGGTGTCCTGATTTCGTGAGAAACGACAGAAAGAAATGCTGATTTTGACGCATTTGCATCTTCCGCAATCTCTTTTTGCTCTTTTAGCTCTTTCATATACAGATAATGTTCGGTATCATCCACTAGTACATAAACCCTTCCCTGGGGAACATTATTCAGATAAAGTGTTTTTTCTTCCGGGGAATAAATTTTGTCGTTTATCTCTAATGGTGTTTTCTGCTCAATGGTATTATGAAGTTTCTCGATTACCTGTATCTGATCTTCCTGAATATTCGGGAAAATCTTTTGTGCCGGTTTATTGAAATACTCGATATCTCCACCAGGCCCAACGGCAATGATACCTTCCGATACTTCGTCTATCACATAATCTTTTGCAAGTTGCAGGGTATCCAGAAGATTAAACCTGAAAATGGCCACATACATGATGATTGTACTGATTGAATAGCCAAGTACGGTAACATCGTAGCTATCAGTGATTCCTGTCAACTGTATAATATAAAATAAGCTCTCAACTGTGATTGCAATCACAACATAGATTAATCTCTTTTTTGCTACCGGATTTTTTTCTTTATGTGTTGTCTGAAAAAGCTTTGTTAATCCGAATACGATATAAAACACATGTATGCCGGAATAAAGCATATGCCATGGACCATGTCCAAATTCTAAATGAGGAAACATTCCGCTTAACTCATATTTCATAGAGGAATAATAGAGTGGCTGCCACTGTGTAGTAAGCACTAATAAAAAGGTAATGGCATGAAAACATGCCAGACCAGCGAGTATTCCTTTTTTTACTTTAACTTTACACACGGTAAGCGCAAAGAGAAAAAGAGAATACGAAATCCATACTCTGCCCAGATATGACATCTGCAGTCCAAGGAGATATCCTTCTGCTGTTTTTGCAGACATTTCCATGAGATATCCGACATTATTGATAAGAGTTGCCACACAGTTAAACAACAGATATCCATGGAGTGAACTTTTCCATTTTGTAAAAATATAACCGGATTCAATCAATAAAAAAACAATACTTATGTACTGAATAATCAAAAGTGTATTATACATGTGTTTCTCCTTCCTGAGTGCTATGCTCATCCCACAACTGCTTCACAACATTTACAACATGTTTGGAACTTTCCATGTTTGGCACCTCCCCTATAAGTATATCAGATATTACAAAATATAGATACAAAAATCAGATAAAATGACATTTATTCCGATAAAATGCCAGAAAATTATAATTGCCGGCGATCAGTTGTATTTACAAAGAAAATCCGTTATACTTAAAGAATAAAATGACTCGTGTAAAGGGGAACTTGTTTTATGTTATGGAAACGGCAAAAGAATAGAATAAAAAAAATATGCAGTATGCTGCTGGTGTTATCGCTGTGCCTGTGTCCGGTTACGCGGGCATCTGCTGACGGAGAATTAAAACTGGGGGCGGTTACATTCCGCCAGCCGCAAAAAGGACAGCTGGTCGTGAGTGGATATGACGCATTTGCCAACACGGAAGGAAAACTCAGGTTGGCGCATGCTTATCAGGCCGGAGATGTTTCTTATCAACTGCGTGGGATTGATTCCGAGGTTTTTCGGGATGCAGATTTAACGGATATTTATGTGGAAACGAAACATAACATAATCATAGGTTCCCGTGCTTTCCAAAATATTGTAGTGCAGGCGGTATCCCCGGCAGAAGCGGATGTTATCTTTGCGGGGGGCGCAGTTACCGCCATTGGAAAAAGTGCCTTCGAGGGGGCGTGGATTGGTGGTAATTTCATCATAGATGAAATCAATGGGACGATAGGCGAAGGGGCTTTCCGCAATATTACTGTTGGAGGAAATCTCAAATTATACGGGTCGATTGATACGATTGGAAATTATGCGTTTGCCGGAATGTCGGTAAAATATATCTATATGCCGAAAACGGTGGCGCATATTGGAGATGGTGCTTTTCAGGGGGTAAATATTCCGGCATGGAATCTTGGCGATACACTGGAAACAATGGGATCGGGGGTGTTTGATGGATGTGAGAAGCTGACAGAAATTACACTTTCTGCCAGCAGCCGGGTAACCAGCGTGGCAAAAGATGCATTTCCGGACAAAGAAGGTCTGACGATCATTGTGCCAAAGGAACTGGCAGACATTTCCGTGTATCGTTTTGAAAATTACAAAAATCTTGTTTTTCAGGTGGATGAAACACTGACGGAAGAAAATTCTGTCATCCAGTATCTGAGAGAGAACCGGCTGGCATATAAAAAAGGAAAAAATGGTGAAATTATTCGTCCGGGCGAACCGGTGGACGAAAATCCGACTACACCGCCAACGGAATCGCCGGATCCCGGGGAGAACGATGAGCCGACCAATACACCCGATGTGAGTCCGTCGGCAAATCCGACTGAAGTTCCGACTGAAGTTCCGACTGAAGTTCCGGTTGAAGTTCCGACTACAGCTCCGACAGCAGCTTCGTCCGAAAAACCGGTGATGACACCTTCGATGGAACCGACCAGGGAGCCGGCGGTCACACCGGCCACCACATCAAAGAGAGTGAAACGGACAGTAACAATTAAACAGATAAAATATAAAGTCAGAAAAGATAATAAAGTGACGGTTGTTGGAACGGAAAAGAAAAACTGGAAAAAGATTACGATTCCCAATACGGTAACTATTCGGGGAAGATTGTACAAAGTGGTAAATATAGAAAAGCGCGCCTTTTATAAACAGAAAAAGCTTGTCAGAGCAGTTGTTGGCGACTATGTTGAAACAATCGGTGAAAAAGCATTTGCCGGTTGTGTCAATCTCACGTCCATACAGTTTGGAGCCGGATTAAAATCAATGAATAAAAAGGTTCTATATCAGGACAGAAAGCTGAAAAAAATTCTTTTCAAGGGAACAAAACTGAAGGCGATTGGTAAAAAAACCTTCTTCGGGGTGCCGAAGAAGGTTGATATACGGGCAAAGAAAGAGAAAATAAAAGAGTATGCAAAACTGATTCGTAAGTCCTGATTAATCCAGTGGGATGGAGGCATAACCGTCGTCTTCTCTGACCTTATAATCGCTTTTGCCGGACGGTTTTTTCGTGGCTGTTGGTTTCGGTGTTTTGGGAACCGGTTTTTTTGTGACAGCAGGCTGCTTCCCAAGGCCTACCGTCAGAAGGAGAGACGGTACGCTTCCTTTCGAAAAAACAGTATTCTTATCGATGCTCTGGGAAATCACCCGCCCGGCAGCTTTTGTGCTGCTGTATGTGCGAGTGGTTTTTATTTTGATAGAAGAATCCAGTTTTTTCAAAATGGATTTTGCCTTTTCAACTTTTCTCCCAGTCAGATCGGGCATGGTCAAAAGAGTGTTTGTAGCAGGAAGCGGCGATGGTGTATCAGTGGCCGCCAATGTTGGAGAAAGGGTAGGAGAAGCCATTTGTTCCGGAACATTCAATGAGCTGCTGACAGCAGATGGACGGGTATTTTCCTTTTGGGAGATAAGAAAAATACTTCCTGCCATGCCGGACAAAACAACACACAAAATGCCGGTGGCAAGAAGGATACCCTGTTTCTTTCCGGAAAAGAAAAGCCTTCGTAGTTTTCTGTGTTGTTTGATGGGAAGAGGGGTTCCCATAACGGTAATATCCGTATTGCTTCCAGGAGTATCCATCAGGGCAGAATACAATTCTTCCATATTTTGAAAACGGTCTGCCGGACGGATTTGAAGCCCCTTTTCAATAGCGGCCTGCTGCCATGGCTTCAGACAGGAGACCTGGGACAGAGGTTCCAGGGAATCCTGCTCTAAGCGGTGAATCGCCTCCGATGGAGCTTTGCCAGTCAGGGCAAAGTACATCGTTGCGCAGAGGGCATAGACATCAATCCACGCCCCCATTTTTCCGTTGGCAATGTATTGTTCGGGGGGTGCGTAACCGGCCTTCAAAATCACAGTTGTCTGATTTTTTCCCGGATTTTCACGGCTGGCGGCACCAAAATCAATCAGATGAAGCTGGTTGTCAGTACCAAGAATCAGGTTATCGGGACTGATGTCCCGGTGAATTAGACCGCGTTCATGAATCTTTGCGAGAGACCGGATAACCGGGGACATCAGATGGAGAATTTCAGGAAATGTGAAAGTTCCGTTATTCTGGATATACTGGCTGAGCGTGAGTCCCTCGATGTATTCCATGACGATATATGCGGTTCCATTTTCCTCAAAAAGGTCATAAACCGATACAATGCTTGTGAGGTGCTGAAATTCCTTGAGAATCTGTGCTTCATTGACAAAACGTTTCCGCCCTTTGTGGAAAGATTCCTCATATTTTTCGGGAAATGGCTGCAACGAAAACAAGCCTTCCTGCTGTGTACGAACAGCAAAGCTGGAGGGAAAATATTCTTTTATGGCTACCCGCTCCCCACTTTGACGGTGAACGCCCCGATAAGTGATTCCAAAACCACCTTCTCCCAGAACTTCCTGAATAATATAGGTTTCATTCAGAATAAATCCGGCAGGAAGTGCGTGATAACCGGCCAGAGAATCGTTCATCATGAAAATCTCCTTCTGCTATTTTGTAATCGTACTCCAGGAAAAAGAGGAGCTGCAAAGGGGAATAAAGAGAAAAGAAGCATCGCCAAATGTTATCAGGTCACGATTTTTGAGAGACTTCTTTGTCTTTACTTTTTTCGCATTGCAAAAAGTCTGGTCTTTGTGTTCCGGTGAATACAGGACACAGCAATTCCGAGAGGAATCATATGAAATTATAGCATGTTTTTCTCTGGAGACCGATGGTTCATACAGAAGTGCGATGTCCATATTGGCTGCTCTTCCGATATAATTATCGCCTTCCCGGAGAACAAAACTTTCTCCTAACATTGTGCCCTCAATGCAGACAAGCCATCCTACGGTTTTGCCCCGGACAAGCTGCTGATAGCCGGATAGATTCTGGGGCTGTGGGATTGCCGTGCTGATTTCCTTCTGTTCTTTTCCCAATAAATCATTTACATTGGCGCCTGCCATCTGATTGGCACAGTGGGGGCACGATAAAAATTTTTCGTCATCAAAAAAATGACCGTTTTCACATTTTGTTAAATTCATCGTTTTCCTCTTTCACTCTTTTCTCTGTATTTTGTAACTTTATCCCAGTTTATAAACCGTCTCTTTATCGCCGAAACAGATTTCACTGTCCGGTTTCAGAAGATATGTTTCATCCCGTAGCAGGCGCTTATTTTCCCCGACGAAAGTACCATTATTAGAAAAATCCGTAACTTCATACTCCATTGTATCATAATGATAGAGAATGGAACAGTGGACACGGCTCACAAAAGGAAGGTTAACGACCATATCGACAACAGTGCCATCCCGTCCAATCAGTATTTTCTGTTCCGGTTTAATTCGGATAATGGCACCCAGATAAGCACCACGGATGCAGACCAGCGCACCATATTCTTTTCTTGTTTGGTTGAGACTCGAACGGATATCTCCTTCACGGCTGGCTGCAAGAGAGGCAGGAGCAGCAAAGAGTTTTTTCATGGCAGACTGGTATCTTGTGCTAATCGGAATCAGCGTATCCTGAATATAGACCTGGGTATTTGTGTGGCGGGTTACTTTATCCGGTGCAATGAGGTAGCTCTGGTGACACCGCACAAATCCGTCATTTTTTAACTGTTCAGCGATATCATTCAGTTTCTGATAGCAGTAATAGGTACTCTGTTGTGTATGAATTGCAATTTTTCGCAAATTACTTTCTATGTACAAAATGGTGTTTACCGGTATCTGATGTGTAATTCCCTGAAAAGAAATGGTCAGGTATTTTGGTGAGTAATGCAGGTCCCTCAAATACCGTTGCAGTTCCAGAGAAATATCCGATTCCGATATTGGTTTCAGCAGATAGGCAAATGCATGGTAATGATAACATTCAAAAACATGTTCTTTGGACGCGGTCACAAAAATTAAATCCGTATTGAGTTTGTGTTTGCATATATATTGTGCGGTTTGAAAACCTTCCCCATCGCCCATCATAATATCCATGAAAATTAACTGGCAGTCAAAAGTACCGTTTTCAATAGCCTCGATTACTTCGGAGCCAGTGTGAAAAATACGGGATTTCCAGTCGCTGATGGGAAACATCGCATGGTTGATTATCTGATACAGATGCTCGGAAAAAACCGAGTCATCATCACAAATTCCTATGGTTAACATAATTTGCTCTCCATTTTATCTAAAATATTAAGGTTATACTCATATTATAACTACAATTATTACATTTTGAAAGAGAAATGTAATTATTGGTGACATGATGTAATTATTGTACGTCGGCAGATTCCAATTGTATTTTCCATTCAAATATGCTATAGTGATAAAAAACCCGGGGGTATCTTTTGGTACCGCCGGGCAATGTCTGTTGTAATAAAATGTTGTATTTTGTCAGAACTAAGAAGAAAAGAGGTAAAAACATGTATCTGATTGTCGGACTTGGAAATCCCGGAACGGAATATGCCGCCACCAGACATAATATCGGATTTGATATGGTGACATATTTATGTGATAAATACAATATTCCTTTGCGGAGCCGGGAAGGGAAAGCGGTCGTTGGAAAAGGGATGATTGAAGGGCAGAAGATAATGCTTGCCCAGCCCCAGACATATATGAATCTGAGTGGTGAAAGCGTCCGTGCGCTGATGGATTATTATAAGCTTTCGGAGGATGAACTTATCGTAATCTATGATGACATCAGTCTGGAAGTGGGACAGATACGGGTTCGCCCAAAAGGAAGTGCGGGCGGACACAACGGAATCAAAAATATTATTGCCCACCTGGGGACGCAGGAATTTGCGAGAATCAAAATCGGCGTCGGTGCCAAACCGGATGGTGGCGATCTCGTGAAACATGTGCTTGGCCGTTTTTCGCGGGAAGAGGATGGGATGATACGGGATGTATTTGCACTGGCAGATGAGGCGCTCTGTGCAATTCTTACAGAGGGTGTGGAAAGTGCGATGAATAAGGTAAATGGCAGAAAGATAGAGAGGTAACCGGTGAAAACATTAACAGCTCCTTTGGAGGAATTGGAAGAATTTGTACAACTGAAGATCGCAGTTCAAAACGGCGTTACACCGGTAAATGTGATTGGCTGTATAGATGCACAGAAATGCCATTTTATCTACGGCGCCGGAGAGAGCGATGCGGCTTTTGAAGAAGGTCTTTTCCGGCTCATTGTCACGCACAATGAAATCCGTGCCAAGGAAATTCTGGAAGATTACCGGATGTATGACCGGAATATTATGTATTATCCGGCAAAAGACCTGATCTTTTACAGTGCAGATGTGCATGGACAGGCAATTGTGAAAGAACGCCTGAAAGTCATCCGTGCAATTGCGGAAAATGAGCCTGTTACCATCGTCACAACGATTGATGCGGGCATGGATTACTGCCTCTCTTTTGACCAGTATCTGAAAAATAAAATATCGATTCAAGAGGGAGATATCATTGATTTGCCTGTGATGCAGGAAAAGCTTTCACAGATGGGATATGAACATGTGGCGCAGGTGGAACGGGAAGGAGAATATTCGGTAAGAGGTGGTATTCTCGATATTTTTCCGCTGACAGAGGAGAGTCCGTGCCGCATTGATCTGTGGGGGGATGAAGTTGACACCATCCGCAGCATTGATGTGGAGAGCCAGCGCTCGGTGGAGAACCGGGATCGGATTGATATATACCCGGCTGCAGAAATTTTCATGTCGGAGGACCGCACTCTTCGCGGTATGAGAAAAATCAGTCAGGAGATGGAAGCCTGTGTAAAGGAAATGAAAGAACAGGGCCGGATGGAAGAGGCGGCAAGGCTTCGCCAGAATGTGGAGAACTTTAAGGACACCTTTGAGGCGTATCATGGGATGGTAAATCTCGAAAGTTACATCCGCTATTTTGTGCCTTCCGAAGAAATTGTATCCTTTTTTGATTATCTGAAAGAGCGCCGGGTACTTGTTTTTCTCGATGAACCAAACCGCTGCGTGGAGAAGGCAGAAGCAGTTGAGTACGAGTTCAGGGAAAGTATGGTTAACCGCCTGGAAAAGGGCTATATACTCCCCAAACAGATGGATGTCCTGTATTCTCTGCCAACAATACTTCAGAAACTGCAAAAATATCCGCTGGTGCTTTTGTCTACACTGGATGCACCGATAAGCGACATGACCATTTCCCGCAAATTTTATATACATGTACAGAGTGCCCCTTCCTATAATAATAACTTTGCGATGCTCGCAAAAGATATCGTGCGTTTGAAAAAGCAGAAATACCGGGTGCTTCTTGTATCGGCTTCGGAGACGAGAGGAAGGCGTCTCTGCGAGGATTTGCAGGACTTTGAGATTAATGCTTTTTACGACGGCAAAATGGAGCATGAGCTTGTGCCCGGAGAAGTCATGGTGACAAGAGGAAATGTAAGACGTGGTTTTGAATACCCGGATCTGCGGTTTGTTGTAGTCACGGAAAGTGATATTTTCGGGGGATTGAAAAAGAAGAAAAAGCGTAAGGTAAAGCAGTATGACGGAGCTGCCATCCACAGCTTTAACGATTTGAAAATTGGAGACTATGTCGTACATGAAAACCATGGACTCGGTATCTACCAGGGAATAGAGAAGATAGAGGTTGACCATGTAACAAAAGATTACCTCAAGGTTTCATATGCGGCGGGGAGTAATCTGTATGTTCCGGCAACTTCCCTTGATGTTCTCCAGAAATACGCGGGCAGCGATGCCAAAGTTCCAAAGCTGAACCGCTTAAATTCCCCGGAATGGAAAAAGACAAAGTCGCGTGTCAGAGGGGCGGTACAGGAGATTGCCTCAGAACTCGTGGAGCTGTATGCGAAACGTCAGGAGAAAAAAGGGCATGCGTTTGAGAAAGATACGGTGTGGCAGAAAGAATTTGAGGAGCTGTTTCCGTATGAGGAAACGGATGACCAGCAGAAAGCAATTGATGCCACGAAGGCAGACATGGAGAGCACAAAAATCATGGACCGCCTAATTTGCGGGGATGTCGGCTACGGCAAGACTGAGATTGCCATTCGGGCGGCATTCAAAGCGGTAATGGATGGCATGCAGGTTGCATTTCTCGTGCCGACAACGATTCTTGCCGGGCAGCATTACAATACATTTGCCCAGCGCATGAAAGACTATGGGATTAACGTGGAGCTTATGTGCCGTCTGCGCACAAGTGCAGAGCAGAAAAAAACAATTGAGGGTCTGCGAAAGGGAAGTGTCGATATCGTCGTGGGAACACACAGACTTCTCGGCAAAGATATCAGCTACAAAAATCTGGGACTTCTGATTGTCGATGAGGAGCAGCGCTTTGGCGTGACGCACAAGGAAAAATTAAAGCAGATAAAAAATGATATCGATGTCCTGACCCTCACGGCAACCCCGATTCCGAGAACGCTGCACATGAGTCTTGTCGGAATCCGTGACATGAGTGTTTTAGAGGAACCGCCGGTAGACCGCATGCCGATTCAGACCTTTGTAATGGAGAAAAATGAGGAAATCATCCGGGAGGCGATTATCCGTGAAATCAGTCGGGGAGGACAGGTTTACTACGTCTATAACCGGGTCGGCAATATGGATATCGTGACAAATGAAATCGCAAAGCTTGTGCCGGAGGCAGAGGTGGCGTATGCTCACGGACAGATGAATGAACGGGAACTGGAGCGCACCATGTTCCGGTTTGTCGAGGGGGAAATTGACGTTTTGGTGGCGACCACAATCGTGGAGACCGGGCTTGATATTCCAAATGTCAATACAATCATCATAGAGGATGCCGACCGACTTGGTCTCTCGCAGCTCTATCAGCTCCGCGGACGAGTGGGACGGAGTAACCGGACCGCCTATGCATTTCTCATGTACAAACGAGATAAAATGTTAAAAGAAGTGGCAGAAAAGCGTCTGGCGGCAATCAAAGAATTTACGGAACTTGGCTCCGGATTCCGGATTTCCATGCGGGATCTTGAAATCCGTGGCGCCGGTAACCTTCTTGGAACAAGCCAGCATGGGCATATCGAAGCGGTTGGCTATGATCTGTACTGTAAAATGCTAAACGAGGCAGTCAGGAAAATGAAAGGGGAGATTACCGAGGAGCAGGATTATGAAACGAGTGTAGAGATAAAGGTTGACGCATTTATCCCAGTCAGTTATATTAAGAATGAACTGCAAAAGCTGGATGTATACAAACGAATTGCAGAAATTGAGACAGAAGAAGAAAAGAGTGATATGGTGGATGAGCTTGTGGATCGCTTTGGAGAACCGCCGAAAAGTGTTATGAACTTACTGACGATAGCACTTCTCAAGGCGAAGGCACACAAGGCATATATCACAGAAATTACCAGTAAAAAAGATACTCTTCGATTTGCGATGTATCCAAAAGCAAAGATAGATCCTGCGGGTATTCCGGAACTGATTTCTTCGATGAAAAGGAAACTTCGTTTTGTGCCGGAAGCGGAGCCATACTTTGTCTATGAGCCGGAGGGAAATCTTTTGAGTGAAGCGGAAAAAATTGTAGATGCAATACAAAGGCTGTGTCAGCCGGAAGGAGGAACCAGTGAAAAATAAAGTAATCGCGCTGTTTACATGTCTCTGCCTTTGTTTTTCGATGAGCGCATGTGGACAAAATAAAACGGAGGAGCCCGTAACAGAATCCGAACGGGCGGTATCGGTCAATAACGGAACACTGACAGCGGAGTCAACAGCGTTATCTGTCGGAAAGACGGCAGTGACCTATGACGAGTACAAAGTCTATTATTATTTCATGAAGAGCCAGTACGAGCCTGTTCTCGGCCAGGACGTATGGAAATATCCGGTGGGTGCCGATGGAAGGACGATAGGGCAGGATGCCATTGAGGATGTTCTCCGTCTGATTATACAGGTCAAGGTCATTAACAAGGCAGCAGCACTGCAAAATGTGACACTGGCAGCTGATGAAAAAGAAGAAGCGGACAACAGTGCATCCAAATACTGTGAGACATTATCGGAAGATGTGAAGAAAGAAAACGGGATCAATGCTGTTTTGGTGAGCCGCATTTTTGAGGAAAATAAGCTTGCAGAAAAAATGTATAACATCATTACAGGCAAAACGGAAGTGAATCTTTCGGATGACCAGTGCCAGGCGGCAAGAGTGCATCTGATTTATCTGAAAGCGGATGATGCCAACCGCGAACAGGCACGTCAGAAGGCCACTGAACTGCAGAGTGCGGCAAAAAGTGCCAGCAGTTTTTATACTCTGGCAAAAGAAAACACGCAGGCAGGACAGGTCGAGTACCTGATTGGTCGTCAGGATTCCAGAACAAAGCTTGCCCAGACTGTACTTGGTATGAAAGAGGGCAGTATTTCTAATGTCATTGAGGAAAGTGATGGATTCTATATTGCTTACTGCGTGGAAGAAAACAATAAGTCCATCCGGAATGAATATAAAAATCAGATTGTAGAAGAGAGACAGAATGAGGCCTTTGCGGATGAGTACAAAAAATGGGCGGATGCCTATGAAGTAAAGGTCAGCAAGTCTCTGCTTGTAAAATAATCAGCCCAGAGAGCAGAATGGAGGAAAAAAATGGAACGAGTGAGTGGTATTCTGCTTCCGGTTGCGAGCCTGCCGTCAGCGTATGGAATCGGATGCTTTGATGAAAGTGCGTATACATTTGTTGACCAGCTTGCAAAGGCCGGACAGACATACTGGCAGATTCTGCCGATGGGACCGACCGGATACGGAGATTCTCCGTACCAGTCATTTTCTACCTTTGCCGGAAATCCGTATTTCATCTCGCCAGCGGAACTGGTTAGAAAAGGATACATTACCAGACAAGACTGTGAAGAGATGGCACAAGGGATGGATGACAATTACATCCGCTATGATTTGCTGTATGAAAAACGTTTACAGCTCCTTCGCAAGGCATTTGCCGGGAGCGCTATCGAAACGGATGCGGACTACAACAGTTTTGTGCAGGAAAACGGCGACTGGCTGCCGGATTATGCCCTGTTTATGGCGATTAAGGACAGCAAAGATGGCCAGAGCTATCTGGAATGGGAGGAGCCGATTCGCCGCAGAGAAGCCTCTGCGATGGTATCATACAAGAACAAACTTATCGATGATGTAAATTTTTATCAGTTTTTACAGTACGAGTTTTCTGTTCAATGGCAGAAACTGAAAGCTTATGCGAATGAAAAAGGTGTAAAAATTATCGGTGATATTCCGATTTATGTGGCATTAGACAGTGCGGACACATGGGCGCATCCGGAGCTTTTCCAGTTTAACGCAGATGGCTGTCCGATTGGAGTAGCCGGTTGTCCGCCGGATGCATTTTCTGCGACCGGACAGCTGTGGGGAAACCCTCTATATGATTGGAAAAAACATAGGGAAACAGGATATGAATGGTGGATTTCCCGCATCCGCAACTGCTATAAGTGGTACGATATGGTAAGAATTGACCATTTTCGTGGATTTGATGAATATTACGCGATTCCTTATGGTGATGCGACCGCAGAATTTGGCAGATGGGAGCCGGGACCGGGGATGGAACTGTTCCGTGTCTTGAAAGAGCAGCTCGGTGACCTCCCGATTATTGCAGAGGATCTGGGATTTCTGACCGATTCCGTCCGTCAGATGTTAGCAGATTCGGGATTTCCGGGCATGAAGGTGTTGCAGTTCGCCTTTGATTCCAGAGAGGACAGTGACTATCTTCCGTATCACTATGAAAGAAATTCAGTTGTCTACACGGGAACACATGATAACTCCACTACCTTTAGCTGGTGGAAAGAGATTGCACCGCAGGATAAGGACGTGGCGCTGCGTTACATGAACCGGAGCCGGTACCGTTCCGGAAAAAAACTGACTTGGGATTTAGTCTGTCTTGCGATGTCCAGTGTATCGAATCTCTGTATAATTCCGATGCAGGATTATCTGTGCCTTCCAAATACAGCCCGGATCAATACACCGTCTACCCTTGGCTTTAACTGGCAGTGGCGTATGAAAAAAGGAAGTTTTAATGACAAACTGGCGGAGAAAATCCGTAGAATGACAAAGTTATATGGACGTGAGAGAAAAGAAAACTGTTAGTGGTGCGTATTCACAGGACAATGACTGACCGCTGATATTCATTTGGTAGCTTCTCCTCATACTTTTTGTGCCACATCTGGCGGTACCAGTCAGAGGCGAGAATATCTTTGGAAAGAAGGTCAAGTGCTGTGTTGTCCAATTGTCTCTCATCAGAAGAAAGTTTCGTGAGAATCTGTAAAGTGTCCGGCGTGCTTCGAAGAAGCACGCCGGCTTTTTTGTTCATTCCGAGAAGCCGCAGATAGGGCATGGAAACAGAAGTCCCGGTCAGCCCGAGCGCACACTGGAGAAGAGCCCGTCTTATCCGGCTTTCCGTAAAGGTACGTGTCTGGCAGTCCCGGACAAAACCGGTGATATCGCGGTAGCTGTCGATACCCTTTTTTATTCTTGCTGCCAGATCCGGCGAAATATCCTTATATTTTGTTAAGTCATCTTCGCGGAGAAGGGCATAACCGATAATTTCGGAACAGTCTTCGAGGCACAGATGCGGTGTTTCTGAGAGATAAATCTGTCGGCGGAGGGCAGTGGCAGAAGGATGACCGCCATTTGGTGAAAAAGATTCCCCGTCATTATAATGCTGCCCCTCTCTTGGAATGGTGTGCGGGACGATTGATGAATTAAGTTTCAGCAGTGCATGACAGTATTCAATGCCAAGTATGTTATTTGGTTCTTCCAGTATTTCGCGTGCGACAGAAGTGACCTGTGACATGGCATGCGCCCGCGCGGCGGGGTAGGACAATCCATGTTTCAAGGCAGATTGCAGGGCAAGGGAGTATCCGGTATGACCTTCTGATGACTCCTGATACAGAATTTCTGCTGTCTGCATCAGTGGTTCCAGCTCTCCGCATTCACTGCCAAAATATAAATCATTTACAAATCCCAGGGAAGACAGGGCAAGAATACCGCCGAGTGCAAAGTCCCCGGCGCTCGACAGGCAGAAGCGGACCGGCAGTTCAAAAACCAGGTCGGCACCTCCCTCCAAAGCCTGTCTTGTCCTCGTGTATTTATCAAAGACAGCCGGTTCCCCACGCTGCACAAAATCCCCGCTCATTACAGTAACAACAAAATCCGCACCAGAAAGCCTGCGAGCCTCCCGGATAAGATGAGCATGTCCGCTGTGAAAAGGATTCAGTTCAGTGATGATACCGGCTGCTTTCATTTTTTCCTCCCGTGTAACATTTAATGATGTAGGGGTCAAAAACCCTTGCCCCCATGATGCTTACAGTATTTCCAATATTTTCTGATAAAATGCATCTGCCAGAGCCTTATGTCCATCCGGTGACAGATGGAGACCGTCGGATGGTGACGGATTGGCATAGTCTGCGGCGTTCATAAAGTGTATACCCAGTTTATCCGCCTTTGCTTTCAGGGCTTTTGACACCCTAATCATTATAAAAAAAAAGGATGGGTATTGCAATACCGGGTCAAAATTGTTATCACCCCTCTTGCTTCATGTTCCAATTTTTGTTAGAATACTGTTAATGTTATTTTTTTATGAATACGGTAATATAGGAGGTGGCAGATATGACATTAAAGGAATGCTTTGATAATCTGCAGGCAGATTATACTGGTGTTATGGGACGGCTTATGTCGGAAGAGCGCGTAATCCGGTTCCTTGGAAAATTTGTGGAGGAACCTTCATTTGGTGCGCTCGTAGAGGCATTGGAAGCGAAAAATTATGAAGAGGCTTTCCGGGCATCCCACAACTTAAAAGGTGTTTGCCAGAACCTGGGAATCAGTAAACTGGGAGAAGTAAGCAGTGAGCTGTGTGAAGAATTGAGAAATGGAGAGCCGGCACACGATATCACACCACTTGTGGAACAGGTAAAAGAAGAATATGAACATACAATCTGTGCACTCAAAAAGCTTGTGGAAGAAGCGTGATGCATATTCCGGATTTAGAAAAAAAGGGGAGTGTAAATATTGAGAAATCGGGTACTTGTTGTTGATGATATGGAGATAAACAGGGATCTTCTTCAGGAGATACTGGAAAATGATTATGATATCGTTCAGGCGGAGAATGGAAAACAGGCGGTTGAACGGTTGACCGAAATGCATGATGAGATTGCTATCGTTCTTCTGGATCTGGTCATGCCGGAAATGGACGGGTTCGAAGTATTAAAGGTAATGAACCGGGAGGGATGGATAAAAAAAATCCCGGTTATGATTATCAGCGGAGAAACATCCTCAGAAGCGGAGGTTCGTTGTTTTGAGTATGGTGTATCCGATTTTATCCAGAAGCCGTTTGCGGAGAAAATTGTGCAGAAACGGGTAAGTAATATTGTCCATCTGTTTACCTATCAGGACTCACTGGAGGAATGTGTGGAAAAGCAGACGGTAACAATTAAAAATCAAAATCGTATTTTGCATGTCCAGGCGGAAAAACTCAAAGAGACGAACAGTAAAATTATCGATATACTTGGAAATGTGGTAGAATTCAGAAATCTTGAGAGTGGAGAGCATGTAAAACGCGTGAAGGGGTTCACCCGGCTATTAGGTTATCAGCTTATGGAGGATTTCCCGGAATATGGTCTGACAGATGATATCGTGGATATGATTTCCGAAGCTTCTGCCCTGCATGATGTCGGGAAAATCGTTATTCCGGATAACATTCTTCTGAAGCCGGGACGTCTGACGGATGAAGAATTTGAGATTATGAAGTCGCACACGACAAAAGGATGCGAGATACTCGACAGCATTGAGGATATCTGGGAAAAAGATTACCGGGAAACCAGCTATGAGATCTGCCGTCACCACCATGAGAGATATGATGGAAGGGGATATCCGGATCATCTCAAAGAAGAAGAAATCCCGGTATCTGCACAGATTGTATCAGTTGCTGATGTATATGATGCGCTTGTTAGTGAACGGGTGTACAAAAGTGCGTTTTCGCTGGATGAAGCGTTTGATATGATAATTAACGGTAAATGTGGAATTTTTTCACCAAAACTTCTGGTGAGTTTCCGCAACGTCCGCGATAAATTTGAGGATTTTACCGGTAGGAAGAAAAAACAGCCTGCCGAATAATCCGGTATCGTTCGTGACTTGACAGTGTGCAGATGTGGGAGTAAGATAAATACAGTACGATAAGCAACGCAAGAAAGAAGGAATCGACATGGAAAAACAAAATATTGACTGGTCGAATTTAGGATTTGGCTATCAGGCAACAACAGAGAGATATGTATCAAATTACAAAGACGGTGCCTGGGATAACGGCGTAATGACAACGGATGCAACCGTTACCATCAGTGAGTGTGCAGGGGTTCTGCAGTATTCCCAGTCCTGCTTTGAAGGATTGAAAGCGTACACGACAGAAGATGGAAGAATCGTGACATTCCGCCCGGACCTGAACGCAGCGCGCATGGCAGATACGGCGAAGCGTCTGGAGATGCCGGTGTTCCCGGAAGACCGGTTTATAGAGGCAGTGGAAAAGGTTGTAAAAGCAAACGCAGATTATGTACCGCCATACGGTTCCGGAGCAACTTTGTATCTGCGTCCGTTCATGTTTGCCAGTGGTCCGGTTATCGGAGTAAAACCGGCAGATGAGTACCAGTTCCGTGTATTCTGTACACCGGTTGGCCCATATTTCAAAGGTGGTGCAAAACCGATTACAATCCGCGTCAGTGATTTTGACCGTGCAGCACCGCATGGAACCGGTCATATTAAGGCAGGTCTGAATTATGCGATGAGCCTTCATGCGATAGTTGATGCCCACAATCAGGGGTATGATGAAAATATGTATCTGGATGCGGCAACCCGTACGAACGTAGAGGAGACTGGCGGAGCCAATTTCATCTTTGTGACAAAGGACAATAAGGTAGTAACACCAAAGTCAAACAGTATTCTGCCATCCATTACCAGACGTTCTATCATGTACGTGGCAAAAGAGTATCTGGGACTTGAGACAGAGGAGAGAGTGGTACCGTTTGAAGAAGTAAAAGATTTCGCAGAGTGTGGACTTTGCGGAACGGCCGCTGTTATCTCGCCGGTAGGAAAAATCGTTGACCATGGAAAAGAAATCTGTCTGCCAAGCGGAATGGATGAAATGGGACCGATTACGAAAAAACTGTACGACACCCTGACCGGAATCCAGATGGGGCATATTGAGCCGCCAAAGGGATGGATTCACGAGATTCAGTAAAACATCAGAGAACATAAGAGAGAACACCAAGCCCTCTGGTATTCGCAGGAATACCAAAGGGCTTGTCCTTGCTAAAAGAAAAAAGGAGAGCGTATATGCAGTTTTTTATTTCAGACTTACATTTTTATCACGAAAGCCTGCTCACGAAGATGGATAAACGGGGATTTGCTTCCTGCGAGGAAATGCATGAATATATCATCGGAAAATGGAATGGCAAAGTGCGCCCTCAGGACGAGGTGGTAATACTCGGTGACATCTCTATGGAGCGGGGCAAACTTACCAGTGACATTCTGGACAGGCTGAATGGCAGGCTGTACCTTGTTGTGGGAAATCATGACAATTACCTGCGAGACAGGCGGTTTGACGCCTTGCGGTTTGAGTGGGTAAAGGGCTATGCGGTACTTCACGACAATAAACGTAAGATTGTACTCAGTCATTATCCGATTATGTGTTATGACGGGCAGTACCGGAGGGACAAGGAAGGAAATCCCAAAACATTCATGCTTTACGGACATGTCCACGACACGCAGGATGAGGTACTTCTGAACCGTTTTATCTGGCAGGTCAGACATACGCTTCATCAGGGACCGGGTGATAAGGAACCGCTGCCGATTCCGTGCCAGATGATAAACTGTTTCTGTATGTTTTCGGATTATACACCATTGACACTTGATGAATGGATAGAAGTGGATGAAAAAAGAAGAAAAAAGATGTGGGCCGGTGGCCCGGAAGGGAGCAACTAAATTGAAAAACAGTCAGGAACTTCGTAATATGCTGCAAAGGATTGATCATAAAGGATATCCATCCTATAAACAGTTGAAAGGAACTTACCAGTTTGAGGGATATGTGCTTGGCATTGACCATGTACAGGGAGATCCGTTTGCTTCCCCCTCGCAGGTGAGTATTCACGTAAAGGGGAGTCAGGCAGGATTTGACAGGAACTTATATGATACAGAAGAGAAAAAAACCGCATGTGCCGACTTTTTGCTCCGGCGGTTTGCAGCAGCATTGCGTAACTTCTCATTTCAGGCAAAGGGATCCGGAAAATCCGGGCTGATGGCGGTCACCACTCCCGGGCAGGAAGTGCTTGCGCGCACTGCATGCGGTATCGATGAGACGAGCGGTGACATTACTCTGCGCATGGAAATCGGATTTCCGGCTAACGGTCGCACAGTAAACAGCCGGGAACTTGAAAAAATGCTGTTTGACTTTTTGCCTTCCTGTGTAAAGAAAACCATGTTTGCCCGTATGTTTGGACCCGATGATACAGACCGGCTTACAGAAACGGCAAAACTGGCAGAAGACCAGACCTGTATCAGGAGGCTTTTGAAGGAAAACGACCTGGTAGCTTTTGTCGCAAATGGTGCCATTCTTCCGAGAGAGAGCGGTGTGAGCAGACGGCCGATGAAAGAGGCTGTTCCTTTTGTCTCGCCGAAAGAGCTTGAAGTGGAGTTTATGCTTCCGAACCGTGGCGCGGTAAAGGGAATGGGAATCCGCAGGGGCATTACGCTTATTGTGGGCGGTGGCTATCACGGGAAATCCACTCTTCTGAAGGCACTTGAACTCGGTGTGTATAATCACATCGCCGGGGATGGCAGGGAACTTGTAATCACAGATGCGGATGCCGTGAAGATACGGGCGGAGGATGGACGCAGTGTGAAGAAAGCAGATATCCGCATGTTTATCAACAATCTGCCCAATGGCAAAGATACCAGGGCATTTTTTACAGAGGATGCCAGTGGTTCCACTTCCCAGGCGGCAAATGTAGTAGAGGCGATAGAGGCAGGGACTTCTGCCCTTCTGATTGACGAAGACACCAGTGCCACCAATTTTATGGTGAGGGATGAGCTGATGCAGCGGGTTGTGCACCGGGAGGAGGAGCCGATTACTCCGTTTGTGGAGCGAGTGAGGGAGCTGTATCGGAAATACGGAATTTCGACCATACTTGTGGCGGGAAGTTCCGGCAGCTATTTTCACAAAGCGGACTGCATCATCCAGATGAACCATTACGAGCCGGTGGAAATAACAGCTTTTGCCAAAAAGCAGGCAGAACAATTTCCTCTGCCGCAGGGAGAAGTCCCGGAAATTGCGGAACCGGATGGTGAACGAATAATGAAAGCGGATAAAAGATTTGGTGCGGACGGCAGAGTTAAATTAAAGACAATGGGAATGGACGGTATCGTCATCAACCGTGATACGATTGATCTGCGGTATGTGGAGCAGCTTGCGGATACGGAGCAGCTGACAGCGCTGGCACATCTTGTAAAATACGCCCGTATGAATCTGGCAGACGGAAAAAGAACACTTTCTGAAATCGTGGAGGAACTGTTCCGGATTCTTTGTGACGGTGGATTTGAGGCTGTCTGTACAAACCGCGTACCGGGAAATCTGGCGATGCCAAGAAAACAGGAAATCTATGCCTGTCTGAACCGGTACCGTGAGTGGGGTGTGAAATAGACCCCAATGATTTCGAAATCATTTTGCATTCTCCTGTGTATATTTTTCTTCAAAATGGCAATAACAGGAAGAGAATATTCACAGGAGGTCTGCAATAATGGAGCAAAATTGTGATTGTATCAACGTAAGAAAAGTCGGCATTATCGGATGCGGTTTTGTAGGGTCTGCATCGGCATTTGCACTGATGCAGAGCGGCATTTTTTCGGAAATGGTTCTGATTGATATTGACAGAGAGCGTGCCGAGGGCGAGGCGATGGATATCAGTCATGGCGTGCCGTTTGCCGCGCCAATGAAAATATATGCCGGAGATTATGATGATCTGAAAGATGCGGCTATCATTGTTATTACGGCAGGCGCAAATCAGAAGCCGGATGAGACAAGGCTGGATCTGGTGCATAAAAATGCAAAGATTATGAAATCGGTTGTTTCGGAGATTGCAAAGCGAGATTGTCAGGGAATTCTTTTGATCGTTTCAAATCCGGTTGATATCCTGACGCATGTAGCACAGCAGGTGAGCGGTTTCCCGGAAAACAGGGTATTTGGTTCGGGTACAGTGCTTGACTCGGCGAGGCTGAAGTACCAGCTCGGGAAGCATCTGGGAGTGGACAGCCGGAGTGTGCATGCGTTCATTATCGGTGAGCACGGTGACAGCGAGATTGCCGCATGGAGCAGTGCCAATGTATCCGGTGTACCGCTGCATGCCATGTGTGAGATGCGGGGACATTTTAACCATGATGACAACACGGAAGAAATTGAAGAAACCGTGCGGGGCAGTGCCTATGAGATCATTGCGAAAAAGGATGCGACGTACTACGGAATTGCGATGGTCGTGAGACGTATCTGTCAGGCAATCGTCCGCGACGAAAAATCTATTTTCCCTGTATCGACCTGTATGCATGGCGAGTATGGATTGGAAAATGTAGTGCTCAGTATGCCGGCAATCGTCGGCGCAAAGGGAGTCGAAAACCTGATTCCCATCTCTCTCGATAAGAGAGAAACGGAGAAACTGCACGAGTCGGCTGATACCCTGCAGGAGATTATGAACGGATTAGATTCTTAAAAAACAATAAAGTCATTGTTTATTTCCCCCAATGGTGTTATATTTTTCATTGGGGGTTTTACATTAAATATACATATTTTACATGAATTTTACAGAGAGGATATGACAATGACAATTTGGAATGTAATTAATCTGCTGGGTGGACTTGCCATGTTCATTTTCGGCATGAACCTGATGAGCGACGGTTTGAAGCTTGTTGCCGGTTCCTATTTGAAAAAAATTCTTGAGAAACTGACCCAGAACCGAATCGTTGCCATGATCGTCGGCGCAGGTCTGACCGCATTGATTCAGAGCTCCAATGCCATGTGCGTGATGGTAGTTGGTTTTGTAAATGCCGGGATGATGCAGTTAGAGCGCTCGGTCGGCATCCTGATGGGAGCAAAAATAGGAACCACGATTACGGGACAGCTGATAGCGTTTAATATTTCTGAAATCGCGCCGATAATTGCCTTTGTCGGTGTCGCTATTATCATGATTGGCAAAAAACCGAAAGTGAAAAACGTGGGACAGATTATTGCCAGTCTCGGTGTGTTGTTTATCGGACTTGGAACGATGAGCAGTGCGATGAAGCCACTGGCGGGAGAGGTTTGGTTCCAGAATCTGCTGCAACAGTTCTCCAATCCAATTCTCTGTGTCATTATCGGTGTGATTTTTACGGTAATTATTCAGAGTGCATCGGCTTCTGTCGGTGTTTTGCAGATGCTTGCACTCAGTGGAGTTATGGCATTTCCTGGTGCATTTCCACAGGCATTTTACATCATGCTTGGTATGAATATCGGTGCCAGTGTGGCTCCGGCGCTTGCGTCTATCGGAGCGCGTAAAGATGCAAAGAGAGTGGCATTTATCGTTATTCTTTTTGAGAGTATTGGTATGGTATTGTTCCTTATTCTCACAAGTATCTTTCCGGTTATCTTTGACTGGATTCTCGCTACTTCGCCGGGAAATCCGACCAGACAGATTGCAAATGCCAATACAATATTCAATGTCGTGACTGTGCTTCTCCTTCTGCCATGTACGAAGTATCTGGTACGTATCGCAGAATGGGTGATTCGGGGGGATGATGAGAAGGACGCATCTGCTCTCCATTACATAGACGAGTCCGGTTACCAGTCCGGAACTGTGCTGATCGGGCAGATTGACCAGGAAATCGGCCGTATGCACAAATTGGTCCGGATAAATATTGAAGCGGCGACGAAGGCCTATTTTGGAGATATGCCAATCAGCAAAGATGAGTTTGCGGAAAATGAAGCTGCTGTTGATTTCCTGAACAAGGAGATTGTGGCCGCTTTGGTCCGCACGAGTGAGCTGAGCCTTTCAGAAAAGGAGGCCATTCACGCCGGAAATCTTTATCACATTGTAACAGATCTTGAACGTATCGGGGATCATGCCGAAAATGTACTCGGATATGCTACACAGATGGCAGAGAATAAGCAGAAATTCTCCAATAAGGCAATGAAAGACTTAAAAGAACTGACAATGGCAGTCTACAAAATTTATGATATGGCATGTGAGCATCTTGTCTCGCCAAGGCAGGAACTGTATACAGTGATTGTGAATCTGGAAGATTCGATTGATGCCATGGTTGAAAAAATGCGCAACAGTAACATTAAGCGTCTTGGCAAAATGAAATGCGAAGCGACCCAGGGATTGTTTTACAGTGAGATTCTGGTTGATCTCGAGCGTGTGGCAGACCATGCGCTGAATATTGCCCAGGCGGCTCAAAAGTATCAGGTAGTTCCGGACGAGGACTAACCGTATATCGAAGACTGGGTATTGCACATCGGGGAAGATACAGGTATAATCAAAGGGACAATATCAGAATGCGGTTCCGGATTATATGGTGGACGTCGCAGGATTGGAGGATAAAATGTATATAACATGTTTGGATTTAGAAGGTGTACTGGTGCCGGAAATCTGGATTGCTTTTGCCGAGGCAAGTGGAATCCCGGAGTTGAAAAGAACGACAAGAGACGAGCCGGATTATGACAAGCTTATGAACTGGCGGCTTGGCATATTGAAAGAGCATGGACTTGGCTTGAAAGAAATTCAGGAAACAATCGCTACGATTGATCCGATTCCGGGAGCAAAAGAGTTTTTGGATGAGTTGCGCAGCTTCTGTCAGGTAATTATCATCAGTGACACATTTACCCAGTTTGCGAAGCCTCTGATGGAGAAACTCGGCTGGCCGACGATTTTCTGCAATTCCCTTGAAGTGGCAGACAGTGGCGAAATAACCGGTTTCAAAATGCGAATCGAGAATTCAAAACTGACAACCGTAAAGGCACTGCAGTCCATCGGTTATGAGACGATTGCCAGCGGTGACAGTTACAATGATCTTGGAATGATTCAGGCGAGTAAGGCAGGATTCCTTTTCAAGAGCACAGAGCAGATTAAAGCTGACCATCCGGAACTTCCAGCATTTGAGACGTATGATGAGCTCATGGCAGCGATAAAGAAAGCGATGGTATAAAATCCAAAAGAGCCAGGAACCGGCGGGTTCGAATCCCACCGGTTCCTGGCTCTTTGCTAATACCGCGTAGACCGTCTGTCATCACATCTGTCTTTGTGATACTCACATTTGTCATCACTTTTTTTGTCGCACATGTCTTTGCGATGCTCGCATTTGTCATCATACTTGTCGTCGCATCTGTCTTTGTGATGCCCGCATTTGTCATCATGCCTGTCATCGCATTTGTCTTTGCGGTCGTCATGACGTCCCCAGTTACATCCACAAAAAGGACATCTGCGGCAATTGCCCGGAAAGAATGGATTACAATTTCTCATCATAGTATTTTCCCCTTTTCTTTTATACTATGTCGATTTGGAATGACGTGTGCGGATTTTGTCGGATTTTGCCGACACAAAGATATCCGCATAGATATCCGCCTGTCTGCATAGATTATACAAACACCATTTCAGGGGGAGCTTTTGAAAGAATATAATCTGCATCAAACGCAAATCGAGGAAAGGGCAGTTGCGGTGGCGGAGTACATTATTGAAAATAATGCTACCGTGAGGCAGGCGGCCGGACGTTTTGGCATAAGCAAAAGTACGGTACATGTGGATGTAACAATGTAGAACGGAAGAAGATTTCATGGCATCATGACATGGATGAACGGTGAGATTGATATTGCACCGGAAGCTATGTATGCAGACAGCTATCCATACACATACGGAAATGTAAGTGTTGCGGTGGGATAGGAAGAGATTATGTTAAATACCGATTTGACTGCACTCTCAGGTGTAAACCTGGGAGTGTTTTTGATATTAAGCGGAAATGTAGTTTTGTACATAACATGTGAAATGGAGAAAAACATGATTAAGATTACAGTTGATTTCTTGTCTATCCCAGTATTATTCTTGCAGTGACGCTCCTATTTCACCAGCGCCTTCTTAAGCTGCATATACTTTTCCTTACTGACCGCATAGCTTTTGTGGATGCGCAAAAACTGCGGCGGCAGGCTCTCCATTTGCACCGCAAGCAGACCACTCACTTCACGGTCTCCATTATCTGTGAAGAAACGTTATATAACTACACAGATAAAAGCGGCTGTTAAAGTTAATACGGAACAGCTTTACTTTAATTGGCAACTGGGACGAGATTTAGTAGAA
>JAXEJU010000038.1:0-32986 GCA_034101395.1 Eubacterium sp. | reverse complement strand
GCAGGTATGAAGCCCAAAACATTGCAGACGATTCTGGGACATTCCAATATTGGTATTACAATGAACCTATATGTTCACACAACAGAAGAAGAGAAATTAAAAGAAATTGATATGATTTCATCGGCATTAAAAGTGGTTTGAAAACTTCATCTGAACCATAGCTTGAAAACATTCGTTTTCTCGCTCGTTGGCTTCGCCAAATAAACTAAAAAGTACATCATCTCACTCATGCAAGCATGGTTCGTAATGTATTTTTAGTTTGCTTGGTTCAGATTGGTACGTATTTTGGTACATAACCAAATTATAAAATGCCACAAACCCTATAAAATAAAGGATTTTTAAGGAGGAATATACAAATATGAAACTAGGAATCGTGGGATTGCCCAATGTAGGAAAAAGTACGTTGTTTAACTCATTGACAAAGGCGGGAGCGGAGTCTGCCAATTATCCGTTCTGTACGATTGACCCAAATGTCGGTGTTGTACCGGTGCCGGATGAGCGGCTGGATGTTTTGAGCAAAATGCATGAATCCAAAAAGGTTGTTCCGGCTGTTATTGAGTTTGTAGATATTGCGGGACTCGTAAAAGGTGCATCAAAGGGAGAGGGACTGGGAAACCAGTTTTTGTCGAACATCCGTGAGGTGGATGCGATTGTTCACGTGGTTCGATGCTTTGAAGATACCAATATCGTTCACGTAGATGGAAGTATCGACCCGATGCGGGATATTGAGACAATTAATCTTGAGTTGATTTTCTCCGATGTGGAAATTCTGGAAAGACGAATTGCAAAGGCATCCCGCGGTGCTAAAAATGATAAAAAACTGGCGAAAGAAGTAGAACTTTTACAGAGGCTGAAGGCATTTCTTGAGGAAGGACATCTGGCAAAGAATTTTGAACTCCTCGACGAAGAGGAGGAAGAATGGTTTTCGGAATATAATCTGCTGACAGCAAAACCGGTTATTTATGCGGCAAATGTGGCAGAAGATGATCTGATGGATGATGGCGTTTCCAATGAGCAGGTTTCAAAAGTCCGGGCGTTTGCAGAGGAAGAACAGTCGGAGGTGTTTGTCATCTGTGCGCAGATCGAGCAGGAGATTGCAGAGCTGGATGACGATGAAAAGAAAATGTTTCTGGAAGACCTTGGCCTCAAAGAATCCGGATTGGAAAAACTAATTCGCGCCAGCTATCATATTCTCGGACTCATCAGTTTCCTGACGACAGGACCGGATGAGACGAGAGCCTGGACAATCACTGAGGGAACCAAAGCACCACAGGCGGCAGGAAAAATACATACGGATTTTGAACGTGGATTTATTCGTGCCGAAGTAGTCAGCTATGAAAATCTCATTGCCAATGGTGGGATGAATGGGGCAAAGGAAAAAGGTCTTGTCCGCTCAGAGGGAAAAGAATATGTAGTACAGGACGGAGACGTTGTGCTGTTCCGTTTTAATGTATAAGAGAAAGGTCGGGAGTAGTTTATGAGCAGAGGAGATATTGCATTTCCCCATCTGGGAATAGAAATTGCTACGCTGCCGAAAGGGATTACTATAGGTGGTTTTACGATAGCGTATTATGGTATTATTATTGCCTGTGGTATGATAGCAGGTCTTCTTCTTGCCAGATGGCAGGCAAAGCGCACCGGACAGAATCCGGAATTCTATATGGATTATGCCTTTTTTGGTATTATATTTGCGATTATCGGTGCCCGGCTTTACTATGTGGCATTTAGTTGGGAAAACTACAAAGATGATCTGCTGCAAATCTTTAATACCCGCGGTGGCGGCATGGCCATTTATGGAGGCGTCATTGCGGCAGTTATAACAGCTCTTGTATACTGCCGGATAAAAAAATATCGTTTTTCCCTGTTTGCAGATACCGCTGTGGTGGGTCTGATTCTTGGCCAGGTAATAGGACGTTTTGGAAATTTCATGAACCGGGAAGCTTTCGGTGAGTATACCGATTCTCTTTTTGCTATGCGTCTGCGCGTCGATCAGGTGGCTGCTTCGAGTATTACGGATACGATGAGGGAACATATGACAAATATAGATGGTGTCCAGTATATTCAGGTGCATCCTACTTTTCTGTATGAATCCGTATGGAATCTTATCGTTTTAATACTCATGCTTTTGAGGACGAAAAAGAAAGCTTTTGACGGAGAAATATTTCTGATATATCTAATCGGTTATGGAATTGGACGGGCATGGATTGAGGGATTGAGAACTGACCAGCTTCAGATCGGGAGCACCGGAATTGCTGTTTCTCAGGTATTGTCCGCATTGATAGCCGTTGTTGGAATTGGCGTCTGGATATATCAATACAGAAAAGCCGGAAGATGATAACCGGACGGATTATCTATTTCACAATTATCGCATTTGGGTAAATGCGTTCCATCCGTTCATCCGGAAATTTTTCATCCAGTATACGCTCCACAGAGTTAGAGGGTGGAGGAGTGACCGAACCGGAATTTCGTTCACTGTACCGGTTCATTGCCAGTGCGGATACAATAATATTAAAAATCATAAATATCATCATAGCCCAGGTTAAAAAGATTCCTATTTTTTTAGGAATCTTTTCTATTAGGGAAGAAAGTTTCGGATACAGTATTTTCATCCAGATAACAGCAGCAAATCCCCAGAAGAAGCAGAATAATAAATTGATTCTGCCACCCAGGTTAAAAGGAATGTCACTGTAGTCCCAAAATACAGTTCCGAAAACAAGCTCGGTAAATACGCTGCAGACATATTCATAAGCGCCTCCGAGAACCGTTCCCAGCAGGAAAATAAACCGGTCACTGCGGTTGCGGTACTGATATAAAATTGCTGTCAGCAGTACGCAGCCGATGCCCCATACGAGACTGAACGGACCGTAGACAACACTACTCCGGCTCATCAGTACTTTTTCTGTGATGAGGCAGAAGACCGTTTCTGTTACATCGCCGAGAAAGGCACCCAGGAAAAACAGACAAAGCAGTTTGTAAAAGGAGCAGCCGACAGCAAATACACCAGCCTTTTCCTTTTCCAGTTGATGTTCTTTTTCTATTTTATCTTTCAGTAATTCTTCTGCTCTCAGATTTGGATATGCCTTTGCCAGATGGCGGTGTGCCCACCCGGCCAGACCTTTACCCATTATATCAGAAGTTTTCTGAAGCCCATCGAGTGTATTTTCTACAATATTGATTTTGCGAAGCCTTGAATGAACGGATAGAATTCCGGTCACACTGCCGGCCAGGTCAAGTAGCATAATCGTGCTCAGAATAATCAGAATAAGCCTGCCAATCGTAGTCGGAAGGAAAGAGAGTATCTGATTCCACAGTGGGTTGAGAAAACAGATGGTTATGACGGCGGCAACACCCCAGACTACCGTATAAGGCAGATTAATGTATCCGGCAAACTGAAAGCGTTTGCGGGAATAATCCCACCATTTGCGGTGAAAAATTTTCTCCAGCAATAATCCGGTAAAAATCGAGATTACAAAGGATAGAATAATACCGCCGGCAAACATGAAAAACAGAGACTTTTTTAACTCCGTTAAAAAGATTGCGAAGATGACAGCTCCAATCCCGTATACTGGACAGAATGGACCATATAAAAAACCGACATCAACAAATTTTTTTGAATTAATGGATGTTCGAATTGTAGCCATAGCCCATCCGATAAAAGAGTAAATTAAAAAATACCAACTTAGATTATATAGCGAAATGTTCATGGAAAATCCCCCACTATTTATAAAAGTCTTAATAAAGAAAAAAAGCAGATAACGGGAATCGAACCCGCCTCCCCAGCTTGGGAAGCTGGTGTTCTACCAATGAACTATATCTGCATGAGAATAATATAACATATTTGAATCAGAATGTAAATTAAAATCCGGATAAAAATTTCTTGCCAATTTGGTAAAAGTGGTGTATAGTGGTATTAAAAGTGGTGGAAAGTGGTGGGAAATGTCACGAAGTGGTAAAAGTGTCTGGCAGAAACGAAGCCGGTTTCCTTAAGCTCCGGACAATGTATGTCGGGACAGCCACGATACGGAAGTTGGTGAAGCAATATGTTTATGGGCACATACGAGCACGGTCTGGATGCCAAGGGAAGAGTTATTATTCCGGCAAAGCTCCGTGACAATCTGGGAGAATCCTTCGTGGTTACACTCGGCCTGGATGGCTGCCTGTTTGCATATCCGATGGATGAATGGGAGAGCTTTGTCAACAAGTTAAAAGAACTTCCGGGAACAAAGGAAGCAAGAAAGTTACAGCGTTATTTTTTGGCAGGAGCGGCACCTTGTGAGGCGGACAAGCAGGGGCGAGTGCTGATTCCGGCAAACCTGAGAGAACAGGCAGGACTGTCCAAAGATGTTGTCTTTGTCGGTGTGTTACAGAAGATTGAAATCTGGAGTAAAGAACGCTGGCAGGAAAACGACGATTATGAAAATGTGGATGATATAGCAGAACACATGTCGGAATTTGGACTCAGCTTTTAGGAGGAATGAAAGAACGCTTCGAAATGGGGATTGTCATGGAATTTAAGCATGTTTCGGTTTTACTGGATGAGACAATTGAGAATCTGGACATTAAGCCAGACGGCATCTATGTGGATGGAACACTGGGTGGTGCCGGACATGCCCGTGAGGTATGTAAGAGACTGGGAGAAAATGGAAGATTTATTGGAATCGATCAGGATGAAGAGGCGATTGCGGTCTCCACAAAGCGATTAGAGGAATTTGGTGAAAAAGTAACAATTGTAAAAAATAATTATGTACATATGAAACAGGTTCTGCAGGCGCAGGGAATTGATAAAGTGGACGGAATTGTTCTGGATCTTGGAGTATCCTCCTATCAGCTGGATAATGCCGAACGCGGATTTTCCTACATGGAAGATGCACCACTTGACATGAGAATGGACAGAGAACAGCCGATAACGGCAAAAGATATTGTCAACCGCTATCCGGAGGCAGAACTTGTGCGTATTATCAAGGATTATGGAGAAGAGCGCTATGCAAGGAATATTGCCCGCAATATTTTAAGAGAACGCGAGAAAAAAGAGATTGAAACGACGGGACAGCTTGTAGATATTATCCGTTCATCCATGCCTGCCAAAGCAAGAAATGGCAAGGGACATCCGGCCAAACGGACTTTTCAGGCGATTCGGATTGAATGTAATCAGGAACTGGAAGTTCTGCGGGAGGCGCTCGATGATATGATTGAACTGTTAAACGAGGGAGGACGACTCTGTATCATTACGTTTCATTCCTTGGAAGACAGAATGGTAAAAAACAGTTTTCGAAAAGCAGAGCAGCCTTGTACATGTCCACCGAATTTTCCTGTTTGCGTATGCGGGAAAAAGTCCAAGGGAAAAGTGGTAACAAGAAAACCGATTTTGCCGTCTGAAGAGGAAATAAAAGAAAACAGCCGTTCTAAGAGTGCAAAATTACGTGTGTTTAAAAAGGTGGGGAGCGAAAAGAGATAGAGGAGGAATCCTGTATGAACAGACAAACAGGAACATATGTATACGGAAGTGCAGCAAGAAACTGGGAGACAGAACCGCTGCACCGTAGACAAGAGGAAATCAGAAGAAGAGAACGACAGCAGCAGAGAAGAAAACCTCAGCCAAAGCAAAAAATTGACAAGGTAGCAGTGCTTCTGACTGTTATTACATTTGTGGCTGCGATGGGAATCGGAATTGCGTATCTACATTTGCAGTTTAAGTCTACCTATTTGAGTAAAAGTGTGGTAAACTTACAAAAAGAGGTAGTGGAACTGGAGAAAGAGAATTCTACTGCCCGCATGGAAATGGAGAATTCCATTGACTTGAATGAAATCTATAAAAAGGCGACAAAAGAGTTTGGAATGAAAACGGCAGGTAAAAATCAGATTTTGACCTATGAAAGCCGTAAGAGTACTCAGGTTCGCCAGCATGGGAGCATTCCGGTAGAATAAGCCAAATCAAGTGGTAAGCAGGTGAAGAAGTAATGAGTGATTACGACCGAAGAAAATACTATGCCAGAAGACGCAGAAGAAGGAGAAGACCGAAGGTTTTTACAAGAGGGATGAGAATTACCCTCTTTGTAGCTTTTGTTGTTTTTCTTCTTTTCTTTGTGGCATTATTAGTGCGCATTTATATGATTGACCGCAATCATGGGGACAGATACCGTAAAGCCGCGCTGTCCCAACAATCGTATACGAATACCGTTCTGAACTATCAGAGAGGGGCAATCAAGGACAGAAATAACACGACCATGGCGATTAGTATACGTAAATATGATCTGGTGCTCGAACCCCGGACGCTTCTGACAAATGATGCGGCACGGATTGCAACAGTAAATGCTATCTGTGACTATTTTTCATTTGACAGAGATACCATTGAGAATGCGATTAATCAGAATCCTTCTTCTATGTATGAGCATTTTGATGATCTCAGACAACTGGATTCAAAAACAGTAGAGGGATTCCAGAAAAAAATGGAGGAAAATGAGGAAATTATAGGGGTATGGTTTGAAGAAACCTATACGAGAAATTATCCACTTGGTTCTGTGGCGTGTAATTTGATAGGATTTATGTCTTCTGAAAATAAGGGGACATATGGCGTAGAAGAAAGTTATAATGAAGAGTTGTCGGGCACTACCGGCAGAGAATATGGTTATTTTGATGCCAATATGAATTTGCAGCGTACGATAAAGGAAGCGAAAGATGGTAACTCGATTGTACTCACGATTGATGCTAATGTACAGCGGATAATCGAAAAGCAGATTGCAGATTTTCAGAAAAACGGAGTGGGAGCAGAACGGGTGGCGGTTATGCTGATGAATCCGAACAATGGGGAAATACTTGCGATGGCATCCGATTCCACCTTCGATCTGAATGATCCGCAGGATTTGTCCTCCATGTATACAGAGACGCAGATATCTGCCATGACACCGGAAGAAAAGAACAATAATCTGCTTGCTATGTGGTCCAATTTTTGCATTGGCTCTGCCTATGAACCGGGGTCAACCTATAAACCGTTTACAATTGCAGCGGCACTGGATGAAAATTTAATCAATGGTAATTCCACTTTTAACTGTACGGGTGTGAAAAAGGTTGCAGACAGAGATATTCACTGCAGCAACCGTTCCGGACACGGTTTACTCGACCTGCGCCATAGTCTGATGGAATCCTGTAATGTTGCCCTGATGGACATTGGAGAACGAATGGGTGCCGGCAGATTTTACCGCTATAACAAATTATATGGTTTTGGACAGAGAACCGGTGTGGATTTGCCGGGAGAAACTTCCGGTCTTGTGTTTTCAAAAGAACAGCTCAATCCTGTAGAACTTGCCACGAGCAGTTTCGGACAGACACAGACGGTTACGATGGTGCAGATGTTAAGTGGATTCTCCTCATTAATCAATGGAGGAAACTACTATCAGCCGCATATCGTAAAAGAAATACAAAACAGCAATGGTGAAGTGGTCGAAAGTGTAGATCCGGTGATTGTCAAAAAGACAACGACCGAGGATACAAGCAAAACACTATGCAGTTATCTGAAATCAACGGTAGAAGATGGAACTGCGTCGCCGGCGAAGGTAAAGGGATATTCTATTGGCGGAAAAACAGGAACTGCCGAGAAGCGTCCGGTGAGCGAAAAAAATTATCTGGTTTCATTTATTGGCTGTGTGCCGGCAGAGAACCCGGAAGTGGCTGTTTATGTGATAATCGATGAGCCGCATGTAAAGGATCAGGCGCACAGTACGTATGCGACAGAATTTGCCCATAAAATCATGAAGAAAATTCTGCCGTTCCTGGGACAGTATGCAACGAAGTAGCATATCTTTTCTTTATGGGAAATAAACTATAAAGATGATTTGAACCGGTGATGCATATGTGGAACCGACACAAAACTTACCAAAGACAAAACATGTTTTTGGTATTTTTTGTCTTTGGACTGTTGTTAATCTGTATGTTTACGAGACTTGGTTACCTGATGCTGTTTCGGGCAGATTATTATGGAGTCCAGGCAAAGGAACTTCATGAACGGGAGAGAAAAATCAAGGCAGAACGTGGCAGGATTCTGGACCGGAACGGAAAACTTTTAGCAGGAAACCGGTCGGTGTCTACGATATCTGTCATTAACAGCCAGATTGAGGAACCAGAAAAAATAATTGCTGTTTTGTCCAAAGAGCTGGACATGGATGAGGAATCTGTCCGAAGAAAAGTGGAAAAGGTTTCCTCGCGTGAAAAAGTCAAATCCAATGTTGATAAAGAAACATCTGATAGAATACGTAACTGTAAGCTCGCGGGAGTGACCGTCGACGAAGATTATAAAAGAGAATACCAGTATGATTCACTGGCATCCAAAGTACTTGGTTTTACCGGAAGTGATAACCAGGGAATCATCGGTCTCGAAGTTGCCTATGAAAAATATCTCAAAGGAATGGATGGCTCCATTCTGACGATGACAACAGCGCACGGGACAGAGATTGAGAACGGTGCAGAGGACCGGATAGAACCGGTGGCAGGATGGACATTAAATACCAGCCTGGATCTGACGGTTATGGAATATGCGGATCAGGTCGCCAATGCTCTTATGAAGAAAAAGAATGCAAAAAGTGTGGATATCATTGTCATGAATCCGAAAAATGGTGAAATTTATGCGATGGCAGGTGCACCGGAGTTCAATCTCAATGATCCATACACTCTGCCGGGAGATACCGCAGAATTGTCAGAAAATGAAAAAAATAAATATCTGAATGCCATGTGGAGAAACAGCTGCGTGTCTGATACTTATGAGCCAGGGTCTACCTTTAAAATACTGACAACTGCGGCAGCACTCGAAAAGGGTGTTGTAAGAATGACAGACCGGTTTTTCTGCCCGGGATATAAAATGGTAGAAGACCGCCGGATTCGATGCCATAAAACAACAGGACATGGAAGTGAAACCTTTTTAGAGGGGATAATGAATTCGTGCAATCCGGTGTTTATGGAAGTGGGGGCAAGGATAGGTGTGCATGATTTTTTTGAGGAACTACTCGCATTTGGGGCACTGAAAAGGACAGGAATTGATGTGCCGGGGGAAGCAGTAACCATCATGCATAAAGAAGAAAATGTGGGGGCAGTGGAACTGGCAACCATGTCATTTGGCCAGTCTTTCCAGTTATCTCCGATTCGTCTGATTACATGTGCAGCATCCATTATAAATGGAGGAAAGAGCATTACGCCGCATTTCGGAGTGAGCGTGGTAAATGCGGATAAAACAGTGATGAAAAAATTCAAATATCCCGGAGGGGATACAATCGTCTCCATAGAAACATCCGATTTGGTCAGAGAGGCACTGGGAAAAGTGGTTTCGGAGGGAACCGGTAAAAATGCAGGTGTGGAAGGGTACACCGTAGGAGCAAAAACAGGAACCAGTCAGAAACTGCCGAGGGGGAATGGCAAATATATCGCTTCTACCATTGCTTTTGCCCCGGTGGAAAATCCGCAGGTGATTGCGCTTGTTCGGATTGATGAGCCGGAAGGCCTTTACTATGGTGGTACGGTGGCAGCACCGGGAATCTCCACTCTGTTTGCAAATATACTTCCTTATCTGCTACAGGGCGAATAAGTGCTTGCGGGAAAAGCCGTAATGGTATAAAATAAAAACGTGCGTTGACGTACTCAAAAAGATAAGACGAGGTGTATAAAATGAATTTTAATCTAAGTGTGCTGATGCCGGTGATAATTTCCTTTCTGGTGAGTGTTGTTCTGTGTCCTGTCATTATTCCTTTTCTTAGAAAATTAAAATTTGGTCAGACAGAGAGGGAAGATGGACCGGAATCCCATCTGAAAAAGAATGGAACACCTACCATGGGTGGTCTTGTGATCCTTGCCAGCATTCTGATTACATCCCTGATATATGTAGGAAAATATAACGATATTATTCCGGTGTTATTTATGACACTCGGATTCGGTATTATAGGATTTTTGGATGATTATATTAAAGTTGTGATGAAGCGGTCGCTGGGCCTGACCCCGTTGCAGAAAATTGCGCTGCAGTTTCTGGTGACAGGAATTTTTGTGTTTTATTATTTTAAAGTAGCAGATATGGATACGACAATCCGCATTCCTTTTGTGGAAGGTGTTGGATTTACGATGCCGGTCTGGCTGTTTGTCGTTTTTGTGTTTATCGTTGTACTGGGAACGGTCAACGGCGTGAATTTCACAGATGGACTGGATGGCCTGGCTTCTGGTGTGACTGCTATTGTCGCAACCTTTTTTACCCTGACAGCACTGATGCTGAAGTCGAATATGACACCGATTACCGGGGCTGTAGTGGGAAGTCTGCTTGGATTTTTGCTGTTTAACACTTATCCGGCACGCGTTTTTATGGGGGATACCGGTTCTCTTGCACTGGGCGGATTTGTTTCTTCTATTGCCCTTATGCTACACCTGCCATTGTTTATAGTGATTGTAGGACTGATTTATCTGGTAGAAGTTATTTCGGTTATATTGCAGGTGGGATATTTTAAGCTGACACATGGAAAGCGGATTTTTAAAATGGCGCCGATTCATCATCACTTTGAACTGTGCGGATACTCAGAGACACAGGTGGTGGCGGCATTCAGCGTGGTAACAGCACTGCTTTGTCTGATCGGAATTATGGCATTGTAGTGAATGAGACAAGGAGGAAATGAGGAATACAATGGAGTTAAAAAATAAAAAAACCGTGGTGGTTGGCCTCGGCAAAAGTGGAATGGCAGCTTATGAACTGCTGAAAAAAATGGAGGCAGATGTCTGCCTTTTTGACGGGAATAAAGAGTTGGATACATCGGGGTATGATGTGCCGGTGTATCTTTCCGATATGCCGGAGGAAGTGCTGGATACACTGGATTGTGCAGTTTTCAGCCCGGGAGTCCCGCTTGATATCGCCCTGGCAGAAAAAATAAAAGAAAAAAATATCCCAATCATCGGTGAGATTGAACTGGCTTACCTGATAGAAAAGGGTGAGGTAATCGGTATTACCGGGACTAATGGAAAAACGACAACAACAACACTTGTGGGCGAGATTATGAAGGCTTACAACGAAGCAGTTTATGTGGTTGGAAATATTGGAAACCCTTATACAAAAGAGGTGGAGAAGACGACAGAGAGTTCGGTGACAGTAGCCGAAATCAGCAGTTTCCAGCTTGAGACGATTGACACTTTTCGTCCCAGAGTCAGTGCGATACTGAATATTACACCGGATCATTTGAACCGTCACAAAACAATGGAGTGTTACATAGATACCAAATTTATGATTACGAAGAATCAGACGGAAAGCGAACTTTGTGTGCTGAATTATGAAGATTCGGTACTGAGAGAACGCGCCGGAAACCTTAACTGCCGGGTGGCTTTTTTCAGTAGCAGACAACCGGTAGAAAATGGTCTTTATCAAAATAAAAAACAAGATATTGTGGATGGGAAAACGGGAGAAATCCTCATGAATATGAAGGAGAGTAATATTCCGGGAGACCACAATTGTGAAAATATCATGGCTGCCATTCTTATGACAAGGGAACTTGGCGTGCCGATGGATATCATCCTTAAAACAGTGAAGAACTTTCAGGCAGTGGAACACCGGGTGGAATATGTGTGCGAGAAAAATGGCGTTGTGTATTATAATGACTCAAAAGGAACCAATCCGGATGCTGCAATCAAGGGAATCTGTTCCATGAGCCGGAAGACTGTTCTTATCGGCGGTGGGTATGACAAAGGTGGCGAATTTGACGAGTGGATTCAGGCTTTTGACGGAAAAGTCAAAAAACTCCTTCTGTTGGGAGAAACGAGGGAGAAAATTGCAAAAACGGCAGAGAGACTTGGTTTTGAAGAGTGCGAATTTGTGGATAGTCTTGAAGATGCCGTCAAACGTGCGGCAGAAATTGCCGGACCGGGTGAAGCAGTGTTGCTTTCTCCAGCGTGTGCAAGTTGGGATATGTTTGATTCCTATGAGCAGAGAGGAACTTTATTTAAAGAATATGTTCACAATTTATAATGACAGGGAGGCATGTCTGTGGAACGCAGAAATAAGAGAGCGGATACGGGGGCACAGAGTAACTTTGACTACAGCCTGCTATTGATTACATTATGTCTGGTTGGCTTTGGATTGTTGATGATTTACAGTGCCAGTTCCTATACTTCACAGGTAAAATACGGTGACTCCACCTTTTTTCTGCGCAAGCAGGCGATAGGAGCATTGGCAGGGGTTGTTGCCATGTATGTTGTTGGTAGATTCCCTTACAAAGCATTCTTAAAACAGATGCCGTTAATCCGGATTAAATTTATCACATTTTTATACTGGGGTGCTGTTATTCTGCAGACGCTGGTTCTTTTTGTGGGAGCGGAAGTAAATGGTGCCAAACGGTGGCTGTACATAGGACCACTTTCTATCCAGCCATCGGAGATAACCAAAATTGTTATTATTCTTGTGACAGCATACTTTATCCAGATGCGGCCACAGGATATGAATCATTTCAGAGGCATTGTCCGGGTGTTTTTGCCGGCAGGACTTCTGATTGTTCTGGTTGCCAGACAGAACCTGAGCACAGCGATTGTTGTGTTTCTGATTGTTTTTGGTATGTGTACGGTCGCGGCAAAAAATAAAAAGATTTATATCATTTTGATGCTGATAGGAATTGGACTGGCGGCATTGTACATTTCCTTTGGTGCCGCATTCCGTTTAGAGCGCCTGGATATCTGGCTCAATGTGGAAAGCCACCCAAAAGGATATCAGATTTTGCAGGGATTGTATGCAATTGCTTCCGGAGGGATTTTTGGGACTGGTCTCGGCGAGAGCATGCAAAAACTCGGGTTTATTCCGGAGTCGCACAATGATATGATTTTTTCTATTATCTGCGAGGAACTGGGACTGGTCGGTGCAGGAATCGTAATTCTGATGTTTATTCTACTTTTGTGGCGTATTTTGAATACGACGATGTATGCACCGGATTTGTTTACTTCACTTATATGCACCGGAATCATGATACACATAGCAGCACAGGTTGTTATTAATATTGCCGTTGTGACGAATTCGATTCCTTCTACAGGAATTCCGTTGCCGTTTATCAGTTATGGAGGAACCTCAATTATGATTTTGATGGCGGAGATGGGACTGGTACTTGGAATTTCCGCCAGATGTAGGGCTGTTCAGTAGGAAAACGCTGACAGGCACGATTTTGACACCGTATCATACAATAGGATTGAGACAATTTTGATATGGTGATGAGATGGCGATTGCAGTCTGTGGAGGAAGAAAAGCAGAGGGAGAATTGGCAGTGCAGGGATCGAAAAACGCTGTCCTGCCTATGATGTCAGCGGCACTTTTGTGTGATGAACAATGTGTGATAGAGAATTGCCCGGAAATAACGGATGTGGATGCAATGGCAGAGGTCATCCGGGAAACGGGTGCATCGGCAAAACGGCAGGGAAATAATCTTGTTCTGAATGCCGCCGATATCTGTTCGGGGGTTATAGAAGGGGAAAAAGCAAAGGAAATCCGTGCATCGGTTCTTTTACTTGGTAGCCTTGTGACCAGATTTGAGTGTGTCCATATGGATTATCCGGGGGGATGTTCCATAGGAAGCCGTCCGGTGGATTTCCATTTGCAGGCATTCCGGCAAATGGGAGCGGTAATCCGGGAAGAGGAAAAGGGAATCTGTTGTGAGATTCCGGAAGGGCTTCACGGTGCAACGATAAAACTGCCATTTCCAAGTGTAGGGGCGACGGAAAATATTTTACTGGCGGCGGTGAAAGCCAATGGAACAACATGGCTTCAGAATGCAGCGAGGGAGCCGGAAATCGTAGAATTATGTCAATTTCTGAAGCAGATGGGAGCCGTTATTGAGGGAGAGGGAACTTCTCATCTTTTGATACAGGGAAATCAGAAACTCCACGGTATACACTGGAAGCTGGGAGCTGATCGTATTGCCTTTTTAACGTATGCGATGATGGTTGCCGGCTGTGGAGGTGATTGCTTCTTTGTGCTGGGGGACACCGAACCTGCGAAAGAAACGGCGGTATTAGCCAGGTTGGGATGTGAATTATGTCTGGAAAAAAAAGGTGTTCGCGTAATTCAGCAAGGACGTCCCAAAGCGATTGCAGATATTTGTACGGCACCATATCCGGGATTCCCGACGGATGGGCAGTCGCTGCTGATGGCAGTACTCACAAAGAGCAGTGGTGTCAGCATGGTTGAAGAAAGTGTATTTGACAACCGTTTTCGTATGATCCGGCAACTGCAGAAAATGGGGGCGAACATTGACTGTGTCAGCAACCATGCCTGTATTACCGGAGTTACCAGATTACATGCTGCCAGGGTGGAGGCAGACGATCTGCGCAGCGGAGCAGGACTTCTCATTGCGGGGGCAATGGCGGATGGAGAGACAAAAATAACAGGAGAGCACTTTATAAAGAGAGGTTATGAGGACGTTGTGGCACAGATGAATAAACTTTCTCTTTTGGCAACCTGGTGCGAAACATAGGAGAACAGGAAAGGAAGCGAACATGGTATGGAAGGAACCTTTAAGAAATACAGAAAATGGTGGATTATTCTGGCGGCTGTATGTGTGATTGTATTCTGCCTCTTTTTTTTCCGTGTAACAGAAGTAACGGTAGAGGGGAATACTTTTTACAGCCAGTCCCAGATGATTGAAATGTTCCAGGACAATGTACTCGAACGGAATGTTTTATCTTTTTATCTGATGGACAAGCTGTCCCTTACACCGGATCTTCCTTTTGTCAGGGAATATGAAATTACATTTCCATCGGTGAACCGGGTTCATATCCGTTTATATGAAAAGACGATAGTTGCCGGGATTTCCTACACAAACCAGTATATTTATTTTGACAATGACGGTATGGTTCTCAGAAGCTCACAAAAACCACTGAAAGGGATTCCGTTATTTGAGATAAAAAATCTGACGACATTTACTCTCTATTCGAAAATACAGATGGAAGATGAAAATCTTTTGGAGCAGATTTTAAATCTTGCCAATCTGTTTCAGCATTATCAGGTAGAATGGGATACGGTTCAATTTAATGAAAAAAATGAGGCGTTTCTCTATGCCGGTGATATTACCGTTAAACTTGGAAAAAGAGAGAATTATGATGAGCAGATATCTGCACTTGCAAGTATTCTTACACAGGCACAGGAGAAAAAAATGAAAGGTACCATGGATCTGACTGGATATGATGTAAAGGGGACTGTTATTTTTACAGAGGATAAACCGCTGCAGACAGAGGCTCCCAAACCATCATCCTCACCGGAAAGTGCAGAGTAGAATCAGCGGTCTTACCTGTGACGAAAAAAGAAAAAGCACAGAAATTGTAATTTGTACTTGATTATTTATCCGAAAAAAAGTATTATATAATATATGTGACTATGTATAAGGATTTCTATTTATAATAGAAGGAGGAACTGTAGTGTTAGAGATTATGACAAGCGAAGCGGAGAATACTGCTGCCAACTTACTGGTAATCGGAGTAGGCGGAGCAGGAAACAACGCTGTAAATCGAATGATAGATGAGGGAATTAAAGGTGTTGAATTCGTTTGTATCAATACAGATAAGCAGATTCTGAAACGTTGCAAGGCGCCAATTTGTATGCAGATTGGTGAGAAGCTCACGAAGGGACTCGGAGCTGGTGCAAAACCTGAGATTGGAGAAAAAGCGGCGGAAGAGAGTCAGGAAGAACTGGCGGAGATTGTAAAAGATGCCGATATGGTATTTGTCACTTGTGGTATGGGTGGCGGTACCGGAACAGGAGCGGCGCCGGTTGTGGCAAAGATAGCCAAAGATATGGGCAAGCTCACGGTCGGTATTGTGACAAAGCCATTTAGTTTTGAGGGAAAGAACCGTATGCAGAATGCTATCGGTGGAATCGAGAAGCTGAAAGAGAGTGTTGACACTCTGATTGTGATTCCAAATGATAAACTGCTTGCTATCTGCGACCGAAGGACAACAATGCCGGAAGCATTGAAAAAGGCCGATGAGGTACTGCAGCAGGGTGTTCAGGGTATCACGGATCTGATTAACACACCGGCACTGATTAATCTTGACTTTGCCGATGTTGTTACCGTTATGAAAGATAAAGGAATTGCACATATTGGAATTGGTACCGGAAAGGGCGACGATAAGTGTATTGAGGCTGTTAAACAGGCGATTACCAGTCCTCTTCTTGAGACGACCATTGACGGGGCAACCCATGTTATTATCAATGTTTCCGGTGAAGTCAGCCTGATTGAGGCCAATGAAGCAGCTTCTTACGTACAGGAGCTTGCCGGTGAGGAGGCTACCATTATATTTGGTGCCATGTATGACGAGGATGCCGCGGATACTGTTACGATTACCGTTATTGCGACCGGTCTGGATGAAGGGATGCCTTCCGTAGGAAGCCGCACCAGTTTTAATACCAAGTTCAGTACGTCATCAGGACCAGGTTTTTTGAATAACAGTACATCTACCCCACATAAAAGTGGATTAAGCTTTTTAGATGGAATGAACAGCCAGGCAGGAGGTGTTTCTTCGAGAACTGCAGATGTCCGTTCACGTACGACGCAGTCATTAGAAGAGGACATGCCGGTTATTACACACCGCAGTGCAGCAAATCCGGCTGCCGGTGACAAACAGGGGATGGAAGGAATCAAAATTCCAACTTTCATCCAGAATAAGAAACAGGAGGGTTAAGTTGTATGACAACGTCAATTTTGAAAACAGTTGTAACAATTGCATATATAGTGATTTGTATTGCACTTGTGATTGTTGTACTTATGCAGGAAGGAAAGACATCCGGTCTGGGTGCCGTAAGTGGCGCGGCAGATACTTACTGGACCAAAAATAAAGGTCGTTCTTCGGAAGGAGTTTTGATTAAAATTACCCGCGTTCTTGCCGTTTTATTTGTGGTACTTTCCGTTGTTCTTTGTACCGATTGGCTTGGATGATAAATAAGCATAAAACAGGTAGAATAAGAATATGATGTGACGGGCACTCTTTCTTTAGGAAGGGTGCTTTTCTTATAAAAAACGGAAATGAGGGTTATCATGCTGGAAGAGAAAAGAAGACAGCGGGAAAAAATGCTACTTGCTTTTGTTGAGGACAAACGTTATCGGCCGATGAAGATAAAAGAACTGGCAAATCTTTTTGGAATTCCAAAGAAAGACCGGGGAGAACTCCATGAAATACTCGATTCGCTGATTGTTCGGGGAAAGCTTGTGATGGATGTCCGGGGAAGAATCTGTCTGCCGGAAGAAAATATGATTACGGGCAGCTTTATGGCGACGAGAAAAGGGTTTGGATTCGTGCGCACGGAGGATGGAAAAGAGGACATCTTCATTCCGGAAGCGGAATGTAAAAATGCGTTTCATGGAGACCTGGTTCAGGTTGTGCTGGACAAAAATGAGAGAACCGGAAGAAGACGTGAGGGATCGGTAGTCCGGATTTTGCAGCGGAACTGCCAGACGGTAGTTGGTACATTTATAAGAAACCGAAATATATCATTTGTCATTCCCGATAGTGAAAAAATCATAAAAGATATCTATATTCCCAAAGGAAAGACAATGGGAGCTGTGGAAGGGCATAAAGTAGTAGTGGAGATCGAAAATTATGGCGATGATGAAAAAAGCCCGGAAGGCTGTGTCATCGAGGTGCTGGGGCATCCCAATGATCCCGGCGTGGATATTTTATCGGTTGTCCGGGCGTTTGGACTTCCGGAGGAGTTCCCGGAAAATGTCATGCGTCAGACAGCACAAATTCCCGACGAGGTAGAACCGTCCGCAACGGGAGGAAGAGTTGATATAAGAGACCGGGATACGGTGACAATCGATGGGGAAGATGCAAAGGATCTGGATGATGCCATAACGATAGAAAAACAAGATGATGGCAGCTTTGAACTTGGTGTTCACATCGCCGATGTTTCACATTATGTCACGGAGGGCTCTGCCCTTGACAAAGAAGCTCTGGCAAGAGGTACTAGTGTGTATCTGGTAGACCGGGTGATACCGATGCTTCCCCATAAACTTTCTAATGGAATCTGTTCCCTGAATGCAGGCGAAGACAGACTGGCTCTGAGTTGCTTTATGACTTTTGATGAAAGAGGACAGTTAAAAAACCATCGGATAGCAGAGACGGTCATAAGGGTGACCGAACGGATGAGTTATTCGGATGTAAATGATATTCTGACATATCATAAGCCGGAGACCTGTGCCCGCTATGAGAAGCTGGTTCCTGTGTTCGAGACGATGAAAGAACTGGCAGAACTGCTTCGCAGGCAGAGGAAAAAGAAGGGCGCCATCGATTTTGATTTTGCAGAATGTAAAATCCTGCTGGATAAAGAGGGACATCCGGTTGATATTGTGCCATACGACAGAAATGTTGCGACAAAGATTATTGAAGAGTTTATGCTGGCGGCCAATCAGGTGGTGGCAGAGGAGTATTTCTGGCTTGAAATTCCTTTTTTGTACCGTACCCATGAATATCCGGATCTGGAGAAGATAAGAGAACTGGCACAGATTACGGCCGGTTTTGGATTTCACATGAAGGTTGGCAACGAAGAGGTTCATCCTCGGGAAATCCAGAGACTTTTAGCCGGGATGGAAGGAAAAGAGGAAGAGGGTTTTTTGAGCCGTCTGACACTTCGTGCTATGAAACGTGCAAGATATTCGACAGTAAATGAGGGACATTTTGGTCTGGCAACCCAGTATTACTGCCATTTTACATCGCCGATCAGACGCTATCCGGATTTACAGATTCACCGTATCATAAAAGAAAATCTGCGTCATGGTATCCGGGATAAACGATATCGCCACTATGAAGAACTCCTTCCGTCGGTGGCTGTACAGACCAGCAATCTGGAACGCCGTGCCGATGATGCGGAGCGTGAAGTGGAAAAGTTAAAGAAAGCAGAATACATGGAACAGCATATCGGAGAAGTGTTTCACGGGATTGTCAGCGGTGTTACATCATGGGGGATTTATGTTGAGCTGCCAAATACCGTAGAAGGAATGGTCCGGCTGGCGGACCTGTCTGATGACCAGTATGTTTTTGAAGAAAATAAATACCGGGTAACCGGTCATTATACGGGAAAAGAGTTTTGTATGGGACAAAAAGTTACCGTACAGGTAGAACGGGTGGATAAAAGTGCCCGTACCATTGATTTTCTGATTGTTGACAAGGAGGGGATGGATGATGGCAAAGGAGCAGACAAAGCTGATTGCCAATAATAAAAAGGCATGGCATGATTATTTTATCGAGGAGAAATACGAGGCAGGAATTGAACTTGTGGGGACTGAAGTCAAGTCGGTCCGCCAGGGACACTGCAGCATCAAAGAGGCCTTTATAAGAGTTGACAAAAGAGGTGAAGTGCAGTTATACGGTATGCACATCAGTCCGTATGAAAAAGGAAATATTTTTAACAAAGATCCTCTGCGTGTGAGAAAATTATTGCTGCATAAATATGAAATCCGTAAGCTGATTGGGAAAATGGATCAGAAAGGGTATACCCTTGTCCCGTTGAGCGTATACTTTAAGGGTAGTAAAATTAAAGTAGAAATTGCATTGGCAAAAGGAAAGAAGCTGTATGATAAACGGCAGGATATTGCAAAAAAAGATCAGCGACGCGCCGCAGAACGCGAATTTAAAGTGAAAAATCTTTAAAAAAATGAAATTTCTGGATTTTGAATTTGACAGTTGACAAACAGAATTCGGTTTGCTAATATGAAGTCACAACAGTACGGGCTTGTACTGGTTTCGACAGGCCGGCTGAAGACGGTGAAGCTATCCGTGGACTGTGACCACGTTAAAACGCAGATTTAAAATAAACGCTGATAATAAAGAATTAGCATTTGCTGCCTAATTAAAGGCAGCTGCTGTGCTTAGGAAGCCTACAGCCTGAGTTACAGTATCATCCTTTTGTAGGGAACCTTATCTGTTAAGCTTTGCGCAGATAAGAGCATTCATGAAGCTACCGATTCCGGAGGGTGTCTGTTCCCGGTCGGATGAGGGAATTGCTTTCCTTATGGAAAGCCGGACAACTGACTATGATAGTAGAAGAACGTGGGATTCCGGTTTGGACGCGGGTTCGACTCCCGCCAGGTCCATTTCAATTTTGTAAAAAATCAGCCAGGAAGCTTTTCTGGTTGATTTTTGTTTTCGGGAATTTTTTACATTTTTATTGAAGGAAAGAAGGGAATAAGTATATGTATCGTTATAAAAACCGTGTTTCTTACAGCCAGCTTGACAGGGGAGGAACGCTTGGCGTTACGCATGTGCTGGATGTGATGCAGGATGCCTGTATGTTTCATTGTCAGGAAGTGGGACGTTCCTGTATGGATTTAAAGAAAGAAGGAAAGGCATGGCTTGTGAGCTCGTGGCATCTGATCATCCATCATCTGCCGGAAATGGGAGATGAATATATGGTATCTACATGGCCCTATCAGATGAAAGGGGTGTTTAACTGTCAGAATGTTCTTTTGGAATCCATGGAAGGCGAAGTTTATGCGTGTGGAGATTCGCGGTGGTTTTTCTATGATCAGGCAGATAATAAGCCGATACGGATACCGGAAGAGGAAAAGAAATATTATGATGTGGAACCGGCCTGCGATATGCCTTATACATCGCGCAAGCTGGCATGTCCGGAAAAACTGCAGGTCAGTCAGAAAATAACGGTTTGTGAAAACTATCTGGATACGAATGAACATGTCAATAACGGGCAGTATGTACGGCTGGCAGTGAATGTTTTGCCAGAGGGTTTTAAGATTGGTGAACTGCGGGCGGAATTCCGCAACGCAGCACATCTGGGAGATAATCTGTATATAAAGACAGCACAGAAAGAGGATACTGTTACGGTTGTCTTTACGGACAAAGAAGATACCCCGTATTTTCTCAGTGAATTTGTGAGAAGGCAGGAATAAACAGAAAATAGTTTGTAGGAGAGAGAAGGATGTATACAACAGATTCTGTCCGAAAAATAAAGGGAATTGGGGAAAAGGCGGAACAATGCCTGAATAAACTGAATATTTATACCATCGGGCATCTTCTGGAACATTATCCGAGGGATTATGAAGAGTTCCGTCCGCTTCAGCTGATTGCATCCGTCAGGGAAGGTGAGGTGGCTGCTGTGGAAGGTTGTCTGATGGCAAGACCGAAAATGAGTACGCATGGAAGTTTGAAAATTCTTACCATTTCTTTTCAGGATGAATCCGGTGTAATGCCGGTGACCTGGTACAATATGCCTTTTTTACGCAATCAGCTGAAGATGGGAACGCGTTATATTTTAAGGGGGAAAATTACCAAAAAAAGAGACCGGCTTGTTTTGGAACAGCCGAAACTGTATGGCAGAGAAGAATTCTTCCGGCAGGTAGGAAAACTGCAGCCGGTATATCCCCTGACAGCCGGCATCACAAATCATGCTTTGATCAAGGCCATTCGCATTGCCCTGGCGGAAACAGAAAATCTGCAGGAATATCTGCCGTCAGAGATCCGGAAACGTCAGAATCTGATTACATATAAAAAGGCGTTACAGCAGATCCATTTTCCCACAGACCGGACAGAAATGATTCAGGCGAGAAAACGTCTTGTCTTTGATGAGTTATTTTTATATTCACTGGCTCTTTCTGTTATTCGGAAGGGTGGAAAAAAACAGAGCGTGCATGTGATGGAAGAAAGACCGGAAATTGAACAGCTCACAGAAGAACTTCCGTTTTCACTGACCGGTGCACAGCGCCGTGTATACGATGAAATAAAAGGAGATCTGGAAAGTGGCTATGTGATGAACCGTCTTGTACAGGGAGATGTGGGGTCAGGAAAAACGATGGTTGCTGTACTTGCACTGTACCAGGCAGTGTTATGCGGAGGGCAGGGGGCTTTTATGGTGCCGACAGAGGTGCTTGCCAATCAGCACTATAAGGTTCTGTGTGATTTACTGGAACCACGGGGAGTAAAAGTTGGTCTTCTTACCGGTTCATTGTCTGCAAAGCAGAAACAGGATGGAAGGGAAAAACTGGCATCCGGCGAGTGGGATATTGTTGTTGGAACCCACGCCATTATTCAGAATCATGTAGAATTTGCAAATCTGTCACTGGTTATCACCGATGAACAGCATCGTTTTGGTGTAAAACAGAGGGAGAGTCTTTTCAAAAAGGGAAAGGAACCCCATGTGCTTGCGATGAGCGCAACGCCGATTCCACGGACATTGGCTCTTATTCTGTACGGGGACATGGATTTGTCTGTTGTTGATGAGCGGCCGGCAAACCGGCTTCCTGTCAAAAACTGTGTGGTCAATACGGATTACCGTCCCAATGCATACCGGTTTATGAAAAAGCAGATCGATCTTGGCAGGCAGATTTATATTATCTGTCCCATGGTAGATGAGAATGAGGAGATGGAGCTTGAAAATGTGACGATATACACAGAAGAACTGCGAGATATATTTCCGGATTCTGTGCGCATTGCGGGGCTTCACGGAAAAATGCGGCCACAGGAAAAAGATGAGATAATGCAGCATTTTGTGAGAGGCGACACGGATATTCTGGTGTCCACAACCGTGATTGAAGTGGGGATTGATGTGCCGAATGCAACCGTGATTATGATTGAAAATGCAGAGAGATTCGGACTTGCGCAGCTCCACCAGCTCAGAGGACGTGTGGGGCGTGGAAAGGAGCAGTCTTACTGTATTCTTATGACGGGGCATGCGTCGAAGGACAGCGAAGAGCGTTTACAGATTCTGGCCGGATCCAATGATGGTTTTTACATCGCAGAACAAGATCTGAAAATGCGCGGACAGGGAGACTTATTTGGAATCCGTCAGAGCGGTGAAGAGATTTTTGTTCTGGCAGATATATTTGAGGATGCACATTTACTGAAAAGGGCGGGAGAAGAGGCAAAGGCGATTGATGAGGACGACGTTCTCCTATTATGTGAAAAAAATAAGAGACTGCGGGAAAAAATCGGAAATTTTCTGGGACAGGTGACGGTCCTATAGGGAAAATGACTCTTGAAAAATCAGACGGTATCATATACAATATAATAAAATGTTGTGAAAATGCAGAAATGAGGATCAGAATGCGAGTAATTGCAGGAAAAGCGAGGCGGCTGCCTTTGGTAACGCCATCGGGAAAGGATACCCGTCCAACGACAGACCGGATTAAGGAAACCCTGTTCAATGTTATTCAGGATGAAGTACCGGGAAGCCGTTTCCTTGATTTGTTCAGTGGAAGTGGCGGAATTGGTATAGAGGCGCTGAGCAGAGGAGCAGAACATGCGGTATTTGTGGAATTTGGCAAAGAGCCGCTTGCCTGTATCAGGGCAAATCTTACAAAGACAAAGTTACAGGATCAGGCAACTGTTTTACCGGTTGAGGTAACCTATGGTATTTCCCGGCTGGACAAGATGGGACAGGTGTTTGATATTGTGTATGCCGATCCTCCTTATAAAAAAGATTTTGAACCCAAAATTCTTACACTGCTTTCGCAGTCTGCTCTGCTCAAACCGGGAAGCCTTGTGATTCTGGAATCTTCCCTGGAGACAAAGCCGGATTATGTGGATGAATCATTTTACGAAATGGTAAAGATAAAAGAATATAAAACAAATCAACATGTATTCCTTCGGGTACGCCGGGGATAACAGGAAAAGGAGATATCAGATGAACCCATCAAGAATTGAAAAAGCAATTGATGATATTTATGATTATGTGGAAAACTGTAAACCATCAAAACTTTATCCGACAAAGGCGGTAGTTGAGCGCGGAGAGCTCTATGATCTTCTGGATGAGCTCAGAATGTGTGCACCGGAGGAAATTAAACGTTATCAGAAGATTATTACGAACCGGGATGGAATATTAAATGAGGCACAGCAGCGCGCGGAGGATATGGTGACTCAGGCGCGTCAGCAGACGGCACAGATTCTGGATCAGCATGAGATAGTACAGACCGCTTATCAGCGCGCAGAGGAGATTATGAAGCAGGCAACTGAGGAAGCACAGCGGCTTGTCACTGCGGCGCAGGAAGAGAGTAATCAGATGCACCGGGCTGCACTTATGTATACCAATGACCTGTTGAATGAAGCAAAGCAGCACGTAGAAGAGTCTCTGCGTGAAACGGAAAATAAGCAGCGCATGTTAACCAGTGCGCTGAAGAACAGCATTCAGGTTATGCGGAATAATCAGGAAGAACTGATGATGCAGCTAGAACCTGAAAAATATGCAAAAAAAGTGAATGCGAATGCACCGGATCCCGCACAGGAGGCTGTAAATGAGGCCGCTGCAGGGCAGATGACAGGGTCCAATGACGAATTCAACGTATCGGAAGAGGCCTTTTTAGAACATGCGAAACAGCAGTAAAGCGGTGATGCCGGCGATTATACTGTTGAGAGATTTGTTAAGTAAATAGGGAAGAAGATTGAGCTCTGATCTGGTCAGTATACTACTTGTTTGAAAGGCGGCAGAAAGCCCCCCAAATGAGAGGATGACCAGAATCAGAGCTTTTTTGTAAACAATTTGTAACGTGGATATTTTCAGATAGGAGGCGCCACTGCTGATTTCCATAATGCCACAGCCAAACAGTGAAAAGACAGAGCTTTCAGGAAAAATCGCATGTATGAGCTGCCCCAGAATGGAGAACAGAATGACATAACCGCCAATATTGATCATGACGCGGAAACTGTCAAGTATGATGGAATCCAGAACCTCCGAGGGGGATTTGACAGAGGCCGGAGCAAAGGAGAGCGGTTGTTTCTTTTTGGAGGGGACAGAAGAGACTCTTTTTGAGCAGGAGATCCCATGATACAGAAAACGGAACAAAAGGCTTCCTGCTAAAGATGACAGAACAAGGATGCCAAACAGGCTGAGGGATTCACCGGTGGATAACCCGAGTACAGTCTTACCGCAAAAAACGAGGACAAACATAGGGCTTGGATTGTTGACAAAACCAAGGTAAAAATAGGCGGCCTCTCTCGAGAGAAGATTCCGGTCATACTGATAGGTGACAAGGGATGCTCCGACCGGATAGCCGCATAAAAGACCGGTCAGTAGAAAGACGCGTTTTCCCGCAGCTTTTGGGAGGCTGTACTGGAACAGACGTATAGCAATAAAAAAGGGCAGAAGAGTGGGCAAAAGCTCCGTCAACCACAGGGTGGCACCGTAACGGCTGCCGGTGATGGCTATGGATGGGCAGAATAACAGCAGTACCAGTAAGAAAAGTGAACAGATAATCATAAAAAAAACCTTTTTTGTTAAAATTTTATGCTGTTTGGATAGACAAATAGAAGTATCCTGTGGTAAGATTTACTGTAGAGAACATGGCTGAAACGAGCAGAGAGGAACAGGGTTATATGGGGACGTTTGAAATTCTGACAGATTCCAGTGCGAATCTGTCGGAAGAGATTATTGAAAAATATCATTTATTTATTCTTCCCTTGTCATATTATGTAAATGGAGTAGAATATAAGGGCTTTGAAAAAGGGCAGGAGTTTCACTACCGGGAATTTTACGCTATGATGAGAAACCGGAAGGAAATAACGACTTCAGAGGTATCCGAGCAGGATGCCTATAACCTGTGCAAAAAAATACTGAACGAAGAGAAGGATATTTTATATGTTGGTTTTTCTTCTGCTCTGTCCGATACCTATGAGATGGTTCGTGGTGCCCTGATTCGTCTGCAGAATGAGTATCCGAAACGCCAGATATATGCGGTAGATTCTCTGGGAGCGGCTCTTGGAGAGGGGCTTTTTGTCGAGTATGTGGCACAGCAGCGTGAAAAGGGAAAGTCGATTGATGAGGTATATCAATGGGCGATGGAAAACCGTCTATACATCTGCCATGAATTTACTGTTGATGATTTGTTTTTTTTGCGTCGCGGCGGGCGTATATCAGCAGCTACAGCTGTACTTGGAACGACGCTTGGTATCAAACCGGTTATGCATATAGATAGCAAGGGGCGTCTGGTTGAGATTGGAAAGGCGAGAGGAAGAAAAAAATCGCTGGATGCAATCGTTAACCATATGCGTGAATATGCACTGAATTCGGAAAAGCAGACGGTGTATATCAGTCACGGGGATTGCGAAGAAGATGCACAGTATGTGGCGGAACAGGTGAGAAAGAAAATTGGTGTCAAAGATATTAAATTGCGGATTCTTGACCCGGTTATCGGGGCACATTCCGGACCGGGAACAGTAGCACTTTTTTATTATGGAGAACACCGCAGAAAGAAAAGTAACAGCGAAGAACTCACCCATGTATTTATTGTGAATCCGGTAGCAGGAATGGAAAATTTCGCTGGGGAGCTTCGAGAGAAACTGCAGAACATAGAAGGCTTGAACTACTATGTATTCAGCACAAGATATGCCGGATATGAGACAACTATAGTTCGCCAGATACAGGAACTTTTCCGTGGTGAAAAATTGCGATTTTACTGCTGTGGAGGGTCAGGAACACTGCGCAATATGCTGAATGGATTTGAACATCCGGAAGAGGCCGAGATTGCCTTTTATCCATGTGGACTTTCAAATGACATTTTAAAAGTGTTTGGCGCTGATGCACAGGTGTTTACCGATATTGAGGAGCTGATTCATGGTGAGGTCGTAGAGGTGGATTATATCCGCACAAATCATGGAATCTGCCTGAACAGTTTTTCGATGGGGCTTGACTCCGAGGTATTAAAAAACATGAACCGGTACCGTGGGCTGATACAGCTTGGCAATCAGCTTCCATATACACTATCCTTGATCAATACACTGATTACGGGTAAAGCAACAAAAAATATTGCCCTGTATATAGATGGACAGAAAATGGACTACCGTACGACAGAAGTTATTTTTGGCAATGGATGCACGTTTGGAGGAAATCTTCATTTTGCCAGAGAATCGCATTTACGGGATGGAAAAGGAGAATTTTTTCTTGCACCTTCAATGAACCCGGTGTCCCTTCTTAGTACCGTACATATGCTTCAGAAAAAGAAATTTGATAAGGCAGCGAAGAAAACGGAGTTTGGAACATGGCGGCAGGCTCGTATTATCAGCCTTGACGGAACCCCAATCGTTGGAAATCAGGATGGTGAACTTCTGGAATCTGATTTGGAGTGGACGCTCGAAATAGTACCAAAGGGATTACATCTGGTTGTTCCGAAAGGGGTGAGCGTATGATTGAGAATGCCTTCAAAAATGGTAGATTTACTACCTTTCTCCTTTATTTTTTCAGTTGCCTTGTAGCTGGAGTAGAAGGATTCCTTAACCCGGAAATAAATATTTTTTTCCATGTGGTTTCCTGCGTTTTTCTTGTGGTAAGTATTTTTTATCTGTTTTTAGTGAAAACGGATACGCAGAAAAAAAGGAAAATATACGAAAAAACGCAGTGCGTTTTCTTTCTGCTGACAGATTTGATCTTCTGTTATGTTTTTCAAAGTACCAGTATCCTGCTATACCTGTTTCTGGTTCAAAGTATTCTAATTGTTGTATTTCTGGATAAGAGTCTTTACTTTTTTTCCTCGATTGGAATGGTGGTGACTCTGATTATTCTGGGAGTAAGCAGGTTTTTTGCAGGAAGACTCAGCGAGATGCTGACGAGGGAGTATCTGCTCGGTGTGGTATGTGTGATTGCTGTACATATGGTATGCCGCAATCTCATGCATCTGATCAGCACGCAGAACAAACATATGTCGGAGCAGGAACAGAGTATGGACGATATGCTGCGTATTATGGAAGTAAAATGTCTGGAGGCCCGTCAGGCGACCCAGAGTAAATCGGATTTTCTGTCCAACATGTCACATGAAATCCGTACGCCGATAAATTCTGTCCTCGGCATGAATGAGATGATTCTCAGGGAGACCAGAGATGAGAAAATTATGGAATATGCCTCAAATATAGACAGTTCCGGTCGCATGTTGTTGTCGCTGATAAATGATGTGCTTGATTTTTCAAAAATTGAATCCGGAAACATGGAAATTATTCCAACCACATATCAGACGGGTGAATTTATCAATGATCTGCTCAATATGATATGGATACCGGCAAAGGAAAAAGGGTTGGGATTTATTCTGGAAATTGACAATAATCTGCCGAGAGAATTGTTTGGCGATGATGTGAGACTGCGTCAGGTGCTTACCAATCTCCTGACGAATGCCATTAAGTATACGGAAGAAGGAACTGTTACCCTTAGAATCGAGGGAGAATATATCAATGAGTTTAAAATCATTTTGCACTGTGAAGTCCGTGATACGGGAATTGGAATCAAAGATGAGGATATACCAAATCTTTTCAGGGCTTTCCGCAGAGTAGAAGAGAAAAGAAACCGGAATATTCTTGGAACAGGTCTGGGACTTCCGATTACATATCATATACTCGAAAGTATGGGAAGCAAGCTGAATATTGACAGTATATATGGTATTGGTTCGGTGTTTTCCTTTAGCCTGAAGCAGGATATCGTGGATGAAACACCGTTGAATGATTTCAGAGAACAGATAAGAACCCATGCTTCCTCCCAGAATTATAAGGCAAGTCTGTATGCGCCGGATGCAAAAGTACTTGTAGTGGATGATAATGAAATGAACCGCAAGGTATTTTTAAACCTGCTGAAAGCACCGGGAGTGCAGGTTGTCCAGGCAGATTCGGGAAAAGCATGTCTGGAACTTGTGAAAAAGGAAACGTTTGACATTATTTTTCTTGATCATATGATGCCGGAAATGGATGGAATTGAAACCCTTCACCGGCTGCAGAATATGGAGAGTATGTGCCAGACACCGGTAGTTGCATTAACTGCCAATGCGGTTTCCGGTGCAAGAGAAACCTATTTGTCAGAAGGTTTTGATGAATTTTTATCCAAACCAATCATGCCGGATAAACTGGAGCGGCTTCTGATAGATATGCTGCCGCCGGAAAAACTGATGGAAGTGCCAAAAGAGCAGCAAAACAGTGATAACAGTATGGAGAATACGGAGTCGGGCATGCAGGAAGAACTGCCGATGGTTGATGGAATTGACTGGAGTTTTGCCATGATACATTTCCCGGATGAAAAAATGCTCTTGCATACTGTGGAAGATTTTTATAAAATGATAGTATATGAGGCAGATAAACTGGAAGGGTTTTATCAGCGGATAGATGAAGAAGGACAGATGGATGAGTTCCGGATTCAGGTACATGGTATGAAATCTGCTGCCGCATTAATCGGTATTATCCCGTTATCCGGTTGTGCTAAAATGCTTGAGGATGCAGCAAAGAGAGGAGATTTAGAAGCTATTTTACAGGTAACGCCTGTATTTTTACGGGAATGGCGTGGCTTTAAAGAACGGCTGTCACCGTTTATCACGGAAGAGGAGGAAAATGCTCCTAAAAAAGAAGACAATATGGAATTGATTGCTCTGCTTGGAATGCTGCAGGGGGCAGCGGATGGAATGGATATTGATACCATGGATGAGATTGCAGAGCAACTGCCCGGTTATCAACTGCCGGATGATTCTGCGGGGAAAGCGGATGAGATTATTATGGCGATTACGAATCTGGAAACAGATAAAATCATCGAAATAACAAATCAGCTAATAGAAGAATTAAAAAAATAAACGAGATAGGAGAATAAAAACATGAAAAAAATTATTCTTATGGGAAAGCGGTGTGACGAAACCCACGACCTTTATTTCAGTTTGAATGAGCATTTTGATGTTAGGCTCTGCGCCATTGATTTTGATGTTTTTCAAGGCGTAAATAAGTTATATAAACCGGACCTGATTGTCATGTGCTTTGTGAAATATGCACAGCCTGATAAACGTTTTATGGAGCTTCTGGCAGAAAATAACCGAAGAATTCCTGTCATAACTGTCGGGTTGGAGTTGGTGGATTCCACCTTTGAAAAACTGCATGCGGGGATTAGTTTGACAAACCTGACCAAACGAAACGGAAGCAGCTGTATTCTGGAAAAAGCATGTGATATGCTGGGAATTTCCCTTATGTCCATGGAAATGGGAGCAGAAGACCGATTGGAGGGGGGAAGACCGCTTATTCTTGTCGTAGACGATTTTGCTCTTATGCTCCGTCAGCTTCGCGGGATGCTGAAGGATAAGTATGATGTAGAGGTGGCAACTTCCGGTGTACAGGCGATGACCTCGATTGGGCGAAACCGGCCGGATTTGATTCTGCTTGATTATGCAATGCCGGTTTATGACGGTAAGCAGATTTTTGAGGCACTGAAAGTAAGTGATGAGGCAAAAGATATCCCGGTTGTTTTCCTAACTGGTGTTTCGGAGCATTCAAAAGTAGAGGAAATCATAGATCTGAAACCGGCCGGATATCTTTTGAAGCCACCGGATAAGGATAAACTGCTTGAAATGATAGAAAAAGTACTGGAGAGACAACGTCGTAAACTTGCGAAGAAGAGAGAAGAAGAATTGGCAGCATTAGAAGAAGGGGATACGATTTGAAAACTTCAGAGCAACTGATTGACTCTATATTGGAAAATTATAAGTCCCATGATATAACCGTTCGTGTCGGGGCTGATAATATCGTTAACAAGGAAATTCTTATCCGTGTGATGGAGGAAATCCGAAAGATTTTATTTCCGGGATTTTTCGAAAGTAACCGCGTGCGGGAGGAATTTATCAAATATCTTGTGGGCGAGAGGATTGAATTTATTCAATATAATTTAAAAAAACAGATAGCTAAAGTTTTAGGCAATTCTTCTGATAGATGCGGAGAATGTCCAAAATCAGAAGCTACAAAAGATGCTGAGCGGGTTGTGAATGAGTTTTTGAGCCGCATCCCGAAAATCCGCGATTATCTCTATACGGATATTGAGGCAGCCTATGAGGGAGATCCGGCGGCTTATAACACGGACGAGATTATTTTCTCATATCCGGGAGTGTATGCAATTACAGTTTACCGTATTGCGCATGAGCTTGTGCTTTTGGACGTGCCGATGATTCCACGTATAATGACGGAGTATGCACACAGTGCGACCGGAATTGATATTCATCCAGGAGCGACCATCGGAAAATATTTCTTCATTGACCACGGAACCGGAATTGTAATAGGTGAAACTACCCAGATTGGTGATCATGTGAAGATTTATCAGGGGGTAACGCTAGGCGCTCTCTCGACCAGAAGAGGACAGTTGATGAAAGGGGAAAAGCGTCATCCTACTATCGGCAATCGTGTGACAATTTACTCCAATACCTCAGTTCTCGGTGGAAATACTGTGATTGGCGATGATGTCACGATCGGTGGTAATGCTTTTATTGTGGATTCCATACAGCCGGGAACAAAAGTCAACGTAAAAAATCCGGAGTTGCAGTTTAGCCAGGAATCTGCGCCAAGTGAGTTTGTGCAGGAAGGATTCTGGGACTGGGTGATATAGTCAGGATATGAAAAAAAGCAGGGTGCATTTTTCCCTTGTTTTTTTGAAATAGCAGGCGTATAATAATATGCAGGTTTTTTAAACTTGCATATTTTTTGTCAGGCGCAGACGGCGCCAGAAGGAGAGAAGTAAATGAAAGTATTAGTAATTAACTGTGGAAGTTCGTCCTTAAAATACCAGTTGATTGACTCTGAGACAGAGAAAGCACTGGCAATTGGACTTTGTGAACGTATTGGAATTGACGGAAGGCTGAATCATACACCGTCAGGCGGCGAAAAAGTTGTAATAGAGAAAGCGATGCCGGATCATGAAGTGGCAATCCGTATGGTATTGGATGCACTGGTAAATGATACATATGGTGTGATAAAAGATCTGAAAGAAATTGATGCGATTGGACATCGTCTCGTCCATGGCGGGGAAAAATTTACCAAATCCGTTATTATTGACGAAAAGGTGATAGAAGGAGTGGAAGAGTGCAATCCACTGGCACCCCTTCATAATCCTGCCAATCTGATTGGTGTTCGTGCCTGTCAGGCGATTATGCCGGGCGTACCAAATGTAGGAGTGTTTGATACGGCATTTCATCAGACAATGAAGCCGGTTGCCTACATGTATGGACTTCCATATGAGTACTACGAGAAATATAAAGTACGCCGTTATGGTTTCCATGGAACCAGTCACAGCTTTGTATCAAAACGCGCGATTGAAATGCTGAATCTGGATCCGGACAATTCCAAAGTGATTGTCTGCCATCTGGGAAATGGTTCCAGTATTTCCGCTGTAAAGAATGGAAAAGTTGTAGATACCAGTATGGGTATGACTCCGATGGAAGGTCTTGTCATGGGTACAAGGTGTGGTGATATTGACCCTACGATTGTCGAGTATCTGGCACACAATCTAGGCAAGTCACTGGAAGAAATCATGGTGATACTGAACAAGAAATCCGGTGTGCTTGGTCTTTCCGGTGGTGTATCGAGTGATTTCCGGGATTTGGATGCCGCTTCCAGAGAGGGAAATAAAAAGGCAGAGCTTGCTGTCGAGGTGTTCAGTTACCGGGTGGCAAAAGTGATTGGTTCGTATATTGCTTCCATGAACGGTGTTGATGCGATCGCATTTACTGCCGGACTGGGTGAGAATAATATAGTAGTCAGAGAACAGATTCTTGAGCATTTCGGATACATGGGAATTGCGATTGATAAGCAAGCAAATCAGGTTCGCGGAGAGGAAAAAATTATTTCTACTCCGGACTCCAAGGTGACGGTTGCTGTAATTCCTACAAATGAAGAACTGGCAATCGCAAGGGAAACTGTGGAATTGGTAAAAGCAATGTAGGTAACCCTATATCAAAAAAATGAAAAAAGATGTGTCAAGCATTTTTGAAAATGTCCCCAAATAAGTGAAACATTAGCCCCGTCAATTCGGGGCTGTTTTCCTTTGGTTTCTGGTAGTCTGCATCCAGTTCTTTTGATTTTTCTTCATGTTCCGGAATCTGTTCAAGGGCATAAATATCCTTGTCATTGACACAGCAGAACAGGTTGCCATACCTTGAATTTCTAAAGATGCTTGACTCAAAATATCCTAAAGGCGATAAAATCAGAATCATTCTGGATAATTTAAAAGTTCATACTTCAGACGAAACCAGAAGGTTTCTGGCAACAGTATCTGGAAGATTCGAATTCGTATTTA
>JAXEJU010000037.1:0-60726 GCA_034101395.1 Eubacterium sp. | reverse complement strand
ACCTGTATTTTTTGATATAATTGCCGCAGTTTGCAAAGCTCTTGTATATGGCGAAGAAACAATAACTTGACACCCTTCAAGAAGTGGGCTTAACGAAACCTCTTCAGCTTGCTTTATACCTAATTCAGTTAGAGGTGCCATTTGTTGAAATCCTTCACCAACTCTATCTTACCACAACTACATCTACAATTCCATAAAATTAGAGTTCAATAACAATTTATCCGTCCACTGCTATTTCAATTCTTTTGCGAATAATCCCCAATACTGTTCAACCAGCGATACTGTTTCCCCAATGCTTCTATTGTCGTCACGCTCAAGCCAGAAAAATTCGCTTTGTTTGATGGCATGGTAATGCTCATCATTCAGGCTTCGGAGTGTTTCGTTGCAGATTTGTTTTGCACTTTCATAATCAGTAGCACTGTGAATGAAATTGCTAAATCCCTGATGATCCGGTCTATTACAATATTCTTCTACCAGATTGTTCGGTTCTTTTATCAGGAATGCCAATCTTGATGGGTCTGTAATTTTATTTGCCTCATCAATTGTAAGGTGGCAGTCACATATAACCGGTCCATTTTGAGCAATACGAATCAAGTCAAGTATAACAAAATCCAGCTGCTCTCTTGTATTATCTAATAGCCATTTCCTATATTCTTCAACACTACGTCCAAAGAATTCATCGGCATTGGCAAAATAATGATTCATAGCAGGCTGATGTTTTGAATCGGATATTCTCTGATGTTTTTCAAATATTTCGTCAACATCATATACGGGGATATTGTATTTTTCTCCCAGCGCACGCGCTATAGTAGTCTTCCCACCACAAGGTGTTCCTGCAATAAAATAAACATTCTTCAAGTATTCTTTAATAATATTATTTGCAATTTTCATATGTTTTCTCCTTAAAATATAAAATTCACTTATTGCTAAGTGAAATCTCAAAAGAAACATATAAAAATAATCTGCTTTTTTAACAGATGATTCACATGTCTCGTAACAAAATATGAGATAACCTTAGCACAACAACCAGACCAAGCAACTATGCTTAGCCTTACCTTTTCAAGTCTTGTTGTGTTAAATTATCGCAATCTCATTACAAACATTGTAACAAACATTGTAAATCTCCTTTATGCAGAATATATTTGAAAGTGTATCACATATCATTCTATTAGTCAATAACATTGCCCGTCATTGCCCGTGAAGCATAAATTGTCATTTGAGATTTTGTGTCTCCACACGAAGAATATTACTGATTACACCAGTACGAATCTGGTTCTCTTTTAAAAATGTAAGAATCTCTCTGATTCCCTCAGTCGCTTTTCCCGGCGCTGTTGCATCCCAAAATACACTGTCATAATTTTTCGGTGCAACCAGATTACTATTCGTCCAAACCCGTATCTCTTTTAATCCGTTGTATTCTTTTATTCTTCGCACAGCTTCACTCAATTGAGCTTGTCCAAGACCTTTTCCCTTAAACTTTGTCCTTACACCATTATGTCCTATTTCTACATACTCAGGTCGGTTTCTTGGATCCCAACATATAAATCCTATCGGTTCACCCTTATAGCAAGTTACAAAACCATATGACAAAATATACATTCACAGTCTTATTGTTTGACACCGAAGTGTTTACCTCAATTTTGCCCGTGTTTTTCGATAAAAACAATCGATCTTTGTAAATATATGTGCTTTATTATATGTTGTCCCGAGAAAATCATCGTATACGATTTCATCTTTATATTCTCGCAGGTTCGGTATACTTGTTTCATTCATTCTTCCTATACGATTAAAAATGGAGTTCAAGCACCTGCTCAAACTCCATTTAAAAAATATTTTTTTCTGAATTACAATCTTGCCAAAAGCTCTTTACTCAATTCTTCGTATCCCGGTTTGCCAAGAAGTGCAAACATGTTCTTTTTGTAGCTCTCAACGCCCGGCTGATTGAATGGGTTTACACCAAGCAGATAGCCGCTGATACCGCATGCATATTCAAAGAAATAGAACAACTCTCCGAGATAGAACTCATTCTGCTCCGGAATGCGTATAACAAGGTTTGGCACATTTCCATCGGTATGGGCAAGCTGGGTTCCTTTCATGGCACTCTTATTGATGAAGTCCATGGTTTTGCCTGCCAGATAATTGAGGCCGTCCAGATCATTTGCCTCTTCTTTCACGGTGATATCAAGTGCCGGCTTCTCCAGCTCCATAACGGTCTCGTACATGATACGGGAACCGTCCTGAATAAACTGTCCCATGGAATGAAGGTCAGTTGTCAGGTCAACGGATGCCGGGAAGATACCTTTCTGGTCTTTTCCTTCACTCTCACCGTAAAGCTGTTTCCACCACTCACCTACATAGTGGAAAATCGGTTCATAGTTCGCGAGCACCTCGACAGATTTGCCCTTCTGATGCAGAATATTACGAACCATCGCATACAAAATGGAATCGTTCTCCATAATCGGAGTTTCAAGGCAGAGCTTTCTCATGCTCTGCGCACCTTCCATGAGTTTTGAAATATCTGCTCCGCTGGCAGCGATTGGAAGAATACCTACTGCAGTGAGAACAGAAAAACGTCCACCCACATCATCCGGAACAACAAATGTCTCATATCCCTCTTCGGTTGCCAGGCTCTTGAGGGCTCCCCTCGCCTTATCTGTCGTCGCATAAATACGCTTTGCAGCTTCTTCTTTTCCATATTTTTTCTCCAGCATTTCCTTGAAAATACGGAATGCGATAGCTGGCTCTGTCGTTGTACCGGATTTACTGATTACATTTACCGAAAAATCTCTGTCCCCGATTGTCTCAATCAACTGGGACAAGTATGTTCCACTTATGCTGTTACCGGCATAATAAATCTCTGGTGTCTTGCGGACAGACTTATCAACGCTGTTATAGAAGCAGTGGCGTAAAAATTCGATTGCCGCTCTGGCTCCCAGATAAGAACCGCCAATACCAATTACAACCAGAACCTCCGAATCGGACTGGATTTTCTCCGCTGCCTTCTGGATTCTCGCAAATTCGTCTTTATCATAATCCACCGGCAAATCAATCCAACCGAGGAAATCATTTCCTGCTCCTTTTTTGTTCTCCAGAGTATCCCTTGCCGCTGCAGTCATGGCTTCCATGGAAGAAAGCTCATCATCGCGTACAAAAGCAGATGCAAGCGAGTAATCAAATGTAACATGTTTTCCCATCTTTTGAATCCTCCTGTTATGTATTTATTTCCCTGAAACTTATAGTATAATTATACTCTTTTGCATTTCCACCTGTCAACCATTAACCCATATATTCCCGGATTACCTCCCGTATCACTTCCTCTTCCTCTTTGGTAAATTCCACCTGATAATCCGGCGTTTTTGTGTTCTCACGGCTGTTTAAACTGACCACTTTTCCATCCCTGTCTGCTTCGTCAAAATATTCCTGCTGATATTCGGTAAGCATCTGGGAATGAAACGTTTCATTTTCAAGTCTTGGTTTATATATATTTTCAAGGAAATCCATCATATCAATTCGCAGCAGTTCCCGTTTGTTACTTACCCCGTACAAGCAGTCAAACAACAGGATTATACCATTCCCGGCAATTCCCGAACCAAGACTGGCAAATACAACCGTTTCCTCAATACCGAGAAACATCGTAAAGATGCCACCGCCGAGACTGACTAACATCGCCAGCAGCATACATAAATTGCAAAAGGCTTCCCAGGTCTGTATGTACAAACCGAACACCCGGTAATGCCGCAGATATTTTTCTACAAATATCTCAACATTCGGAACTCCGATTTTCAACTGGTAACAGGTATCAAATTTCACACGCAGTGACTTCATCAGCCGGTGTTCGGACTGGCCCATATTTGACGCCGCCTTTGTGAGTCGGCAGTATGTCCGGTGAAGCATTCCCTTTACCAGAATTTCAAGCAGGCAGAAAGCTCCTGCCACATAGACAATTCCATAATGTTCCAAAAACCATATCATATCGTTATACCCTCCATTCTTTTTGTAAGTAGTATAACAACAGAGACAGGCACCTGACTAGATGCCTGTCCCATTTCATTTTATTTTCGTACGACAAGATTTGCTATTTTACGGGCGCATTCTTTGTTTTTCTTCTAAAGAGCCGCTTTGTCGATAATATCTGCCACCTTTACAACAGCATCCTGCTGGCTGCTCGCCGCCATTGCATTTTTATACTTGTCTTTGTTTTCATCCACATACTGAAGTGCGCTGAGCAGCTTATCACTTGTCAGATCCTCTTCCTTAATGACATAGCTGAATCCCTGCTTTTCAAAGGATGCTGCGTTCAGTATCTGATCTCCCCTGCTCGCCTCGAGAGAGAGCGGAATCAGAATATTCGGCTTGCGAAGTGCCAAAAGTTCACAGATAGCATTGGCACCGGCGCGCGAAATAACAATATCTGCTGCATCCAGCAGATCACACAATTCCTTCTGAATGTACTCATACTGCACATACCCCTGTGTTCCCTGCAGAGACTCATCAATTTTATCTCTCCCGCACAGATGTATAATCTGATACTTTTCGAGCAGTGTGGGAAGAATCTCACGCACTGCCTCGTTCACACGAACCGAACCAAGACTTCCTCCTATTACAAGAATGACAGGCTTGTTGGCGGTAAATCCACAGAAATCCAGTCCTTTCAGACGGTTTCCCGTAAACAGTTCGCTCCGGATTGGCGAACCGGTGAGATGCGCTTTCTCTGCCGGCAGATTTTCAAGTGTTTCCGGAAAATTCGCACAAATTGCAGTTGCCGAAGAAATGCACAGGCGGTTTGCCAGCCCCGGTGAAATATCGGATTCATGCAGTACGCACGGCACATGTCTGCGCTTTGCTGCCTTGACAACAGGCACGGTCACAAAACCGCCTTTGGAGAAAATAACCGATGGTTTTATTTTTTTTATAATCTTGTCTGCTTCGGAATACCCCTTTAAAATGCGGAATGGATCCGTAAAATTCTTTACGTCAAAATAACGGCGCAGCTTTCCCGATGATATTCCATAGTAAGGGATGTCAAAGTTTCCAATCAGTTCTTTTTCAATTCCCGTTTTTGAGCCGATATAATGAATTTCATAGCCTCTCTTTTTCAGCTCGGGAATCAATGCGATATTAGGTGTTACATGTCCGGCAGTTCCACCGCCGGTGAGTATAATTCGTTTCACGGTAATCCTCCATTCCGACTTTTCATTACAGCTTAGATTTAATTTCCTCTGCTATGGTTTCCATATCTGTCGGGGTTTCTCCCGGCTTCCAGTAAATCGTCACATCATCCCCTTTAAATCTCGGAACAATGTGCACATGAAGATGAAATACCGTCTGTCCTGCAGCCTCGCCATTGTTCTGCAGAATATTGATGCCATCACAACCATATGCCTCTTTCACAGCTGTTGCAATTTTCTTTGCAACCACCATAATCTTACCAGCCGTTTCATCCGGCAGTTCAAAGATATTTGCCGCATGTTTTTTAGGGAGAATAATCACATGTCCTCTGGCAGCCGGATTAACATCCAGTATCGCCTTAAAATCATCATCCTCGTACACAGCGGTAGAAGGAATCTCTCCTGCCAGAATCTTACAAAAAATACAGTTATCCATTTGAAATCCTCACTTTCCTTTGCGCTTACACGCAGTTTTCTATTTTAATTATGAATGTAAATATTGTATTTTATCATCAAAAACGCAAAATCGTATCAAAATTTCTCAATATTTTAAAATTACCCTGTGCAGACAGCTCTCCGGACATAAATGCACTCTGGAATGTCTTTTCTCCCCTTATAATCTGTTCGAAAACATCCGTCGATACCTTTGCTGTCACATCTGCCTGTTCCGTTTTGCCATGGTAACAATTCATTGCCTCTTCTTTTATCTCAATTACAATAGAAAAATCCTTATCGGTTATATCAATCTGGAATACTGCCTGCAAATCATCCATTGGATAAAAATGGCTTTTTAGTTCATCCAGATATCTGGTATCCTCTGATTCCTCATCACCAAGCATTCCCCGGAACAAGTTCGCCAGTTCTTCAATATCTTCTTTCTGCTTCTTCACATAATTATCATTGGACACATATACGGAAAGTTGTTCGCTTTCCTGTGGTGTGAGTGCAAGTGTATTGCTCTTCAGCACTGTTTTCTTCACTTGCATGCTGCTGTTTGGAAATGCAACAGTATGCTTGGATATCATGCGGTAAAAATTCTCTGTTTTTTTCTCTATCAGCAAATGATATTCCGCATTCGTCTCAAATTCTACATGATTGTCCACATATGCGCATAATCCCTCACCGGGAACACCGCCAAGCATTTCCCACGCCCGGATAAGCGAGTACTCTGCTTCACGCTCTCCATAAGTCGTTGCCATGACAACCGGAAACATATAGATATGGGAAATACATTCCTTATCTCCATAGAGCCAGCAGGCATCCAGAAACTGCTGCAGAAGCCCCCCGAAACCAAACCATTCCACCGAGGCAGCAAGAATAACACCGTCTGCATCCTTGAGGGTCTTTGGCATTACAGTAATACTGCTTTTTTCTTCATACAAATTGTAGCGTTCCACACTGACCTGCAATTCATCTAAAACTTTCGTTATTTTTTCTATCGCAAAAAGAGTCGGATCATCAATCAGACCTCTTCCTCCATAGTAGATATTAACTCTCATAATTGACCTCCATCCGTTTTTTGCGGCACATAATCAGGCAAATGACAAAGCCTGCAAGAAATCCTCCGACATGAGCTGCGTTATCAATACTCGTATCCTGAATACCACTGTATAAGCTCAGCCCGAGGAATAGTATATATCTCGGAATCTGCGTGCGGTCCTGTCCTTTTCCCCCTTTTATCAGAAGAACAAGCAGCGCCCCCATCAAACCATAAACCGCTCCTGACGCACCACAGGAAACAGCCGCTTCTTCAGGGGATACAAGCAGCCAGGTGTAAACAACAGAGCTAATCCCCGCCAGTATCCCGGAAAGAAAGTAAATGACCGCATACCGACCTTTACCGAGTATACTTTCCAGAGAATAACCGAGAATTAACAGGGATACCATATTATTAAACAGGTGGTCAAAACCATAGTGTAGGAAAAAATGGGTAACCAACCTGTAATATTCATGATTTTCTATAATATATGGCTCATAGGAAGCTCCCATATCCAGCATAAATGCTGTATCATAACTGCTCCCCATAAATTCCACATAAGCATATACACACACATTTACTGCTAATAACAATATTGTTATAACAGGAATTTTCATCTCCTGACGCATACATTCCTCCGTTCCGGGGCATACTGCGTTCCAAACACGCCACTGCTTTCTGTGATTCTGCTATTCCGTCATAGGCTCTTTTGTGCTATGATTATAACACAGATTAAAAAGCTGGTCAATGAAACCGCAGAAATGAGGATTTTATGAAAATTACTGTTCCGGCAGATGCCAAAAACACCCAAAATATTCTGACACTGATTGAGGAAATGGGTTATAAACTGCCCTGCAACTGTCAGGGCAAACATCTGTGCTCCGGCAAAAATTATTCCTTTGACTGTGCCATGATTCCAAAAGAATCCGTCACTGTCACACTGCCGGAATCCGGACAGGCTGTTCGGGGAATTGCACTGGAGAACCGTCCTGTTTTACCCGGCGGTGCAGATACACTCCTCATTGACCTTGGCACAACAACGGTTGCCCTTGTTCTTCTGGATAGAAAAACCGGTGTTCTCAGACAGACACACGTTTTCCCAAATCCGCAGCGAATACTTGGTGCAGATGTTATTTCACGCATTCAAGCGTCATGCGCCGGACAGGCAAAACGCTTATCCGAACTTATCAGAACCGCCCTGCGCGAAGAGACGTCGCTTCTTTGCCGGAAAAACAGACAATCTGTAGATGAAATCAACAGCTGCCTGATTGGTGGCAACACAACTATGATTCATCTGCTCATGGAATATGACTGTACCCCTCTGGCTTCCAGTCCATTTGTACCTGGCGTGAAGCCACCTGACTCCTTTCGATACGGTTCTGCCACCATACACATTCTTCCTTGGATGTCAGCTTTTGTAGGAGGAGATATCACAGCCGGTATCATCGCCTGTGGGCTTGAAACTACCGACCGGACCACGCTCTTAATTGACCTTGGCACAAACGGGGAAATGGTACTTTCCCACAATCGTCATCTGTACACGGCAGCCACTGCTGCCGGACCTGCACTGGAAGGTGCCAGCCTTTCCTGTGGCTGCGCAGCCGTCCCGGGAGCTATCTCGCAAGTCCGTCTGCATAGAAACCGTGCTGCCATCACGACCATTGACAATAAACTCCCGATCGGACTGTGTGGCTCGGGTGCATTCTCCCTTTGCGCTGAGCTTCTGCGTAATGCTCTTCTGCAAACAGATGGCATTCTCTCCGATAATTTCCCGGCAGAGGGCATTTCCCTTGGAACGACACCACAAGGCAGAAAGCTCACCTTTACTGCTGAGGATTTGCGGGAGTTGCAGCTTGCCATAGCAGCTATCGGTGCCGGTATTGACACCCTTTGTTTCGAGGCAGGCATCTCTCCTGACACCATTGAAATGCTCTATGTCGGAGGCGGATTTGGCTTATTTCTGGATATTTCAGACTGCATTCTTCTCCACATGCTTCCGGATATTCCGACAGACCGGATTCAGGCCAGGGGCAATACCTGTCTGCAGGGATTATACGAATTGTCGATAAACGAAGGTCACCACCGCCATGCAGTATCACTCCCATACTCTACGGTAAATCTTGCGGACAATAACTGTTTTAAGGAACGATTTATTCGTCACATGACATATTCAGATGATGTAATTTCAACCACATATTCATGAGAACCAATCGTGAGAAAATCCCCGTCCCTGAGATTTTCCCTTTCCCATGGCACCATTCGGTTTCCATTGTGATATGTTCCACCGGCAGATTCCTGGTCAATCGCATAAAGCTCACCCGCTTCCTGTACAATCTGCAGATGAACTCTGCTCACACCGCTCCCTTCCAGCCGGACATCGTTCTGTGAGTCATCCTTTCCTATAAGGAACGGAAAATGGCGGACAGGAATGAGGTTATCGCCACTCTGTTCCGGGATCAGACAAAGCTGGTTTGTATCCGTTTCTTCTTCTGTCCGGACAAATACTTCCTGCCATTTGAAACCTTTGACCGGCATCAGTTTCCAGGCACCGTATCCACATATCACAATAAAGAAAGCGGAAGCACCCAGGCATCGTCCCCAGTTTATTTCTCCGGATAATGACATCGTAAAAATCCCCATCTGCCATAAAATAACAGGTATGACCACCCCCGTCACCAACAACAGAATGGACATAACAGGAATATTTTCTATTGTATTTTTTTCCGTTGGATGTACGCGAGTTCTCTTTGTCTTTATTTCCCCCGACTTCTCTGTCCCTGACTGCATTTGTCCTGCATTCTCCCGGATCTCCAAAATGCCGGTTTCTTCCCTTTCCATCAGATAACTTCTCAAATCCCCTCTCGTGCATCCGGCTTCCTTTGTCAATTTATGCATTCCATATATAAAAAATACAAGCTCTCTGTCCTTTTGATTCATATACTCCATGACAAACTCCAACAATGTACCGAATGCGGTAATGTCTCCATCTGTGTGCTCTCCATTATAAATTCCCCAGATCCTCTGCGTCCCCTTTTCCACATACAGATAATCCGGATGAACAAGCAGACCGCATCCTTCCAGCAAATATTCCTCCAGTTCTTCTTCCAAATCCAGAATCTGGCGGAAAATATCTCTTATTACGGACAATGTAAATTTTTGCTCTTTCAGATAGATACGAAGCGGAATTTTTCCTGTTATATCATAAAATGCTTCTTTCTTTCCGTTAATACATCGAATTTCCAGCGGTAGAAATCCCTGAATATCCTGATAGGAAAACATCTCATCTGCAAATGTTTCCCTGTCATCGGATAGTATTCGCAAAAAATTTCCGGTTCCCTCCTGCACATATTCCCAATTCATTAATTCAATCCCTCATTTCTTTGCTTCTGCAATCATCTGATAATCCCATTTGTACTTCGCTGCACACACATTTTCCTGGTTTACTTCATATGACAGGGAGGATTTTTTCCCTGAGAGCATCTGCTTTAATTTTAGCCAGGATACCGGCAGCGTATAATGCACCGTAATTTTTTCCTCCGTCAGACCCTTTTTTGCGTCCACAGCAGATATTTTCAAAAGAAACATCTTTTTTTGCAGTATACTTCGTAATTGCTTTTCCCACTTTTCCCGTTCTTTTCTTCCTTCCGCAATCCATGCAGCAGTCTGTTCATTGCCCTCCGATTCCAAAAGAAGTTCATCATGCACATAAAATCCGGTATAACAAAGAGCAACAAGCATCCATACACAAATTGTCACAATGAAGGTTGCCTCGACGGTATAATATCCCCGACACATCATAGACACACCACCACCCCAAATGCAACAGCGGTAAATGGAATAAACGGCAGGGCATAATGTTTCCCAACACGACGCACAACAACAAGTAGCAGTGCCACAACGGATGCCAGAAACAGGCTGATCATCAACAGCTCTACATTTCTCATAAACCCAAGAGCAAGTCCCGTTACAAAATACACAAGGGCATCACCCGTTCCTACCTGCCCCCGGCTGATCCGGCTGACAGCATACATAAAAATTCCTACCAGAAGTCCCGGTATCCAGCATTTCCACTCCCTGCCGTCCACCACCTGCGCCAACGCAACCATAGCCATGCAAACAATCCCCGGTATTACCGGAATCTTTTTTGTGCGGCGGTCGATGACCGCCATAATCACCAGATACATTCCGACGATAAATATAATTACCTTCTCCATCATTTCCCTCTTTTCGTTATTTTTTTGCGCATTTACTGCAAGGGGTGCGGTTTCCGGCTTCCGAGAGCATGATTTTCCGGATTTTGCGTTTCAGACCACTGCAGGAATGGCTGAGATGATACCGGTCACCAAAATTGGTAATCCACACATCTGTTTGTCCTGACGGCACTCCACTCCGGCAACATTTTTCGCACGGTTTGTATATACCACCACTTTCATTGCGCATCGTTTCTATATCCACATACTTCAGCTGCGATATACTCAACTTTAAGTAAGTGCAGGAAAGAGAATCGTGATAAACCCGTCCCGTTTCCGTTATATACACCTCACGGTCTCTGACTGCATTTTCATCCGCTCCCCGGTCCTCCACTCCGGTAAATGCCCTCGTGTGAACCCGGGCACGAAAAGAACACCATTTATCCGGAATCAGGCGAAATGGCACTTCCATCCTGTAATCCGCAATCAAATCAATCTCATCGTTTTTCTCGCAGATCATGGACTGCGCTAATGAAACAGGCAGACCACTTTCTTTCAGATACCGATTTAACTTCATATAACAATATGCTTTATTTTTTATGGTTTCTTTCCGAGCTGCTCCATATTCCGCAGAGGCTTCGCGCGCCACTCTTGTCAGCGCCCATTGAACTCTGTCCTGATATCCGGCCATTTTTGCAAGATAAGCCATCAATAGCATAGCAAATAAAAACACCGGCAATATAAGCGCCGCCTCCACTGTCATTGAGGCCTTCTGGTTTTTCTTTCGCATAATTACCTCCATTTCCACAGGCATCTGACTCAAGGCGGGAAAGGGTATCCTATTTGGATTCCAAGGGATGCCGGAATCGATGTATAAATTTGAATAGTTTTGGATTGAACCTCCTAAATTTTATTTAAGAAAGTATTTATAGGATACCCTTTCCCGCCTCGAGATTACTACAGATAAGAACTATTGATTACGCATACCGACCGGTACTGCTGCATGTTTCTTCCCAGGATGCGTTCCACTGGTGCAAGCCGGAAGAGGCGCGATGGAAAAACAGCACTTCCTCTGACTGACAGAGAAAACACACATCTTCCCAAATTAAATGCGCTAAATCCGTTACCACGCATATCCCACTGGATCAAATCCATAATTCGGTATCTCTTAACATCGCTTTTTGTTGCCAAAAGGAAAAATTTTAAATATTCCCTGTAGCCAAATGACTTTGTACTTTCTTTTACAAACTTTTTGGCACGCTTTGTTATCACACTACCACTAATTTGAAAGATTTCTGTAAAAGTGGTCAGAATCTGTACCGGTGTTTTGAAGAAGGGAACGTCCCGCTTTTGTAGCAGTCCTGCAATGTCCACCAGACTTTCGACCATCGACCAGGCAACAACAATCAGTGTCTGGGTAAGACGAATCAGTGGTTCCATCCCTGTAAATCCGACAATTGCTGCTGCCGCCGCATACGCCTCGCTCTTTTTCGCAGAATCTCTGTAAATCGCCGCAAAATTTACGACTGTTCGGATAATAAGAATCCGATTCAAGACAGCTTCCAGATTTGCCCTGTCCGATTTTTTCCCGGCTACGACATACTCACATCCATAGTCCATCCTGTGTTTCCAGTCTTTTTTCTTTTCCAAATAGCTGCCAAATGTATCGGCAATATATGACAGCAGACAAAATTCATCCCATGCAGAGGAAGTCTTCTCCGCAGCTGCACCTGACAGTTTTATCTGTTCATCATCCGTAAATTCCCGGACACGCTTTCCGTAATCTTCTCCTTTCTCCAACGTCATTTCATAGTAGTCTGCGTAATGATCCGGATTAGTAACTGATTGACGGGATATGGTATCTGGTTTCTCACAGACAAGGTTTAAAATACCATTTCCCCATGCATCGGATAATGCGTCAAGAGGATTCGCGCCTCCACCGGATAACTGAATTCCGGTATAATCAAAAACAATGCTTTCCGTATCGTAATCCTTCCACAGTTTATCAAGCATGTCCCATGTTTCATCCGTTTGGTCCGATGCGAGAAGCGTCTGCGTTTCCTTTAATACCCGGAGATTTCCCCGCAGCGCCGGAAGACCGTTTACCATGTTTAAAATCATCGCATCATGTTCCTTGCGTTCTCCCTCTTTTCCGGTCTTATTCGTTATTCCCTGATAACGTCTCTGCAATGCTTCCCCTTTTCGGATTGCCTTTTCTGTCACTTCACAAACTCTTTTTACTTTCGAAACGAAAACCGTTTGATTCATTTTTTTCCACTGCGCAGGTGTTGTATCAATCTTTGGTTTCATTTTCTTAAAAACTTCTGCCTCTGTTACTCCGAAATCTTTCCCTTTTAGAGTTTTTGATGTAGAAAATGATTTGGCAAAGTACTGCTGACAGTGAATTCTGCCTCCGGATACGGATATGCCATCTATCAGCTTCATTAATTCCAAAAGAATGGCATCTAAATCTGCGAGAGCTTTCTGCTCCTCGGCAGTTTCCTCAATTTCCAATGCTTTTTCTTCATTTTTCTGCATGCCTTCCGTTTGTTTCATAAATTTTCTCAGTTGTTCCTTTGTAAGCTTCCTCTCCATATAAGCCGTAATTTCTTTTGAGAGCCCCTCTGCACTGTTATCCCCAACGCACTGTTTCTCTGTTATCCGGATTTCCTCAAATATGCCCTTTAAAAGATTCATCTTCCCAATCCCGGAATTCTCCATCATATCTCCTGCATATCTGGCAATTACCGTTTCGTACGGAGTTCCTTCCTGCTCGATAAAAAACAGCCCATAATGGTCATACAGAGGTCTGCTGTATTCGGTCAGCAGACCCTCTGTCGCTGTGCGCAGTGTTCTTGCCGCATGATTAGCACATGCCCCAAAGCGCGCTGTCTCAACCAGTGTCCCGAGCAGTGCAAAAATTAACATTCCAGTCAGCGTAAGAAACACGGTAATACTGCCATTCTCCCGCCTACCCAATGATAGACCCCGCATCGGTTGTAAAACTTTTAAACGCCTTCGTCACCACCGACGTGATTTTATTTTTAAACAAAAGAACAAGGGCTATCAGAACAACCAGTATCAAAATAATTTCCACAACTCCAATTGCCTCCTCATTTCTCCAGAACCTTTTCAAATCTCCCATACATACCTTCCTTTCTATCCTACATTGACATAAATGCAGGAACCATAATAATTCCCATTACAAGACCAAGCATAATCATCATTGGAAACAATAGCCTGGTTCCTGCTGTTTCTCCTAACTGCAGCACCCGTTCCTTCCTCTGTTCCAGTGCTTCTAAGGATTCCTTTTCCAGAATATCGATAATCCCGTCTGCCCCTTTTTTCAGATTTTGGGTAATGACGGATGAAAACCTCAGATAGGGAAGAAGCCTGCACCTGCGTCCAAACTGCTCGATTGCCCGGCTCTCCGATACACCGTCCCGCATCTGATGTACCATGACACAGATTTCCTCATACACATAACGGACACCACCTCCTTTTCGCCGGTTTTCCTCATATTCATCTGCCATCCGCTCCACCGCTTTTCTCACAGTAAGCCCGGCACCGAGAAGCAGCATAATCCGGTTTACCAGTGTCGGATAATCAAGAAGCAGCTGCTCCTCCCGATTCTGAATTTCTTTTTTTTGTTTTTGATGCAGACACACGGGAAACATGAACGCGACAAAAATACAGATATACAACATCGAAAAATCCTTCCCGCCCTCTTTGGCTTCATATCGTAGTTTTGTGCCACCAATTTCCGTAGGAAGCTCAACTACTTCCCGGTCAGCCTGTTCCCTCATCACCTCCTTTACCTGTTTTTTTATATTTTTTACTGCTGCTTCTTGATCGCTCAGTGACAGAGGAAAAAGACGGACCGGAAAATAAAAAGTTTTTTTCCAGTTTTTCCACCGGGCTTTTGCCATTAACTCTGTATCTACTCCATCAGATGGTATCGCATCCCGCTTTAAATCCCCGGATTCCCTGATATAATTGTCATCATACACCCACTGCAGCAATATACCTGTCCCCGGAACGGATGATATAAGCTGAAGTTTTTTGCAAATGTGGTCAAATGAATCATTTTCCCCTGCCAGCGTATTTTTTATATACTGCTCTGTCTCCTTTGTCAGCTTTTCTTTTTCCTGTTTTGTGAACTGTCGTTCTTTTACATTCAGGGACATTGTCTTTTCCCATTGGTTTTCCCCCGTTGTCCCCAAAAGAGTAAGCACCAGCACCTCATCTTCCTCTCCCCGGGTAATATATTTTCCTTCCGTGAGACGGGATTTTTCCGGCTCAGATAAAAATCCGAAAACGGCAGATGCAATCACTGCTGACAGCAATACGGCAAATACAAGAAGTCTTTTTCCCCAGAGTGTAAGAAACATTTTTTCCTTGTTTTCTCTCGGGTACATCTGAGAGATGTAATCATCTGTCTGTTTTTCCCGGTGAAGAAAAGCAATCAGCTTTTGATTATGTAAAATCTTTTCCCACCGTATTTCCAGTTTCCTTTTTTTCAAAAATCCCCCTCCCTGTCAGCACTGAATTTTCATGATGGAACGGCTCCACAAAACCGCCATTATGTAGACTACCAGCGCCCCGCTCATGAAGAGCCGTCCGTCGATTCCTTTATAAAGCGGATCCAGAAATCCTGTCGAGAATAACTGCATATATAAAATAATGAAAAGGGGAATCAGCATCATACAGAAAGCTTCCATCCGTTTCCCCGCAATCATGGTCTGGATTTCTCTCTGAATTTCCATTTTTTCTCCGATATTATCTGCGGTCCGTTTCATCACTTTGACAAGATTTCCGCCACTTCTTCTCGCTGTTGCATAAATCTGGGCAAACGTCAGGATATCCTCCACGCCGCTTCTTCTTCCAAATTCCAGAAGAAGTTTGTCCAGCGGCTGCTGTAATCGTATCTTTTGCCTCAGATTCTTTAATTCCAGTATCATCGGCGTATCATTTTCATACATGAGCCGCAAATCCTTATAGGCCTCTGACACCGCATTCTCCATCGAATATCCCGCTACAAGGGCAGATACCATGCTGTCCATCGCATCTTTAAATTCCACCATCAACTGCCACTGTCTCTTACCTGCGAGCCCTTTTTTCTGATATCCGGGATAAAATACCGCTCCCGCTATTCCAGCCACCACGCTTAAGAGGATACTATGGTAAAAGAGATAAATGAGAATGAATGCACCCATATATCCGGTAAGCATATAACGTATTTTTTCTTTTCTACTAAGTCTGTAACATGTGTATTCCACTATATCTCCACCCCCGCTCTCCGGCATTTTCCGGTCGCTATAAGCTTATGCCCGGTCGCCCTCAATTGTCCTGACACCTTCCCGTCCTTTTCTCCATCCTCTTCAAACCGATAAATCGGGTATACCTGTATCTGTCCATCCTCAACTTCACCAATTTCTGATACCTCGAGCACCTTGCGGCTTTTGTCCCGAAGTCTGCCAAGGTGGATGATAATGTCAAGTCCTGAAGCTATCTGCTTGCGAATTGCCGCCAGCGGTATATCAAGTCCCATAAGTACCAGCGTCTCAAGCCGGTTCAGCATATCCGCCGGACTGTTCGCATGGCCGGTGGAAAGGCTGCCGTCATGCCCTGTATTCATCGCAGTGAGTAGGTCGATTGCTGCGGAATCCCTGATTTCCCCCACGATTATGCGATCCGGCCGCATACGCAGGGCACTTTTTACCAGATCACGTATTGTCACTTCATTTTTCCCCTCCACATTGGCATTGCGCGCCTCCAGGCGAACGAGATTGTCGATGTTCTGAATTTGCAGTTCCGCGGAATCTTCTATCGTTATCACGCGTTCATGATGGGGAATAAAGTTCGACAGGATATTAAGAAATGTCGTCTTCCCCGCTCCCGTCCCGCCGGATATGAAAATGTTGTACTTCGCCTGAACAAGCTTTTTCAAAAATTTTTCTACCTCTTCTGTGACGGCTCCCATCGCAATCAGCTTTTTCATCGTCATAGCTTCTTTGGGAAATTTGCGGATAGTGATCACCGGTCCCTCAATGGCTATCGGCGGAAGGACGATATTGACACGCGATCCATCCTCCAGCCTCGCATCCAGTATCGGGTTGGATTCGTTCACTATCCGGTTCCCGGCAGAGGCAATCTGCTGGGCAATATCCTCAAGTCTGCCCTGGTGTTCAAACCGCAATCCCGTCTCCATCAGTGCCCCTTCTTTTTCTATAAAAATATGCTCAGGCCCATTTACCATAATTTCTGTGACATCTTCATCCTCTAAAATATCCTGTAGAACATCCATTTTTCGAATGGAATTGAAAATACTGTGGCGAAGCAGCCGCTTTTCCTCGAGTCTCATATATTCCTTTTCGCCATCTTCTTCTATTTTCTTTTCGATCAGCTGCCACAACTTTTCATCACTGATTTCAGTTCCCGCCGGTATTTCATCCAGAACATTTTCCCGTATCTGCTGTTTCTTCTCATCCATCTTCTTCGATAATGCAGTCATCTTCCTCCTCCTTTTCCAACTGCTCCAACCAGTTTCTGATGCGCTTCATCAGAGACTCGTCATCTCCGATTTCTTCCGGTGTCTGCCGTGAAAGAATCTCCATTCCCTCCTCCCTCTCAAACGGAAGTGCCATCACATGACAGCGGTCGAGCAGTCGCTCTTTTTTCTCAATCCGGCAATACTGGCGGAATACCGCCGTACGAATCCGCCCGCACAAACCGGTTCCCCGAATCAGGCAGGGGTACTCACACTGATCCATGATATCAAGGGTATATTCAAAAAGCTGCCCCACCTCCAGAACAATATTGTCGTATCCGCATTCTGCGCGAATCCTCGGCAAAAGACCGTTCCACTCTTTTGCGCCACAATCCAGCAAATCCTTAAAATGTGGAAATGGTGGTATCATATCGGCACACCCAAACGGTTTTACCAGTTTTTTGATCTCCTCTGTGAGTTCTCTGCGGTTCATACAAAAGAGCAGTTCAGCCAGCCCCTTTGTATGAAAATCCGGATTCTCCTGCAGCGTTTCCCCATAATAGAGTGGAAATCCTGTCAGATTCAGATACAGACATTTTCCACGCTTCCCCAGATACTGGGATAAAAAAACTGCCAGAGCAGCACTGCCTCCTCCCTCCGGATCCAGCAGACAGAATATACCTTGTTGTGTTTCTCTCTTTTCCGGCAGACACGGCGCTTTTGCCATCGGTTTCAGTTCCAAAAGTTCCATCAGATCCTGGTAAATACCGGATGCTTTCTGGTACCGGTATATTTTCCTTTTACCCTTACCCATTTCCCTGGATAAATAAATTACTTTTCTTTTGCTGTCCTCCCTTATGCCGGCATCGTCGGTCAGTACAACCAGCTCTTCTGCTTCTGACGCTGTTCTTTTTTCTATCCGCTCTCTCACTGTCACTAATTCAGGATACAGAACCGGATTTTTCTTTCCTGCCAGATAGCGCAACAGCCTTTTTCCGTATTTTTCATCGTGGAGATACAGCAGCAAAATTACATCTCTCATTCGACCTCCAATCTTTTGAGTTCTTCAATACAGGCAGAGAATACAGGCGAGGGTTATCGCAACGGTAAATGGGATAATCCCATCATCTCCCTCTTTTTCTCTGTCATAATATTGTTTCAGTTTTTTGTCCTCTTTACATCCATAAATGTAGTGAATAAAATGATTCAGACGATGTCTCAGATTTTTTCTGCGATAAATTTTGATTACGGCAAGAACTGCCCCGGTAAAAACAGATACGACGATAATCTGTAAACTTGTCATGACACCGACAAAGCTTCCGACGACAGAAAAAATTTTAACATCCGATGCGCCCAACATGCGCACTTTATAAAATATAAAAGTTAGGATAAACGGAACGACCGTTCCGGTGAGCCAGAGATATATTCCTAAGAATCCCTGCGCGTCAAAATGCCTGACCAGGCTAATTACAAGAGCGGCTGTAATAAGTGCATTCGGCACCTTGTACCGCCAGATATCAAATAGGGATGCCGGCAGAAGAACGAGCAATAATAACTCTCTGCCTGGGATATTACCCACCTCCTATTGTGATGTGAGATAAACAATACCACAGAAGGTGGGGTTTGTCAACAACTATTTTTGCATAAAGTTGGAATTTTTTGACTATACTGCTAATAAAAGAACTTAATTTTAACGGTTTGTCCGGGAAGGGAAGGAATCCATGAAACGAAAAAAAAAAGATTCGGTGTACCAGATTCGGGAACAGCTGAAACAGGAAATAGAAACTTTGCAGCAGTCGCTGGAAACTGCCAATTCAAATTTTGACAATGTATCCGATCCGGATTTGGTGGACAGTTATATTTATGAGCTGAATGCCCTGTCTTTCCGGTATAAATATCTGCTACGGCAGATGCGGGAACTGTAATGATTCCGTTTTTTTCAGCCTCTCTCAACGGTCTTTATTGAGAGAGGCTGATTGTTGCAAAAATATAAAGTTTTACCAACCCATGTCAATACTTTTCCACACAACAGCGCCGTCCGTCCCGACAGGAACTCTGATTTTCCCGTTTTCCACGCGTCGGCAATCCGAAGACATATGGAATCCGTCCTTTGAGGAATTCATCATACACGCCATCGACTGACCGTCCTCCATGCCAATCCGCCATGCATCGACCTCGACCTCGCGCGGTTCACCACCGACCTGGAGAAGTACGAAAAATTTATCTTTATCATCAAAACGTCCATAGCCAATTAAGCCCTGCTCACTGTGCAGATATATCAGACTTCCGGTCTTTAATGCCGAATAATCCCTGTGAATCCGGATCATTTCCTTATGGAACAAAATCATTTCTTTGTCCTCATTGCCCCACGGATAACTGCGTCTGTTATCCGGGTCTGTCCAGCCACAGAGACCGGCCTCGTCACCATAATATACCGTCGGCGCACCAACCCATGTCATCTGTGCCACAACTGCCATCCGCATGACAGCCGGGTTTACTCCCATATTTGCCGCCATAGGTCCGGCGAAAGCAGTACGCCCTACCATGTGATTCGTGCGGGTAAGAAAGCGGGAATGGTCGTGGTTCGAAAGCTCATTCATCGCTACCTGCGCAGATGGTGTCGTAAAACGCGCACCAAAATCTGTCATGGCCGCAAAAAATGCGTCCGCATTTCCTATCATATCCTGTTTGTACACGTCACTGTGTTTTTCCATTCCGGTGAGAAACCAGCTAAGGGGCTCCATAAATGCATCATAATTCATGACCGTGTCCCACTGGGTGCCATCCAGCCAGGACGATGGATCGCCATAGTGCTCAGCCAGTATAATTGCATCCGGATTTGCCTGTTTTACCGTGTCGTGGAAGCGCTGCCAGAATCGGTGGTTAAATTCCGGAGAATGCCCCAGATCAGCTGCCACATCCAGACGCCAGCCGTCAATATTGTACGGTTCCGACACCCATTTTTTTGCCACGCCGAGAATGTATTCAACAAGCTTTTCGGAATCCTCATAATTGAGCTTTGGCAGCGTATCGTTGCCCCACCACGAATCATAGTGCGTATTGTCTGGCCAGCTTCCGTCCGGATAAAACCGGAAAAAGTCTTTATAGGGACTGTCTTCCGTGAGGAACGCTCCTTTGGAATAGGCAGCGTCCTTATCATACATTTTCTCCCGGTCCATCCATTTATTAAAAGAACCACAGTGATTGAACACACCGTCGAGGATAATTTTCATTCCCCTGGAGTGAACTTCCTGTACAAATTCTGCAAAAAAAGCATTGCTCGCTTTTAAATTTTTCTGGTTTACCACACGTTTGATATATTTTGTCGCATGGGCATTTTCTCTGTCATCCGGCGCAAGCACTTCCCCTCCATCCTCTATAATCACACCATAGTGAGGGTCAATGTGGTCATAATCCTGTGTATCGTATTTGTGATTGGACGGGGATACAAAAATCGGGTTCAGATAAAGTACTTCGACCCCCATCTCTTGCAGATAATCAAGTTTATCCAGAATTCCCTTCAAATCACCGCCGTAAAACTCACGAACACCCATAGATGCGGGCATCTTGTTCCAGTCCTTTACCTGGGTGACGTGCTCGTCAATATACGTGTATTCATCATCTACCACGTCATTGCTGCTGTCGCCATTATAAAAACGGTCCACAAAAATCTGATACATAACCGCTCCTTTTGCCCAGTCCGGTGAGTTGTAACCGGGTATAATGCAAAAGTCAAAATATGGATTAATATTTTCTACTACCCCCTGTCGGTTGCAGTAGATCGTCTCCTCCCCTTTATGAATGGCAAAGTAATAGGTTACCTTGTCCTCTGCCAGTAAAATATCAGTTGCATACATAGCAAAGTGGTCTGTCACTGTTTCCAGACGCATCTTGTATGCAGTTCCATTCACTACCGCTGTAACAGCTTCCGCATCATCTCTTCCGGTACGACAGCGGATCGTCGCCGTGCTGTTTTTCATTGGCTGAGCCGGTGTCACGAAATTACCGGTTCCGTCACTGAATATTGCCGCCCGGTTAATTTTTCCCTCTTTCATAGGAGTCCCCTCCATAAACTCTTTTCTCTTTCCGTTAATCATCTGTAGTTATTTATCCATACAAAGTCAAAAGGACAGCTCACGATGCTGTCCTTTTGGGAGAAGGTATTTTTGTTACTTATGGGGTGTAGCAAAAACTATATAATGTATTGGGGTTTACGAGTATTACTATAACATCTTATCGTAAATCAGTGTGCACAAAGATTAAAAAATTTCACAATTTCTTTTGTGTATTTTGCCCAATATTTTTCTCCCGTTTGAACTTTTGCACAAATTCTTATTCAATTCCGACTATTGTCTCGTCATTCTGCTCAAACAACGCCTCAAATTCTTCCTGTCCGATACGTTCCTTCTCAATCAGCAGTTCTGCCAGCCGCTCAAGAATCTGTTTATTTTCCTTAAGAATTTTCGTCGCTCTTGCATGACATTCGTCAATAATCTTTTTCACTTCACGATCAATGACTTGTGCCGTACCCTCACTGAAATTCTTGGTATGGCCAATGTCTCTTCCGATAAACACTTCATCATCTGAGGTACTGTAATTGATCATTCCAAGTTCATCCGAGAAACCGTATTTTGTCACCATATCTCTTGCCGCATCTGTCGCCTGACGGATATCCTGCACCGCTCCGGTCGTGATATCATCAAAAGCAATCCCCTCCGCAATGCGTCCGCCCAGACATACGGTAATATCCTGCAGCATTTTGCCTCTTGTCAGATGCATCTCATCCTTCTCCGGCAATGGCATCGTATAACCTGCTGCCCCCTGTCCGGTAGGAATAATGGAAACGGTGTATACCGGGCCGACATCCGGAAGCAGATGGAACAGAATTGCATGCCCCGCCTCGTGGAACGCGGTAATCCGCTTGTCTTTATCCGAAATGATCTTGCTCTTCTTCTCAGCGCCAATGCCGACTTTGATAAAGGATTTACGGATATCCTCATCTACGACATATGCACGGTTACCCCTTGCTGCCGCTATCGCTGCCTCATTTAACAGATTCTCAAGATCCGCCCCGGCAAATCCTGCCGTCGTGCGCGCAATCTCTTCCAAATCCACATCTTCTCCCATCGGTTTATTTTTGGCATGGACGCGGAGAATTTCCTCGCGGCCCCGGACATCCGGCAGTCCCACATGAATTCTCCGGTCAAAACGTCCCGGACGCAGGATGGCAGGATCGAGAATATCTACACGGTTTGTTGCCGCCATTACAATGATTCCTTCATTGATTCCAAATCCGTCCATTTCCACAAGCATCTGGTTCAGTGTCTGCTCGCGTTCGTCATGTCCGCCGCCAAGACCGCTTCCACGGCGCCTTGCAACAGCATCAATCTCGTCAATAAACACAATACACGGCGCGTTTTTCTTTGCCTCTGCGAACAGGTCACGGACACGGGAAGCACCGACACCGACAAACATTTCTACAAAATCGGAACCCGAAATACTGAAAAACGGCACTCCAGCCTCTCCGGCTACCGCTTTGGCAAGGAGTGTTTTACCGGTTCCCGGAGGGCCAACCATGATAACGCCTTTCGGAATTCTTGCACCGAGTTTTGTGTATTTCTCCGGTGCCTCCAGAAAATCGACAATCTCTTCGAGCTGTTCTTTTTCTTCCACTAGTCCGGCAACATCCGCAAACGTCTTGGCTTTTTCATCCGGTGCCGTCATCTGGGCACGGCTCTTGCCGAAATTCATCATCTTGGAGTTCCCGCCACCGGCGCCACCTCCTGCCTGACCACTCATCATACTGAACAATACGAAAATCAGTACAAATCCGAGCAAATACGGCAGAATTTCGAGATACCACGGAGTTGTCTCCACATCTTTCACTGACACCTGTACTTTGGTGTCCCCATTTGCTGTCCGGGTATTCAGATAATCCAGTATCGTATTCACATCCGGAGCATAAAAACTTTTTGTCTCATTATCTGATGTGGTTACTACCACCTTTCCGGTAGGAACCTCCTGGTTCTGACGGATTGTAACAGCTGAAACCGAGTTATTTTCCATATCCTGCCGGAACTGGGAATAGGAATAATTCTCCCGGCTCATACTGTCATAAAAATCATTTGTTAAAAATACAATTAGAATTATGGCTGCCATAATGATAAAAAAGCCATATCCCTTTAATCCCTTCATCGGATTAATCCTCCTTTATAATCAGTTCTCCTATATATGGCAGATTCCGGTATTTCTGTGCATAATCCATCCCAAATCCTACCACAAAAAGATCTTCTATCTCAAAACCAGTGTATGCCGTATCAACGGATGATACACGGCAGGATGGTTTATCTAACAATGTTGCAATACGAAGGCTCGCCGGACCGCGTTTTTTCAGCGTATTGACAAGATAGGAAAGGGTTCTGCCGCTGTCCACAATATCTTCCACCACAAGAACTTCACGGTCCATTATGTCCATCATCAGATCCTGTTCGATGGTGATGCTTCCGGAACTGGTCATGCTGTCTCCATAGCTTGAGACGCTCATAAAATCCATGGTCACCGGCACTTTTATATATTTTGCCAGTTCACAGGTAAAAAATACGCTGCCCTTTAAAATACAAACAAGATGTATCTTTTTACCGGCATAATCTTCGTTGATCTGTTCCGCGATCTCACGGATTCTCGCATTGAGTTTTTCCTCTTCAATAAATACTTTGACTTCTTCTCTCATAACAAATCCCTTTCTTTGGTGACAACCAATACCTTATTCGTTTGTTCTGATATTCTGCAGGCATGACTGATACGCCCCGGTATCGCCCAAACCACATGACTTCCGTCTGCCAGTACAAGCTGGTGAACTCTCTGTCCTGCCGGTATTTTTAAATCCATATAGTAACGGCTGAGTTTTTTCTTATCCCCTTTGTCGTTCAGTATAAAGTAATCGCCTTCTTTTGGATTACGTAATACCAGACCACCCTCTATCTTATCATAATCCAGCCATTTCGTATAGTCTTTTTGAGGAATTTGGACGGGTAAATCTGACCGGTCTTCCACATGCAGCGAAATACGGAAACGCTCACCATTCCCGTCTACTATATGCGAAGAGGGAATCGGACATGCAAGGGAAAATATTTCTTTATCCCGAAGTTTGGGTCTTCCAAACCGGATTTGTCCATACTCACGCACTGCGACAACATTTCCGGGAAAATGCGCCTGACACCCGGAACTACCCTTCGCAAGCAGTTTTACCTGTTTGTAATGAATCTGTCCTATATCTTTTCCGCCCGGTACAAACTCTGCAAAGACAAGACGAATTACCTCATCCCGGATGACAGAATCCTCTTTTTCAAATTCTTCCAGCGAAAGAAAAATATTTCCGTCTCTTTTTTGTATAATTCTCTCTGCCGCCTTCTCTCCCTGCCTTTCAATATACCGGCTCCACTTCACATTTTTTTCTGCTGCCTGTGCAATATGCCGGATGGCCTGCTCATTGATTTCCCGCTGCACATACGGAATAAGATCGATCCTGATCTTATTCCGTGTATACTGTGGGACAAGATTTGTGCCGTCAATCACATAGTCCAGTTCATTTTCACATACAAATGTCTCAATCTCCTGCCTTGTTACGCAAAGAAGTGGCCGGATAATAGGTCCCCGTCTGGCCGGTATTCCACAGAGCCCTCTCGGCCCTGTTCCGCGGAACAGATGAAACAGCACCGTCTCCGCCTGATCATCTTCGTGATGCGCAACTGCAATTTTATCTGCTCCCACCTCCCGGCGGTATTCCTCAAACGCCTCATATCTGACCTTCCTGCCAGTCTCTTCCTCCGTCAGCCCCTCTTTTTTTACAATCTCCGGAACATTCTTTTTCACAAGACAAAAAGGCAGAAAAAGCCGGTCTGCCATCTCTTTTACCAGCGCCGCATCCCGGTCAGCTTCCTGCCCACGTATTCCGTGATGAACATGAAGTACATACAGAGAGAGTTCCCATGTCTCTCTGATTTCATATAAAAACTGTAACAGGCAGACCGAATCTGCACCGCCGGACACTCCCACGACAATCCGGTCTCCCTTTTCCAGTAGTTTTTCTTCATTACAAAAATCTAACACTTTATCCACAAATTTTTCCTTCATAAAAATGGATTCTCCTGATTTTCCCATATGTGTATATTGGTTCCAATGTCCCTGTCATCATGATATCCATTTTCGCCTCATCCGTCAAACGCTTTATGCATTAAGACGGATTTTTTATCCACAATCCCGCCACCAGTACGCTCATATCATCCGTTGCCTCTCTGGTACTGCCGGCAAGGGCATGCATCAGTATCTGATTTGCCATATCGTTTGGATTCTGACAGACCATTTCCCCAATGAGCTTTTCGAGATTTTCACGTTTTCTGTCAAAGCCGTCGATTACACCATCCGAAACCATGATCACCATATCGCCTTCCTCCAGACGGGTAACTGCCACATCACTTTCTGCTTCCATATCAACTCCCACCGGAAGCGCCTCGGACTGAATCGTGTCCACGCGGGATTTCCGCTTGATAAATGTAGCTGCCGCTCCATTTTTCATAATCTCACATACTCCGGTATACAGGTCCAGCGAGACCATATCAAGCGTTGTAAAAGTCCGCCCCTCAAAATTCATGACAAAAAGGGTGTTGAGCATGCGGAGTGCAGATTTTTTTTCAAATCCGGCCTCCATCAGATGCTCCAGCACCTCCAGAAAGCTTCCGCTGTCCCGGTATGCCATCTCTCCGCTCCCCATGCCGTCTGCCAGAAGCATAAGCAGTTCGCCGCTTAATAATTCCATAAACGAATAATTGTCACCGGATACCTGTTCACCGGATTTCGCAATGCGTGCAATTCCGGTAAGTGCCTTATATCTTGTGTCCTCCCGGAAAAACATCAGTACTTCCTCCTCAGAAAGCACATTCCGGCATTCACGTCCCGGACACATCTTTACACCTGCTGCCCGTGACAGCGCTTTTGCCAGGTCGGTCTTCGTAAGACACCGGCGTCCCCTACAGGAACCGGTGAAAGCGACCTCCAGCCGTCCACGTCTGCGCTTCACGGAAATCTGGTGAAGGCGGACCCCCTCTTTTTTCAGTTCTCCGACTATGGTTCTTCGTTCTTCTGTTGAAATTTCTCCCGGTTCACCGATTTCAAGAGTAAAGGAACGGAGTGCATTGGATACCTCCATCATCTGCCTCGCTATAATCTCCCGGTTTTCTGCCATACGGTTTCGCCAGCCAAGATTCATTTTGGCAACAGCCATCCGCTCCGCGGCATATTCTGCATAGGCATCAAGGCGGATACAACGCCTTCCAAACTCCGGACTTATCTGCGCCGCCGCACTCTCGTCATCCCCCGCCCGGCGGATAATCGCATGAATATTATCTCTCGTCTCCTGCAGGTGCTTGTCCCAGCAGAAATTGCAGTTGGCACATCCGCTGCATATTTTCTCCGAAAGCTCCTCATAAATTTCCTCTATTTCTTCCGGTGTTACTTCATTTTGATGGAAATCCCCCTCCGAGAAACTTTTGGAGAGACGTTTAAAGGCATCGGCAAAATCTCCTATTTTATAATTTGCCAATGCCCGCACATCCTCTTTTGCAAACAGATTTTCCTTCTGTTCCTTTTCATCTTCTTCCACCCCCCGGACTATACTGCGGGGCAGCGCGAGAAAAATAACAATAGCAGAAACCATTGCACGCAGTTCAACAATTCCTGCACTTTGTCCCTGCAGAAAATATATCATGCAGTATCCCATCAGAAAAAAAGCAATGCTGCTGCCAATCCGGCCAATTTTGCGGAATATTCCCACGCTGACTCCCAAAAGGCAGCAGACGCCAACCATGACAGGGTCACCCCCTGTGACGACTGACAAAATTCCACCCGCTGCCCCGGCCATCGTCCCGGTTGCCGCTCCATATCGAAACCCCATAAACAGTATCGCCAGATAGCCGAGCGTTCCCACGATTGAAAACACATCATCAATCCGGTCCGGTATCGCACAGAGTGCAGTCGTCAGCAATGTCAGTATGCTGATCAGCTCTTCATTCCCCAGTGTACGCCTCCATTCACCGTACAGAAAAAAGCGAATGCCCCATTGATAGACATTGGCCAGCGCAAAAACCGCAATGCTTTCCAGAGCACTCATTCCAAGCATTTCCCATGTATTTACCGAGAGAAGGCTAAGCGCTGCACCCAGTAACAGATTGAGTCCTCCACACAACAGGGAAAGAAAAAAAGGTGTGGGAGCCTGTCCCACCTTTTGCTGCATGGAATCCGCTATCAGAATCAGAGAAAATAACACGATATATTTTAGCAGCCCGATTCCGTCAGCGCTTGTAAACATACCAAGCAGCACTGCCACTGCCATCAGACGTTTATTCAGCCCTTCGCCGCATATACTGGCAAAAAAGGCAACGCCAAATGGATTTATCTCAAACAACCAGACCCGGCCAAGCAGAAAACCAAGTATCACAAGCGCAATTTTCCGAAAATCAGGTGTCCATCTTTCTTTCTTTTCTTTCACGGTTTATACCCCCTCGTCTATATAAAAGTCATTTCTGACAACAGATATGCATGCTAATTAGTATAAACATGCCGGAGAGCGGATTTTGTCAAAAAGGGAGACAAACCGTTAAAAAGTTTTCGACAGTTTTCTTGTTTTTATTTTTTTATATTGTTATACTTTTTTTAGTTTCATTCGAAAAGAGGGAAAAATTATTAAAAAAATAATGGCTCTGCACTAAATTACGCTACTCATTCGTGTTACTTAGTGAAAGGAGTTAATATGCTAAACATAAAAACAGAGGAAGAATACATTACAATCGTAGAAATGTTTTCTGACACGATTTTCCGGATTGCATATCAGAACCTGTTTGATACGCACGATGCCGAGGATGTCGTTCAGGATGTATTTCTTAAACTTTTGAAACAGAAAGAAAAATGTTTTCATGATTATGAGCATCTTAAGTCCTGGCTGATCAGAGTAACTATTAACCAATGTCTGGACTACAAAAAATCTTTTTTCCGGAAAAATACGGTCCCCCTGGAAGATTTTGATATTTCCTACGAACCGGAAGAGAAGGAAATCATGGAAGAACTGTATCAATTGCCAAAGGATTACTGCAATATTTTATATCTTTATTATTATGAAGAGTACTCGATAAAGGAAATTGCAGAGATTCTTGGAAAAAATCAAAACACAGTAAACTCCAAACTATCCCGGGGGCGTAATCGTCTAAAAAAAATAATGGAGGCTGAACATGAATAACCATTACAAAAGTGCACTGGACAAAATAAAGTTAAAGGAATCGGAGAAAGACAGAGCAAAAGCTTTGTTCTACGAGGCAAACAAAGAAAAGGAGACCAGTATGAAAGTAAAGAAATTATTTAAACCGGCGGTTGCCGTCGCTGCCTGCCTGGCACTGATGATCGCCACTTACGCAATCGTTCCTATGTTCCAGGAAATGCCTGAAGCACCAGGCGATAAAACCACAACCAGCAACTTCTTCTCTATCACCGCATATGCAAAAGAGCTGACAAAAACCGGAAAAGTTTTTTCCGATAAGTATTCCTCCTTATCTTCTGCAATCTGCGGAGATGAAAAGGGTGGAATTGCCTTTTCATTTGATTTCCCATTTAAATGTAAGGGACAAAACATTGATACCATTACCTATTCAATAAAAAACGGGGTATTTGTAATAACAAACCCGAAAAATAAAAGTGTTGTCATCGACGGAGAAAAAATAACCCAGGAATTAAATGTTCCCTATTCCTCAGCCGAGAGTGAGAGGAAAGAGAAACTAACCTACGAAAATCAGCAGTACAAATCTTTTACCGTAGCTTATGACAATCAAATCAACGATAAAACCTGCATTAATATATCAGATACCTCCGATATATGGAACGCCGAAAAAAAGAATCAGTACCGGGATTTCAACTATGATATATGTAATTCTTCCCTTCAGGAAACAAAAAAAGTGTTAGATTTTCTGACAAAGGATATGGGAATTACCTGTACCGTCACATATAAGGACGGCTCAACTGAAACGAAAAATATCGTTGTATCAAATGAGATTGTCAGACCATCGCATCTACTGGACGAAGAGATTCCAGAAGAAAAGAACAAAAAAACAATCAGCACCTGTTATAGTATCGAATAGCAGTAATTCGTATACGGACAGCGGATGCAACATAGGCGGGGCCTGCGTGACAGCCCCGCCTATTCAAACATATAGTTAAAATAAGTTTCCTTAAAGGCAATATACCGGTTTCTGGATATCGGGATTACTGAATTCAAACCTGTGATAATCTCCGACTTCGTAAATTGCTCTATATTATTCATGTTGACAATATAGCTGCGGTGGCAGCGGAAAAAACCATTTTCCAAAGAAAAATCGAGAGTGCGAAATAATTTCACATCATCAACAGGCTTTATGAGATAATAAAATGCCTTTACTTCATAGGAATCGACAGCAAACTCCCTTGAGGATGTGAGAAAGATACGGTGAGGAGATCGCGCTGGAGAGCCGTTCAGTCAATGGTGTTACACTCAATGTTCCAAGTGATTTTAATGCTTTTGCAGACACCAACGGAATGCAGATGATGGAGACACCTCCCTGAAGACAAATATTGACAGCGTTATAAAAAGCATAAAATTTGCATAAAAATGATGTCAAAAGAGCTGCTGCCCCGGCGATTTTAATCGTCAGGGCAGCAGCTCTTTTGCGTGTTATTCTTCCGGCTTAAAGATAATTTCATTGTCATATACGAGGCCGAATTTTTCTCTCGCCACTTCCTCTATATATTCATCCGTTTTTGAATAAGCTTCCTGCTCTTTTATTTTTTTCTTCTCTTTTTCCAGGCTTTTCTTTTTCTGCTCCAGCTCGCTTTGCTCTGCTGCGAGGTTCTGACAGTTGGCGCGGAGGTTGATTCCCTGCACTACAAGCGTGCTAAGGAAAATTCCGACCACAAGCATGACAAGATATAGTCCGGTGCGACGTTTTTTTATTCTTTTACGACTCATGAGCCTCATCCTCTACTCATTATTCTACAACAGTATTTTCTATCGTTGTAGTAATTCCATGTATTGACATTATATAGAATTCTTTCTGTTATTTCAAGGTTTTTTTGTGGATTTTGCCAATTTTTTTCGAATCCAAACGTACGGTCGAAAAACAAAGTGAATGACCGCAAGAATAGCATGAACAAGATGATCTTTCATAAGCTTCCGGTAAGAAACAAGTCCTCCGACAAAGGAGATCACAAAAAAGCTCCGCATGATGCCGTTATTCAAAGCAAATATCATCTGAAATACAAAGACTGCTGCAATAAGCCAGAACATCCAGTCTTCAGCCAGTCTCGCCGCCACAGGATGCCGGACCTTACAGCGAAATATCCGGACAAAATCATAGGCAAACATCAGCAGTACCCCATACAAAAAGGAAGCTCCAAAATACTGAAGCTGCCCGATTATCATCTCCATCAGCGGAAGAGACGGCGGACAAAACTTCCCGCCGGTTTGCTGTGAGCTGATTCATAATAAGAGATTTCATTGATATGTCCTTCCAGAATCACTTCTCCACGTTCCAGTGTCAGCCTCTTTACATGCAGATCTTCGCCACCAAAACGCAGTGCCCCCTGATTTGTTTCCAGATGTACTTCTTCCGTGTTAAAAGAAATCACCTCTGTCACACCGGTCAGCTCTACCCGCGTTCTTCCTTCCATTACAAGTTTGTGCCCCGTATTCTGTCGGCTGGTATTGTCACGGCCGGGGCGGTTTCCCCCTTCATCACCAAAACCGGAATAACTGCGACTTTGTTCCTGCAACATATCTGTATCCCTCATTTCTGCATCCACACATTTCCCACAAAGGGTTATAACAAATATATGCCGCTTTCCGTATTTTATGACTGCAGATTTTTACAGATATTTGTAAAGCTCTCTCGCCTCTTCTTTTTTGTATGTCTCCTCGACACTCAATACTTCTACTTTTGTGTTTTTATTTCCAAACTGTATCTCAATAATGTCACCCGGTTTTACATTAACAGATGCCTTTGCCGGTTTATCATTGACAAAAACCCGTCCGGCATCACACGCTTCATTGGCCACAGTGCGTCGTTTAATCAGACGGGAAACCTTTAAATATTTATCAAGTCTCATTTTTGATTACCTCCTAAAAATGAACAGCGCCCACTGTATGAAACTACAGTCAGGCGCTATATAAAATCCACAATATGCAAACAATTATTTGTTCACAGCATCTTTCAAGCCTCTACCAGCTTTGAACTTAGGAGCCTTGGAAGCTGGAATGCTCATTGGCTTCTTGGTAAGAGGGTTGATACCTTCTCTTGCTGCTCTTTCAGCAACTTCAAATGTACCGAAACCTACCAGCTGTACTTTACCGCCTTTTGTAAGCTCATCGGAAACAACATCGATAAAAGCTTTCAGTGCGCTCTCTGTGTCTTTCTTAGACAATTCAGCTTTCTCAGCCATAGCTGCTACTAATTCCGTCTTATTCATGGATTATATCCTCCTCGAAAAAAATATTCGTAGTTTAAAAATAAACTTCTATAACTATATATAACCTTTTTACGCCAATTTGTCAAGGTATTTCTACCATTTTTGGGGCTTTTTGGAATTTTGTTACTGCTCCATCTGCCGCCCGAGAAAATTGGCTCCGCAAACAGACAGTTTCTCTTCCAGTTCAGTAAATTCGCGATCCGGATTCCTCGTAAGGAGAATGACTGCCCCAATCGCGTCTCCCTCACTGACAATTGTACTGATTGCCTCGGAAAGTACTTCTGTTCCGTCTGCTGTTACCTGGCAAAATCTTGCATCGGCATCGCTTGCTAAAATGTTTTCACGCCGTTCAATACATTCTATCAGATCTGCATGAATATCCTTGCCGATAAATTCTTTTTTATTAGCTCCTGCTACCGCCACGATCATGTCCCTGTCCGCCACACACACGGTACATTTTGCCACCTGTGCAACGGCTTCCACATACTCCATCGCCAATTCTCCAAGTTCCCCAATCGGAGAGTATTTTTTTAAGATGATTCCACCTTCTCTGTTTGTAAAAATTTCCAGCGGGTCTCCTTCGCGTATCCGGAGAGTTCTCCGTATTTCTTTTGGCACTACGACCCGCCCCAGATCATCTATACGGCGTACAATACCTGTTGCTTTCATGGTTGTATTTTCCTCCATTATCTTCTATATAATTTTGATTTGATTGCTTCAAATCATTGGATATGGAGTTAGTATGTGGAAAATCACTTGTTTTATGCTTCTCCCAATATTTTTAATTTTTCTTTTATCTCTTCAGCCGCATCGAGTACATTTGTCACGGATGCCTCTATCTCCTGGGTAGAAGCTGCCAGGCTCTGTGTTCTCGTATTCACCCCGGATATTGTCTCCCGAAGTTTTTTTGCCTCCTCGATGATTCCACCCACGGAAGACATTACTCTTGCCTGGCTTTCATTACTACGGATAGAAGTATCGCTCGATTGTTTAGCCAGATTGTTAATCTCATCAGCGACAACGGCAAATCCTCTGCCTGCCTCACCGGCACGCGCCGCTTCTATACTGGCATTGAGTGCGAGAAGATTTGTCTGCGTTGCAATGCTCACAACTTCGTCGTTATTTTGCTGCAATTCAACTAATACCGCATTGATTTCATCCATAGATTTGTTGAGGGCTTCACAGAATTCACTGACCTCCATCATATTGCCGGAAATCTCTGTACTCTCTACTGCATTTTGCTCATTTCCAACTGCCATATCGTCCACGGCCTGATACAAAGTAGAAAAATCTTTGTCTATCTGCTGTATCGTATCTACAATGAGCTGCTTTTGATTCTGGATCATTTCCTTTTCTTCTCCGAGCTGCTCTGCAAGTCTGTGGGCTTCTTCTTTTTGATTTTCAATTTCTTTTTTAATGAAATAAATACAATTTTCTTTCTGGTTAAATCCATTGTAAATGGCATTGGCCATATCCACGCAGGTATCATATCCACAACAGGAACAGTTAATCTTGCACTCCTCCGGTGTTACTTTCAGCATATCCCTGAAAATCTCATTTCTCTCCGCTTCTGATGGGATTTTATACTGACATTCTGCCGATCGATCGGTATAGCTTCGCAGATAATCCTCCAGATTCAGGTGTTTAAACTGCTGGTTGAGCCGTTTTAAACGCTGCTTTGGTGAAAGCTTTTTTGACCAGGCACTCTTCACATTATTATTCTTGGAATCCTCGCGAATATTCAGCAGAGCGGTAAGAGCATCATCGTTTTCCGCTTTTTCCGGGTCACAGCCAGTGCCATAAATACAGCCGGAACCACAGTTCAGGGCATCGACAAACAGATATGGTGTCTGGCTCTTTGCGATTTTATCCTTATTTTTCTCCAAATAATGATACATATGTTTTTCGCCTTCCATCTGGCGGATAAACACACTCTCTCCCAAAAACCAGTACACATTCTCTTTCAATCCGCCCGGCATCGGATAAATGGAGCCGAGACCGTACTCTATCTCGTCAGACTGCAGTTTTCCTGTAATTCCATGTTCTTTTACATATTTCATCAAATGGTTAAAGGTGACATTGTAAGAGATATACCCTTTATTATTCGGATCCTCGATCTCCATTTTTTTGGCAATACATGGACTGATAAATGCCAGCTTGTCCTGTACCTTCATTTCCTTTTTGGCATAAATCGCCGCGCACATCATAGGGCTCTGAACCGGAAAAAGTTTTGGCAGAAGCTCCGGCAGATAATGCTCAATATATCGGACAACAGCTGGACACGGCTGGGATATTCCACCCAGAAAATTGTTCTGCTGTATGTAATTCAGATATCCCCAGGTCGTAATATCAGCACCAAAAGAAACACTGAGCAGCCGGTTTACTCCAAGCTGTTTCAACCCTCCCAAAACGCTTTCATATTCATTCGGATAATTTGCTTTAAAAGCAGGCGCAATCAGCAGGGAAATCTTTTCCCCTTTTTTTAAATCTTCAAAGAAACGCTCTGTATCATCCTGATATTCCCTCGCATTATGCTCACAGACATCAAAACAGGCACCACAACCCACACATTTACTTCCGTCAACCTCAATACGGTTCCTGCCATCGACCTCTCTGGAGACACACGCGCCAATACAACTGCATACACTGATACACTTATTGCATCCAATACAATTATCATTTGTAAATACGATTGACTGCTTCATATCCTTCTCCTTTTCCTAGACATTATTTACCAAATTGTAACATATTTTCAAAATAATCGTCAATAGTAAAACAGGCCTCAAAACAGCCACATCAATTTACCTTTTTTTACATGTTTTTTTGTTTTTTTTGTGAATTATTTTACTTGACCATATATTTGATACAGGCGTATAATATTAATTGGGAGAAGATACCATTTTTGGAGGTGATTGCTTGAACAAAGAAAAGGACTCTCTAACGTCTTTATTTACCTATGAATCTGCCAGAGAAAAAATAACCGAGAACGATTTTTTTAATAAGCATGACAATTGCCAGCTTATCCTTATTTACGTTGCCGGACTATCAGAAATGGTTACGGAATATGGCTCCGCATTTGCTATGACTGTTCTTCATAATCAGGCAGAACTGATTCAGAATTTTTTTGAGAGGCATACTACAGAAGCCATTTTCTGCCGCATAACAAAAGACTGCTTTGCTGTTGTTTTTTCTGAGGTTAAAAACACCGACAGTGTACCACTTATACATGATTTATACGATGCCCTGATGAATAGTTACTATGGACGCACACAGGACTATGTTCCGATGATCCGTATGGGGTTGTATCACTTTACGGATTCGTGCTCTGATTTCAGGCAGGGGCTGATTCATGCAGGTGCAGCCATATACAGTATCCCTGAGGGAGAATCCGGAATCGCTGTCTATTATCCGGAAATGGAGACAACTTTATCCTATATTCCTTCCGAAGTTCACTCCCAGAGGCTGCCGGCGGAAGAGCTCACCGACTACGACAGTTCCTTTATTGCCTTTGCTGTACATATGCTGTCCGGTTCCCGCGACCTCGACAGCAATACGGATCTTGTTATCCAGAAAATTGGTATGGAGTTCGGATTTGACCAGGTACTGATTAGCGAATTCCTGGATGACACAACGGCAAAAGTAACGAACAAATGGATACGGGAAGAGGGAATTATTTTTCCTATTGATGAAGTGTCTAATTTCCGGGACTGGGATGGTTTTCTCGTCAGCTATGACAAAAGGGGAGTCAATATTGCACTGGATGTAAATGACGTTTCTTTTTCAGAAAGCGACCAGGCATTTTTTAAAGAAAAAAACATCCGTTCCTTTATCAACATTCTGCTTTACAGTTATAACGCTCCGATTGGATATATTTCGTGCTCAAAAAGACAGCCGATGAAAGAACTGGACAGCAGGACTCTGAGTACACTGGCACATCTGAGCCGTATCATTTCTTCTTATGTATCTCTGCGCAATGAACAGAGTAAACAGATGGATCGTATTCAGGCACTTTCAATCGACAACCTGACAGGTTTATACACTTACGCTGCTTTCCAGCGTCATGTACGCCACCGGCTTCATCACTGCAAACCGGACAAAACATATGCTTTTATCTCTGCCGATATCAGCCACTTCTCAAACCTGAATGAGAATTTTGGATATGCAGAAGGGGATCATGTACTCAAGCTTTTTTCCAAGAAATTGAAAGCAGGCAGCCACGAACAGATTATTTCCTGTCATCTTGAAGCCGACCGTTTTCTCCTTTTTGCGGAGAACGACAGTGAAGAAACGTTGATGACACAAATACGCGGTCTCTGTGATGAATTTGAGGAATACTTGAATAAACGCTATCCGATGAGCAATCTCCGCGTAGTTTCCGGTATTTATTTTGTATCGAATCCAAATAAGGATTTACTCTATATGATTGATTCCGCAAACCATGCAAGAAAAAGTATTAAACATTGTTATGCAGAAAGTGTAGCGGTTTACTCTGATGAACTGCGTACCAAAAGGAAAATGCTTCTGGATGTGGTTGGCAGTATACACGATGCGATTGAAGATGGTTACATCGAAGCCTTCTTACAGCCAAAATTCTCTATGGTGCACCGTAATATCATAGGGGCGGAAGCTCTTGTGCGCTGGCGCAACCCTGATAATACATACCGTTTCCCGGATCAGTTTATTCCTATTCTTGAAGACGCAGGACTGATTGTCGATCTGGATATGTGTGTGTTCCGGCAGGCACTGGATGCGCTTGCCCGCTGGAAGGCAGACGGAAAAAAACTGATTCCAATTTCCGTCAACTTCTCACGAGTACATTTCCGCGATGAGAACTTTTACAAAAAAGTTGTGACGATGACAAAAGAATACGGTATTGATACCAGTTTCATCGAAGTTGAGGTCACCGAAAGCACATTTGGTGAGAACCGGGAATCTCTGTTTCTTCAGTTGCAGCAGCTTCGCAAACACGGATTTATTGTAGACATTGATGACTTTGGAACCGGCTATTCTTCTTTAAATATGCTGATGTCTGCACCGGTTGATATTGTTAAGGTAGACAAAAGCTTTATTGACAACTATGAGACAAAGGAACAGCAGGTATACATTAATCAGATCGGAAATCTGATTCTGTCTGCAGATAAAGATATTATTTTTGAAGGTGTCGAAACCGAAGAACAGATAAAATTGCTGACGGATTATGGATATGACCGCGCACAGGGTTACTTCTTTTCCCGGCCGATTCCTTTAGCAGAATTTGAGCAGAAATATATTTATCAATAGGATTTCAGAGACTTTTGACACCCAAATCTTAAAAGGAGAACATACATGAACCAGACGGAGATATCAAAGGAAGAAAACACAAAAGAGTTTAATTCCAAATTATCCCGCGATATCAGAACACCTTTAAACACTATTATCGGGATGGCAAATCTGGCAAGACGCAATCTGGATGACCGTGAAAAAGCAGACGAGTATCTCGATCTTGTAATTCATACCAGCTACCATCTGCTGGATCAGATTGAAGACGCTCTCAACATTAGAAACACCGAGGATGCCATTCTTCATCACGGCAACACACCATTTCATCTGCGGGAATTAATAGACCAGACAGAGACCCAGGTTCTTCAGAACCTGATTATGCACAATCAGCAGTTGGCAGTTCATTATGATCCCGTTTACCATGAGAATCTGATTGGAGACAGAGACAATCTGCAAAAGCTTTTTTTCAAACTCCTGTCAAATGTTTCCAACAATTCTCCAGATGGCTCTACCATTCACTTCTATGTCAGGGAACGCCTGCAGCTTAATTTGGACAGTTCGTTTTTTGACTTTAGCATCTCCGGAAATACGACCGGTATTTTAGAAGATTCTATAATCAAAAGTCTTGTTGAGATATTGAATGGTACTATGTCGTCAGAAACGAGCGGGAAAGATGGTTTCTCTTTTTCGCTTTCTGTGGAACTGCTGATACAGAACAAAAAACTTCTGAGACAACTAGAACAACAGAATCACTCTGTCAAGGGAATGACCATTCTTGTCGCAGAGGATAATAAACTAAACCAGGATATCATTTCGGAACTTATGGTTCTTGAAAATGTAACCATTGATATGGCAGATGACGGACTTGAAGCGGTGAAACTGTTCATTAATCACAAAAAAGATTATTATGATGCTATCCTTATGGACATCCATATGCCGGTAATGAACGGTTATGAGGCCACTGACTGCATCCGCAACTGCACCGAAAATGGCGGGGATTATATTCCAATTATCGCGGTTACTTCTGATGCCCTGCCGGAAGATATTGACGAAGCTTTGCGACATAATATGAACGGTCACATGTCAAAACCGATTAACTTTGAAAATCTGAAAGAAGCACTGTCATTCTGGAAAAACAGGACATGACAAATGGATAATAAAAAAAGATTAGCATAAAATAAGAAGGGACGTATCTGCCATCCTTTCTTATTCTATATAGGAGGAAAAACCGTATGCGAAAAACAAAAATCATCTGTACTCTTGGCCCCGCCACGGATTCAGACAAAATCCTCGAAAGCCTCATCCAAAAAGGCATGGATGTTGCCAGACTGAATTTCTCTCATGGCACACACGAGCAGCAAAAAGAACGAATGGCAAAGGTCCGGCTGTTTCGCGAACGTTATGGCCGACCGGTCGCTCTTCTACTCGACACAAAAGGTCCGGAAATCCGGACGAAAAATTTTGACACGGATTCTGTGATGCTGCAGGCAGGCAATTCGTTTACACTGACCGGAAGAGAAGTAACCGGAAATTCTTCCATCGTGAGTATCACTTACCCGCAACTGGCAGAAGATATCATGCCCGGTCAGCACATACTGATTGATGACGGGCTGGTAGAACTGCAGGTCGATTCCATCGAGGATCTGGACATACACTGCCACGTTTTAAATTCCGGTCCGATTGCCGGTCACAAAGGAATCAACGTGCCGGATTCCCATATAAATCTTCCATATCTGAGCGAAACAGACAAACAGGACCTTCTGCTCGGGATTGCGGAAGATGTCGATTATGTTGCAGCATCTTTCGTGCGTTCCGCAGAAGATGTAAACAAAATTCGACATTTTCTGAATGAAAATAACGGGGAAGATATTCGCATCGTAGCCAAAATTGAAAACCGTGAAGGCGTAGAAAAAATAGATGAGATTATTGATGCGTCGGATGCCATTATGATCGCGCGGGGAGATATGGGAGTAGAAATACCACCGGAAGAAGTTCCTGTCATCCAGAAACTGATTATACGTAAAGTGTACGAGGCAGGCAAGCAGGTGATTACCGCAACTCAAATGCTGGAATCCATGATTCACCAGCCGCGTCCCACAAGAGCAGAAGCTACTGATGTCGCAAATGCTATCTACGACGGCACAAGTGCCATCATGTTGTCCGGAGAAACTGCTGCCGGACAATATCCGGTGGAGGCTCTGGAAATGATGATACGGATTGCGAACCGCACCGAGCATGATATCAACTACCGCAGACGTTTTTTCCAACGGGAACGGGATGCCGATCCGGACGTAACCGACGCCATCTGTCATGCCACCTGTACAACCGCCCATGATCTCAATGCACGCGCCATCATCACTGTCACCAAATCCGGCCGCTCCGCCCGGATGATATCAAAGTACCGTCCGGACTGCGACATTATCGGCTGCACGATAACAGACAAAGTGTACCGCCAGCTCAATCTTTCGTGGGGTGTTATCCCTATCCTTCTGCAGGAAAAGAAGGATGTTTTCGAATTATTTGAACACGGCATCTGTGTCAGCCACCGCATGCAGCTCGTGGATATAAATGACACGGTAGTCCTGACCTCCGGTGTTCCCATCGGTCAGTCAGGCACTACCAATATGATTAAAGTACAGACCGTAACCCTATAAGGATTCCGGTATCAAAAATATTTGCCCCCATGATGCTTACGGATTTCTTCGCGTTTTACGCTCCCGAAATCCTAAAAACATTCGAAATCCGCAACGCGCTTTGCCCAGCATCAGATCACGTTTAAAATCACGAATCTTTGTATCTTTGTCAATATAAACGGCCTCAATGCCCATTGCATTTGCCTCATTAAAGGTTTTGCGGATCAGTTCATTGGTAATCAGAGTTGGCTTCTGTCAATTATTCATTGGATATTAAAGATAAAACATGTTATACTATTCCCAGAAATATTATGATGCCGGAGTCAAAAGGTCATGCATTTCATGCTTGCATGAAAATGCATGACCTTGGGACTGTAGAATGGAAGGATACCATGAATGACCACACTTACATTGCGATTGACCTGAAATCTTTTTATGCCTCGGTCGAATGTGTAGAACGGGGGCTGAATCCTTTGACGACAAATCTTGTGGTGGCGGACGAGAGCCGCACCACAAAAACCATCTGTCTCGCCGTATCTCCCTCGCTGAAGGCGTATGGCATACCCGGACGCGCCAGGTTGTTTGAGGTTGTTCAGAGGGTAAATGAAGTAAATGCCACAAGAAAAAAACACGCTCCCGGGCAGCGCTTTGATGGCTCGTCAACGGATGATACGGAACTGAAAAATTGTCCCGGACTTGCTGTTGATTATATTATTGCTCCCCCGCGGATGGCATATTATATCCGGTACAGCACAAAAATTTATGATATTTATCTGAAATACATTGCCCCGGAGGACATCCATGTGTATTCGATCGATGAGGTGTTTATGGATGTGACTTCCTATCTGCATACGTATGGTCTCTCTGCACATGACCTTGCGATGAAAATAATCCGTGATGTTTTAAAAAACACCGGTATCACTGCTACCGCCGGAATTGGAACAAATCTCTACCTGTGTAAGGTTGCAATGGATATCGTGGCAAAACATATTGAACCAAACTCAGAAGGGGTGCGGATTGCACGTCTGAATGAAATGTCTTACCGGAAATTGCTCTGGACCCATAAACCGATTACAGACTTCTGGCGGGTGGGAAATGGCTATGCAAAAAAACTGGCTGAAGTGGGGCTCTATACGATGGGGGATGTGGCAAGGTGCTCTCTCGGAAAAGAAAGCGATTATTATAATGAGGATTTGCTTTACCGCCTGTTCGGTGTCAACGCCGAACTGCTTATTGACCATGCATGGGGATGGGAACCCTGCACAATTGCCCAGATCAAAAAATACAAACCGTCTTCGAACAGCCTTGGGTCCGGTCAGGTTCTTCAATTCCCTTATGATTTTGAAAAAGCAAGACTGGTTGTCCGCGAAATGACGGATCTTCTCGTCCTTGATCTGGTGGATAAAGGTCTTGTAACAGACCAGATGGTTCTAACCGTGGGATATGATATTGAAAATCTGAACAACAATTCGCGTAAAGACCGCTATAAAGGCGAGATCACGACGGACCACTATGGACGAAAAGTTCCTAAGCATGCACACGGAACGATAAATCTGGACAAAAGAACCTCTTCCTCAAAACGAATTATAGAATCCGTTCTGTCACTGTATGACCGTATCGTTGACAAAAATCTGTTGATACGGAGAATCACGATTACTGCAAACCATACGGTAAGCGAATGCTCTGCCGATGAAACCGGAGCCTTCCGGCAGCTGCAGTTATTTGAGGACTATGGCTCAATAGAAAAAGAACAACAGGAAGAAAAACGGGAAAAGAAAATGCAGCAGGCAGTTTTGGATATCAAGAAAAAATATGGAAAGAATGCTATTATTAAGGGAATGAATCTTGAAGAAGGAGCCACAACCCTGCAGCGTAACGATCAGATAGGAGGTCACAAAGCATGAACCGACAGCCAGGTGATGAACACCGTTATGATGACATCATCGGACTTCCCCACCACCAGTCATCAAAACATCCCCATATGTCTCTTCTCGACCGGGCAGCCCAGTTTGCTCCTTTCGCTGCCCTGACCGGACACAAAGAGGCAATACTGGAAACCGAAAGGCTCACCGACAGACGCCCGGAACTGGATGAAAATGAAAAAGCGATCCTGAATGAGAAAATGCAGATAATCCAAAACCGCCTGCCGGAGCGTGAAACAGTCGAATTTATCTTTTTTCAGCCAGATGATATAAAAAGTGGTGGTTCTCTTGTCCCTGTAAAAGGAATTATTAAAACGATTGATCTGTATGCACGGACTGTTATTTTTGAAAGCGGGAAAAAAATCCCCATGGATGATATTGTGGAAATCCATCTTCCGATAGAACCGGATTAACGTTCACGCTTCTTCACCCATTTTCGGTGGTTCAAAATCATAAACATCCCGGTAAGATTCCCATTCTTCTTCATCTTTTGGAGTCCGCCACATAACTCCGGTACAGTCTGTTGTGGAACATGCATTCAGATTATCTATCTTTTCGCCAAACTCATATTCGTGATAATCTGTCTTTTTTCCTTTTGACAAAACAAAACACTTCCTTTCCAAACAAATCGTTTTCACGATAATTGTTTCCAGAAAGAAAGCGTTTATTCCTTGAAAATATTCCCTGCGTAAATATATGCTCTACTCATCTTCGCTGTCAATCTGACCGCGGATTGCCTGCATCCGGAGATCCAGCGCCGCACTGACTTCCGCACATTCTTTTAATTCCCTACGAAGTTCCCGGTCATCCTGCCCTTTTTTATAATAAATCCGGTGCTCAAGACTCGCCCAGAAATCCATAGCAATTGTACGAAGCTGTACTTCCACCTTCATCATTCTTTTCTGATCATGCAGAAATATCGGTGTTTCCACTATCAGATGGAGACTTCGGTATCCGTTTGCTTTTGGTTCACTGATATAGTCTTTTTTTCTGATCAGAAAAATATCATCCTGACGCAGAAAATATTCGGCAATCAGGTAAATGTCCTCCGGAAAAGCACAGATTACACGAATTCCGGCAATATCAGACATCTCTTTTTCAATCGCCTTCACATCAAACGGTATTTTTTTTCGCTGCATTTTTTCAATGATACTTTCTGCGGATTTTAATCTCGACTTGATGGTTTCTATCGGATTGCGGTCGTATTTTAAAGAAAGTTCCGTATTCAGAACATTAAACTTTGTTTCCACCTCCATAATAGCACACCGATAATATGCCATCAGTTCCTGAAAGGCTTCACCCTGTTCCATTATTTTTTCCATTGCTTCATTTTCCAATAATTTTTCCACAAAGGAATTATCCAAATAGAATTCTTTCTCTTCGTCTTTCATTTGCACTCTCCTTTATCCTGCTAAAAACCCGGGCGGCAGATTCCGCCATATGCCAAATCCCAGCAGTATCACTATCATTAGTATTACAGATACCATATGAAACCGGCTCTTTTCCGTCCCATAACGAAAATAATGATAATGAAACCAGACAAAATCTGCGAGCGCTAAAGGCGCCAGCCAGAATAATGCCTGGTTATAAGAATATGCCCGCGCAATATCACCCTCTGCCAAAGCCATAAACATTCTGGTAATCCCGCAACCGGGGCATAAAAACCCTGTCACTTTATAGAATGGGCACTCTAAGGCAAGTCCTGTAATTTTCAACCAGAGATAATACAGAATGAGTATTCCCAGAATCACTCCATACAGTTTTAATCGCTGATAAATGCGCTGTTTCGTTTCCATTTATTTCTCTTCCAGATAGCCCCGTGCGATTTTACCAAAACGCATACGGTCTGCATAATCAAGCAAATGATCTACATTTCTCTTTTTATACTTTGAGTATCCTTCCAACACCAGCTCAAGCTTATCTTTACCAATTTCTTTTTCAAGACGGATACAGTCACAGACACTTCTGTCCACATCATAAATCCGTATATTTCCCTGCTCTGTCTCAACATTGAGCAGATCCTCATCAAAAGAAACTACAGAAAAATAATGTCGTGATACCGGGAAGGTCAGCTTCATACCCCCACGGTCCGTGCGCTGGGTCGCAATGTAAAGTTCTTCCGGTTCATCTTTTAAAATACCGTGGTAGTAACAGGCACTGAGAGAACAAATCACTGCCCTTGGATTTGTCATGCATGCCTCTATCATTTTGTAATTTTTCGGTTTCTTCCGGCCACTCATCAGATTCCAGTAATGGCCATGGGATACCTTCTCGATTTTCCCTTCTTCCATAAGACTGCGAATCTGAATTGTCGTTATTTTGTTATCCAGAAGTTCTCTCGTGGACAAATATCCACCAGCCTTTTCAAATAAATCATTTACCTTTTCGTAAGTTTTTTGTAGCACAATACCTTCCTCCTTTATAATACCATTATATACATATAATATATTTTTTTCAACAGTTTCGCATTTTCATATGCCTTCCTGCGAATATTCTCATATGTAATCCGGAATACCGCCATATCTTCCTCTGTTATATCATCCGGACCAAATCTTGCCCGATATACAAGAGTTACATAATCGTATATTTTGTCATATGGCATTTCCATGGCAACCGATATTTCCTTTGTATATTCGGCCATCGTCTGCCTGCGGTAAACGACACCTCTCTGTACGAGCAGAACATTCAGATGATGATGCACCATCCGGATTCTTTTCCTCATCCGCAGGCGTCTGAGATTTCTCTCAAATATATATTTGCGAATTCTCCGCTGCCCCTCGATTACTGCCAGAACCAACAGTACAATGACGGCAATTTCCACTATTTTCCATATGATGCGGGATGTTTTGGACGAGCCGCCTTCACTCGCAGCGTTGGAAGAGGTGTTGTCTCCGTCCCTCTCAATATCATCAAAAATCATATCTTCCTGCGGAGTTTCAGACACAACCGGCGTAGGAGTGGCTTCTTTCGGCTTTTCTTCTATCTTTTCCTCCGGCTTCTCATCCATCTTTCCCTGACCTTCTGCGTTCTCATGGTTGTTATTGTCTGTATTTTCTGTACTGGTATTCGATACCCCTTCCTCGCCAAATCCCGGTGTCACCTCTACCGGAACAAATCCATATTTTTCATTATAGACTTCTACCCAGGCATGGGCATTGCGGTCAGGTACCGCAATCTCTTTGCCCTTGTCACATTCTGCCAGTTCTTCCTTTGGCACATACATTCCTTCCGCATAGCGAGCCGGAACGCCTGCACTCCGAAGAAGTACCGTCGCCGCTGTTGCATAGTACACGCAGTACCCTTTTTTATTTTCTGTGAGGAAGTATTCGACCGAATCTTTTCCCGATGGAGTTTTACCCGGCGCAAGCGTATATTCTGTGTCCTTCATGATATAATCTTTTACAGCAGCAATGATTTTTGCTTCATACCCACTATCACCTCCGGTCACCGCCTGTATACCTCTCTCTTTCAGAAACGCGGAAAAGTCGTCACAGACGCCCTTCACGGTTTCCGGCACCTGCATATAATATTTCCGGGCAAATTCCGTCAGTTGCTGCCGCTCAACAGCATTTCCCTCCCAAAAAACATGGTTGGCGATGGAAATGTTGCCATCCAGCACACCCTTGCGCTGGACAACCGGATAAACCGGATAGTAAGTAACCACATAGTCAATACCCGGATGTTCAATGGTAATATGCCCGTTGTCTTCATATTTGAAGCTGTCTGCCGGCAGATATGGCACCAGATAATTGCCATAACCAAAAGCAAGATTTCGTATTCTCAATGTTCCCTGGTTCCATATACCAGATACGCCACTGGTCTCGTTTTCGCCCAGCTCGTTGCGAAGCTGCACATGCCAGTTGTCCAGAGTAACTGCGCTGTCCTCGAGCTTCTGTAAATCCTGCACATATTCTTCGTTCCGGGTCAGAGAATACCACCGGTTATTTTCATAGGTATCCCCAACATAGCCCTTTAGATATAATCCATAATCGGCATTTACTTTACCTGATATTTTTACCAGTGTTTCACCGGAATAGGACACTTCATTCTTCTTTCCTATCCTTCCGTAATCAATGGCATCATCATTGAAATAGGATTTTACCCATGTAAATACATCCTCTGCACTCCAGTTCGCAAGTGCGATTACAGAATTTTTTGCCTGAAGTATCTTGTTCTCATTTCGCTCATACCGCTCCGGCGGAACAACAAAATAGGAAAGTCCCCCAACAGCAAGTCCGACAATCATCAGAATCAAAGACAATTTTTGCCGCATTCTCCGGTCCGTAGCATCGGTCCGCAGATGTCTGCTTCCTACTACTGCTATTAGAACAACAAGATATGTGAGCAAATTGGAAAAATATCCCATCCGCCCCACAGCAAGCGGTACAAACACAAGCGGTATCGTGAGCACGATAAAGACAGTAGAACGTCTTTTGCGGTAAAAGAAGGCACTGATGAGTGCTACAAAATACACGCCAAGTAAAATCAGCACAAGTGTCGTACAAAATGTCACACTGGCACTTTCGGTATCCTTATAGGCAAGGAGATTCAGAGTACTCCCCGTATAATTCATGAATTGTTTCAGAAAACTGTTTATAATAGTTACCCAGCCCTTTTTTACAGCTCCCAGAAACCGAAACATCAAAACAGCATAAAAGGCTGTAATTCCGAGTATTCCGTATAATTTCCCACGACGAAAGGTTTCCAGAACACTGAAAAGCCCGTAAAAAAGAATGGATGCCAGAAACATAACCAGCGTAAGAAGCCCTCTGTCAAAACTGAGTTCCAGTCCAAATGCAGCACACATGATTGCTGAATATACGCCCAGAAACACAAGCAGAACCTGGCTGAACTCCAATATGAAATTAATCAGTTTGTTATTTCTCGTCCTCAAGTCCTTCACCCCGTAAATCCATTACTTCCAAACGTTCCCTTACGAGTCCGTAATCATCCAGATTTCCATGGTCAGCCACTGTCAGATAAAGCGCAGATTCCAACGCCTTTCCCTCTTCCCAGGCAAGATACGCTTCCACTAAAGCCTCCGAACGGTCTGTCGTGTGGCATTGAAACAAATCCTGAAACATCCAGAGAAGCTCTTCTTCCTGCTCTACCAACCGCTCCTGCACCATTTCATTTTTCTCATCATACCAGATATATTTTTGAGGAATTCCATGCTCCGTCATAAACATGGCGATCGAATAAATCCCCTGCACAAGCAGGTTTGCTCTTTCATGGCGCACATCTTTTACACCCGGAACACACAAATCCACAAAAATATTTACTGCTTTCGTGAGCGGAAGACTTCCCTCTTTTACCATCAGATCTCCGGTTTTTTTACTCAGTTTCCAGTGAATCCGCTGAATTTTATCTCCATCCATATATTCGCGTATATCAAATATCTCCGATGGGTCATCTCCTTTTTTGTACAGGGAAAAACGATCGCTGTCTTCGTTTGTTTCATTATACCAGCGGTCTCTTCCCAGATACATCTCTTTCAGCGGTGGCAGAATCAACACGTTCTGTGTCTCAAAATTTTTTCCTACCGTCCAGGCAAATATACTCAGATAATCATACACACGTACTTTTTCCACGGTAATCGCAAGGTTACCGCAGTTATTCATGGGAACAACAATCCGGCGGTCGCGTTTTCGCCCCGCATCAACAGAAAAGCGGATTTTCAGTCTCCCTTTTTCTCCGGAGAAAACATTCTCATACCGTACTCTGGCAATCCCTTTTGTAATCGGCAGGATACGGCAGCCATTTTCGACAGACATTGTAATAGCGGCCCTTGCCGGCTTGTCCAGTCCGTCTTTTTCTGCTACCGGATTTTTGGAGTCGACAGACACACTGACCCTGCTGCGGATAAGAAACAAAAATACGAGCATTACTACAGGCATCAGTATCAGAAGCCCCATTATGGCGACTGTACTGAATTCCAGATAAAAGACAGCAATAAACAGCCCAACCAGAAAAAGGAGTACAAAATATAATGTTCCTAATGTCATAGCTGCCTCCTTTACAGTTTTGGCACCGCTACTTTATTCACAATTTCTTCAACTACATCTTCCTCTGTTATATGGCTCATACGCGCCTTACCATTGAGCAGAAGTCTGTGGGCAAGCACCGCCTTTGAAACCTTCTGAATATCTTCCGGCAGTACATAATTCCGCCCCTGGACAAAAGCACGCCCCTTGGACATATCCATAAATGCGAGTGTTCCACGTGGACTTACACCAAGGGAAATCATCGGATGATTTCTTGTCCCGTCAACAATTTTCGACAGATAGATAAGTACCTTATCATCTACATATACCTGTTTTACCTGATCCTGCATCTGTAAAAGCTCATGTTTGGAAATAATTTCCTCAATGAAATCCAGTGGATTGATATCCTGACGTTCCTTGATCAGGCGCATCTCTTCTTCCATAGTCGGATACCCCATCGACAGACGGATCATAAAGCGGTCAAGCTGGGACTCCGGCAGCATCTGCGTTCCGGCAGAGCCCACCGGGTTCTGCGTTGCCACCACGATGAAAGGGTTTGGCAGCTGTCTGGTTACACCATCTACGGTGACCTGTCCTTCCTCCATAACCTCTAACAGGGCAGACTGGGTCTTTGTAGATGTCCGGTTAATCTCATCTGCCAGCATCAGATTACAGAGAATGGCTCCCGGTTTGTACTGGAATTCTCCGTCCGGTCCAATCATGTTAAAGCCGACAACATCACTTGGCAAAACATCCGGTGTGAACTGTAGACGTCTCTCCGTCAGTTCCATCGCTCTCGAAAAGGCAACTGCCAGTGTCGTCTTACCAACTCCCGGTACATCCTCTATCAAAATATGTCCTTTGGCCAGGATCGCTGTCATCGCCATTTCAATAGCCTCGTCCTTACCACGGATTACTTTTCCTACTTCATTTAAAATCTCCTGTACTTTATCGTTCAACTCTGTTCTCCTTTCCGCTATAATAAAATCAGAAAACGCCGCATGCAATCGGCGTTCTCTTTTTATGATACCTTCATTTTGAATTTTTGGATTGCCCGTTCATCTTCCGAATCCACAACTTCCATATGACCGCCTAAGCCTCGGATTTTCTCAGCAAAATCCTCATATCCACGTTCTATATAATGAATCTGATCAACATGGGTGTATCCCTCGGCAACCAGCCCCGCCATCACAAGAGCTGCACCTGCCCGCAAATCCGGTGCACTTACAGATGCTCCAGTAAAGCCTTCCACTCCGGTGATAATGGCAGCGTTGCCTTCCACGGTAATATTGGCACCCATCCGCCGGAGTTCACTGACATACTTAAAGCGCGTTTCAAAAATCGTCTCTGTCACAATGCTGGTTCCCTCTGACAGCGCAAGCAATGTCGTCATCTGTGGCTGCATATCTGTCGGAAAACCGGGATACGGCATCGTTTTGACATTTGCATAAGATAATCTGTGATCTGCCATCACATGCACACAGTCGTCAAATTCTTCCACTTTCACACCGATTTCCGTCAGTTTGGCAGTAATTGCTTCCAAATGCTTTGGAATAACGTTTTTAATTGTCACATCTCCATGGGTTGCCGCAACCGCCAGCATATAGGTTCCCGCTTCAATCTGGTCCGGAATAATCGAGTATTCGGAGCCATGCAGTGACTCCACTCCGCGTATGCGAATCGCATCTGTACCGGCACCTTTTATATTTGCCCCCATACTGTTCAAAAAGTTTGCTACATCTACTATATGCGGCTCTTTCGCAGGATTCTCGATAATCGTCTTTCCTTCAGCCATACAGGCCGCCATCATAATATTTATCGTCGCCCCCACACTCGGACAGTCCAGATAAATATGATTACCTACAAGCTTTTCTGCACTGGCATCAATTTTTCCATGATGGATTGTCACCTCTGCCCCCAGCTGCTCAAAACCTTTGATGTGCTGGTCAATCGGACGGCTTCCGATCTGGCATCCCCCTGGCAGCGCCACAATCGCTTTTTTATATTTTCCAAGAAGAGCCCCTACCAGATAGTAAGAACCGCGTATTTTGCGGATAGCATCTTCATCTACAATCATATTATTGATCAGGGCACCATTAATACTCACCGTGTGAGTATCCAGACGTTCGACAATCGCACCGATTCCCTCAATGGCGTCCAGCAAAACCCGGACGTCATCGACATCCGGAAGATTTTCTATCACGACAGGTTCATTGGCCATAATTGCAGCTACAATAATTCCCAATGCTGCATTTTTGGCACCGCCAATGGATACTTCCCCCCGCAGTGGTGTTCCACCTTTTATAATGTACTGCTTCATTACTACCTCCACAGACCATGTATTCTTTGACTACTTCTTATAAGTATAACACAGTTTTTTGTTTTTTAAAACAGTAAATTGAACACATATAACAAACTTTTGACACTACTTTTTAACAGAATAGCCAAATTTTCCTATTTTCTCTCCCAAAAGAAAATATTCTCCATGAGAATAGGCCACAAGGCCGGTTTCATTTAGCTCAAATTTCCCGGTTTCACTCATATACTTTTCACTGACCATCACATCCGCAATCTCTGCAAGAAACATGTGGTGGCTTCCAAGCTCCAAAACATCCTTAACCCGGCACTCAAGATTCACCGGACTCTCCGCAATAACCGGTGCATATTTGAGCGACTGCCCCGGCATTGCCGTCAGCTTCATTTCCCGAAATTTATCCACATCCCTGCCGGATTTCACGCCACACCAGTCTGTCGCATAGGTCAGTTCCTTCGTCGTAAGATTTATCGCAAATTCGCCGGTCTCCCGGATCATCGAATAGGAATACCGCTCCGGCCGGACAGAAATAGATACCATCGCCGGATCGGAACAGATGGTTCCTGTCCATGCGATCGTGATGATGTTTTTATTTCCTTTCCTGTCCCCGCAGCTCACCATCACTGCCGGAACCGGATATAGCATATTCCCCGGCTTCCAAACCTGTTTTTTCTCTTTCATACATCCCCCTACATTCTCACTTTATAGGTAAGTATTTCCGACAGTTCCGGATAGATACCAAGAATGCAGTCCATTTCGTCAAATGGTCCGGACAGCATAACTACAATATCTTCCCCATTGTCCTTAATCAGCGCAATCAGTTCTTCCACAGCTTCCTTTGTAAGTTCCGGTGCATTTGTCACGAGCATACAGCCTCCACGGAGTTTTTCTGCCTGCTCTGCAAGATTAAGCGCGTTTAATTTCTCTGCGGTTATTTTCACGATGCTCTGCGCAGAGAAATATCCGACATGATTCAGCTCTTTTGCGACGCGTTTGGCAACAGCGAGCGTTATTCTCTCTTCTCCACCGGCAAATACAAAGTGGGCTTCTTTTTTTTCGTATTTTATATGATTTATCGTATTTTTCAATGTGTGATACCGGATTCCCCGCTCAGAGATATCCTCCGGATCCTCTGCGAGCATGGCTTCCAGATCTTCTACCGGCTGACGCTGCGGTTTTACCTCAAGCGGTTCTGCCTTTTTCGTCACTACCGGTTCCGATACTCCTTCTGACAGACTCTCCGGTATCTTTGCAGATAATGTTTCTGTCTCACTCTCTTCCTCTTTGTCTTCCGCCGTCTCTGCCTCTGTTTCTGTTTCTTCTGCTAACTCCGTCACTTCAACAGGAGGCGCCGCATAAGCAAATGTTTCTTCCACATCCGGTTCAACCGGCTCCGGAATTTCCTCCTCTGCAGGCGGCTGCCAGTCTTTGTCCTCACAGCGGGCTTTCAATTCCATCGCCTTGTCCACGATTTTTCCTTCGCCGAACCAGAGTTTCAAATCCTCACACTCCTGAATACATTTCTGACGCTCACCTTCCATCTCATACAGAAGTGCTAATTGATATCCCCACTCTTCGGTGTACTCTTCTTTTTTCAGATCTTCGAGTATTTCTATCAGGCGCGTCCTCGGTTCTCCCTCCGCCCTTGCCAGACGATAGCGTAGCTCATAGGTATCAAGTGTAATTCCGCCAACTACCTCATAAGCGAGAAACAACTCGCGCGCCTCTTCCATATCTCCCATCCGGATTACCAGACGCAAAAGCTGGTACAGGATATGCCGGGAATGTGTTCTCTCATAGATAGCATAAAAAATTTCTTTCTTTTTATCCATCCGCTCCGCTTTTTCATAGAGCTCCGCAAATAGATATAAATCCCCGATAGAAGGCACCTCTTTCAGATTCATGGAATCTATTTCTTGCAAAGCCAGAGTATATTTATTTGCATCGATCAACTCCCGGATAAGCGCACACTGGCGTGCCATCTCTCGTTTTTTGCCCATGTAAAATCTGCTCCTTATGTATCCAACAAATACTTTTTCGTCTGTTCTACTTCTTTTGGCACTTTCACTCCGTTTTTCTCAAAACGGTGAAGTGTATTGGTAAGATTTTTCTCTTCTTTTCGTTTTTTTGACATATACCGTTTTGCCGCTTCCTGATAGGCATTCTGCACAAGCAGACCCTCTGCGATTTCCGGTGAAATCGGGCAATAGGTAAACATTATATCCCTTGCTACTTTATTCAGTCTCATTGCTCCCACCGCTTCACGCATAATCCAGTCCTGATAATCTCTTGTAAAAACATCCCTATGGCGGTTATTGCACTGCTGCAACTGCGCCTTCACTTTTTCTTTTCGGTCCGGTGAAAGGTCGCTGTTCTTTTTGTAAAATTGTAAATAGTCCGTATATTCACTTGTGAGAGATGGATAACGGAAATTATTCCATTGTGCTCCCATCTCACTTCTGCATTTTTCCCAACGGAAATGTGCCAGAAGTTTCAGTACTTCCTGCTCTACATCCTGCTCAATTAACGATGGAAACAGAATTCGTGCATGCGTATTTTTTTTGCGGCCTTCCATATCCTGCCACATCAAACCATTCCTTCCATATACCGGGAACAGGATAAAGTCCGGCACGAACCGATCGATAAGGGTAAAATGTGTAATATCCACGTTCTCATACGAAGTAAGCATTTCACGGTAAAAGATGGAATAATCTACTTTTTCCACCTTGCGCACAGCCGTATTAATCGCAGCACCGGTAACGACTGCTTTTTCGAGTTTGTTAAACATACCCTCTGAACAGAGAACCGGTACGAAAGCGGAAATGTTTCCGTTGATAATCCGATCCGCATAGCGCAACAGATTATCGACCTCAAAATGAAGCCTCTCTTTTGGATTGGCAAACATTCTCTGCACATTACTCTTTTCGATTCTGCCTTCTGCCGCATCTTTTCTGAGATGTGCCTCATAGTCCATATCAAATTCGTCCTTGGACGGATTTTTCTTTCCCTTATAAATCAGCTTCAGCCACATCGGCATCGTATATACTTTGCATTCCAGTGTCTCATTATCAATTTCCGGCAACGAAAGCAGTGTCCGCAATTCCTTCTCTGTCAGAAGCTCTTCACTGACAAATCCATATCGAAGGAAAAGTTTTACCGCAAGCGGTGGATTGGGGTCATCAAAGCTTTTGCAAACAACCGCTTCATATAATTCAAAAAAGTTTGCCGATACTTTCTTACGGATTGCCGTTGCCTCAGGAGTACGGGCAAATTTGTCTGCCAGACCAAGAAATTCTTCCATTGCCTCTGTAAATTCTGCCGCCACTCTCATATGTACCGGCGCATATTCTACAATCTGAGTCATGGAACCGTTCAACACGCTTAGGTCTTCTTTTTCAAATGCCTCGAGATTTCCTGTATCGTCTGAAAGCAGTGCAAAATAAACTTCTTCCATACGGTCACGGTCAAGATTCGGTGTTATTCCTGCGGTTTCGATTAAAAGTTTTTCTGTATCATTTATTTTTTCAAGAAGTTTATCTAGCATTCCACTGAGCTGAGTATCATCCTGACCTGATTTTTTGATATGTAATGCCATTTTCCCAATTAGGCTGAACAGATTTTTTTCATCCATAATCATGAAACGGAAGTAACGCAGAATTTCTTCTCCAAAATGGCGGCATCCGTCGATGAGAACCGGAATAATCCCGCTCTGCTGCTGGAAATGCTCTTTTGCCACATATTCATTGGCACCAAAAAAATTCCGTTGTGCTTCCACCGGAATCCGGCAACACTGCAGAAAATATTCAAGTTTGGGCGGAAGCATAACCTCATTATCCGAAATCTGTCCCATCCGCTCCAGAGAAGGAATACTGTCTGAAACGTGTCCGGCCGTACCGGATATTTTTTTATAGCTTTTATAAAATTCCTTTACAAAAGTACCAACTTCCTGTGCTTCCTTCTTCAGTTTTTGGAAAACCTTATACAAATCCATCATAAAGAAATTTAATGACGTTACTAATAGCCCCCGGTATTGTGGTTTTTCATCCAACAGGAGGCATGCTTGTTCCAGATTGCTCACCGGCAACCCGTACAATACGGAATCGTCGAGCAAAGTATAAGTAAAGGAATGTTTCCCGGATTCCACATCACTGATTCCAAGAAAATTCCCCGAGCCAAGTACCGTCCGGACACCGTCGGTCTGAAGCGTTACACGTCCTTTCAATACCAGAACGATTGACTGCAACGGCTCCCCTTTTTCATATATTACGGTTCCCCTGGCAACTGAATTGGTAGCATTCATAGAAAGGTCATATGACATAGCCGTCACCTCTATACTTTCGTGAAATAAACGTAACCATCTGCATTGCGCAAACAGTTACCAATCATCATTCTTTACTTAATCCGCGCATCCCATGTCGAATCAGCGTCAAAAGACGTTACCGAAACAGTCAACTCGGCCCAGGCACCCTTGCGTCACACAGAAAGTTTTGCTTAGTGCTGCTTCATTCCTGACCTGACACGGTTCACAAGTTCCTGTTGCACAAGACCCGGACGTCAACGCCACTTATCCCGGGCGGCTCTTCATCAGATGACCCTCGATGGGACAACACCCCTGCTATAGCGGATTGCAGGTACAGGGCACCGCTATCTCCCCGGCTGCGCGGAAATATTGTAACAGTCGCTCTGCACAAAATATAGGGCAAAACAGACTGTTATCTGCTAATGAAATACATACAGGAATAATTATATCTGTTTTTCTGTTTTGTGTCAACTTTTTCGCAGTAATTAAGTTAGTCACCGTTACTTCAATTATTACTGTATTGTCGGCAGGTGCTGACTCAACAGCATCCTTGACCGCAACAACCTCAAATATTATAAGCACTTTATCCCACAAAAACGATTTTACCACAGGCAATTTTCATACCTGAATCTCCGGCCGGCGGTGTTGTAAAGTCATCCCGATGGGAACTTACCTCTATTTTTCTTTTTTACGTTTCTGCCTGAGTTCCTTAAAAAAACCGGTCATGAGCCGGCTACACTCATCTGCGAGAACCCCCGTTATCAGTTCTGCCTGATGATTAAACCGTGGCGTCTGTAAAAGATTTATGACCGAACCTGCGCACCCGGCTTTCGGATTCATGCTCCCTACCACAACCCGCGGAATACGCGCCTGAACAATTGCCCCGGCACACATGGGACATGGCTCCAGTGTTACATACATCGTGCAATTCTCAAGACGCCAGTCCCCGATTATCCGGCTTGCCTTATTAATAGCGATAATCTCCGCATGTGCCAGTGTGTTTTTTTTCCAGTTCCGCTTATTGTATCCACGGGCAATAATTCTTCCCTCATAGACAATCACACAGCCAATCGGTGTTTCCTCTCTCTGATATGCCTTTTTTGCCTGCCGGATTGCTTCTTTCATATATTTTTCATCGATTGTCATCTGTTCTTTCATCCTTCTCAAATATGTTCATTTTTGACGGCCGCTTTCTATCTGACAACAATAGTATAACATATTCCTATTTCTGTTCAAAGTCCTGAATTTCTCTCATCCAGTAGCCAAAATCCCCGAGCGTCACACGCTTTTTCTGGGTGCCCTTAAACTGCGGGAAGCCAAAGCGGGATGCCAGATACTGTTCTCTTCTGTGGAACTGACCCGGCACGCCGATATAATTCTTCCCTTTTTTGTGTGCAAACAACAGATGCCGGTAATTATAATACCCCTGGAGCAAAAATGTATTGCTCATAAGATGCCACTGTTCTGCCGGAAAGCAGCCAAGATCCTTTGGTTCGATCTGGTAACACCAGTCAAGTTCATCGTCTTCAAAAGGATACATTGGCTGAGCTTCTTTCCGGGTCTCTGACTCTTCCGGGTTCTCTGTATTTGATACTTCTTGCGCTTCTGCCATTTTTTCCTCTTTGTTCTCCTGCCCGACATTCTCTATCACATCATAAGTGATTTCGCCGCTTCCGTCCTGACAGTTTCCGGCAAGATAATGCTCCTTCGTTCCGATTAGAATCCCACAGACCTCCTGCTGTTCGCGGATAAACTGCATGGCATCGGAGGAAAGCCTGATCGTAACCGGTGTATGTATCGCAGACTCTCCGACACAAAAAGCTGTATACCTGTCCGCTTTTTTTCCAATGACGTACAGGGGTGGCTGACCGTTTATGCTGTTCTCTTCCGGAATTACTGTTAATCTCCATATGCCATCACGCCGTTCCAGTCTGGCAAATCCGGATCTTGCAAACTGCTTATTCCCATTTTTATATTCATTCAGATATATGACATGTCGGATATAATCTACCATTTCCACTCATTTCCTTTCGATTTCAGTAATACATTATATGAAAGACCTGTCCACGGTATGATTGACTTTTTATTTATTTCCGATTAGAATAAATGTAACGGTGATTTGTGTCTGCGCGCTGCTTGTCACAAAATCGTTTATACCAAATGAAGCAGTGCAGAAATGGAGATTAGTATGAGTAAGATAATTTTGACCGGTGACCGCCCTACCGGAAAACTTCATGTAGGACATTATGTCGGTTCGTTAAAACGTCGTGTAGAATTGCAGAATTCCAATGCCTATGACAGCGTATATATTATGATTGCAGATGCCCAGGCTCTGACTGACAATGCGGACAATCCGGAAAAGGTTCGCAGTAATATTTCAGAGGTAGCCCTTGATTACCTGTCCTGTGGTCTCGACCCTGAAAAATCAACATTGTTTGTCCAGTCGTATGTTTCCGAGCTGACGGAACTGACCTTTTATTACAGCAATCTGGTTACCGTTTCCCGGTTAAAAAGAAATCCTACCGTAAAATCCGAAATTTCACTTCGTGGATTTAACACAAGTATACCGGTCGGCTTTTTCACTTATCCGATTAGCCAGGCAGCCGATATCACAGCGTTCAAGGCGACGACTGTTCCCGTTGGCGAAGACCAGCTGCCTATGATTGAGCAGGCAAGGGAAATTGTGCGCAGTTTCAACTCCACATATTCGGAGGTTCTGGTCGAGCCGGATGCCCTGCTGCCGGACAATCAGGTGTGCATGCGCCTGCCCGGAACGGATGGAAAAAATAAGATGAGCAAATCTCTTGGCAACTGCATTTACCTTTCCGATGAACCGGAAGACATCCGCAAAAAAATCATGAGTATGTACACAGATCCTGATCACATCCGGATAGAGGATCCGGGGAAACTGGAAGGAAATACGGTATTTACTTATCTGGATGCTTTCTGCAGGGATGAACTTTTTGCAGAATATCTGCCGGATTATTCCTGTCTGAAGGAATTAAAAGACCATTATACGCGTGGCGGTCTCGGGGATGTGAAAGTAAAGAAATTTTTGTATTCCGTTATTATGGAAGAGCTCTCTCCGATTCAGGCGAGAAGAAAGGAACTGGAAAAAGATATTCCGGCTGTTATGGAAATTCTCCGGAAGGGAAGTATCGCAGCAAGAGAGGTTGCAGCCGCTACCCTGAGTGAAGTCAAACATGCCATGAAGATTGATTATTTTGCATAATATTAAAAGGTGCTGTTGCTTTAAGACAGCACCTTTTTTGTCTGTTTTGCTACCATCGGTGCCACAAACGCTGCCACGATCATTTTGACCAGATCCCCGATAATAAACGGAAATACACAGGTGGCAAGAGCCGCCATCACACCGGTTCCTGTAGAAATACAAAACCAGGCTGTTCCAAGCACATAGGCAATTGCTGTTCCGAGAATCATACCAGCGAGACACAGCAAAATATTTTCAAACTTCTCAATAAAGAGACCCGTTACAATTGTAAGGAAAATAAATCCAATCAGATAGCCACCGGTCGGACCTGCCAGTTTTCCGACACCTCCTGTAAAGCCGGAAAATACCGGAAGCCCTACAAGACCAAGGAGCAGGTAAATCATATAGGTGATAGTTCCCTTTTTCCATCCAAGAAAATATAGACTGAAATATAGAACAAGATTTGTCAAAGAAATCGGCACCGGACCTATCGGAACCGACATCGGACCCAAAACACAGGTAATGGCGGCAAACAATGCCATCAAAACCATATTTTTTGTTTCAAAAAATCTTGTATTTTCTTTTACATTTTCATTACTCATCGTATTGTTCCTCCGTCCAAATGTAAACTATTTCTATAGTTGAAGTATACATTTCGAAAGAGTGATTGTCAAGTAATTATTAACCGGTTTTCAGATTCAGTTCCTTTTCGTTCATTACAAGAACCGGTATATACGCCGATTTATCGGTATTTGCAGTTCCCATGGCTCGTGGCAGTGAAAAGTACACCGTCACCGTTGTTCCATATTCAAGGATACTCTCCACCACAAGTTTACCATGCATGGCATCCAGAATGTGTTTTGCCACGGCAAATCCTATACCGGTTGGTGCCTCCGTCTCGGATTCTATGCGTTTTCCACGGTTAAACGGCTGATACAAATTCTGTATCTGCTCCAATGGAATACCAGCTCCGGTATCCCGAATCTTCACCATAAACTCATCCTCTGCCGGTTCTGCTTTTGAAGTCATTTTTTTCACCTCAATGTGTACGCTTCCCCCCTGCCTGTTATATTTAACGGAATTCTCGAGCAGTTTGAAAAGGCATTGTTTTAACCGGTTTTCATCCCCGATATATGTTCCCTCCACGGACCCGATCCACATGCAGGAAACCTGCTTTTTCCGTCGCAGGCTGTTCAAATACATGTGACACTCTTTCATCAGCTGATTTATGTCCAGTTCTTTTTTATCTAAGGTAACGCCGAATCTCTGCATATTGTTCATCTTCCATTGCTCCCCTGACCATCGCGTTCATTTTTGATGCAGAATTTATAAGCCGTTGCAAATCATTTGTCACATACTCGATAAAATCAAATCTGGTCTGGTTTGCTCTTTTCATTTCACCGGGTCGGTGTTCGGGCAAAAGTATGAGAAATTTTGCTTCCACCCAGTCATAATTGCCATGATTTTGTAATTCTCTTTCCTTATTTTTAATATGCCGGCAAATTCCGGTATCTATATTTAATACGGAGATGAAATAATACGGCTCTGCAATTGGACGAAAGGCTTTACTGTACAGGTTCCATTCTTTTTTCGTTTCAATCTCTTTACGTCTCCTTTTCTGCACAAAGAAAATATATCCTACGATAGCCCCCACCATGCTGGTAAAAAACAGCAATATTTTATTTTCTAACAATATTTTTCTCCATCCCCCGTTCATCTTATCATACCAACGGAAACAACGATAACATGTGGTTTATATATTATGAAACTACCAAATATAGATTCTATCATTTTTTCTAAAATTGCATACCTCTCTTCGACCAGTTGCAAAAAATAACTACTTTATTATGCGTTTCTGTTCTTGAAAAACCTAACATTTACCGTCATGCGAAAACTCTGTGCATCAGCTTACAAGCCATATCGATGCCACGATTCCCGCAAAAGTTGCAAACATAGCACCCGCCAGTGTATACCTTGTTTTTGTCACCTTTGCTGTCATAAAATATACACTCATAGTATAGAAAATGGTCTCTGAACAGCTCATGAGAACAGAGGCAAGTGTTCCCAGATAACTGTCTGTTCCAAACTGCTTGTAAATATCCAGCAGCAGGCTTGTAGCCGCTGACGAAGAAAACATTTTTACTGTAACCAACGGTACCAGCTCGGATGGAAATCCAAACACGGAAGTGAGCGGTTTTAGAATGTCGGAAAGAAAATCTAAAGCCCCGGACTGGCGCAATACGCCAATCGCTATCATCAAACCAATCAGTGTAGGCATAATTTTATATACGGTTTTAAATCCATCCACAGCACCTTCAATAAATGCATCAAAAATATCCACTTTTTGCATAAGCCCATATCCTGCCACAAGCATAATCACAAACGGTATCATGCTGTCCGAAAGATAATAGAGAAAATTCATGCGGCACCTCCTTTTTTACGGGAGGCTATTTTTCTTGCCAGCAATGAAAAAATCACTCCTGCTGCCGTGGAAATCAGCGTGGCTACAAGACCCATTCCGATTATTGATGTAGGTGATACGGAACCATACTCACTCCGATACGCAATGACATTTACGGGAATCAGCTGGAGCGATGAAATATTGATAATCAAAAAAGTACACATGTCAGTGCTGGCTCTGTGACTGCCCCGGTTCAGCTCTTTTAATTCCTTCATGGCATTCAGACCAGCCGGGGTAGCTGCCCAGCCAAGTCCGAGAATATTGCTGATAATATTGGCCGCTATATATTCTTCTGCCTTATGCCCTTTCGGCACTGACGGAAACAAAAAAGCAAGAACCGGTCGGAGCGCTCTTGTCAGAGCATCGATGATTCCTGCCTTTTTCGCTATATTCATAAGTCCTGTCCACATAGACATGATTCCTAACATGGTGATACAAAGCGTGACCGCCTCTTTTGATGAATCAAGTGCCGCGGTTCCTACATCCCCGGTTTTTCCCGTAAATGCTGCTACTATAATCCCTGCTAACAGCATAATCCCCCAAAGTTTATTCAGCATTTCTGCCCCCCGCTTTTTGCTTGGTTTATCTTCTATATCATATGAGCAGACGAAAAATTTATGCATAGTTCCCTATTGAGCTGGTGGACAACAAAAAAAGACCATCTAATCGTTTGATTAAATGATCCTTTATCTTGTTTGGTCTCAATATATTTTTAACTTATTGCTGCAATTATGCCGAATACAAAAGCGAGCAGGTAATACAATGTACATATTACCCCG
>JAXEJU010000036.1:0-41272 GCA_034101395.1 Eubacterium sp. | reverse complement strand
CAATCCTCGACCGGCTGCTCCACCACTGCCATGTACTCAGTATAACGGGTGAAAGCTACCGTGTCAAAGGGTCAAAACAGAGTGTTAATAAAGGAAAGGATACAGAATGAGTAAACGGATAAAAGATGATGAACTGAAAGAACTGGCCTGCTACTATAATGAAGAGGGCAAAGGCAGCCTGTATGAACTGCTCAGAGATCAGTACGAAATAAAAAATCCATACTTTGTTTTCCAGCGTATGAAGAATAAGGCAGACCTTGGATATAATACGGAACAGGATCATTTCCAGATGGAATCCGGATTGGAAGATCCAGACGGAATCTTCATGAGCATGGACGAACTCTGTTCCCCGATGGTTCCACAACATGTGATGCCAGAGACGGGGAAAATATCTTCATCCAGGCCGGAGGCAATGGAAAAGCTCATAAGAGACCTGATTGGTGACCGTCTGCTCGAACTGAGCAGATATGTGGCACTGGATACGCTGTCAAAAACCATGATCATCGACAAGACATCATTGGAAAATGACGGCTACCAGCTTGTAACTCACTGAACAGGGTGGGTCAATTCACAGTGTAAAAAACAGGAATAACCTAAAAATCTGATCCACCCCAGAAAACAAATGGGTGGGTCAGATTTAAATGAAAAAGTGGGTCAATTTTACTTGACAATCAACAGCGTTGAAAATTTATCAGGTTTGTGTGATAATAGTTATTGTAACAGGGGCTAGCCGTCGCGCTAGCGACTTGGTACAATGAAAAAATTTGAAGGTTATGAAATGGAGATTTAAAATTGTAAAAATAAAGGTAATATGCAAAAACTAAGTAATTGTTTTGTGGAAATCTATGGTAGATTAATTATGAAAAATTTATTTGTGATTGCAGAATAGTCTTGTGTATCATGGTTCAAGTTTACACAGCAAAAAGAATATTAGGGGTGTGTCTATTTTTGTATTGAAGAAGGGGGAGGTAGGATGTATAATAACATAGAAAAAATAGCGAAACAAGTTGAAATTCCTCAAAAGCCAAGATGTGGGACAGTTTCGGATTATATTCTTTTTATCTTATTTTTTATTGTGAGTATTATTTGCTTTTCTATTCATGCGAGTGATGATGTTATTTTTCAATTAATCATAAGTATTATTGCTTGTGTATCTTGTTTAATAGCAGTAATTGTTTTAGTTTTGACTATAATTAAATATATTAGATTAAAAAAAGAATACATTATGGCACAAGATAATGAATTAGAATATCGCAGATATAAGGCTTTGCAATTTATATTACAAAATGAAAAAGATATAAAAGAAAACGAAATGTTTTTAGAGTGGATGAAAAAGCATCCTAAACGAAATAAATTACCACATTTTATTGAAACAGCCATACTACGAGGGGATTCCTTAACGATACAGGAGTATTTGAATTACATAACAGAAAATAGAGATGAGTATGAAAATAAATGAAAACGGATGGTATATTTTTGTTTAAGTTGTATCAAAGAAACAAATAAACCACCGGCTATGCCGGTGGTCATGATTTGTGGTCATTTGATTTTTGTATTAATGTAATTGATAACATTTTGCTTTGGAATTCTCCATGTCTTGCCTACTTTGTACCCCGGAATATCGCCATTTTTTAGTAGCTTGTAAACCTCGTTGTGTCCGATACGGAGAATTTCACAAATTTCTTCCGGTACGAGGATGATGTCATAGTTTTCAAGCATAAGTTCCTCCCTGAATATGTGGTGATTATTGGCAATAAGGATTATCTTCTTCGAAAATAGTGCCGATGCTGCTGCGAAAAATTACGGCTTTTACAACGGCAGCTTCCCCAAAGTATTGACTGAGCATTCTGCCGATTTGTACAGCTTCGCCGCGCCGGATTCCATAGACGGTGTAGCTGTCCTTTTCTACAGTCACCTTGACATTTGGTATCACACTTTGGACAACATCAATAATGATGTTTTGGTAAAGTCTCAAATCATACAGCTCTCTGGCTGTTTTACTGACCAGACTATAAGTTCTGGTTTGACATTCATCATTTGAACATGACATAACAGATTCCCTCCTTTCTGATGGTTTCCTTTGATTACATCTATGTTATAAACATTACAGAGGATTTTTGATGATTTATGAAAACAGCTCACGTCCGCAATAGATTGTTGGATTATTTTGTTCGTAAACCAGTTCAATGTTTTCTATCGAATGCCCCGAAACTAAGTCCCTTCGGGGTATGGCTTTTTTGATTTCTGTATAAGTTTCCTTTTTGTCGGGAAGTTTGCGGCCGGTAAATGGATTGCACGAATTGACAATAAAGTGGATGTGGAGATGACGGGGACGGTTGGTGTGAACACCGAAGACGATTTGATAATCATTAAGCGGTGGCGCACTGCAAAGCTGACAGGCAATTTGATATGCAATCTCCGGAGTAATCCAACTTTCAGTATTCCGCGTATCAAAAGATAATACGAAATGGTGCAAAAGCTGTCCGGAATCTTTTCCATAATATGAAATGATATACACCATTTGTTGATATATCATGGAACAAACGTTTTCAGGTGTACATGTCTGGGGAGGTCCCAGATAAAGATTCTGACCACCGAAGTAAGGTGAAAAAGTTTCTAGATATGGAATGATGCAGTCATTTTCATCATATACCTTTTGAAACAGGGAATAGTGAATCAGATTGTAAAGAGCTGATAGATCTTTGTAGTTGTTTTTGATGATTTTCAATATAGCCATGTTTAATCCTCCTGAATCATGTTGTAGATTTCCTGGCATCCCTCTGTGACAGAAGAACAGTCCGGATTTTCAACAGTCATTTGATTTAATCTTCTGCAAATCATAACTTTTTTTTCCGGAGAAATAGATGATATTGGAGCATTTAAAGCTTTTTGTGTTAAATAGGCATTTAAAGTTTGTCCTGCTTTGTCTGCATTTTCTTTGATGATTTCGAAGTGAGCAGGTGTCACCCTCAGTTTAAGTTCCTTTGTTTTCTTTTCGTTTTTTGATTGATTCATGTTTTTCCTCCATTCTTTTTAAGTGTAATAGATTATATATATGGTATATATGTCTATGTATATATACTTTATAATCTATTACATATCACATTTTATTCTTTTAATATAGACAGCATTGACCAGCATGGGTTTGTGGGGACAAATAAATGTTGTTATTCATCGTTCCACACTACCCCATGCTTCCAGCTGGTCTTATTGTTATGTTAGTAGCGTTACTGAAAATTATTTGTGATTATAGAAAAAATCGTACATATATTATTTTGGTGATATTACACACATTTAAATAGGAAGGAAGTGGTTCGAAATGAGTGAATATGGATACTGCAGGGTGTCATCAACAGGGCAAAATCTTGACCGTCAGATTGAGCAGTTGCGACAGTATGTAAAGGCTGAAAACATTATAACGGACAAGCAGTCCGGCAAAGATTTAGAACGTCCCGGATATCAGGCACTAAAAGGTGCGTTAGGGTTGCGAAAAGGAGATACACTGTACATTACAAGTCTTGACAGGCTCAGCAGAAACAAATCTGATATTAAGAATGAGCTGCAATGGTTTAAGGAAAATGGAATCCGCTTGATGATATTGGATCTGCCATCATCAATGATTGAGGTGCCGGATGGACAGGAATGGATTCTGGAGATGATTAACAACATTTTGATAGAAGTGCTATCAAGCATGGCGGAGCAGGAGAGGCTTACAATCCGAAAGAGACAGGCAGAAGGAATTGCTGCAGCAAAAAGAAAAGGTAAGCACCTAGGTAGACCGGCATACGTGAAGGGGGAAAGATGGGAACAGGTTGTTGCGCAATGGAAAGCCGGAGAGATTACTGCTAAGAAAGCAGCAGATGAACTTTCATTATCAAGGTCAGGATTTTACAAGTTGGTGAAAAAGGATACGGGGACTGGGTAAAAAAGTCCCCGCGGTTTTTAGACATGTCCATTTAATTTTTTGAGGTTTTGTGGACATGATTTGGATGAAATTGAGAGTGTCCACAAAGGTAGACCTTTGTAAGGTCTCATTATAAATTCATTGGAAATTGCCCCAATTATAAAAAAGAAAAGAAAAAAAGTATCAAAAAAGTGGTTTATAGTTGAAGCTTTTTTGAGTCTTTTTTATAATTGGGGCAGAAAGGGTGTAAAAGGAAAGTATTATTAATGTGTCCATTTCTGACTATGTTTGGCAATAATGCTGTCACGTCTGGCAGATATAATTTTTTTTTCAAAGTATTGCATGCCGATTTCATTACGTGTATCATAATAGTTTTCGTTTATTGTTTTATTCCAGAAATGTTCGAAATTTTCAGGATTATACCAAATAGAAACAAGACGCATTATAAATTTTTGTTCCTGCTCATTTTTTTTATCTATTTTTTCTAGAAATGGAACAGGTTTTTCTGAAAAATATGTGTCTATGTTCTTCAAGTCCATAAAATTTTTTATATATGCATTTATATTGCCGTTCAGCAAGTATTTTTCACGATACTGTCTAGCAGAATTATATAATTCTGTATTGTCTAAATAGTTATAGTTAATATAGTTGGAATTATTTTTTACATATTCTTCAAGTATTTCATACATTTTTTTATGTACCTGTGTTTCGGTAATTTGTGTGTTAGATGCATATTGTTTTTGAAGCAATTCTTCACAATGACCATATAAATTAAGCTCAAAAGCAGTTCTTGCAATGGGGACAGTGACATAGGATAAAGTTGATAGATATTCATTATATTTATTTATCCAAATTCGCTCAGCTTCATTGACATTGACATAAAAGGCTGAATTATTATTTGCAAGATTTTGTGTATCCAATTTAATATAAGGACTGTGTATATATTTTAACGGATAATTTAAAATATAATCCATTCCGAATTGTAAATTCATATTCACAGAATCTAGTAAAGCGTTCTGTATGTGCGTTGCTTCAAGCCCATACTCTCTAGATAATTTCTTACATACTGATAACACTTGATGCTGCAATTCTACGTGAAAATATTTTTCTATACAGTAGCGATATATATTATTATCTAATGATTGTAATTTGCTCATATCCTCTTCCGTATTTCCGAGAGTGTATAGTTCGAGAGGAATACCTTGATCGCATGTGAATTCTAATTCGCTTATTAAAGTTCTGAGTTCATTTGTTTTTTGGAGCTTTATCTTTTTGTCGTTGGTTGTGTTTATGCTATAGATCAAATTTGGTATTCTTATTCGCCGAATAATGCGGGAAAGCAATTTACAGTCAAATGCCGGAAGTTGTATATTTTCTTTGCCGCGATGATTTTTTATGATATTGTAGCATTCCTTAAAAGTAGTATTATTTTCTGTGCATAATTGAATATAATCATTTTTTAAAAACATTTTAATTTGATAGATTCGATCCTTTTGTGTGTTTTTATAACGAGTGTATTTGTCTTCATTAAACGCTGAAGTTAAGTTATGTATTTCTTCATTTCTTTTATTGGTAATCTCTTTAGATATTTTTCCGTTTTTATCTACTATTTTCTTCATTTGAAAGTATCCATATTCTGAAAATAGTGTTAGGTATTTTGTGCCATCAAAAATGGTCTTATTTTTGTGAACTTCCCTTCCTAGCGAAAGAAATAAGTCCATAATTACATTTTCAATAATGATTCGGCGTGAAAGATAACTAAAGACAGGTTCACTGCGCATTACTAGATTTATTTTGGTTAAATCAATAGTAGTATCTGGTGGAAGAGGTCCAAAAAAATTATTAGGTATAAAGTATTCATCGCATTGCCAAAGTGTTTCACCGGCTGCTATTTCAACTAAGTTTTCAAACGGGTTATTTCTCTCACAATTCTCAAAATTAAGGGAGCATTTACAGTCTAAATCAATTAATAGTCCATATTTAAGTCCTAAAGTGCCTTGTGCATAGTTCATAATTATCCTCCTGTGTGGTTATTTTAAAAGTATTCCGAGAAAAAATAAAATATTACAAAACAATACTACCATTTATTGGTCGAACTAAAACAATTATAGCATAATATTCATATTTTTTGTAAAAAAAATGAAAAGAACTTGGGAATCGCAAGATTTTATGAGCTGTGTCATAATGGTTTTCGAGGGAAATCCTGGCGCTAGATTTTCACTTTTATCTGATTTCGGAAGAAATCGGAAGGAACTAAAAATCTATAAAAAACGCACCGGCAAATTTATTGCCGGTGCTGAAAGGAGAACAATTTTTATGGACTATTTAAATGATTTGAAACATTGTCAACAACCGATGCAGTTGGTGAAGAGGACAGAAGTACAGCAGCCTTTCGGAGGGAACACACAAATATTAATGATGCCACACGAAATTGTCCGGAATTTGGAATTGCAAAATACCGCACAAAGAAACCAGCTTGAGCGAATGCAACAAGCTTTGAACAGTGCAAATGAAGAGATCGAGAAGTTACGCGAGGGAATATATGGCTCGGATTGGCAGTTAATTGAGGAGCCTGTTGCAAAACGCACATGGATGAGCGATGGCTGTAGAAGAGAAATCCTCATGGACAGAATTATCGAGAATGTCGTTGTGTATACTTTATATTCTGAAAATACAACCGATTTTTTTTGTGAAATCCATTTCCAACATGTAAATGCAGCAGACCTTACGATATGCATCAAACGGGAAGAGTTGTTTTCCTCAAAATTGTTGCGAAAGCTGGAAGAATGCGGAATATATATAAGGATAAAAAGAAGTAGTGCAATCAAATGTAGTTTGATGCGAAGACTTATTGCAGAAAAAATAACAGAAAAGGCATGCGTTGTAGAACATGCAGGTTGGTTTGATCAGAGTTATATATATTGTGATGAAGGTGGGAGGCAGAGATTACAGGATTTACGCATTCAAATTCCGTTTATGCGCAGATGCTTTTCGGGGGGAGCTGTAAGCACAGACCAAATTAAAAGCCAGATTTTATCTGGAATTACAGAAGAGAACTTCATTTTGCTTGCGGTTGCTGCTGGTGGTTTGCTGTGTACTCCGCTTCGGGAAAAAGGTTTTCGGCTCGACGCATTATTGTTTTTGGAACAAGGACACAATAGTGTGAACAGTAGGAAGTGGCTACAACCGTGGCAAGAGGAAATTTGCACGGATTTGTCCTCCAAGAAAGCGTTGTTGGAAGCACTTTGTGAAAGCCGCGACGAGATTTTGTTTTTGGTGGACGTTGACTCAAAGTATTCTTTGCAGTGGGCTTCACTGCTAAGCAGTCTTGTGGAGGATGGTGAAATTATTACGGGAAATAAAATTGTCCGTTCAAAAACAGTTCCGGTGTTAGTAACAGGGCGTTACAGACTGTGGATGGACCGGGGGATTTCTCTTTTAAGGTTGCCTAGTGAAAGTGTGGCAAAGACTCAAGCTGGCAAAACTGTTTTGTCGTGGTTTTGGAAAGGTTTTTGCGATCATCTGAATGCAACCTATGATTTTTGGCAGGAACAGTTGGATTCGCTGGAGATACCAGAATACAAGGGGGAATTGTTTGCAAATGTCTATTCGTGGCTGGTGGCATCGTACAATGTTTTGTGTCCATATTTGCAAACCGTGTTGGGCCAGGAGAATTCTTGTATAATGAAAGTTTCGGATTTTGCTGCATATGTCAATATTTGGCTATGCAATGCGGAAGATGCACAGAATTTGGATGTTGTAGAGAGCTTTGTTCAGGGCTTGAAACGATTGAAAGCAAACAACGTAATCAAGTTTGTGAGGCCACAAGTTTATACGACGAATTGTGGATCAAAACATATGCTTGCGGTGGACTTCAAGTATGTTTACATTGAAAAAAGAACTTTTGAGTTTATCGCCCAAAAGTTATTGCCGGGATGTACTGTGAAAGAGATTTATGAAGCGATGGTAGAAAGTGATTATGCGAAGCAGGGCGATGGTGCGCATTTGTTTCCAAAATGTTCAGAAAAAGCAGGGTGTTTGTTGAAGGACGTAGGAGGATGGCGCATATTCGTAGGGAATTGTTGTTTTCGGAAGCAGAATTTTTGTTGGAGGTGTGACATGATTGCGAAATGTGAAGCGTTGTTGGGAAAAACAGAAAATTTGGAAGTTCGATATGCATTTGACGAGCGTTCGGAAAACTGCCATATGACTATGTTTGGGATTTCAGGATGTGGTAAAAGCACGGAACTAGAGCGGCTTGAAAAGCAGGTTGTTGAGCAAGGAAAGCGAGTGATTGAAATCGATTTTTCAGATAGTAGTTATGCGAAAACATCTTTGGTGGCTAAAAGCAGAATAATAGATGTAAAAGGTTCTGGCATGATTTCTCCGCTTGCAAGACGGTGCAATGTGTATGGTCAGCCTGAGGGAAGAGTAGATTTTGCAAAACGAATTGCTGATTTGCTTTCAGGTGCGTTCGGGTTGACATCAAAGCAAAAAGGGATTTTGTACAAGGCTGTTGGACAGGCGGTAGAAGAACGTGAAAACATAACATTTTCTGATATTTTCAAATGCTTACAGGTCGATGATGCGTCTGCTGAAAGTATCCGCATCAAGTTGCAATATCTCGCAGATATTGATTTGTTTAGTGGAGACTCAAAAAGCGGTTGGCACGAACTTTTTGAACACGAAAAAGGTATTCAAGTATTGGTGTTGTCAGGATTTCCAGTGGAGGAACGTAAAGTCATTGCGGAACTTCTTCTTGATGATTTGCGGAACTACCTGACAGAATGTGGCCCCGGTCAGAATGATTTTATTCTTGCTTTAGACGAATGCCAAAATCTGCGTTTAACGCAGAATATGCCAACTGCATTTTTTATGGCGCAGGGGCGCAAATATGGTTGCGGCGTTTGGCTTGCTACGCAGAGTTCGAGTTACTTCAAAAAATACGAATTAGCATTGCTGTATCAATCATCATTGATTCTCAATTTTTTGCCAAATTCTGATGAACAAGTAAAAATCAGCAAAAAAATGGCCAAGAACGAGAAGGAATGCCGCCAAATTCTGACAAAGTTGCAACAGCTGCAACGTGGTGAATTTATTGCATCCGGACGATTTATCAAAACGGACGGGGGGATATCAGACTATGGGCATATTAAAGTCAGTAACGAGGTCTAATTTGTTGATGGCGACTCGACGTTTTTTTTGAAATTGTCCGAGGGGTCAATTACATACTATAAACATGATGAATTGCAAATAAAATTTGAAGGGAGAAAAACTATGTCAGAAAAGATGTTAAAGGTTGATGACATTGCGTCGACTTTAGGCTGCTCTTTAAAGAAAGCCTACAAAATCGTAAATCAGCCGGATTTTCCTAAAATCACAATTGGCCGGATGTACTATATCCCGGAAAGTGCGTTTGAAAACTGGATAAAGAAGTACACAGGTAAGGAATTTGCGCTAATTTGACAACAAAAATATAATAAGTGGCTGAGCTGTGCGTGACTTCACGCACAGCAACTTGTCACGCCCAAAATAGGAAAGGATTGATAATATGCCAAAAGAAAATAAGGGAAATAAGGAACATCAAGAGATTCCGAAACTTCCGCATGGTCAGGGAACTATTTCGTGGATTCCAAGCAGACAGAAGTATTTATATAAGAAAACAATAAATGGAGTTCGCAAATCGGTTTTGGGGGATTCGGTAAAGGCGGTCATGGAGGAAATGAATCGGTTGGAAAAGTCGAGTAATCGACAGATAGCGAGCCAGAAAGTTGTTACGCTTGCAGATGCAATGCTGGAATGGTTGGAAATATATAAGAAACCACGGCTGAAAAAAACGAGCTATGATACCTTACGAAAAACGATTCTGTCCAGAATTGCTTCCTATAATATAGGCTCTATGAGGTTAAATCAAGTTGATTCAGATATGATTCAGAAACATTTGAATGAAATGAATGACCAGCAGTTGTCATATTCAACAATAAAAAAATGTTATGATGCATTGAATGATTTTTATCGGAATAGGTTGATGAGTGGCAAGATAGAAACGAATCCAATGTTGGCTGTAGAGATGTTGAATAAAGAGAATATTATTAAAGAAACAAAGAAGATTGAGTTTTTTGAAGAAGATGATATCAGAAAGTTTATTGAAAAGGCATCTGTTATACAGTCATGGAGCAAAAAGCCGTTATATCAATATGGATTTTGTCTGTGTGCTAATATATATCTTGGGATGAGAGCGGGAGAACTTCTTGCGCTTCGGTGGAAAGATGTGGATTTTGAGAAGGGGACAATATATGTGCATGAAAATTTGCAATTGGTCAGCAATCCGGATGGTAAACCTGCGCAGGTCTATGAAACACAGTCTCTCAAAAATTATCAAAATCGTCATATTCCTATTAATAACCGGGCGCGGCATTTCCTAGAACTTCAAAGACAGTATTCAGATTATACAGAACCGGAGGACTATGTATGCTGCACAAGAGATGGAAAGCATGCGGCCATTACATATTTATCGCGTAATATCAAAGCAATTGAACAAACTGCAGAAACAAGAGTAAAGGCTCATGGAACGCATGTGATTCGGCATACGTGTGCCAGTCTGTATTTTCGAAAAGGGGTTAGGGTGGAATTGATTGCAGCGCTTCTTGGTCATAGTGTTGATGTATGCCGAAATACGTACATACATTTTGTGGAAGAACAGAAAAAAGCTGCCGTTGAGTTGATTGATGATTTTGATTACTAAAAACTGTACCCACTTTCATCTGGGATTGTACCCACTTTTGTACCCACTTTACATACCAAAAGATACCATTTTTGACTAAAAGATACCATTAACTGCAATTTGCAGAAATATAACAAAAAGCCTTGAAAGTGCCGTATTTACGTAACTTTCAAGGCTCAATGTGTAACAGGGGCACTAGGAATCGAACCCAGCTCTGGAGTTTTGGAGACTCTTATTCTACCGATGAACTATGCCCCTAAAATTTTTTAAAACACTCACTTGATTATCATACATTTTTTTGCAGGTTTTGTCAAGAATAATTTTTGAAATCTGATAACCATCTGACATCCTTGTGACAAAGTATGGATGTAAAGTATCGGAAGAAGAAATGATAAATCAAAAATACTATGAAGAGAGCGATGAAAATGACAGTGAAGAAAAAAATAATTGGATGGATGGCCGGATGTTTTTTGGCATCGGCCGCTTTATTGACAATACCGGTACAGACCGCGAGAGCGGCAGAGGCGACTGTAAGTCCGACGGTAAGTGCTGAACCAACTACAGTACCGGTAAAGACAATAGATAGTCTGACAGTTACCAGTGCTCCTTTGGAGCTTCCCTATGGAAGTGCACTGGAAGTATCACAGGTTAGCCTGACGGTCAGATATAGTGACGGAACTTCGGAAATTGTGAATCCGGAGAGTACATTTTCAATGAACACGAAAAAGCTTGGTGAGCAGACGTTGACTTTTACATATGGTGGCAGCAGTGTCGAATATGTAATTACGATTGTGCCCAGACAGGTAACCGGCATTGCGATGAAAGATGGAACTTCCACATCAATGCAGATCACATGGGATAAGTTGGAAGAGGCAGAAAACTATGAGATTTATACGTCAAATAAAGAAAATGGGAAGTTTACATTTCTGGCAAGCACGACAGAAAATCAGTATGTATTCAATAAACTGGTACAGGGTGAACTGGTCTATGTGAAAATCCGCGCGACAGGTGCAAAATATAACGGTGCAGATTCACAGGTAAAAGCTATTGCGGCGAAACCGGAACGGGTGACAGCGGTAACTGTGACCAAAGCAGAAAGTACTGCTGTTTCTCTCAAATGGGACGCTGCTTTGGGAGCTACCGGATATGCTGTTTACTATAAATTATCTACAAAAAATGCCTATACGTATGCCGGAAGTACAGCATCTCTTTCTTATCGGGTAACCGGTCTGACAGCAAATAAAGAATATGATTTTGTTGTGCGGTCATTCGCCGCCGATATATCCAATGAGGCAGCAAATTCGGATGTGGCGACTTATGGGACGGCGCCTGCAGTCCCTGTAATCTCGGAGCTGAAAGGCGGGGACAAGCGTCTGAAAGTTTACTGGAAAAGCGCAAAAGGAGCAGAAGAGTACCGAATTTATATTTCAACCAAAATGGATACTGACTTTACTTTGGCGGGAACTGTTCGTGCAACAGACGTCCGTATTTATCCGATTGATAATCTCGTCCAGAAAAAAACGTACTATGTAAAAATAGAGGCATCGAGAGTCTATAAAGGAGAATCGCTGACGGCTGTTTCTACGGTGTTGTTCGCTGCAACGAAGAAAGCTGACGCAACAAGCACAGCAGCCAAATTTTACAATACACTGGCGAAGTTTAAAAAATCAAAGGCATATAAAGAATATAAAGAATTTAGACAGAACGTCCTTTATAAAAAAAGTTTTGTACTTCCGGGAATGAAAAAAACAAATATCGGAGGTTTTAACTCATCGAAGATGGTTCCGCAGAGCATTGCATTTGCAGGGGAATATCTGTTGATTTCTGCCTACGACTTATCCGGTGAACAGGAATCAGTCATTTATATCATGAAAAAATCGACCCGTAAATATATTACCTCGATTGTGCTTCCTCATCGGGGGCATGTGGGTGGAATGGCGTATGATGGAAAAAATATCTGGATATCCTATGGAAAGAATGTACAGTGTTTAAAATTTTCGGTGATAGATTCCGCTGCAAAATCAGGCAAAGCATATTCAGAAGTATACTCTTTCACAACCCAGATTACAGTACCGGATACGGCATCGTACGTGGAGTATTATAAGGACAGACTCTGGGTGGGAACTTATAATGAGACAGCAAAAAAATATATGTATGGCTTTGTCATAGAAAACAAGACGGGAGTGCCCACACTCAAACAGACAAATAAAATGCTGATGCCAAACCGGACGCAGGGAGTGGGATTTACTTCAGATGGTGAAATGATAATATCCCGTTCCTGCCAGACGAAACCGGGGAAATCAGGGTTCATTTGTCGTCTGGATGTGTATAAACCAACCTGGAATCTGACGAAAAAATCGGTGAAAAAGAACAGCAAAAAGAAAACGGTTCAAATGCCTCCGATGAATGAGGGGGTTGTAGTGAGTGGAGCTTATACCTATCTGGTTTTTGAATCACCGGCATTAACCGAGTGCCCGGCTCCGGTTGACCGGGTAGTTGCATTTAAAACCACAAAGCTGATAAAACAGGAAGAAAAGTAATTTTGGGGGTACCCTAACGCACATTTTTGTAGTAAAATGAGAAATAAATATTTGTGCAAGGGGAGGAAGAAAATGAAAGGACCAGCAGCACCAAAGGACCCGGTCGAGAAGAGACCGTGTCTATATGTGGTTTTGGACAAGACAATTTCTGGAACAAAGGACAAAGAGGGAATATGCCGTGACTATGTTTTTCTTGAAGGAAGGCTGAAAGACCAGGTCAGATTTACTTCCGGGGACGTTGAAGAGGACATACTGGATATGCTTCCAAGGATGGAAACTTTCCGCAAACTGGTACATAGTGTAGGTGTCAGTATGAAAGCGGTGGAGTCGGAAGACAGGGAGGAAACAGTAGAATTTCAGTTTCAGTGCTATGGGAAGACAGATAAATACACAACCGGTACCATTATGGAGATGACATGTCCGTGCAATGGGGAGGAACTGGTATTTCCGATGGATGCCTATCCGGTAAATGAGGACGATGATGAGTTTGGGTCATTTAATTTCATTTTTCCAAAAGAAAATATGGATGTGTCACTTACCGTCAAGTTTTATGTGAATGATGGATATGAAGTGCCGGAAATTCAGGTGGATCCTCCGGTAGAATTCGATTCAGATGCATATAAAAAAATGATTGAGGATTCCCTGGTATCTACGGGAAATAATTACCGTCTGAAAAAAGTGATAGAAAAGGCAAAACGGGGCGAGGATGTGACAATTGCCTATATCGGTGGTTCCATCACACAGGGAGCCGGTGCAAAGCCGATAAATACAAATTGTTATGCCTACCGTTCCTATGATGCATTTTGTCATATGTTTGCTGGAGAAGGTGCAGAGAATATCCATTATGTGAAGGCTGGAGTTGGGGGGACTCCGTCAGAGTTTGGGATGATTCGTTACGACAGGGAAGTGACAAAAGATGGTGAGATTTTACCGGATTTGGTAATCATAGAATTTGCGGTAAATGATGAGGGAGATGAAACAGAAGGTGTCTGCTTCGAGAGTCTTGTAAGAAAAGTTCTGCAGGCGGAAAATCAACCGGCAGTATTGCTAAACTTTGCGGTATTTATGAGTGACTGGAATCTGCAGACCCGTCTGCAGCCGATTGGTGAGCACTACGAATTACCAATGGTCAGCGTAAAGGATGCCGTTGTACCACAGTTTGAAAAAAGTAATGTAATCACAAAGAGACAGTTCTTCTATGACATTTATCATCCGACCAATGATGGTCACCGTATTATGGCAGACTGTATCGCCAATTTATTTGCAGTAGTAAATAAAGAGGAAATGGCATCAGAGGATATTTCTCTTGATAAGGAGCCGGTTTATGGAATTCAGTTTAAGGATATTGTGCGTTTTGATCGAAAAGATGCGGCAGAATATGCCGAGATAACCCAGTCAGGATATAATGCTGTGGATACCGATATCCAGTATGTAGAACGTGATATGGACATGACGGCAACCCCTGAATTTGCGGATAACTGGATGAATGATGGAACGGTTGCTGATGCACACTTTAAAATGAAAATAACGTGCAAAAATCTTGTGGCGGTTATCAAGGATTCCGGCTCATCTTTATTTGGAACTGCTGATATTTTAGTGGACGGCAGCGTCGTAAAGAGCATTAATCCACTTGACAATGGATGGGCACACTGCAATGCGCAGATATTGATTGATGAAAGCGAATCAGCGGAGCATGAAGTAATATTCCGTATGAAAAGCGGAGACGAGGGAAAGAAGTTTACGATACTTGGATTTGGCGTAACGAAGTAATGGAGGCATCATGTACGAATTGCTAAAACAGGACGGACGGGCAAAAAGAGGGAGGTTTTATACTCCTCATGGAGTGATAGAAACCCCTGTATTCATGAATGTGGGAACCGTAGCAGCGATAAAGGGAGCAGTTTCCTCGGTAGATTTGTACGACATCCGGACACAGGTGGAATTATCCAATACCTATCATCTGCATGTGCGCCCGGGGGATAAAATTATCAAACAGTTGGGGGGACTTCATAAATTTATGAACTGGACACGCCCGATTCTTACGGATTCCGGTGGTTTTCAGGTGTTTTCACTGGCGGGACTACGCAAAATTAAGGAAGAAGGGGTATATTTTAATTCTCATATTGACGGTAGAAAAATTTTCATGGGGCCGGAAGAAAGTATGCAGATACAGTCAAACCTTGCTTCCACGATTGCGATGGCATTTGATGAGTGCCCACCCCATCCTGCGACAAGGGAATACATGCAAAATTCGGTAGACCGGACGACGCGTTGGCTTGAACGGTGCAAAAAAGAAATGGACAGGCTGAATTCTTTGCCGGATACGATAAACAGGGAGCAGATGCTTTTTGGGATAAACCAGGGCGGAACGTTTGAGGATATCCGGATTGAGCATGCCCGGACAATCCGCGAAATGGATTTGGATGGTTATGCACTGGGCGGGCTCGCAGTAGGTGAGAGCCATGAAGAAATGTATCATATTCTGGATGTGACAGTGCCGCATTTGCCGGTGGACAAGCCGGTTTATCTGATGGGTGTCGGAACTCCGGCAAATATACTGGAAAGTGTAGAGCGTGGAGTGGATTTCTTTGACTGTGTTTATCCGGCAAGAAATGGCAGACATGGTCATGCTTATACCAATTTTGGGAAAATGAATCTGCTCAATGCCAGATATGAGCTGGATGACCGGCCAATCGAAGAAGGCTGTCAGTGTCCGGCGTGCAAACACTACAGCAGAGCATATATTCGGCATCTTCTGAAAGCAAAAGAAATGCTGGGACTGCGATTATTGGTCTTGCATAATCTTTACTTTTATAATACAATGATGGAAGAAATTCGGGAGGCTATCGAACAGGGTAACTATTCTGAATATAAGAAAACAAAGCTGGAACGCATGGAGTCCGGTGAGAATTTATAATTTAGGAGGCATTATTTATGCAGGGCATGAGTACAATTGGCATTATTATTCTTTATGTAGTGATTATTGGAGCGTTTTATCTCATTGCGATACGTCCACAGAAGAAAAAGGAAAAAGAACATCAGGCACTTGTAAACGCAGTGAGCGTTGGTGACAGTGTTCTTACTACTGCCGGCTTTTATGGGGTTGTTATTGATATGACAGATGATGTTGTGATTGTAGAATTTGGAAGCAATAAAAACTGCCGTATCCCGATGCAGAAATCGGCGATCGTAGAGGTAGAAAAGGCGGATGCCTGACAATTACGGAAATGCAATAGGAGGTTAATGTGAAAAATCACACGAATGTGCTGATTTTTCACACCGCTATTTGTGCCGGAGCGTCACAAATAGCCTCATGGCAGACGCAAATTTGAAATTTGCGTCGCCTCGTCGCGTAAACGCTCCGGAATGGAGGTTAATATGCCATTTATTAATTCAAAAGTAACAGTAAAGATTAGTCCGGAAAAGGAAGAACGAATCAAGCAGAGACTGGGACAGGCCATTACAATCATTCCCGGGAAAAGTGAGAGCTTTCTTATGGTGGGATTTGATGATGAGTATTCCTTGTATTTTAAAGGCAACAAATGTGAAAAAGCTGCTTTTGTAGATGTGAAACTTTACGGAAAGGCAACATCAGATGCCTGTAACCAGATGACCGGAGAAATTTGCAGAATTTATGAGGAAGAGCTTGGAATTCCTAAAGTCAATATTTATGTGACATACCAGTCAATTGCCGACTGGGGATGGAATGGTGCAAACTTTTAATTCTGTGTCAGACAAAAGGAAAATGCAGCATCTTTGTAAAAACTTGTTTTACAGGATGCTGTTTTTTATCGTATAGGAAAGTTCGACCTTTGCGGAGCAAGAATCGCTATGCGATTCTTGTAGCGGCGCGTATCTCAGCCGCCGCTTTTTTATATGAGATGAAAAAGGAGTGCGAATGGAGGTATATATGAAACAAAAAATGATAGACAGATTCTGTCAGGTGTTTGGTGAAGGAGACGAGCCACAAATTTACTTTGCACCGGGGCGTGTTAATCTGATTGGAGAACATACAGATTATAACGGCGGTCACGTATTTCCCTGTGCACTGACGATAGGAACATATGGTGCAGCGAGAACAAGAAAGGATAAAAAACTTCGTTTCTTCTCCATGAATTTTGAAGAAAAAGGTGTTATTGAATCCTCGATTGAAGATTTAAAACCGGACAAAGAAGCCGGTTGGACAAACTATCCCAAAGGTGTGATGTGGGCGTTCGAAAAGCGTGGCATGAATATGCCGTGTGGCGTGGATCTTATGTTGTATGGAAATATTCCAAACGGTTCCGGCTTATCCTCATCGGCGTCAGTAGAAGTGCTGACCGGTTTTATACTGTGCGACCTGTTTGGATTTGATGTGAGCAATCAGGATCTGGCATTGATCGGCCAGTATTCAGAAAATGAATTTAATGGTGTAAACTGTGGAATCATGGATCAGTTTGCCATTGCGATGGGGAAAAAGGGGCACGCTGTTTTTCTCGACACTTCTAATCTGTCATATGAATATATTCCGGTCAATCTGGAGGGCATGAAGCTTGTAATTGCCTGCAGCAATATCAGAAGAGGACTGACGGATTCGGCCTACAATGAGCGTAGGAATGAGTGCGAGACCGCTCTTTCAGAGTTACAGCAGGTAATCGGAATCGAAACACTTGGCGATTTGACCGAAGAGATCTTTGAATCCTATCAGTCGGCGATTAAGGATGAGATAAGGCGCAAACGGGCGAAACATGCTGTTTATGAAAACCGCCGCACCGTCCATGCTGCTGAGGCTTTAAAAAAGGGAGATATGAAAACCTTTGGGAAACTGATGAATGAATCTCATCGTTCCTTATCAGAGGACTATGAAGTTACCGGTGAGAAAATGGACGCACTGGTTGCTGCGGCATGGAAGCAGGAGGGAGTAATTGGTTCGAGAATAACCGGTGCCGGATTCGGCGGCTGTACAGTCAGCCTGGTAAAAGATGAGTTTATCTGCAGTTTCACAGAAAATGTCGGGAAGGAATATACCGAAAAAACAGGCCTGCAGGCAGATTTTTATGTGGTTGAAATTGGTGATGGACCTGTGGTATTATAATAGTTAGTGGAATCACTTGTATGAGAAGGGAGGAAATCATGAAAATTTTAGTGACGGGAGGAACTGGTTTTATTGGTTCCCATACGTGTGTAGAGCTTTTGCAAAAAGGCTATGAAGTAGTAGTTTTCGACAATTTGTACAATTCCAAAATTGATGTTGTAGATAAGATAAAAGAAATTACCGGAAAAGATATCAAATTTTACAAGGCAGATATGCTGGATAAAGAGAGTATGCGTCCGGTGTTTGAGGAGAACAAACTGGATGCGGTTATCCATTTTGCAGGATTAAAGGCGGTTCCTGAATCGGTTGCAAAGCCATTATTATATTATCAGAATAATATTACCGGTACATTGAATTTGTGTGAACTCATGAACGAATACGGTTGCAAACGAATAATTTTCAGTTCATCGGCAACGGTATACGGTTCGCCGGAGACGGTTCCGATAACCGAGGATTTTCCGCTCAGTACGACCAATCCATATGGAAGTACCAAGCTGATGCTCGAGGGGATTTTGTCGGATCTGTGCGTGCCGGATAAAGACTGGAGCGTTGTTCTTTTGCGCTATTTTAATCCGATTGGTGCTCATGAGAGCGGACTTTTGGGTGAAAATCCAAATGGTATACCAAATAATCTGATGCCATATATTATGCAGGTGGCGGTTGGAAAGCTGCCGGAACTTGGTGTTTTCGGAAATGATTATGACACACCGGACGGTACCGGAGTGCGGGATTATATTCATGTGGTGGATCTGGCAAAAGGACACGTGAATGCGGTGGAAAAAGTAACTTCAGTAACAGGGGTAAATATTTACAACCTCGGTACGGGCAATGGATACAGTGTTCTCGACCTGGTAAAAACTTTTGAAGAGGTAAATGGGGTGAAAATTCCATATTCCATCAAGCCACGTCGTGCCGGTGACATCGCGGTCTGTTATGCCGACCCGCAAAAAGCAAAAGAGGAACTTGGCTGGGAAGCAGAATATGATTTGAAGAGAATGTGTGAAGATGCATGGCGTTTTGCCAGGACGACGATGCAGTAACCGTATGAAATGAACCGTGCGAAGGCAGCAGTTTACATAAAAAAAGATAGAATGAATTTAAGGAGGCATGAAAATGAGTGAAAATGCAAAAGCAGTGATTGAGAGTGGAAAAGCGGTATTGGGAATTGAGTTTGGTTCCACAAGAATTAAGGCAGTTCTGGTAGATGATAAAAATGCACCAATCGCATCCGGAAGCCATGAGTGGGAAAATCAGTTAGTAGATAATATCTGGACCTACAGCATTGATATGATCTGGGCAGGACTTCAGGATGCTTATCAGGAAATGACAAAAGATGTGGAAAAACAATATGGTGTTAAAGTGACAAGCCTTGCTGCGATTGGCTTCAGTGCCATGATGCACGGATATATGGCATTTGGAGCAGATGATGAGATACTCGTACCATTCCGTACATGGAGAAATGCAATTACGGAAGAGGCATCCGAAAAACTGACAGAGCTGTTCCAGTATAATATTCCACAGAGATGGAGTATTGCGCATCTCTATCAGGCAATTCTGAATGGTGAGGCACATGTGAAAGATATCAAATTCCAGACAACACTGGCAGGATATATCCACTGGAAATTAACTGGCAGAAAAGTACTTGGAGTTGGCGAGGCATCCGGTATGTTCCCGATTGATATTGCGACAGGCAAATTTAATCAGACTATGGTGGACAAATTTGATGCTGCAATTGCAGATAAAGGTTTTTCGTGGAAGCTTCTTGACATTTTCCCAGAGGTGCTGACAGCAGGTGAAAATGCAGGAACCCTGACAGAAGAGGGAGCAAAACTTCTTGACCCGACCGGCACTCTGCAGGCAGGTATTCCACTCTGTCCACCGGAAGGTGATGCCGGAACCGGTATGGTAGCGACTAATAGTGTAGCGCGCAGAACCGGTAACGTATCTGCCGGTACTTCCGTATTTTCCATGGTTGTTCTTGAAAAAGAACTGAACAAAGTATATCCGGAGTTAGACCTTGTGACGACACCTGCCGGTGACCTGGTTGCCATGGTACACTGCAATAACTGTACTTCTGATTTGAATGCATGGGTTGGTATTTTCCGTGAATTTGCCGAGAGCTTTGGCATTGATGTAGATATGAACCAGTTGTTTGGAACCCTTTACAACAAAGCGATGGAGGGAGATCCGGACGGAGGAAATCTGTTGGCATACAACTACATTTCCGGTGAAAATATCACGGGTATGGAAGAAGGCCGCCCGCTCTTTGTCCGCACACCAAACAGTAAATTCAACCTGGCAAACTTTATGCGAGTGAATTTGTATACCTCTCTTGGCGCGTTAAAGATTGGTATGGATATTCTTCTCAAAGAGGAGAAAGTAAAAGTCGATAAACTTCTCGGACATGGTGGATTGTTCAAGACAAAGGGTGTTGGCCAGCAGATTCTGGCAGATGCCATGAATACACCGATTTCCGTTATGGAGACAGCCGGTGAAGGCGGTGCGTGGGGAATTGCAGTACTCGCTTCCTACATGATTCAGAAAGAGGCAAATGAAAGTCTCGGTGATTATCTGAACAATAAAGTATTTGCCGGGCAGGAAGGCAGTGAACTGGCTCCGAATGCGAAGGGAGTAAAAGGTTTTGATGAATTTATCAAAATTTATAAAGCAGGACTTCCGATTGAGCGTGCGGCAGTAGATTCCATGGCGCTGTAAAGTATAAATTATGCTTAAATCTTTCCCGTTTCAGAATTAGTTTTTGTACAGAATGACAAAAAATTAACGAAATGGGAAAACGCTGTTGAACAAATTCTATTTCACTTATATAATAGTAGGTGTCAAAATTTGAAAACATGTCGAAAGGAGTTCATTATGAGCGAAAATACTTGTCTTGAGAAGCAGCCTTTGTGCGATGAAATGCTTGAGAAAATGAATGCATACTGGCGTGCTGCAAACTACTTGTCAGCAGGACAGTTGTACTTGTTGGACAATCCATTGCTCCGTGAAGAGCTGACAATGGATCATGTAAAGAAAAAAATTGTAGGTCACTGGGGTACGGTACCTGGACAGAACTTTGTATGGACACACTGTAACCGTGTTATTAAACGTTATGATCTGGATATGATTTATATTTCCGGTCCTGGACACGGTGGAAACTTCCAGATTGCCAATACCTATATTGACGGAACATATAGTGAAATTTATCCAAACATTTCTCAGGATATTGAGGGTATGAAGAAAATGTTTAAACAGTTCTCATTCCCATGTGGAGTTCCAAGCCACTGTGCACCTGAGACTCCGGGTTCTATCAACGAGGGTGGTGAGCTTGGTTATTCCGTAGCTCATGCATTCGGAGCTGTATTTGATAATCCGGATCTGATTGCAGTACCGGTAGTTGGTGATGGTGAGGCTGAGACTGGCCCGCTTGCAACTTCCTGGCAGTCAAATAAATTCCTGAATCCGATTAATGATGGTGCGGTTCTTCCAATCCTTCATATGAATGGATATAAGATTAGTAACCCTACTGTATTTGCACGTCTTTCCCATGAGGAAGTAGAATCCTTCTTCAAGGGCTGCGGATGGGAGCCACACTTTGTAGAGGGCAGCGATCCGATGACGATGCACAAGCTGATGGCTGAGGCAATGGATACCTGTATCGAGAGAATCAAGGAAATCCAGAAAAATGCCCGCGAGAACAACGATGCGACCAGACCAATCTGGCCAATGATCGTTCTTCGCACACCAAAGGGATGGACCGGACCAAAAGTAGTAGACGGACTTCAGATTGAAGATTCTTTCCGCGCACATCAGGTCCCGATGTCCATGGAGAAACCGGAGCATCTGGAACAGCTGAAAGAGTGGTTGCTCAGTTACAAACCGGAAGAACTCTTCAACGAAGATGGTAGCGTAAAACAGGAAATTGTTGATATGGCACCAAAGGGAACTGCCCGCATGGGTGCAAATCCACATGCAAATGGTGGTCTGCTTCTGAAAGACCTTCGTCTCCCGGATTTCCGCGAGTATGGTGTTAAGAATGTAATTCCTGGTAAGACAAAAGCACAGGATATGATTGAGCTTGGTGCATATGTACGCGATATTTTCAAACTGAATGAAGAGAATAAAAACTTCCGTATTTTTGGACCGGATGAGTCTATGTCCAACCGTCTGTATCATGCATTTGAGGCAGAAAATCGTGCATGGAATGCAGAGATGTATGACAATGATGACTGTCTGGCACAGGACGGACGTATCATGGATGGTATGCTTTCCGAGCATATGTGTGAGGCATGGCTTGAGGCTTATCTTCTGACCGGACGTCACGGTTTCTTCGCTTCTTATGAGGCATTTATCCGTGTCGTAGACTCCATGGCAGCTCAGCATGCAAAATGGCTGAAGGTTACAAACCAGCTTTCATGGAGACAGCCAATCGCTTCCCTGAACTTCATTTTGACTTCAAACGTATGGCAGCAGGATCACAACGGATTTACACATCAGGATCCGGGATTCTTAGACCATTTGGCAAATAAAAAGGCTGACGTTGTACGCATGTATCTGCCACCAGATGCAAACTGTCTGCTTTCCTGCTTTGATCACTGCGTGAAGAGTAAGAACTATGTCAATGCAATCGTTGCATCCAAGCATCCAAGCAACCAGTGGCTGACTATGGAGCAGGCTGTAAAACACTGTACACAGGGTATCAGTGTATGGGAGTGGGCATCCAATGACCAGAACGAAGAGCCGGATCTTGTAATGGCTTGTTGTGGTGATACACCTACACTCGAGACACTGGCTGCCGTTACGATTCTTCGCGACGCTATGCCGGAACTTAAGATTCGTGTTATCAACGTTGTTGACCTGTTCAAACTCGAATCTGACAGCAAACATCCTCATGGTCTTTCCGATCGTGAATACGATGCTCTGTTTACAAAGGATACACCGGTAATCTTTGCATTCCATGGTTATCCTACACTGATTCACGAGTTGACCTATGAGCGTGCAAATAAGAACGTTTCTGTTCATGGTTATCAGGAAGAAGGTACGATTACCACTCCATTTGATATGCGTGTTCAGAACCAGATTGACCGTTTCAACCTGGTAAAAGATGCGATCATGCACTTGCCACAGCTTGGCAATAAAGGCTCATTCCTCATTCAGCAGATGAATGACAAGCTGGTTGAGCACAAACAGTACATTGCTGAGTACGGTCAGGATCTTCCGGAGATTCGTGATTGGGAATGGCATACCAAATAATTGTAAAAAGATAATGAATTGCAATTGAAAAAGCTCCTTTATATTGGTAAACTACCAGTATAAAGGAGTTTTTAAAGTGAAGATATAATTTTGGGGAGGGGAAAATGTCAGAAACAGTATCTATGCATATTATAGCGACAATCCACAGTGATTTTAAAGAGAAATTTGGAATTCCCCGTCAAAGCGGTCTCGTGGAGGAACTGGAAGCCAGTATTGTATTTGAGCCGGAATACCGGAATGAACACGCATTGCGCGGAATAGAAGATTACTCGCATCTTTGGCTTTTGTGGCAGTTTTCAAAAAACAGTGATAAAGCGTGGACACCGACCGTCCGTCCTCCGAGACTTGGCGGAAATGAGCGGATGGGAGTATTTGCGACGCGTTCTCCGTTCCGTCCGAACGGACTCGGTTTATCCTGTGTTCGCCTGTTGCGGGTTGAAAAGGATTCGCAGCGAGGTCCTGTGATTTATGTCGCAGGAGCTGATCTTCTGGATGGAACTCCGATATTGGATATCAAGCCGTATGTTCCGGTCGCCGATTGTCATCCGGAGGCTGCCGGAGGATTCTCGGTTCAAAACAATAACTACCGTTTACAGGTATGTTTCCCAAAAGAACTGTTAAAGATGATTCCTGATAAAAAGCAGAATGCGCTGCTTGGTGTGCTCGCAGAAGACCCAAGACCGGCATATCAGGAAGATGCAGACAGGATTTATGGCATGAACTTTGCCGGTTATGAAATTAAATTCCGGGTGAAGGAAAATGTGCTTTATGTGCTGGACGTACTGCACAGTTTTTCCCATTCTTCTCGGTAGAGTTCCCGGCACTGTCCCGGTTTTAGCGATTCGTCCAGCGCCACCTCCCCTATGGAAATACGCTTGAGATAAACGACATAGCAGCCTACTGTTTTCAGCATTCGCTTTACCTGGTGCTTTCTGCCCTCAGTAATCGTGAGCAGACCGGATACCACCCGGTTGTTAGCGGGATTTTTCAGAATCCCCGGCTGTGCTTCCGGATTCAGAAGGGACTGTATCGAAGAGAGTTCTGCGTGCTCCCTGATTTCCAAGACAGCGGGAGCTGTCAGAAAATCACATCCACGCAGTGATACGCCCTGTTCCAGGGCTTTTTTCTTTTCTTCCGTCAGTTCTCCCAGAGCCCAGAAAAAATAAGTTTTTGGCATATGGCTTTCCGGTCGGGTGAGGAACTGGTTAAAATGTCCGTCATCCGTAAACAGTAAAAGTCCTTCGGTATCTTTGTCGAGACGTCCGATCGGCCGCAACATGTCACGCAGATTTTCCGGGAGAAATTCGGTTACCGTGCGGTTTGCCTCATCTTTACAGGCAGTGACGAAGCCGCGAGGTTTATTCATCATCACGTAGTGGAAATCGGATGGATTATTCAATCGGCAATTCCTCCATTGACAGTATATTTCGTCTGTTTTATACGAAAAGAATTTTCTCCTTTGGAAGCCAGCGGTGAAGAATCTGGTGTGCCTGCTGAAGAACAATAGGTTTTGAAAGAAAATCATCCATACCTTCTTTTAGAAGTTCTTCTTTGACTCCGGACATCGCATCTGCGGTAAGTGCAATAATCGGGATAGTTGCATTTGGATTGTTTTCCATAGAGCGAATTTTCTTCGTAACCTGAACCCCGTCAAGACCAGGCATAAAGTGATCCATAAAAATCAGGTCATAGGAGTTTTCTTCGATTTTCTTTAATGCCTCGTAGCCGTCACCGGCTGTTTCAATCTGCATATTTAATGGAGCTAATAATGCTTTTGCTACCATGAGATTGATTTCTGTATCATCTACGATAAGAACTTTGGCTTCCGGTGCGGTAAATGAATTGCTATTGTTTTCCTTCTCCTCAAAATCTTCATACCGGAAATCTTCCAGTTTCCCGGCAGGGGTCCAGTCGAGTACCTCCTGTGGAACGGTAAAAGAGAATACGCTTCCTTTTCCATACTCACTTTCGACGGAAACGGAACCGTCCATCAGGTCAATGAGTTGTTTGCTAATGGCAAGTCCAAGTCCGGTTCCCTCTTTGTGGTGATTTACCCTTGTATCAACCTGTACATAAGATTTGAATAATTTATTTAAATCATCTTCTTTTATTCCAATTCCCGTATCCTTAACCGAAAAGTGGAACAGACACGTATCGTCTACTTTTTTCTCATAATCAAAATAGAGGCTGACCGAACCATTATCCGTATATTTGATAGAATTCGTACAGAAATTGATGATTACCTGTTTCAGACGAACGATATCACCTTTCAGGATAGAAGGAAAATTATCAGAAATATTCAGATTTATTGCGAGTTTATTATTATTTCTTGCTTTGATAATCTCATATACATCATTTACCATAGACAAGATATGGTATTTTTCAGTTATGATTTCAATCTTTCCTGCCTCAATTTTTGAGAAGTCTAATATGTCATTAATCAGGGCGAGCAGTCCAAACGAAGAAGATTGAACTGTCTTGAGACATTTTCTTACGTCATCACTCATGTCTTCCCGCAGCGCAACCTCTGTCATACCCACGATTGCATTCATTGGTGTTCGTATTTCGTGGGACATCGTGGACAAAAAGACACTCTTTGCCTTGTTCGCTGATTCTGCACTGATCTTTTTAACATAGGCGGCGAGCGTGTTGACAACCTCTGCTAAAAGCAGTTTCTCGACCGTCGTGTAAGGTGTTGTATCATATTTGTCAAAGAAGACAGCTCCATTGTATTTTCCATCAGACAAAGTTGGTAACCAAAGCTGTGTTCCTAACATGGCATCTATTGCATTTTGATTTTTGTAATTCCAGAATGCGTCTCCACACGTAAAGATTTTGTATTCCGGATTAATCTCAATATAACCAAATTTGTCATAAAGTGAAAAGCGAATGGCGATTTCCTCTCTCTCAAAATGCTGGATAACATTGTCCATTGCATTTTCGGGATTAGAATTCCACTGGTAAATCAGTGTTTGTGTTCCGCCGGAGATGTCACTCTCCATAATGCCGATACGATCCAGATGAAAGAAGTCACAGATTTTCTCAAGAATATCCTGCATCGTTTCGTCGGGATCCGAATCATACTGCAAGGTATCCATAATCTTCGCAAGGAACTGGTTCCCTTCCGTGAGATATGCAAAATCTTCCTCAGTAAAAACAGGATTGCCATCCATGATGAAATCATAGGTCGAATTCTTCTTTTTCTTTGACATGGTATCTCTATACATATCAGATACACGCTGGCGCTGGAGACGTTCCTGGGATAATTTTGCCTGGGTGATATCGTGCATTTTACCGATAATACTGACCGGTTTGTTCTGATCTTTTACGATAAAGCATTCACATGAAAACCAAAGAGGGATCATCGTTTCGTCCTTAAGATACGAAAAATCCATTTCAAAAGATTCAAATTCCTCTTTGTCCTTATTTTCAGTTAAATGCTCCAGCATTTTATTCAGATGAGGGTATTTTGTAATCAGTTCATAGTGATCATGAATCACTAAAGGAACATTGGTTTCGCCTTTTTTTGCATACATCGAGCGATTTGCAGAATATTTCTTCTCATCAAAGAGAAATTCAAAGATAATATCGTCGGTTCCTTTCATAAGAAGTTCATACCGGTAATCTTGAGCTTTCAGACGCAGTAAGGATTCGTGTTGTTTTGCCATTATTTCATTTGCACGTTTCAAAATCTGGTGCAAAAACAGAACAATAACCAGATATTCGATTGTGAAACCTATAAGATAGGATTGAAATGTCTCAAAATGAGTCCATCCCAGGTATTTTGTCTCAAATTTACCTGCGGAATTCAGGTAGACCGCAACACACATCACGATATAAGAAAACGTAGAACATATTATTGTAAACCGATGATCGAAGTAAAGGCAGCTTGCCAGTGGGACAAGGACATACGTAATGTAAATCCCGATGCCGTTAAAACATCCCAGTGCGCCAATCAGTATAGCCATCCAAAAAAGCATATAATATTTTAAAAATTCATCTGAAACCTTGCATTTGAACAAAATTATCGGAGATAATGTTGTACAAAAGCCGATGATGCTGATAATAAGAATAATATTTTTTTCAAATTGATAAATGTGCAAAAAATTTAAAACAAGAAGTGCAATCATGGAAAGTGAGCAAAAGGCGAGCGTCACAGCCATCATTTTATTAATTTTTCTTGTATTATTTTGTAACATATGTCCCCTCCTCTTTTGTGCCTGTTCTCTATTATAGCATTAACTGAAGCAAACTACAAGTTACAAGTACAGCTAGCCCCTTGACATTAAAAACAAAGTTGGTATAATGGGTATGTAGATATATAATCCTATCAAAAAACTAGGATTTACGATAGAAACGGAGGAATCACGATGAGTGAATTGATATATCTTGACAACGCTGCTACAACAGCGGTCAAACCGGAAGTTTTTGAGGCGATGAAACCATATTTTATGGAGAATTACAGCAATCCATCCAGTGTGTACAGCTTTGCCGGAAAAGCGAAAAAAGCGGTAGAGGATGCGAGAGAGCAGATTGCGTCTGTACTGAATGCCAAATCATCGGAAATTTATTTTACCGGAGGCGGAAGTGAAGCAGATAACTGGGCGCTCAAAGCGACAGCTGAAGCCTGCAAAGAGAAAGGCCGTCATATCATTACTTCCAAAATTGAGCACCATGCGGTACTCCACACTTGTGACTGGCTTGAGAAAAACGGGTATGAAGTGACGTATCTGGATGTTGATGAAAACGGTCTTGTGTCACCGGAAGAACTGGAAAAGGCGATTCGTCCGGATACTATTTTAATTTCCATCATGTTTGCGAACAACGAGATTGGAACGATTGAACCGGTTAAAGAAATTGGTGCTGTTGCAAAAAAACATGGTGTCTTATTCCACACAGATGCGGTACAGGCTTTCGGTCATGTTCCGATAGATGTTGAAGAAATGAATATTGACATGCTCAGTGCAAGTGGTCATAAGTTCCATGGACCAAAGGGAATCGGATTTTTGTACCTGCGCAACGGTATTAAGATAGGCTCCTTTATCCATGGCGGCGCCCAGGAGCGCTCAAGGCGTGCCGGCACGCACAATGTTCCGGGAATTGTAGGGATGGGAGAGGCGGCTAAGATTGCCGTTGCAAATATGGAGGAAAATGCGAGAAAGCAAATAGAGATTCGTGATTATCTCATACAGCGGATTGAGGATGAAATTCCTTATGTGAAAGTGAACGGTCACAGAGAAAAGCGATTGCCGAACAATGTAAATATATGTTTTCGATTTATTGAGGGGGAGTCCCTGTTAATCATGCTGGATCAGAAAGGAATCTGTGCTTCCAGTGGTTCTGCCTGCACATCCGGTTCACTTGATCCGTCCCATGTGCTTCTGGCGATTGGTCTGGTTCATGAGATTGCGCATGGTTCTCTGCGTCTGACACTGTCAGAAGAAACAACAAAAGAAAATGCCGATTATGTAGTGGATAACTTAAAGGTGATTGTGGAGAGACTGCGCAGTATGTCTCCATTGTATGAGGATTTTTTAAAAGAGAATAAATAATGGAAAGTGAGGAAATTGGACATGTACAGCGAGAAAGTAATGGATCATTTTTCCAATCCCCGGAATATGGGAGAGATTGAGGATGCCAGTGGCGTAGGTACTGTTGGAAACGCCAAGTGTGGCGATATCATGAGAATGTATCTGGATATTGATGAGGAAACAAAAATTATAAAAGAATGTAAATTCAAAACCTTCGGATGCGGTGCTGCAGTTGCGACAAGCAGTATGGCAACAGAGCTCGTAAAAGGAAAGACAATTTACGAAGCTCTGGAAGTGACCAATAAAGCAGTAATGGAGGCTTTGGATGGGCTTCCACCGGTGAAAGTGCACTGTTCTCTGCTGGCTGAGGAAGCAATACATGCTGCGTTGTGGGACTATGCAGAAAAACACGGCATCAAGATAGAAGGACTGGAGAAGCCAAAGGCAGATATAAATGATGAAGAATAAGACAGTTGTGGTAGGCATGTCCGGAGGGGTTGATTCCTCTGTGGCGGCCTGCCTTTTAAAAAATGCAGGGTATCATGTGATCGGTGTGACCATGCAGATTTGGCAGGAAAAAGATGCTCACACGGTTGAAAATGAGGGAGGATGCTGTGGTCTCAGCGCAATTGATGATGCCAGAAGAGTAGCGCAGCAACTGGATATTCCTCACTATGTGATGAATTTCCGGGAGGATTTCCAGAAGCAGGTCATCGATTATTTTGTAGAAGAATACCGGAGGGGGCGCACGCCAAATCCCTGTATAGCCTGTAACCGTTATGTGAAATGGGAATCCCTTCTGCAGAAAAGTCTGGCAATCGGGGCAGATTATATTGCTACCGGCCATTATGCGAGAATAAAAAAACTTCCAAACGGACGATACACGATATGCCGCTCCGGTTCTGCGAGAAAGGATCAGACCTATGCACTGTACAATCTGACACAGAATCAGCTTGCGCATACGCTGTTTCCGATTGGTGAGTATGAGAAAGAACGTATTCGCGAAATTGCGAAAGAGGCAGATTTGATGGTGGCTCATAAACCGGACAGTCAGGAAATCTGTTTTGTGCCGGATGGCGATTATGCTTCTTTTATCGAGCAGGAAACAGGTAAAAAAGAAAAAAAAGGAAATTTCGTCAGCATGGAGGGCAAAATTCTCGGTACACACAAAGGAATCGGCCACTATACGATTGGTCAGCGAAAAGGACTTGGAATTGCTTTTGGTGAACCGGTATTTGTGGTAGAAATCCGTCCGGATACCAATGAGGTTGTACTGGGAAAAGGCAGCGATGTTTTTACGGATAAACTGCGGGCCGAAATGATAAATTATATGGCGGTTGACCGTTTTGAAAAAGGACAGCAGGTTATGGCGAAAATCCGTTATAACCATGAAGGAGCACCGGCCATTATCCGGAACGTGGGGGAAGATTTTTTTGAACTTGAATTCCCGGAACCGGTTCGGGCCGTAACTCCCGGTCAGGCTGTTGTGTTATATGAAGGCGAAAACGTCCTCGGTGGCGGAACCATCTGTTCCTAACACCATCCCCCATCCATTGTAATGATTTGTGCGGTCAGATAACAGGGAGCTTCACAGAGAAGTGCGGCCATTTGGGCTACTTCTTCGGGAGTTCCCATCCGTCCGACCGGGATTTCTTCACAGAGGGCAGTTATCTCTTCTTCTGAAAAACACTGGTTCATTGCGGTGTCAATTGCGCCACAGGAGAGTGCGTTGACCGCAATCCCACTGGGAGCAAGCTCTTTTGCAAGCGCTTTTGTAAAAGCATTCATGCCGCCTTTGGAGGCGGAGTATGCTGCTTCACAGGAAGCACCTGTGTTGCCCCAGACAGAGGAGATGTTCAGAATTCGTCCCTGTTTTCTGTTTACCATGGACGGCACAACGGCACGACAACAGTAGAATACCGAAGAAAGGTTGCTGTCGATTATATGTTTCCAGTCATCATCGGACATATCCGTGATAAGACCAATGTAGGAAATGCCGGCACAGTTAATCAGACAGTCCACATGTCCCAGTGCGTTGATGGCATTTGTCATAAGGCTCGTGGCAGTTTCTCCCGAGCATAGACTTCCGGACAGCGAAGTGACCATATTTCCGTAAAAACGGCAGTCATCTGCTGTTTTTTTTAATGATTCTACAGACTGGTTGCCAAGGAGTGCAAGAGAGTATCCATTGGCTGCCATTTTTTTTGCGATGGCACTTCCGATTCCTCCGGAAGCCCCGGTAATGATAGCGGTACGATTCATAAATTCCATCCTCCCAAACCGAAAAAATTAACTATAATCAGTATAACAAAAGAAGCGGTATTTAGGCAAGCTTGCGTATTTGCAATACTTCTGTTATAATAAAAAGCTATAGAATAATTTCAGGGGGAGGAGCCCGATGAAAAAACAGAGTGTAGGCGGAATAGTAGCAAGAACTTTTTTGAAATCAATCGGTATTATTTTGTTATTTCTGGTTGTTGGAGTTTTGAGTTATTACCTGACAATGTTGTATTATAACCAGACGGAGAGAGAAGAAAGAAGTACACAGTATACGCATGTCATTTCTGTCAATACTGGTAATGAGTCGAGTAATCTGATTTACAGTTATGATAAGAAAACACAGAAGGTTGATGCGATGGTGCTCGAACTCTTTGACAAGACGACAAAGAATCTGCATTATGTAACCATCCCTGCGAATACCCAGATTACCATCTCTGCGGCTACTTATGCGGAAATTCTGAAAATAAACCAGAGTATTCCACAGGTGGTTACAATGTCAGACATTCCCCGGTACTTTAAAGGCGATGTGGCTTATGAGTATGGAATACTGATTTTGCAGGAGGAATTACCAGCGGATATTGGATATTTTACGATGCTGCCATCCGATAAATTCAGCCAGTACTTTGAAAAACTGAACCGCAAACAAACAACATATTATCCGAGCAAAGTACTTTTAGACAGTGCAGCAAAATGTACCGATGCAGATGACATGGAGGATTTTATCGAAGAAAAGTGGGATGATCTGGTGTCGGATATTACACTGGGGCAGAAACAGAGCTATGCGGAAGCACTCGCTGCGGTTAACCGTGATTTTATCCGTGGATACTGTGCGTATGGAAGTACATCGGGAAAGGTGTTTATTCTCAGTACAAGAAAAAACAGAAAACTCATAAATTCGATTTGGGAGGCTGAGAGTTACACTTCTGCGCAGGCGGGAATTGGAGTGTCATCAGATGACAATGCGCCGGCAGTCTCGAAAACAGACAGCAATTCCGTTCTGATTAACGGACGTTCCATTCAGGTCACAAATGGAAGCGGTATCAATGGACTTGCGGCTGCCTATCAGCAAAAACTTGAAGCAGACGGCTATCAGGTGGCGGGTGTAGGAAATTATGTAGGTGGCATCCAGACGACAACAACCATTTTTGCAAGGAAGAAAAAATGGGCGAAAGCACTTTCCGGATATTTTAAAAATCCGGTTATACAACAGGGAGATAATCTCACAAATGGTGTAGATATTGAAATTGTTCTTGGAACGGAAGATGATTTGAAACAGGAATAACCGGAAAAGAAGGAGGATGGACTTATGGGAACCAGAATACGTGTTATGGATCTGGAAGTAGACCTGCTCACGCAGGAAACACTTCAAACCGAAATAAATGCGTATTTGGACAATGAACACCTGAATATCGTCCATATGATTTCACTTGATTATATTGATACATACGATAAAAATGAAATGGTTCAGCAGGTACTCAAACAGGCGGATATGATTTTGCCGGGAGAAAAGGCAATTCTGTCAGCACATCATGTAGATGTGCTGGAAACCGGTGGTATGGTAGTCGATTATCACAGCGTGTTGGATTTGGTTGAATCTTTTTCGGAGAGGAAAAGAACCGTTTACCTCGTAGTAAGGAATGAAAAAGAAGCAAAAGTTTTCTACCGCTATATTGCAAGACATTTTTCAAAGGAAAATGTTCTCGGTGTTTACGTCGCAGACGGGGAAGTGACAGAGGAAGGTCTGATTAACGATATCAACACCAAACTGCCGGATATTGTCCTTTTGTCCCTAGACAGTACGGAACAGGAACAATGGCTGGAAAATAACAGAGGACGCCTGAATGCCAAACTTTGTCTGGCAGTCGGGAGTATTACTCCTATCATTATGCGCGAAAATATACATGTGCCGTCGTGGGTGAAGAAAATTCATCTGGATGGTCTGTACCGCAAGATGGCAAAACTTCCCTATTCTCATGCGTTTCGAAAACGTATATTTAACCGGAAAATGGACGATTATATTACCAAAAAGAAATTGCGGGGCTGATAAACAGCCTTCCATGGAGGTAATGTAGGGATGTCACTGAAAAGAAAAATCAGTTCCTATGGCATGCTCGCTGTCGGAACTTTTTTTATGGCAGCAGGAACCAATATTGTATATGAGCCGATGCATATGGTAACAGGAGGTTTCGCAGGTATCGGCATTGTACTGCAGGAGTTTTTTTCGGTTCCCTTGTGGGCAGTGACGGTCATATTGAATATCCCGTTATTTATAGCAGCTTTTTATCGTTTTGGAATCCGTTTCCTTGAAAAAACTTTTTTTGCAGCGGTCTGTTTTTCTTTACTGCTTGCTGTAGTCCCACAATTCCCGGTCCGGCATACGGACTATCTGATGGCCGCAATCATCGGAGGCAGCCTCAACGGTCTGGGGCTTGCCCTTGTATTCCGTCAGAGTGCATCGACGGGGGGGACGGATCTGCTGGCATCACTTCTGAAGCTGCGTTTTCCGTCCGTTTCATCAGGAATGATACTGGCTATTCTGGATGGTTCCGTAGTGATTGCCGGAATGGCTGTGTTTGGACTGCGGATCGGAATTTATGCGGTGATGGCTGTATTTATTACCTCATGGCTGATGGACCGTATTCTCGAGGGATTCCGATTCGCCAAAATGTTATATATTATTTCCGATAAACCGGAAGAAATATCGGCGGGGATAATGGAGAAAATTCATCGGGGAGTTACGGCTCTGGAAGGAATGGGGATGTATTCAAAAAAGGAAAAGAGGATTCTTATGTGTGCCGTATCCAGAAAGGAAGCAGTAACGGTTATTCATTTTGTAAAGCAATTGGATTCACAGGCATTTATTGTTTTATCAGATGCCAGGGAAGTTCTCGGTGAGGGGTTTGAAAGTGGCGAATAATCGTTATTTTCTTTTGTCTATTATGCAAAATACACAAACTTTTTTTCGTATATTTATGGAAAATTAATATGGTGTTTTTTTGAAAAATAGTGTATAGTACCTTTTAGATGTTAAACACAAACAATTTAGGAGGATGAGAAATGGCTAGTTTATCATTAAAAAACATCAACAAAGTATATCCAAACGGTTTTCATGCTGTTAAAGATTTTAACTTAGAGATTGAAGACAAAGAGTTTATCATTTTCGTAGGACCATCCGGATGTGGTAAATCAACTACCCTTCGTATGATAGCTGGTCTGGAGGAGATTTCCAGCGGTGAGCTTTGGATTGGCGACAAACTGGTAAATGATGTTGAACCAAAGGACAGAGATATCGCGATGGTATTCCAGAACTACGCATTGTATCCACATATGTCAGTATATGACAATATGGCATTTGGTCTGAAACTTAGAAAAGTTCCAAAAGATCAGATTGACCGCCTTGTACATGAAGCAGCTAAAATTCTTGATATTGAGCATTTGCTTGACCGTAAACCAAAGGCTCTGTCCGGTGGTCAGAGACAGCGTGTTGCGATGGGGCGTGCTATCGTGCGTAATCCTAAAGTATTCCTGATGGATGAGCCGCTTTCCAACCTGGATGCAAAACTCCGTGTACAGATGCGTATTGAGATTTCCAAACTTCACCAGAGACTGGAAACTACTATCATTTACGTAACACATGACCAGACAGAGGCATTGACACTGGGTACACGTATCGTCGTAATGAAAGACGGTGTTGTACAGCAGGTAGACTCTCCACTTGATTTGTATATGAAACCAAACAATCTGTTTGTTGCCGGATTTATCGGTTCTCCACAGATGAACTTCATTGATGCAAAAGTTGTTGTATCCGGTTCTGATGTATTGCTTATGTTTGGTTCTAATTCCGTTAAACTGCCGGAGAATAAGGCTAAGAAGCTTCTGGATGCCGGTTATGAAGATAAGACAATTGTCTTTGGTATCCGTCCGGAAGATATTAAAGATGAAGAAATGTTTATCAGCAATTCACCAGATACTACACTGGAAGCAACCGTTAAAGTATACGAGATGCTTGGTGCCGAAGTATTCCTCTATTTCACAGTAGATACATTTGATATCACTGTCCGGGTAAATCCTCGTACAACAGCCCGCCCTGGTGATACGATTAAAATTGCTCTGGATGGCTCTAAAATTCATTTGTTTGACAAAGAGACACAGGAGACAATTACAAACTAAAAAACTGGTTGGAAAATATTTTGATTTGACTTATAAAATGATTGAAAAGTTATGCAAAGACGCTTCCCCAAATACAGGGAAGCGTCTCTTGTTTTTTTTACGAAAAAATGATACAATCAATTTAGTTGTAACGTGATATGTTTGGATTGCAGGAGGTGTAGCATTGATTTCAAATCAGATTTTGCAAAATACGATTGACGGTTTAAAGGGGATTACAAAAATTGATCTGCGGGTATTGGATACGGAAGGAAATGTTTTGGCAGAAACAGTAGCTGAGCAGGTCGATTATGGACAGTTGATTTACTCATTTGTAGACTCACCGGCAGACAGCCAGGTGCTTCAGGGATTTCAGTTTTTTAAAGTGTATGATGAGGGACAGCTTGAGTATGTGGTGGTCGCAAGAGGAGATTCCGAAGAAGTATATACGATAGGAAAAATCGCCGTATTCCAAATACAGAATCTTCTGGTAGCATACAAAGAGCGTTATGATAAAGATAATTTTATAAAAAATTTATTGCTTGACAACCTGTTGATGGTCGATATTATAAATCGTGCTAAAAAGCTGCATATTGAAATGAATGTTCGCCGTGTTGTTTATATTATTGAGACGAGTAAAGAAAAGGACAATGGGGCACTTGAGACAGTGCGCGGTTTGTTTGCCGGAGGAAACAGAGATTTTATTACGGCAGTGGACGAAAAGAATATTATTCTTGTTAAAGAAATTTCAGAAACGGAAACTTATGATGATCTTGAAAAGACAGCACAGGTAATTGTGGACATGCTGAATACAGAGGCGATGGCACGTGTTCATGTGGCATATGGAACGATTGTCCGTGATATTAAAGAAGTTTCCCGCTCTTACAAGGAAGCCAAGATGGCACTGGAAGTAGGTAAGATTTTTTATAGTGACCGAAACGTCATGGCTTATAGTAATCTGGGAATTGGCCGGTTGATTTACCAGCTTCCGATGCCTCTTTGCAAAATGTTTATTAAAGAAATTTTTGACGAACATACACCGGATCAATTTGACGAAGAAACACTGACTACGATTAATAAATTTTTTGAGAACAATCTGAATGTATCGGAAACCTCACGCCAGCTTTATATTCACCGGAATACGCTCGTATATCGTCTGGATAAGCTTCAGAAAAGCACAGGTCTTGACCTGAGAGTATTTGAAGATGCAATCACATTCCGTATAGCGCTGATGGTAGTCAAATATATGAACTATCTGGAAACGATTGATTATTGATAATGAGGTGCAGATAATAATGCAGGAAGTCAAAAAGAACATTCCAATTATTGCAATGGATCATATTACAAAACAGTATTCTACAGGAGTAGATGCGCTGGTGGACATATCCATCCGGATTAATAAGGGAGAGTTTGTCTTTGTTGTCGGTAAAAGTGGATCGGGAAAATCCACTTTTATTAAATTGCTGCTAAAAGAGCTCAATCCCACATCCGGTAAACTTTTTGTCGGGGGACGTCAGGTGACGAACCTCACAAGAAAGCAGGTGTCACTGTATCGCAGACAGATTGGTGTTGTGTTTCAGGACTTCCGTCTTTTAAAAAATAAATCGGTGTACGAGAACATCGCATTTGCACAGCGCATTATCGGCATGACAAAGCGTGAAATAGCAGTTAATGTTCCGGTCATACTTGATGTAGTCGGACTAAAAGAGAAAGCGGATGCCTATCCGGATGAATTGTCCGGAGGAGAGCAGCAGCGAGTGGCTATTGCGAGGGCACTGGTAAACAAACCGACAATACTTTTGGCGGATGAGCCGACAGGAAATCTGGACCCGCAGAATGCATGGGATATTATGATGCTTTTGCAGGAAGTAAATAAATTGGGAACAACGGTAGTGGTTGTCACACATAATAACGATATTGTGGACGTGATGAAAAAAAGGGTGGTAACATTGGAAGATGGTTTGCTGATTCGTGATGAGCAGGAAAGCGGGTATGAGTATGAGAGGGATTAGTGTACTGCTATACAGCATAAAACAGGGGCTTAGTAGCTTAAAGAAAAACAGAATGTTTACCCTGGCATCCATCGGAACGGTAGCGGCGTGCCTGTTTTTATTTGGGCTTTTTTATTTTGCAATCAGTAATTTCCGACATGTCATTCAGGTAGCAGAACAGTCGGTTGGTATTTCTGTATTTTTTGAGGAGGGAATTTCGGAAACAGAAATTCAGACGATAGGAGATAGCATCCGCAATATGCCGGAGGTGGATCATGTGGAATATGTATCCGCAGAGGAGGCATGGGAAATATTTAAAAAAGACAATTTCCAGGATTCACCGGAGCTTGTCGAGAGTTTTGGAGACGATAATCCATTGGCAGATTCTGCTTCCTATGCCGTATATCTGACGAGTATTGATGAGCAGGATACAGTTGTAGAATATGTGGAAACAATAGCGGGTGTCCGTTCTGTAAAGCGCTCATCAGAGGTGGCTGGCGGACTTTCCAATATCAGTCATCTGGTGGGGGCTGTTTCGGCGGTATTGATTCTTGTGTTAGTGCTTGTTTCGGTATTTCTGATTCATTCAACGATTGCAACGGGAATCGCGGTGAGAAAACAGGAAATCTCCATCATGCGTCTTATGGGTGCATCAGACTTTTTTATCTGGTCTCCGTTTATTGTGGAGGGTGTGGTAATTGGTCTGATTGGCTCCACTCTGCCATTGCTTGTTCTGGTGCTTTCGTATGGACGAATCATAAATTATGTAACCGAACGTTTTTCATTATTTGCCGGTACGCTTTCTTTTCTCAGCACACGGAGTGAATTTGCTCTCCTTGTGCCGGTTTCCCTGCTGATGGGGGTAGGAATCGGTCTGCTGGGGAGTTTTGTGACGGTGCGCCGTAATCTGAATGTTTAGGGAGGAACCTATATGAAACGTGGACAGTATTTTTTTGTGATAGTCGCCATGTGTTCTGTGTTTTTACTGTTTGTAGGAGATCATGCGGTTGCCGAAAATTATGACCAGAAAATAAAAGAGGCAGAACAGGAGCAGAAAAAATACGAGAAGAAATCAGAAAAATTACAGGAAGAACTGCTCCAAATAGAGGCGGACAGAGAAGATGCATTACGGTACATTGAAAAATTGGATAAAAAATCAGAAGAAGTCGAGCGGGAACTGGAAGAACTGCAGCAGCAGATTTCCCAGACGGAAAACCAGCTCGAAATATCCAGACAGGATTTGTCGGACGCCCAGACAGAAGAAGAAAACCAGTATATGACGATGAAACAGCGCATAAAATATATGTATGAAAATGGAAATCAGGATTATATTGAAATCCTTTTTTCGGCAGACAGTCTGGCCGATTTGTTAAACCGGACGGAATATATTGAAAAAATAAGCAATTATGATAAACGAGTTTTTGAAAATTACAGAAAAATCAGGGAAAGTGTTGAAGAGAAAAAACGGGAAATAGAGACATCTCTTACGGAACTGGAAGATATGCGGGGGGATGTTGCAGCAGAGAAAAATGCGCTGAAGCAGATGCGAAAGAAAAAGAAATCGGAATTGAAAAGCTATCAAAATAATCTGATAAAGACGCAGGAGCAGGCAGATGAATACGCCAGACAGGCAGCCGAGGCTGAAGAGCAGGTGGAAAAGCTTCTTCAGGAAAAACAGCGGGAAATTGACCGTCAGAATGACATGGGTGGCGGTGATTCCGGCGGTAATGGTAAACTCCGCTGGCCGTTAAATATAGCCGGCCGTATTTCGTCAGGATTTGGACCACGGAACAGTCCTACGGCAGGAGCCAGTACCTATCATAAAGGAATTGATATCGCCGCTGCTTCCGGGACGCCAATTGTGGCAGCAGGAAATGGGACTGTTGTTACCGCTACTTACAGTTCCAGTGCAGGAAACTATGTGATGATTTCCCATGGAAACCGATTATATACCGTGTATATGCACTGCTCTCGTCTTGCAGTAAAAGCGGGAGCTTCGGTAAAGAAAGGCGAGGTGATTGCCTATGTTGGTTCAACCGGTATTTCGACAGGAAGTCATCTGCATTTTGCGGTATCCAAGAACGGTTCTTATGTGAATCCGCTGATTTATGTAAACAGGTAGGGGGTTAAGAAAATCATGAAAAATGAAGGGTTTAGAATTTATATACAGGGAATTCTTACGGGAATACTCCTCGCTGTTTGCCTGCTTGCTGTCGCAAAACATTTTGGCATTCATCTGATACCGGCCGGTTCTTTGGCAGATGATGTATGGGAACGGGCAAAAGTTGTAGAAAAATATATTGATAATTATTACTGGAAAGAAGATGTGTCCGACCAGAAAATATCGGAATACGCGGCAAAAGGTATGGTTTCAGCCCTGGGTGATAAATATTCTGTTTATTATACCGATGAAGAATACGAGGCTGCAATGAACAGTGTTGAAGGGGTGTTCGTTGGAATTGGTGTTACGGTAAGTCAGGAGCCGGACACAAACCGAAAAATCATACAGGAAGTACAGAAGGGGAAACCTGGAGAAAAGGCAGGTTTGAAAGAAGGAGATGAAATTCAAAAAGTAAATGGAACGGATGTGACGTCAATGTCACTTACGGATACTGTGAATTTGATTCAGAACAAGGAAGGGAAAAAATCTGTTCTTGGAATCTCCCGGGTAGAAAATGGTAAAAAGACAACTTTTGATGTCACTGTCACCTGTGAAGAGATTGTGAATCAGTCCGTCTCATCATGGATGCTGTCGGACGGAATCGGCTATTTGCGGATATCCGAATTTGACAATAAGACAGTCGGTCAGTTTGAAGAGGCAGTAAAAAAACTGGAGGAGAAAAATCAGAAGGGCATGATTGTGGATGTCAGAAAAAATGGTGGTGGCTCTTTATCGGCAGCGGTTACGATATTGGATGAACTGCTGCCAAAAGGAAAGTTGATAACTGAAAAGAGCCGTGACAAAGGGGATAAAGTTTATGAATCCACAGATGAAAAGCATTTTGACAAACCATTGGTTGTTCTCATCGATCAAAGCAGTGCCAGTGCCTCTGAAGTATTTGCCGGTACTTTGCAGGATCGGGGGGCTGCCAGTCTTGTCGGCGTAAAGAGTTTTGGAAAAGGGATTGTACAGACGATTTATTCCCTGAAAAATTCCTGCGGTGGCGGCATCAAGCTGACAACCGGAGAGTATCTGCTGCCAAGTGGCCGCTCTATCCATGAAAAAGGTCTGACACCGGATGTGGAATCCGAGTATACTGGTACATCGGGGAAAATGGCGGCAGATGATGATAACCAGTTAACAAAAGCAATCGAAGTGATGAAGGCAAAAGTGCAGTAGGGATAGTTCATATTGTAATGTCAGAAAAATAATACTATAATCTGATTGAAAAGTCATAGAGAAGGTGGATGGATGCTATACCGCAAAATAGAATCACTGATTGAAGAACACTTGCAAACTGAGCAAAAAAGGATTCTTTGGGAGAGCGTCTGTTTGCCACTAATTTAGTCCTTATTTTTATACCAATTTAGCGGTAAAGATAAGGCAGCGCTGTTAAAATCAAAACCGAAATCCGAGATAGTTACACAGAAGTCCACAACCGTTCTGGAAGTGATCCTGTGAGCTTTATCGAGGTACAATTTTATATTGAAACATTTAGTGAGGACTAAATTAGCACTTTGAGATGGAGTATTCTGTCTGGCTGGTTTGGTCCTCTTTTTTATTATCATTGGCAAATACAGCAGGATGGGCAGATGACAGAATGGAGGAGATAAAGAACAGAGAAACAAGTTGTGAAGCAGTAATCACTAATCAAAGTAGTATATCGGGAGG
>JAXEJU010000035.1:0-11888 GCA_034101395.1 Eubacterium sp. | reverse complement strand
CCGAAATTAACATATTGGATAAGATTAATACAACGGTTGTGGAAAGTCCCATGCCGAGTCCGTTAATTGCGGATGATGTTACCGCCAGTGTCGGACACATACCAAGCATCATGACGAAAGTAGGGTTCTCCTTAATGATACCGTTGTGAAGACGCTCTGTATACTTATTCATTCACTGCCCCTCCTTCCGATGATGCTACAAAGAGAATACCTTTAACGGCATTTGTGATGGCACGGCTCGTCACAGTCGCACCGGACAACGCCTGTACCTGGGTCTCACTCTCCTGAGTTTTATTGTACATATTATCGGATGCGCTCTCCGGCAGTTTTTTACCTTTGAAGCTGTTCTGCCAGTCTTCATTTTCACAGTTTGCACCAAGACCGGCGGTCTCTGCCTGAGATGTAATGGAAATTCCGGTAATTACCGGTGTTCCGTCCTCGCCCGCAGTTACACCAAGTGCAAATCCGATATCACCGCCATATCCTTTTTTGGCTGTTGCCAGATAAACGACACCACCCTTCTGGGTCGGGTGAACCTCACTGATTTCCACATGTTTGATCAGGGAATCTTCTTCTGCCACTCCTTCCACATTGGAAAGGTCATGGGATTTGAGATATTCCTGCGCTGCCGCAAGTTTCCCGCTGTCAGCCGGCTGAACCGAATCTCCGTCAGCAACAACTGCTTCACAGGCCTTGTTATTTGCCTCAGCCTGCTGAGTATCTATCCGGTCTTTTGTGATTGCGTAGACACCGGCGAGCACCGCTCCGAGAATCAGCGTGATGACGCAGAGGATAATGGCATCTTTAATCATATTATCTTTTTTCATTTTTCCTTTGCCTCCTTTCCAAATGCTTTTGGAATGGTGTAGCGCTCAATCAGCGGTACACAGAGGTTTCCGATGATAATCGCAAAAGAAACACCTTCTGCAGATTCACCGAAGAAACGGAACAGACCGGTCAGAAGACCGAGAAGAATTCCGAATATAATCTTTCCTTTTGGCGTAATCGGGCTGGTCACATAATCGGTCGCCATAAAGAACGCTCCAAGAATCAGACCGCCACCGCAAAGCTCATACAGTACCGGATATGGAACGAAGTCACCGCCGACTGCCACCTGGTAAATAAGATTGAATACAACAAATGTAGCGATATATACAACCGGAATCTTCCAGTCAATTACTTTGCGGATCAACAGGTAAGCAGCACCAATGAGCAGTGCCAGTGCAGATGTTTCACCGATGGTTCCTCCGGTTGTTCCAAGGAACATATCCAAAAGATCCGGGAATTTGCCTGCTCCTGCCTCAGAAACTTCTTTTACCTGGAACAGCGGTGTCGCACTACTGATTCCGTCTATTGCCTGTGCTCCTCCCCAGATGGCATTTCCCTTGTCAATTAAAAAGGACGTCATGCTTCCACTGAACGAAAGCATCAGGAAACAGCGTCCGGCAAGTGCCGGATTCATGAAGTTCTGTCCCAGTCCGCCAAACAGCTGCTTGGCAATAATGATGGCAAATACACCACCGATCACACACATCCACAGCGGAAGTGTAGCAGGCAGGTTAAGGGCAAGCAAAAGACCAGTGAGCAGCGCACTGAAATCGCTCGTCGTTATCGGCTGCTTCATCAGCTTCTGCCAGATATACTCTGCCAGCACACAGGTTACACAGGTTGTCAGTATTACAAGCAATGCCCGTACACCAAAGTTATACAGACCAACCAGTGTGGCAGGCATCAATGCGATTACAACATCTCTCATGATGGACTTTGTTGAAGAATTGTCCCGCACATGAGGAGATGAAGATACATTTAACATTTTTTCTTCCATTTTCTTTTTCCTCCTTGTCAGGCTTTCTTTCTATTGTCCATAACAGCGCGTCTCGCCTGTTTGAATATCTGGGTCAGGCGTCTCTTCGCCGGGCAGACGTAAGTACAGCTTCCACACTCGTAGCATTCCATACCATTTATCTTCTCAAAGTATTCCAAATCGTCGCGCTCTGCTGCCTGTGCCATCATCTGCGGAACCAGATGGCTTGGACATACCGTTGCACAGCGTCCGCATCGGATACAGTTTGTAGGCTCCCAGACGGATACTTCATCCCTGCTCATGGCGAGGATAGAAGAACTTGTCTTCGTGACCGGTGTATTTAAATCATACATTGCCATACCCATCATCGGGCCACCGGAAATGAGCTTCTCTGCTTCTCCGTTCAGTCCGCCCGCTTTCTCAAGTACTTCTGCATGACTCATACCAAATTTCACTACATAATTCTGCGGTCTCGCCATCGCGTCTCCGGTCAGTGTCATTACACGGCTCATACTTGGTGTGCGCTTACATACAGCATCATATATAGCCAGAACCGTCTGCACATTATCCACGATACATCCCGCATCTGCCGGAAGTTTTTTGGAATTGATTTTTCTTCCGGTTACAACATAAATGACCTGACGTTCCGCACCCTGTGGATACTTGGTTTTTAAAACCTTTACCTCCAGTTTTGGATCATCCTGTGTCAAATACTGCATTTTGGCGATTGCCTCCGGTTTATTGTCCTCGATGGCAATAACACCTTTCGCTTTGTCAAACAATGAAACTACTACTCGAAGTCCCTGTACCAGTTCTTCTGCCCTCTCCAGCATCAGACGGTAATCCGAAGTCAGATATGGCTCACACTCCGCACCATTGACAATAACATAATCAATATCTTCTTCATTTTTCGGTGTTACCTTCACGTTCGTCGGGAATCCGGCACCACCCATGCCGACGATACCGGCATCTTTGATAATCTGGCGGATTTCCTCTTTTGATAATGTCGTATAGTCTCTGTCTTCCCCAAGACCTTCGATTGGTTCGTATTGGCCATCATTTGCAATTACCACACAGGTTGCCTTTGCACCGGATGATAACAGCCTTGGTTCAACGGCCTTCACCTCTCCTGATACGGAGCTTACAATATTGGCGGAGATAAATCCACTCGCTTCGCCAATCAGCTGTCCCATTTTCACTGTGTCACCGACAGCTACAACAGGAGTTGCAGGGGCTCCGATATGCTGACTCATGGAGAACACAAGCTCTTCGCCCGGTTCCATGACCTCAATCGGAGTAGACATACTGAGTTCTTTTCCCTCGTATGGATGTGTACCCCCCCTAAAGGTTGACTGTCCCAATGATAATTCCTCCTTTACCGAGATTTTTATCTTTTATGATTGGGGCTTTTGACACCCAATCCTTTCACTTATCCTATAATTATACCACAATCGACAAAAATAACAAGTTTTCGGGTAAATTTTCTCATGAATAAAGGGGGCATCAACATACGCCCCCGAAAAACAGAATGCCACTTTTTATGACAGTCTGCCTCATTTTATCCTGTTATCATCAATGATTTGTCCCGGCACTTTATTTTCCTTCTGTCACTTTGCAATGTCGGTGCAGGTATTTTTCTTTGGTTGCCATCCCGCCACGGATATGACGTTCCGACTTGTTGATATCAAGAATTTCTCTGGTACGGGAAGCAAGGGATGGATTGATGTGGAGCAAACGTTCCGTTACGTCCTTATGTACGGTTGTGACGATTGGGAACGGTTTGCTCCATCATTAAATAACACGGATTAAAATTTACTATTTTTTTATCTTAATACTTTTTGCCGGACTCCACGAAGAATAAACCACTGAATTTCCTTTTTTCATCATTGCTCTGACACTTACTTTATAAGTTTTGCCTTTTTTTAGAGAACCAATTGTTTTACTGCTTGTTTTTTTACTTGAAATCTCTACCGTTTTAACCTTCTTTCCTATCTGGTACTTAACCTGATATGCTGTGGCCTTTTTATTAAGTTTCCATGATACAAGACATTTTCCTTTCTTTTTAGAAACAGCTTTAACGGATGGAGAATTTAACCTGAAAATCATTTTACTTGATGATTCTTCACTCTCAAGCGTTTCTTCTGAAGAATTATAATATGTAACTATCTTATAAAGATAATATGCACCATTTGTTTTGGCACCTGTGTCGGTCCATGTTGTTGTTTTATTATTGGTAATCGTCTTTGCCAATTTATAAGTACCATTATCTTTACTCTTATATATTTTATATCCTGTTACCATGTCATCTTTCTTCCAATTGATGCATATTCCATTTGCTTTATTATTTATCAGACTTATTGTCGGTTTCGCTGGCAATACCTTAATAGGAATTTCACATGATTGCAGTTCATTATTGTCTCCACATGTACCAGATACAATAATCGTTGTATTTCCCGGAGCTATAGCCGTAATTTCTCCCTTAGCATTTACCTCTGCAACAAGTGGATTTTCGGAAGTATATGTCAGTTCCATGTTTTCATTACTATTGTAAACATTCAGTTTCTCAGAATCTCCGACCTTCGTTTCGCTGTTGTCAACAGATGCGTTTAATGTCTCTTTTACCTTGGTAATTGTGAACTCGCCTTCTATTTGACCGGAATATGGACAATCCCCCTCTTTTGCCTTTACAATAACTTTTCCTTTTCCGACATTCACATTATTCGAATAGGATACTTCATACCAATCAGAATTCAATCGGGCTCCGTTGTCATCATATACCAAAACCTCCGGAGTAATTTCGTTTCCTGAATATTTAAATGATTTATCCATTTTGAGCACTGCCTTACTTAAATCAAACTGTGGAAGCTTTTCTAATGGAATTACTTTTGTATCCGTATATTCTTTTCCGTCGATTACGGCTGTAGCTGTATATGTGATACTTCCTTCTTTTCCGTATCCGGCTTCTTCTATTGTCTCTTTCACATTACAGTCTACCGTTTTCTCGCTATCATTATCTTTGCATACCCACTTGGCGGTGCATCCTTTGTAATCATCCTCCCATGTAAAAATCATTTCATACTCATGTATATGTTTTGACTGAACTACAATATCAAATTCCTTTTTAACTCCAAAATAATCAAGGCAAAGATGTTGTTGTCCAATTTTATATCTGTCATAACCACATTCCCTGCTGTTTCCAACAGATATAATGACCGGATTCTCAAGCCCTTCTATATTAAATGATACCTTAAAACCTGAAAGATCAATATCCTTTCCATATGCAACAGACAGATTTTCCATATCGGTTGAAATATACGTTACATTACTAACCTTTGACTGCATATTATTATATAGCTGTGGATATTCCATTCCTTCTGCATACAGCCATGTATTTACCAAATCAAAGGTTCTGTATGAATATTCTTCCTTTAATTCCTCACTATCAAGACCTACACAATACTGAAGTTTATCATCGTAACCACCACAGCCTTTTTTCGCATCGTCCGTCTTCAGGTATCTGCAATAGAACGTCGGAACATTACCATTGCTTATTGGGAAGCTGGCATTACTTGAACCTTCAACAACTCCTGTGTTAATACACCTTTCAATGGGACCTGATGCGTTTCTATGACTAAATCCAACAATACCTCCGGCATAAGCGGTTGCATTCTGTGGTGCGGTCACTGTTACACTGTCAAGAAGTGCCAAATATTTATTCATCTTATCTGGTGAAAAATATTGCTCCTCATCCATGATAGTTGTATCAACCGTTGATTTACTATACATCTTTCCGGTATTGTAACAATCTGACACCTTTGTTCCTCTATATAATGCTCCAACAATTCCGCCCGACATAGTATCCATATGACTTGAAATATTCAGTGTAAACAGCTCGTGTGTATTATGCATATATGTGTATACAGCACCTAAGTTATAACATTGACTGATATGCCCGTCTTCAGCCCCCACTCCACATATTCCGCCTGATGCGTCGTACACCGAACGACCTGATAATACCGATTCCATCCAGTCTCCGGAATCTTTATCCGCAAACAATCCAAAATATTTTCTATAACTAAGCACAGAGCCCAAATTGCTAGAACATGACAAGCTTCCGCCCTGAACATATCCGGTCACACCACCAATGAATCTGGAACATGCGTTTTCAGGTCTCTCTTCTTCATTGCTGTAATATGCAACATTTGCTTTATTATGACAATTGCTTACAGTCGCTTTCCCTATGTATCCAAAAATTCCACCTATAGAAATATTTTGTGCCGGCACATCTCTCATGGCAGAAAATGTTACAACACCTGATACATTTATGTTATCAATAACAGCTTTCTTTAATGTTTCTTTGTTTTCACCTACATAACCTGCTAAAGCACCTGTTACGACAGTTTTATTTCCTACTACAATTTTACAATCCACTATGTTCAGGTTTTTAACTGTACCGCCTTCTATCCTTGCGAATAAACCTGTATTTTTATATGGAACCTGTCCCTCAATGGACAGCCCCGTAATACTATGTCCATTTCCGTCAAAAGTTCCTGTAAACCCTTCTGTAGCACTTCCGTCTTTACTGATTCCAAGCGGCGTGAAACCAAATTCATCAGTTATTTCACTATTATTTGAAACAAGAGACAAATCTATATCTGCTACCAGCCTATAATTACCAGACATATTATTTCTAATAGCATTGAGTTCCTCAGCGGTTGATATATCTACATATTCCAATTGCTCTGTACCGGAAGGCGGCAATACGATAGGAGTTGCTTCAGGCTCGTCTTTCGGCTCGTCGTCCGGTTCGTCGCCCGGTACAATCTCTCCTTCTTTTATCCAGGTAGCAATTAATGTGATATTCTCTGATTCAACTTTACTTGTGGACTTGATGATTTTACTGCCATCACTCCATCCGCCAAATATATATCCTTGTTTTTCGACCTCAGGGAGTGTACCAAACAACTGTCCAATCACAGCTTTTTTAGGTTCAATTGTCTGACCACAGGATTCACTATCAAATTGGATAGTGGAATCATAGTTCACTTCTTTAAAAGTCACGTTAATATTTTGACAACAGCTGGCAATTGCTTCATACACATCAAATGCTGAACTTCCACGAAATCCCTTTATCTCAAAATCCATAGTATTATCATGATCAGGCATATATTGGAAAGCCTTATAAGTTACACTTTCAACTGATTCCGGAATATAAATAGATTTCAAACGATGACAATTATTAAACACTTTAGTTTCTATCGTTTGAATTCCATCACCTAACCGTACACTCTCAAGCATATAGCATTGCCAGAACATACATGCGGACAAAGTCTTTACTTTACCGGGAATATCTATCTCTACTAAGGAAAGGCACTCTTCAAAAGAATGTTTTCCTATTGTTTCAAGAGACTCCGGTAAATTAATGGATTTTAAAGCATGGCACTCTTCAAAAATACTGCCACCTGACATATCAACCAAATTATCCGGTAATACTACTTTTTCCAGTGAGATACAATGTGAAAATGCACGTGAGCCAATCTTCGTTACATTTTTACCTACTACAATTTCTTCGAGAGCTGTACATCTCGAAAAGCCGGAATTAACTATCTCAGTAACACCATCCGGAATATTTATCTTTCTTAAAGCTGAACATCCACTTAACCGTCCCATTTTCACAACGGAATCAGGCAAAACAATTTCCGATATAAATGTCTTGTCCTTAAATGCTGATCCGATATCCGTAACTCCGTCAGGTACTATAACCACACTTTGCTTACCTGTATATTTCTCAAGTTTCCCGGCTCTAATTACAAAATCGTCAGCCTCACCCTTATATGTTATTTCTTCATCAGCTGCCTTTTCCCATTTTGCATACAATGTATATTCACTCTTTTTAATGATTGAGACGCATGTTATCTCCTGCTCAAATCTATCATTGGTATACCATCCTTTAAAAGTCCACCCTTTCATCGATGGCACGGGAAGTTCTCCAAACATCTGTCCAACAACACCGTTCTTAGTTGTTTTATCTATCCGACCACCACAGGCATCAAAATTTATTTTTGCGTCATACTGTGCCGAAACAAAATTAGCATTTTGAAAACAATCCCCTTTATTCTTTAGTTTCTCAAACGTTTGGGCAGCTGTCGAATCAGGAAATGCTATATACTCCTCAATCGGAGATTTTTGGTATTTTGAACCACAATCTAAACTGTCTTCATACATTACCCTCACTGACTCAGGGATAAAAATGCTTTTTATACTACCAATAGAGCCGTAGTCAATCGCTGTTTTAATTGCCCCAAGGTTAATCACCTCTAAAGTATCAGGAAGATAAATACTTTGTAAACAACTATCTCCTCTGAAACAAAATTTAGGAATCTCTGTAACACCTGCCGGAATTTTTACACTAATAAGACTATTACAACCGGAAAAAGCTGCATAACCAATACTGCTTAATGTAGTGGGCAGATCAATGGAATTCAAACTTTTACACCCAGAAAAAGCGTCCTTACCAATATGTTCTACTCCCTCTTTCAAGTCAACCCTTCTAAGTTTTTCACACCCCCCAAAAGCCCGGTCTCCTATTATTTTCACAGTATCCGGCAGCATAACATTGCTTAACACTCTGCAACCATCAAACGTCCCTTCCTGAATAACTTCTATCCTGGTATTTGATAAATCAATTTCCTGTAAATTATAACAATTCCCAAAGGCGCCTTTTCCCAGATAATAAATATTGGGCGACATTTCTACGGATGACAAATTCTTATTACAGTTATAAAATGCATAATCATCAATAATTTCAACCGAATCCGGAAGAATAACTCTCTCAACACATAGTCCATCACCTTGGAATGCCGATTCACCAATCTCTGTTACCCCATCAGGAACATTAACAATTAATTTTGTACCATTATATTTCTTTAGCACACCATCTTCGATAACAAACTCTTTTTCTGCTGCGAATAAAGTATTTGAATCACTTTTTCCACCTGTAGGGAAAACGAGACCCAACATACTTACACACATAAAAAATGCCACAATTCTTCTTCGTATCTTTTTCATATTTCATCCTCGTCCTCATCGTATTCGTCTTCATCATCATCGTCTTCATCATCATCGTCTTCATACTTACTCTTGCCACATACCGAGCATCTTCCTGTTTCACTGTCATACTGATGTGGCAGTATGTCTATTTCTTCAGTTTCTTTTCCCTTGCACACCGAACAAACCCGGGTTTTCTCTCCATATTCTGTACAGGTTGCCGGCGTTGTTACTTTCCATTTTCCGTATTTGTGTGGAAGAGAATAGAGATATTTATATTCTTTATAACCGCATTTTTTGCAGACTCTCATTTTCTCTCCTGATTGTGAACAGGTAGCTTTTCTTGTTGTTTTTGGTTTTGAAAATTTATGAGTCCCGGCTTTACATATCACCTTTAACCGAATGGAATATTTGAAAGAATAGGTCTTCCCTTTTTTAAATTTGACTTTTTTATTATGTATGCAATATTTGATTCCCTTTTGTTTTGCATATTTATCTTTTTTGCTGCATTTCTTTGCTACAGGAATATCTATCGTTTCCTTTTTTCCTGTGTGGCGCCATGTGACTGCTACCTTAATCCGTGCAGTACCTTTTTTCATCGCCTTGAATTTTCCCTGTTTTTCGTCAACCACTTTTAGCACACTTGGGTCACTGGACACTATGGATGTATTTATTATCTTTGAAGAATGTGGCAACTGAATACCTACACACCATTTCTTACCCTGATTAATCATGTAAGTGTAAACATACTCAAGGCCACTAACCTCATACAGTTCGTCTCCTTCCCGCATGTGCAACCAAAAGCCAGAATATTCGTCGTCCGATAAATATACAAACCGATGCTTTTCTTTTGCCTCTGTTATTCCACTCTGGCATAATGATCCTAATACCAGTGCTAATGCTAATGCAACTGATAAAAATTTCCTAAATATTTTTGCATTTCTCATATTATTTTCTCCTTTACCTTTGATTTGTCTGGTACCATATGACAAGGTAAAGTATAACATAGAAATTGTCTCAAAATATGCGGATGTAAGAAATAGGGCTCATCATGTAAGAATCTGTCATTTATCCAGTGATTTTACATAAATATCAATATTCCCCTCATGATCTACTTCAATGCGATCGATAATATTTTTCAACTGAACATACATCGATCGGCGTCCTAGGCTCATGGGACACATTTGTCAAATAGCCCGCTATAAAAACAACTACAAAGTGAAGAGAAGCACCGTTTCATCAAGTCCTAAATCACCGATAAGGCGCAAATAAATATCTACATTTCCATCCTTATCCACTTCAATTTTTTGAATCAGGCGTTTGAGCTGAGTGTTGGTCATTTCGTGAACATCTGTGATATCTTCCATCTCCTTGAAGGTACTGTTCAGAATTGCTTCTAACTGCTCTCCCTTTGTCATATTGTAAGATACCATTTTCAGTTCATTTTCTAATCTATCAATCTCTTTTCTCATGCCACCGATTTTCTCATTTAGTTCCTCTCTGGAAATTAAATCATCGGTGTACATATCCATATATTTCTCACGGAACTTGCGAAGCTTGTTAAGTTCTGCGTTCAGTTCCTTTTCGTATTCGATATTTTCATCCTTCGCCTTATAAACACGCCGGAATCCCTTGATTACATGGTCGATCACCTTTTTCTTCTTACCAAGCACATCCTGAAAATACTCCTGCAATACCTGTATCAGTTCTTCTTCATCCACTGTGATTGCATTCGGGCAGCTATCTGCACCACGACCATTGTGCCCGGAGCACACCCATCGTACATAGGTATTTTTATACTGGCGTACAGTTCTACGGAAAGACCAACCACAATCTTTACATTTAATCACTGTCGAGAATAAATGCTTGTTGCTCTGACGTTCATGAGTCATCTTAAAAGAATCATGGCGACCTTTCAAAATCTCCTGCGCCTTATCAAAGATTTCATCATCTATGATACGAAGTTCGGGACGAATTGTTACTAACCATTCTGATTCATCCTTTTCCTTTCTCTGCCCGGTCAGGAAATCAGAAATCTCTTCCTTTCCGTTGATAATTTTTCCAATGTATATCTCATTGGTCAGAATACGGCATATAGAATTCTGGCTCCAATTGTTTCCTCGTTTTGTTTTGATGCCACGTTCGTTAAGCATATTAGCAATCTTAGCACCACCAAAGCCTTCTTCGGTGTACCACTTATACATCTGACGGATCACCTTCGCTTCCTCTTCATTGATAGATAGATTAAAATAATCACCAATCGTCTTATCGTATCCATAAACAATATTGGGAACCCGACCTTTTTCTGCATTCATCTTCTTACCAAATTTGATACGCTTGGAAGTGTTGGCACTTTCCTCCTGAGCTAATGCACCGAAAATTGTTAATACAAACTCGCTGTTACCCATGCTAGTCATGTTTGCAGTCAGGAACTGCGTCTCGATACCAAGGGCTTTCAACTTACGGACACTCTGTAACAAATCAACGGTATTTCTGGCAAAACGTGAAATATCCTTTACCACAACCATATCAAATAAGCCCTTCTCAGCGTCTGCAAGCATACGCTGGAATTCCTTACGATTTTTAATTTTTGTTCCGGAAATACCCTCGTCTGCATATAATTTAATAAGGTTATCCCCTGTACGTTTTGTATATTCTAAGAAAAACTCTTTCTGAGTCTCTAAACTATTGAGCTGGTCTTCTTTATCTGTGGATACCCGGCAATATGCTGCTATGTTCATAACATCAACCTTTCTGTTAGATTTGTAGCGTTCTGTTTCGACTATTATTGTACGAAATGTAATAGAAAAAGGCCTCATAGAAAAAGCAAGGCATCCCTACCTTTCTCTTCTACGTCTTATGCTCACCGGTTCCTCCACCTTTTCTATATCCTCTGGTCCTGCTATGTACTCACTTTCCTCTGCACACTTCAATACAGCTTCTTCAATTGCACGTTCCACTTTACCTACATTAGCCTCAATCAAAATCTTACACAAGAAATCAGCGGTATCCTCTGCTGAATTCGGATTGTGAAAGC
>JAXEJU010000034.1:0-9009 GCA_034101395.1 Eubacterium sp. | reverse complement strand
ATGTATATATTTCAAGGGCTTCGCCGCATTTTTTATTCGATTTGTCAAGTGTTTTTTGAGGAAAAAGTAAAAAATAGAGCAGACATTTTCATCATAATATCTGCTCTAAAGATTCAAATTTTCTTATCTTAATGACATTGCCATGAATGGGGGCTAGGGGGTTGAAGTGTCGAAGACACTTTGTTCCAACATGGATTCCAAGTGGCTTGAAAGCTATGAGCGGGCAGCCCTTTATGGGGAAACGTTAGAGGTTTTAGATTTTAGATTACAGCCCGGAGATAGTAACGTTATCACAATACGTCATGTCGTTTCAGTTTATTGTTTGATGTGTTACGTCTCCGCTTCTTGCATATCGCCTTCTTCCGTTTCGTCTGCCTCTTTATCATCCACCTTCACATCCTCCGGCAACAGCACACAGGAACAATACCCCGGCTCCGGCTGGTAGCAGTGAATGGTAAGCCACTTTCCAATCTCCGGACTAAAGTCATGCAGTGTATGTGGCACCCCGTTTAGGGCAACATCGGCATACGCCACCAGCCACTTGCGGTCACCGTTTTTGAATACTTCGTCAAAGGAATGATTCACCATATCCTCCACAGGGACACCCTCCACCACCGCCATATGCTTGTTGCAGTAGCGGAAAATGAAATCAATGCCGTGTCCATTTTCATCAAATACAAGCTCAATGATACAATATGCCACCGGCATATCCTCTATCAGGGTGCATTTTTCCAAAAGCGTCAATGGCATCCTTGTCTCCGGGTCAAGCCAGTCAGGGGGTGGTGCAGGCAGCTCGCGTTCAATCCCGAGAGCCTTTCGGATTCTCTTGTGTGCGGCAAGACTTCGTGTGGTGCCTTTATAGGTTCTGCCATCCATCATCGTATAGATGCCATCATCACCGATGGCGACAATCGCAGACTTGCGTACTGCAATGCCCTTGCGGATGACAAGAAATTCATCCTCAGGCAAAATCTTTTCAATCTCATAAAAAGGAGCGGTAGTCTTTGCCTCCTCACCATTGTCTAAACAGAGTACCATCTTATCCCCCAAATGATAGGTCGATAAGATATGCTCCGGTTCAATATCATGGATTGTCCAATATTTTCTTTTTGCCATAGCAAACCTCCCACAAAATAAAGGTAACGTTTGGGCATCACCCAGTATGTTTTTTTGGTTTTAACCTATAATCACATAAAATGCAAATAAAAAATTGTGATTTGTTTTGCTCATTATCGGGCGCTCAGTTCATAAGCCGAATGACAGCTTCATTCATGCAAGCATGATTCGCCTGTCATTTGACTTATGGTTGAACTTTTATAAAAATTTGATTTTCAAAAGTTCATGCCTGATGTATAATTAAGATGGCTAAAGAAGTTGGAAAATTAATGCACGACTTTTCATGTACCGATCCGGACGATATGAATTATGAAATACTTGCAAAAAAGCAAGATATTTTAAGTAGGATGAGAAAGGGCGCAAAAGGTCCGGGGCAAGGGGAAGTTTTGGATGGAGAAAAACCAAACCACTCTGGACGATTTGAATCCGGGCCTAAAGCAGATTTTAAAAAAGGATAAGGAGATAAGTTTGAAGGTTATGCAATTTCATAAGTTATTAATTCATGTATCTTCACTATATTGTGAAAGAAGGAGGAGACAATTTTACGAGTTGAATTTATCAGATGGTCAGCCTAAAGTTTCAAGGTTGACAAAAAATTTAGACGATTTGGAAAAATAGACTGTTTATTGCGATAGTCCCATTTTTACATTATGCTGTGAAAAGGTTTTTAGCAAAGTTATACAGAGCATTATTCATTACATTTACATCGTGTTCGCCTGCTTTGCGATACCAGACATGATTTTTTGCTTATTGAAAGAAGTATAGATTCTTTATATACTGATACAGAACAAGTTGTTTTGATAGGAGCATTGTTATATGATAGAAAATTTGAAAGTTAAAGATATTACGGTAATTAGATCAAATAGAAAAACTGTGGCTATACAGGTAAATTCTGACCTGAGTGTTACAGTAAGAGCTCCGCGCCTTGCTTCACAGAAAGACATTGAACGAATTCTCGAAGAGAAGGAATCTTGGATATGTAAGCATATTGAACAAATAAAGAAGAAAAAAGAAAAGTACGAAGCGGAAAACACAGAAAAATTGACGCATGAGGAACTAATGGCACTTGCAGATAAGGCGCTTGATGTTATACCGGGGAGAGTAGAATATTTTGCGAAACTAATCGGAGTCACCTACGGTCGCATTACAATCCGGAATCAGAAGACAAGGTGGGGGAGTTGTAGTAGTAAAGGTAATTTGAATTTTAACTGTCTCTTAATGCTGGTGCCTTCGGAAATAATTGATTATGTTGTAGTGCATGAATTGTGCCACAGAAAAGAAATGAATCATTCTAAAGCATTTTGGACCCTGGTCGAGAAGGTGCTTCCGGATTATAGAGATGCAGTTAAGTGGCTAAAAGAAGAAGGAAGTCAGATTATACAGAGACTTAAGTAGAAGGTGTTGAAATAATGGCAAAGAAGATCGTTATTGTTATGGCATCTGTGCATCATGGCAATATATCCTGTTACCATCCACACCGTCCGCAATTTTCACATTTTTTGCAATCTGTTTTGTGGATTTCTCCCTTCCATGGGTAGATTTCCACTTTTTTTCCCTCAAGATTGATATTCCATGTTCCATAATGAGTCTGAATTTCAATTTCTGTTTCAGATAGCTTTCTTACCGTCATTTCATAGATTTTGATTTCTTCCGGGTGCATACAACTCTGGTAAATACTGGGAGAAAAAACCTGATTTTCTCCGGTGGTTGTATCGGTAATGCGAAGTTGTTTGGTAGTAGTGGAAAAGGTGTTCATTTTTAATCATAAGTCCCCCATTGAAAATATTCGTTGTCATTCAGTTTATCACAGTTAAATATTCCTTGCAATGAAAATAGACGTGGGGTATTATTAAGGTAAAAATATAATATGATGAAGTTGATGATACAGCATATTATGAAACACGGAAAACGGTGAAAGTGCGATATTTGAATAATTATTAGAGGTGATGAATCTTATGATTGAGAAGGCATTTCATTTAAAAGAAAACAGGACAACGGTGAAAAGGGAGATTATCGCAGGCACTACGACTTTTATGACTATTGCCTATATTCTGGCGGTGAATCCCACCTTGCTTTCGCAGTCCGGAATGGACAAAAATGCTGTCCTCATTGCCACAGCTCTGGCCTCCTTTATTGGCACATTGCTTATGGCATTTCTGGCAAATTATCCCTTCGCCCTTGTGCCCGGTATGGGGTTGAATGCCTACTTCGCCTACACTGTTTGTGGCTCTATGGGGTACTCTTGGCAGATTGCCTTGCTGGCCGTGTTCGTGGAAGGAATTATTTTTATTATTCTGTCTGTGACGCACATCCGGGAAGCAATCTTTAATGCTATTCCATTTTCTTTAAAAAGGGGAGTCAGTGGGGGTATTGGTTTATACATTGCCTTTATAGGCCTGCAGGGAGCACATCTTGTTGTGGACAATGAATCCACCTTGCTCAGTTATGTGGATTTTTCCGCGGATTTTCATACAAAAGGAATTTGCGCTATTCTTGCATTAATTGGACTCTTTATAACAATAATACTCTATATAAAAAGAGTAAAGGCTGCCATTCTTATTGGCATTTTTGCTACTTGGATTCTGGGAATGGGGGCACAGGGGCTTGGTTTGTATGTTCCCAACGTTCCGGAAGGGTTTTATTCTCTCTGTCCGGATACACATTTTGTGAGCATCACTGCCATCGGGGCTACTTTTGGACAATGCTTCCATGCTGATTTTTCCAGTATCAACTTTTTTGAGTTTCTTATGATATTATTGGCATTTTTGTTTGTGGATTTGTTTGATACCATTGGAACGCTGATTGGGGTTGCTTCCAAAGCCAATATGATGGATGAAAATCACCAGCTTCCCCGGATTCGTCAGGCAATGCTGGCAGATGCCCTTGCCACAACTGCCGGAGCGGTTCTTGGTACTTCCACAACTACCACCTGTGTGGAGTCTTCTGCCGGGGTGGCTGCCGGGGGTCGGACGGGACTCTCCTCGGTAGTAACGGGATTTTTGTTTTTGTTGTCCCTGTTTTTCGCACCTGTTTTTAGTGTAATCCCTTCCTTCGCCACGGCACCGGCTCTTATTCTGGTGGGTTTCCTGATGATATCGTCGATTATGGATATTGATTTTAAAGATTTGCCGGAGGCTATTCCCGCTTATCTTTGTCTGCTTGTGATGCCGTTGATGTACAGTATTTCAGAGGGGATTTCTCTCGGTATCATTTCTTATGTGGTAATCAATTTCCTTTGTGGAAGACGGAAAAAAATCACCCCTTTAATGTACGTTCTGGCACTATTGTTTATTGGAAAATATATTTTTTTGTAACAGAAGTTTTACCGGCATTTTAGAATGGAGAATGAATTATGGATTATATGAAAGAAGCCTTGCAGGAGGCGTACGAAGGCATTGGGAAAGGTCATGGCGGCCCTTTCGGTGCTGTCGTAGTAAAAGATGGTAGTATTGTTGGCAGAGGGCATAACCGGGTACTGTACAAAAAGGATCCTACCTGCCATGGGGAGATGGAGGCGATACGGGATGCCTGTAACAATCTTGGTACCCATGATCTTTCCGGATGTGAACTTTACACAACTGCAGAACCTTGCCCCATGTGCCTGGGAGGAATTCTCTGGGCCAACATAAAGACTGTATATTATGGCTGTAACCGCATGGATACGGATCGCATCGGATTCCGGGATGATATTTTTTATGATTATCTGGCGGGAAAAGAAGACTTGCTTTCCATGGAAGAACATCAGCGGCAGGAATGTCTGAAATTATTTGATGAATATGAAAAGGACGAAAGAAATCAGAGGTACTAATTTGATGCAAAAACGTGTAATATCTTATTTTTAATATACACATAAATCAGTGTTAATATCACATCTAATAATGTCGTTAATATAAATAGCACCAAAAAACAGAGAAATGCGTTGGAACCAATAAGCGGGTATATTATTCCAAATACGATATATACTCCTGGTGCCTGAAGCAAATATATGTAAAGACTATTCTTGCGCAGCCAGTTATAAACCGCCGTTTTTTCTAGGTTTCCAACTACTTTTGTTTGACATAATCCCATGGAAAAAGTCAAGAACAATACCGGAATAACAATTTTTAATATACAATCAATAATATATATTTCTGTTGCGAGTTGTGCTAAAAATACACGAGCTGTAATGCCAACCAGGGAACCGACAATTAGAATCCATTTAGAGATATTATTAAAAATGACATCTGATATATAGAAAAATCCTGCTCCAACAAAAAACACAATAATATAAATATCAATTTGAGATATTTTGTAATAATCAATTTGTCCCAAAAAGAAATGCACAAAAAAATATAATACAACAGAAACTATTGCACCATAAATTAGATTTGTTTTTTTCAGTAGTCTATTTAACAGAATCCAAATCACGGTAACCCAAAATAACATCAGTAGATACCAGGCCATATCAGAGAACATCCCTAACGCCATCGCTTTATAACCATCTATAAGTGAAGCCCCTTTGTCTCGTCCAAAGCTTGGTATGTCGAAGAAAGTATAAGTTGGAACAAGCCATAATGTTCCATATATGAAATAAGGAACAAGCAGCCGAACTGCTTTCTTTCTAATTAAACCAACAATACTGCATTTATTTTTTTGCAGAGACAACTGCAAAAGAAAACCCGCAGCAAAAGTAAAAATCGGAACAACTATCAACACAACAAATTTACTAATCCATCTTAATAGAATGCTTTCCTGGTCTGCTCTTATAAGCCAAAATTCATTACCACTAAAAAACAAGGCACAATGAGCTGCTATCACCAAAAACATGGCTATTGTTTTCATAAGATCAATATAATTATACTTTTTCATATTAGTCAACGTTTCCTTTCGTTATGTTCCGATGCTCGTACATCTGTCTAACCTGTTTTCATAGTACCACAGATTAGACTAACTGTATATAGGGGTTTTTTTTTACCGGGATGGGTGTATAATAGATGTAATGCATTTGAACGCGTTTTGCCCGGAAAGTGGAGATGAGTATGATTTTCATGCATACAATCCGAGATATTTTGCCAGCAATGTATTAATATTGGGCAGAATTTTGTCTTTCAAAAAAGAAAGACGTATTTTGTCAAAATATGAGAGCGGCTTATGGATGATTGACTATGTTCCGGAGGAATTAAAATATCTGCCCGAACTTGCCATGAAAATTTGGTTTGAACAGGAAGAACATGAAATGCCCGAAGATGATTTAGAGAAACTGAGGACTTTTCTGGTAAATGAAATTTCCTCGGATTTGATTTAATTAAGAAAACATTATGAAAAAGAGGTGAAAGAATTTTTCCTGCCAAGGGACTTAAATCATTTTTGTATAGAAAGAATATTGGGAAAGCAGGGGATGGCTGAACGGGGTGAAACCGTGGAGGTGATATGTTAAAGTAAAAAGAAAGCTGCCGCTTTCATGATTGAAAGATCATAATGCGGCAGCTTCTTTTTTTATGTAGGACGGTTAATTGAGACCGTCCTTTTTGTCTTCGATGGATATTTCGTTTTTTATTTGAAAATCCGTTTTAAAAAGTTATAGAATCCATGCAGATATACAGTTGCCCAGTGACCACCGTTTCCGGTTCCTGCAGGATCTCCTCCCATCGTTTCGTAGTAGACATGAGGAGTGTTTGTTTTTTCAAGAGCCTCATGGTAGATAACAGGATTGTTTCCTACCGTAGTGTCGGATGCTCCTTTGGTAATCTGTATGTAAGTGTTTTCTTTGTATTCGTCCGGTAATAAAAACTGTTCTGGAGTGAGCATGTCGCGACCATCTAAGACACCTGGCGCAGGATTGAAAGCACCCATTGCACTAAATAAATCAGGTCGTCTGATACCAATGTTAAGCGTTTCTCTTCCCCCCATCGAGAAACCGCAAACAGCAGTATTTTCACGGCCGGTCAGAGTTGGATACTCTTTGTTGATGGCCGGCATCAATACGTCAATCAAATCATGGATAATGTAGTCATAGGCTGCTACTACTTTAGGGTCGTTTGGGGAGAAACCACTTTTTCCTTCTTCATTGCAGCATACACAAGGGAATACAATGATAGCTTCTTTCACATCATTGTTTGCCATGGCATTCCATGCTGTAAACTGTACACCGTCACCTACTTTGCCGATACCATCGCCCACCATTGTTTCCGGTGTGTCGCTAAGTCCGTGAAGCATATAAATGACCGGATATTTTTTGCTTTTTGAATAATCTTTTGGAAGAACGACCATCGCATAACGGTCAATCGCTTTTTTGTCTGTGGAATCTGTTCCGTCATAATATTTTGTGGATTCATACTCAAATCTTTCCACTATACCATTGTTTTCGGTTACCTCTGCAGTATATCCTTTCGGAAGATTGGAGTATTCCTCATTTTCCGGATAAGGAGTTGGTGTGATTCTTGGTGTGCGTGTTGGTTTTGGAGTCGCTGTTGCTTCTGCCGTTGGAGCTGGTGTGGCAGTGTCGGTTGGGACTGTAGTTGGCATAGCAGTCGCGACTGGTGTCTTTGTAGGGGATGCTGACTTTTTGATTGTAACTGTAACGGTGCCCACTTTTTGTGTTTTATTTTTGTATTTCCCCTTAACCGTTATTTTGACCGTTCCCATTTTTTTTGCGGTTACCACTCCTGTTTTGGAAACAGAAGCTTTTTCTTTGGAAGAAGAGGAAAAGCTATAGGTTGCTTTTTTCTTTTTTCCTGTAATCACGATTTTTTTCTTTTGTCCAACGGTCATGGAAAACTTGGTTTTCCTCAGCTTTTCTTTTGCTGATGACTGGATGGAAAATGGCATTGCAAGGCTTGAAAGAGCCAATGCAAAACATAATCCTACACTAATGGTTTGCTTTCTTATTTTGTACATAGTACTACCTCCTTTTAATAATCAGATAATCTCTCGGAATCTCTAAGCCCCATTCTATAAGGCTTCTAGATTCCATTTTTTATAAAATCCCCCACTTTTTTATCAAAAAACACTTGACAATCACCGCAAAAAATGCGGCGCTTCGCGCCTATTGATTAATAAGAAACCGTCCGCGCGGCGGTCAAATATTTTTCAATGTGGAGGCGATTTTATGTTACCTATTAACTGTGGTAGTCATGTTGACTACCAAAACTTTGTTGTTACTAATCTTCGTAAATACTATCCTAATCCTGATTCTCTTGCTAAATCTACTTGGGATATCATTGAACGCTTTTGGAACCTTGATTTATCCAAAACCAATACTTTATTGGCTTCTAAGTATTCCAAGTTTGGTCCTGCTCCAAGAACTCCTTCCTGCATGCACCGTTCTTACCTGCTGTCTCTGGATTTTAAAGTTACTTCCCTCACTGAGTGGGCTGCACAACTAAAAATTAACCCTCTTTATGCTATTCTCAGCGGTTTTGAATTCGGTGATACTCCCGGTGTTGGTACCTTCTATGATTTTTTAAACCGTCTCTGGGATTCCGATGAAGATAACCTGTCTCCTCATATGCATCCCATTAAGGCTTCTGTTAAAAAGCCTTCTGTAAAAGGCGCTAAAGCCAAACCTATTGAAAAAATCTCTGTCGAGCAGCTTTTACAGGAACTGGAAAATACTTCTTTCTCCATTTCTGCACAGCCTTATGGTTCTCTGTTTGACCTTTTTAATCGGGAATTCCTACAGCAGTCTGTTTCTAAACAGCTTATTAATCCCGATGCGCTGGCTCTTGCCGGTGACGGTACTCCTTTTGTTACTTCTGCCAGGGAACGGAAACATCGTGTTTGTGATTGTGCTTCTAAAGGTATCAGTGACTGTTCCTGTGACCGCTACTTTTCCCAGCCTGATTGTGACATCGGATGGGATTCATCCCGTTCCTGTTTTTATCATGGATACGATTTATATATGCTGACTGCTTC
>JAXEJU010000033.1:0-38406 GCA_034101395.1 Eubacterium sp. | reverse complement strand
ATTTGGATATCAATTTGGATGAGGCAAAAGGATTTCTGGATAAAATCGCAGATTTTTTCAAAAATTTATGGGATAAAATTTCGAACATGTTTTAAGTGAACAGACTGCCTGTACCGGCGCTTTTGGAGCGGTGCAGGCAGTCTGGTGTTTGTAGAATTGTCAGGTTGAACATTATTTAACAGGGGAAATGATTTCACACATAGGGGGATGAAGGAAAATGAAAAGAAAACTTATATTTTGCAGCCTATTATTTATGTTGACATTATGCATCAGCACGAATGCAGGAGCAAAGACCATCTATATGCAAAAAAACGCTTCTTACAAAAGAAATCAGCTAATAAATGGAAAGGTAAAAGATATAAAGTACGACAAAAAGTATTTCAAACAGAAAAAGGGAAAATTGATTCCCCAAAAAAGTGGAAAGACTACAGTAGTGTTCACGACGAAAGCAAAAAAGGAAAAAATCACGGTAAACATTGTCCCAAAGGTTGGCTTCGGCGTGGGGTCTAAAGTTACACGTGATGTCGGGTATCGGATCAACCTGGATTTCACCGCCAAAACAGGAGTCACGTATACTTCATCCAACAAAAGTGTCGCTAAGGTTTCCGAAAAGGGAATTCTAACCATGCGAAAACGGGGAAAAGCAACAGTCAAAGCAAAGTACCTCGGAAAGACCTACACGGTTCAGATCAGTTGCAGAGCACCGTTAGTCGGCAAGATTTTCAAGCCTGACCTGAGCCAGATCACATCCATTCGTATCCGAATCTCAGATGGCTCAAATGAGCACTTGTGTACGGAGCAGGAGTTTCAGGCGATTACTGATTTGTTCTCCGGGAAAGCATGGTATTACTATGTAGAGACACCAACTGAAGAAAAAGAGAAAATGAGCCATGTCATAAGTATGTATGATGCCGCAGGAAACGAAGAGATTCGTATTGAAGTGGATTCCAAATCTGACAGAATAAGAGTAGAAAATGATGGACCATATAAGACTCCGGCGGGATTTACTTTGCCAGAATTTATCAAGAATATAAAATAATGTCTCCAGATGGATCCTTTGCTGCCGAATAGGCAACAGTGTTACAAGAAGTGAAACCGCAGTGCATACAGAGGTTAATGGTGACCTCTGCACACATTGCGGTTTCTATGATTATACGGAGAAACTGTTACCGTTCATTCCGGTACTGTACCGGAGTCATGTGATACAATCTGCGGAACGTTCTTGTAAAGTGTTCCACATTCTGGTAGCCGACGGCAAGGGCGATATTTTCAACCGTCATATTTCCGTTTTTCAAAAGAGTGCGCGCCTTCTTCATCCGTATATTGGTCACTTGTTCCACAAACGTTTTGCCGGATTTTTCGTGAATGTATTTGCTGATATACGGTTCGGACAGATGAAACTGTGCTGCCATGTCTTCCAGCGTGACAGTCTGGTAGTTGGTCTGCATATAGTTCATCATCTCCATCAGCCGCTCATCTTTGCATGATTCATTGCTCTGAATCTGTGGCAGTTTATTTACGCAGACGCAGAGTGCATGAATGGATGCTTTGATGATGTCCTCATCAATTCCCACGCCCCAGTAGCGCTCACCCTGACAGGTGATGCCGACATAGGCGATTGCCTTGGAAGACGAACCCTGAGTCAGAGCATGCTCTTCATAATTGGACAGCTGATAGCTGATGCCAAAATATTGTTTAATCGTGTTGCTGACCGCGTCGAGACGTCCATTTCCCATAGCATCCACGATAGTCTTTTTTTCTCCGCAGCGGATTGCTGCTTCTGCCATGATGCCATCCACCTGTTTGAAATGACATTCTTCAATCTGGAAAAATGGAGTTGGGTTCAGGTAATGGTCTGTAAAAATTTCATATACCCATTGAGGAGACAGCTCTTTGTGTTCTTCATCGGATACCTGTTTCATCATATATCCGACTTCTTCCCTCATCTCATCCGGGAGAGAAATGCCGAAATTCTGTTTCAAGATATAGTTTACGCCGCCTTTTCCGGATTGGCTGTTAATGCGGATGACATCGGAGTCGTAGGTACGTCCCACGTCTTTTGGGTCAACCGGCAGGTATGGTACACTCCAGATGCGCAGATTCTTGTCTTCACGCCACTGCATTCCCTTGGCAATGGCGTCCTGATGGGAGCCGGAAAATGCAGTAAATACAAGGTCGCCGGCATATGGCTGACGCTCATAGACGTGCATTCTCGTAAAGGTTTCGTAGTTTTTGCGTATCCGCGGCATGTCGGAGAAATCCAGTTCCGGGTCAACACCGTGCGAGAACATATTCATCGCCAGTGTTACGATATCCACATTTCCTGTCCGTTCACCATTTCCGAACAAGGTTCCCTCAATGCGGTCAGCTCCTGCAAGCAGTCCCAGCTCCGCCGTGGCTACGCCGCTTCCCCTGTCGTTGTGCGGATGCAGGGACAATGTCACAGCGTTCCGGTACTTCAGATTTTTGTGAATGTATTCAATCTGGGTGGCAAACACATGTGGCATCGCATTTTCCACTGTGGCAGGAATGTTGATAATAGCTTTGTTTTCCGGTGTCGGCTGCCATACATCCAAAACGGCATTGCATACTTCAACGGCATAATCAACTTCCGTTCCGGAAAAACTTTCCGGGCTGTATTCAAACGAAAAGCTTCCGTCGGTTTCATCTGCCAATTGTTTCAAAAGTACAGCCCCATCTATGGCAATCTGTTTGATTTCTTCTTTACTCTTTTTAAATACCTGTTCCCGCTGGGCAACCGATGTGGAGTTATACAGATGGACAACGGCATGAGGCGCTCCCTTAACTGCCTCAAAGGTCTTTTTGATAATATGTTCTCTTGCCTGTGTCAGCACCTGTACCGTCACATCGTCCGGAATCATATGGCGCTCAATAAGGGCGCGCATAAACTCGTATTCTGTCTCTGAAGCTGCCGGGAAACCGACTTCGATTTCCTTAAAGCCGATTTCTACCAGCATTTGGAAAAAAGCCAGTTTTTCATCCAGGCTCATCGGTTCGATCAAAGCCTGGTTGCCATCCCGCAAATCGACGGAACACCAGATTGGCGGTGTGTCAATGGCATCTTTTTTTACCCAGTCATAGGTACACTCCGGTGGCATAAAATATGTCTTTTCATACTTGTCAAAATTTTTCATTATTTTCCCTCTTTTCTGCAAATACTATCAAAAAATCCCCCGCCTCCACAACCTGGGGGTTGTAGAGACGAAGGATGACTTCGCGGTACCACTCTACTTCATGCCATACGGCATGCTCTCATCAGCACTAACATGCTTTTCCCTGCTAACGGTGGGCGTCCGGCGCACACTACCCGGGCTTTCACAAGCCTTTTGCATACGCAGCTTAGGGGCGAGTTCGCTGTCTTCTCATTACCACCTCACACCAGCCGGTGGCTCTCTGAAAATAATCCGATAGGTACTATTCCCCGTCATTGCTTTTGGTGTAGTACATCATATCACAGAAAATAGAAGGTTGCAATGATTAAATTTAATCATTTTTATTGATATATTTTAATATATGATATGAATCCTGTTGATGTAGAAGCCTATTCCAAAATAACGGGAAATATGTTAAAAACATTAACATGTGAAGATGACTCTTCGAACTATACTACTAAAAAATACAAAATTCTTTTGAGACCCGAATCAAAAAAATAAAAAAATGCTTGACATTTCAGAAAAATGAAGGTATTATAATACTTGCGTTGTGCGTGTAGCTCAGCTGGATAGAGCACTTGGCTACGGACCAAGGTGTCGGGAGTTCGAATCTTCTCACGCACGTCATAAGAAACCTTGTAAATCCGGTGGTTTGCAGGGTTTCTTCTTTTTTCAATAATTTCATGGCCTTACCCATGAGGATGTACTTGTTGCTTTCGCCTAATATCATTGACGAAAAGTATAAATAGTGATATTGTTTTCTTGGGAGGTTATTAATGGAAGTATATCAGGCTTTTAAGCAAGCAAGAATAGAACATGGTTTTTCTATTGACAGTTTTTCAGAAGCAACCGGCATTAAACCAAGAACATTGATTTCTTACGAAAATGGTGATAGATCGTTGGAAGGTTTAATGGTATATAAAGGATTATCGTTGTTTGAACCGTTAGAAATTTCCCCGGAAGAGTTCGATAAGATTCAGAAGGAATATAATGAGTTAAAGGAGAAGTTTAGCAATGGGAATGAAAGACAAGACCATATATGACAAAATAAGACGGAATAATCCTTATTTTGAAGATTTTATTACAAGGAATATTTATCATTCAAATGCGATTGAAGGAAATACGCTTTCCTATGCAGAAACATATGCGATAATATTTAATGATAACACTATTCCCGTGACTGCAAAGCCAAGAGAATTATATGAAGCGGTAAATTTAAAATATGCAATGAATTATGTACTGGAACGTCTGGAAAAAGATCTGACCAGCGATGATATTATTCAGATAGCTATATTGATAAACAAGAATATTAATGAGATTAGCGGATTTAGAAAAAATGCCGTATTCATCCGTGGAGTTGAACATATTCCGCCCGATGCAGCTTATCTGCCAGAGATGATATCCCAGCTTCTATATGAATACCGAAGTGACAGTAGAGATATTTTTGAAAAGATTGCAGATTTCCATGTCCGTTTTGAACGTATTCATCCATTTACTGACGGAAATGGCAGGACAGGACGAATGATACTTACTAAGGAACTATTGTCGAATGGATATGCACCGGTTGTTATTCCAATAGAAGACCGTGCAAAATATATGGATATGCTTGCAAAACAGGATATTCTTACATTCGCAAAGTATCTTGAAAATAAAAATAAAGAAGAGGAAAAGCGTATGGAATCCTTTGGTATAGTCCTTTCTGAAGAAAATGCTATGCGGACTAAAAAGCACCGGCGCTAGTCAAACTATTCTCACGCACGTCATAAGAAACCTTGTAAATCCGGTGGTTTGCAGGGGTTCTTCTTTTTTTGCGTTTTCTTATTTTGCTTCCAGAATGAAATTTGTACTATAGTAACTTATCCTCTGCATAGAGCTTGATTGCCTGAAAACTTTCTTTGCTGATGACGTGTTCGATCTTACAGGCATCTTCTTCGGCTGTTTTTTCGGAAACCCCAAGAGCGGTAAGACATCTGGTAAGAATTCCGTGACGCTCATATATCATTTCCGCAATTGCTTTTCCCTCATCTGTCAGATATATGTATCCGGCATCAGTGACCGTTATATGTCCCTTCTCGCGCAGATTTTTCATCGCAACGCTGACACTTGATTTTTTAAAGCCGAGCTCCGTGGCGATGTCGACAGAACGGACGACCGGTAATTTATGACTTAATATAAGAATGGTTTCCAGATAATTTTCTGCAGATTCATTTGTTTTCATAATGTAATACCCCTTTCTTCCGGAGATTGCATAAAGGCTCCGGATTCACACTGGCAAATAGGTGAATCTGGAGCTATTATAACATTTTTATGGCTAGGAATCAAATCGTTTACAGCTTTGTCCTAACAGTTGCAACTTTGTTCAAAAGGGGATAACTCAAAGCGGATAAAATATCCCTGGTCTTTGTGGCAGACCGGGCAGGTTTTCGGAGCCTGCAGCGTATCCACAACATTTCCACAGTTCAGGCAAATCCAGCGGGTTTTTACGTCGGAAACAAACAGTGTACCATTTTCCAGATAATCCGCCATTCTTCCAAAGCGGTCCCCATGTACCTTTTCAATCTCAGCAATCTGTAGAAAAGAAGAGGCAATTTCCATAAAACCCTCTTTTTTTGCCGTCTCACCAAACTGTTTATAAACCGGATCGTGTTCTTCGTACTCATTGTGCTGCGCTTTTCTCAAAAGTGTTACCAGATTGTCTGCGATATCTACCGGATATCCGCCCTCGATGACAATATTGTCCCCGGCAGCTTCCTTTAAATGGTTATAAAAGATTTCTGCATGTTCCTTTTCCTGATCTGCGGTGTAGCGGAACAGTGCCTCAATTACATACATACCGGTTTCTTTAGCCTGTCCTGCCGCAAACGTGTAGCGGTTTCTTGCCTGGCTCTCGCCTGCAAATGCCCTCATAAGATTTTTCTTTGTTTCACTTTCTGCAAATGATACTGCCATTATTTACCTCCAAACTTTATGATTTTAAATTAGTATGGAAGAAAAATGGAATTTTATACGGATTCGTCAAAACTAAAAACAGTTCTTGACACCTAATGGCAGTTAGTGTATACTAACAACGAAAGAAAATATTATCACCTTGAAATCGGGAAAGGATGATGTGATGATGCCGTTGACGATGGCGAAAGTGGGAGAAAAAAACACCATAAAAAAAGTTGGTGGAAAAGAAGAAACCAGAAAATTTCTTGAAAATCTTGGCTTTGTTGCGGGGGGGATTGTGACCGTAGTATCGGAGATTGGCGGAAATATGATTCTTAATGTCAGAGATTCCCGGATTGCATTAGGTCGGGATATGGCGAAAAAAATAATGATTTAGGAGGATGTTTAAATGACACTGAAAGAGGTGCTTCCGGGTAAATCTGTAAAAGTCCGGAAACTGACAGGTACCGGTCCGGTAAAAAGACGAATCATGGATATGGGAATTACAAAAGGAGTAGAGATTTTTGTGCGTAAGGTTGCACCGTTGGGGGATCCGGTAGAGGTAACCGTCCGCGGATATGAATTGTCTTTGCGAAAAGCAGATGCAGAGATGATAGAGGTGGAGTAATTTTTTTTGAATAATGGTTAGATAAAACTAATCACAATAAGACGAAACAAACAGAAATGGAGGATAGGTTAAAAATATGTCTATTAAAATTGCGCTTGCAGGTAATCCGAACTGCGGAAAGACAACGCTGTTCAATGCGTTGACCGGTGCGAACCAGTTCGTGGGAAACTGGCCGGGAGTGACGGTAGAGAAAAAAGAAGGAAAATTAAAGAAGGGATATGCGGGAAATCAGGAGGTTGTCATTACGGATCTGCCGGGTATTTATTCCCTTTCCCCATATACGCTGGAGGAAGTAGTTGCCAGAAATTATCTGATAAATGAAAAACCGGATGTGATTCTGAATATCGTAGACGGTACAAATATTGAGAGAAATCTCTATCTCACGACACAGCTTTTAGAACTGGGAATCCCGGTTGTTATGGCGGTTAACATGATGGATGTTGTAGAGAAGAACGGTGATAGAATATACATTGATAAACTGAGCCGGAAACTGGGATGTGAAGTTGTTGAGATATCTGCGTTGAAGGGGACAGGGATTGAAAAGGTTGCAGCAAAAGCGGTTGCATCGTCTGCTAAAGGAAAAAATCCGGTCGTTCATGAGTTTGCAGAGGAAGTTGAACAGGCGATTCATGAGGTGGAAGATAAGCTTGGAACTGGTGTGCCGGAAGAGAAGAAGCGCTTTTTTGCGATTAAGCTTCTGGAGCGCGACGATAAAATTGCAGATCAGATCAATGGGCTGCCGGACGCATCACCGGAGATTGATGTGCTGGAAAAGAATTTCGATGATGATACCGAGAGCATTATTGCTAATGAGCGGTACACGTTCATATCATCTATTATTGAAGAATGTCGTGAAAAAAATGAGAAGCATGCCGAAACATTATCGGATAAAATTGATAAGATTGTAACAAACCGTATTCTGGCGCTGCCGATTTTTGCAGTAGTCATGTTTATCGTTTATTACATTTCCGTGAGTACAGTTGGAACTTACGTAACGGACTGGACAAACGATGGTTTGTTTGGTGATGGGTGGTATCTTGCCGGCGTGGGAAGAAGTGATTATGATGATGCTGTTGATTCGTGGGCAGGAGAGGTTGTCTTTACGGATGATGTCAAAGCTGTTGTGGATGCGGCTGCAGCAGACAGCAGTGTGATTGGTGCAGATGAAATTCAGGGTGCTTTTGAGGAAAGTGATTTTGTCGCTTTCGAAGAAGCATATGGTTCCTATGGTGAGGATCTTGCGGAAAAAGGTTATGATCTGGATGCGGTTCTTCCGCTCGACGAAGAGGGCGAATGGGCAGATGCACCGGACAATGCAGACTATGGAATCTGGGTTCCGGGAATCCCGGTACTTGTGGAGAGCGGACTGGAGACAGTTGGCTGCGCAGAGTGGCTGTCCGGACTGATTCTGGATGGTATTGTAGGCGGCGTAGGTGCTGTGCTCGGATTTGTACCACAGATGTTTGTTCTGTTTATTTTCCTCGCATTTTTGGAGGGATGCGGTTATATGGCACGTATTGCTTTTATTATGGACCGTATTTTTCGTCGTTTTGGCCTGTCGGGAAAATCTTTCATTCCGATGCTGATTGGAAGCGGATGTGGTGTGCCGGGGGTTATGGCATCCCGTACGATTGAAAATGACAGGGACCGGAAAATGACAGTTATGACGACAACGTTTATTCCGTGTGGGGCAAAACTTCCAATCATTGCCTTGATTACAAGTGCCCTGTTTGGCGGTGCGGCGTGGGTGGCACCAAGTGCTTACTTTCTTGGGGTGGCGGCAATCGTCATTTCCGGAGTTATTCTCAAAAAAACAAAGATGTTTGCAGGAGACCCGGCACCGTTTGTTATGGAGCTTCCGGCGTATCATCTGCCGACTGTCGGCTCTGTACTCCGAAGCATGTGGGAGCGGGGCTGGTCATTTATCAAAAAGGCGGGTACGATTATTCTCCTGTCATCCATTATCATCTGGGCTGGCTCCGTATTTGGAATGACCGATGCGGGATTTGGCTTTGATCCGGATATGGAACTGGAGAGCAGTATACTCGGATTTATCGGAAACGCGATTAAATGGATCTTCACACCACTCGGTTTTGCTGACATTAAAGCGACGATCGCTACTGTAATGGGACTTGTGGCAAAAGAAGAAGTCGTAGGCGTGTTTGGAGTCCTGGATTTTGAGGGGATGGCTCCGATTGCCGGATATGCATTTCTGGCATTCAACCTTCTGTGTGCGCCTTGTTTTGCCGCTATGGGAGCAATTAAGAGAGAAATGAATAACGGAAAATGGACGGCGTTTGCCATTGGTTATCAGTGCGTATTTGCTTATGTGATAGCACTTATTATCTACAATATCGGATTGTTGTTTACCGGTGTCTTCAGTGTGTGGACGGTCGTGGCAATGGCACTTATTGTACTTTTGATTTATCTGATGGCGAGACCATATAAAGAAAGCGGGGGATTGCGATGGGAACCACGTGGGGAACAGTTGTAGTATTGCTGATTGTGCTGGCGTTGGCGGGAGCCGCTGTTTACAGCATATACAAAAGCAAAAAGCAGGGGAAATCCAGTTGCGGCTGTGGCTGCGACAAATGCAGGGGATGCCACTAGTGTAACTTTTTTTCATAGACAATCCGGAGGAAAAATGGTACTATTATAGACAGTAGAGTCTCCATTATTTTTCGAAACCGGAGGTTGTCATGACAAAGATAAAAATATGTGGAATAACAACAGAAAATGACATAACATATCTGAATGAAGCCGGTGTAGATTTCGCCGGTTTTGTTCAGTTTTATCCGAAAAGCAAAAGAAATATTCCGATAGAAACTGCTGTGCGGCTGATGAAAAAATTGAGTCCCCGGATAAAAAGGGTGGCTGTTGTTGTCAGCCCGGGAAAAGAGGAGTTGGAGATGATAGCGCAGGCGGGATTTGACCTGGTGCAGATACACGGAAGTATACCGGATGAATTTCTGGATGAAATCGGACTTCCGGTGTGGAAAGCGTTTAATGTCAGCGACCTGTCAGAGTTTGAGCGATTTTTGAATCACCCGAAGGTGACCGGATTTGTATTTGATGCACAGACGCCGGGAAGTGGGAAAGGCTTTGACTGGGAGCTGTTGTCAGGGATTCCGCATACAGACAAACTGACGATGTTAGCGGGAGGGATTCATCCGGGTAATGTAGCTGAGGCCATACGAATCACAAAAGTGGACGGAGTGGACACCAGTTCGGGGGTTGAGGATGATTCGGGGAACGGGAAAAGCAGAGAGAAAATACAGGCATTTGTAAAAGCAGTTAGAGAATTGTGAGTCGGGGGCGGCGAAATGAAGGTGAAATGGGGGGGCAGCTATATTCCTGTCAGGGGGAAAATGTTACCGAGCTTTCTGTGACGGCAGAGGATAATCTGTACTTGGCCGAGACTTCATCCATTCAGTATATTGCAGTTGTGGGAGTGGAAAAGGCAGGTGTTATGGGAGAGGGAATCCTCTATCTTATCTGCGGTGTTCTCCTTGCTATTTTATTGGCGGGAGCAGTGGTTTTAATTTGGAAGAAAAAAGGAAGGAAAGAATGAGAAAAAAGGTCTGGATGTGGGGATTTATTCTGTTTTTTTCCCTCACGGTCGTGCTGTGCGGCTGTGGGAAAACAGTGACAACTACGAATGACAGCGGAGTATCAGACGACGTGTTGAGGGGCTACAAAACGATTGACGGGAAACTGTACCGGTTTGATGAAAATGGGGTATCGGTAGAGGGGCTGTATGAAGAAAACGGATTTTATTATCTGTTTGAAAAGAACTCGTCCGGAAAGGCCGCAGCCGTCAGCAGTGAAAGCCGCGAAGTGAATGGTGACACCTATTATTTTTCAGAAAGTGGAAAAGGTTTTTTGTCGACGCAAAATCCGGCAGTAGATAAAGCGCTTGGAAAGTTTTTTTCCAGAAATCCGATGGAAAAAAAGGCAGATAAAAAGGAATATCTGGAAAGCTGTTACCGCGCTCTATTGCAGGAGTGTTCCTATCTTGGAGTGGGTACCCCTTCTTTTCAGCATGGATGGCAGTTTGTACAGGTGAAAGAAATGCTTGAGAGACACCGCGGGAATTGCTTTAGCTATGCGACGGCATGTGGAATGATAGCACATGCGCTCGGGTTTGATGTGCAGATTATGACAGGAAAATGCAAAAGAGAGGGCGGTCGGTTTGGCGAGCATAGTTGGGTGCTGATTGATAACCGTTATGTTTTGGATGGCGTTTTTGAGGACGTTGCGAATAACGGGGAAGGGAAATTATCTTTTTTCTGGAAAGATTATGAGTCACTGGAAGCGGATTGTGACTGTGAATACAAGGCAGATAAGTCCTGGAAGGCAGAAATGGAAGGATAAATATGGTTTTTAGTTCATTTTCTTTTTTGTGTGTATTTTTACCGGTATTATTTCTTTTATATATGCTGATTCCGACGATTCGGGCAAAAAATTATCTTCTTCTTTTGTTCAGTCTGTTTTTTTACGCATATGGAGAACCGGTATTTGTATTTTTGATGATTGGTTCGGTATTTGTGAATTATCTGCTTGCCGTTTGGCTGGTACGGTGGGAAGTAAAAAAACGTGTGGTTCTTGCATTGGGCATTGTGTTTAATCTTCTTTTTCTGGGAGTTTTCAAATACGCCGGTTTTTTTGTGCATACGCTGAACCAGCTGCCGGGATTTACCCTGCCGGTTCCGGATATCACGCTGCCAATCGGAATTTCTTTTTTTACTTTTCAGGTCATGTCGTATCTGGTGGATGTGTACCGGCAGCCGGAGCTTTTGGAGCGGAATTTCAGCAAAGTTCTTCTGTATGTTTCCTTTTTTCCACAGCTTATCGCCGGACCGATTGTGAAGTACCACGATGTGATGCGGTATATAAGCGAAAGGAAACAAAGTCCGGAGCAGGTTTACCGTGGATTGAAGAGATTTATCATCGGGCTTGCCAAAAAAGTGCTTCTTGCAAATACCGTTGGACAAATAACGGATATGGTGTTTGCGCTTGATATGGATGCGATTCCGATGCCGCTTGCCTGGCTTTGCGCGGTGTCCTATCTGTTTCAGATTTATTTTGATTTTTCCGGATACAGCGATATGGCAATCGGGCTTGGCGCCATGTTTGGCTTTTCGTTTAAGGAGAATTTTGATGTCCCGTATACAGCGGTGAGTATTCGGGATTTCTGGCACCGGTGGCACATTTCCTTATCCACCTGGTTTAGGGAATATCTGTACATTCCGTTAGGTGGAAACCGAAAGGGAAATCTCTGCAAATGGAGAAATAATCTCATTGTATTTTTCTGTACCGGACTGTGGCATGGAGCGAGCTGGAATTTTGTCGTGTGGGGAATGATTCATGGTGTAGCTATTGTGCTTGAGGATATTTTCCATATACCGGAGCGGTTGAAGAAACTACCGGTTTTGGGATGGATTTATACGATAGGGATTGTTATGTTCGCCTTTGTTCTGTTTCGTGCGGATAGCCTGTCCCAGGGAATGGATATGATACATCAGATGTTTACGGGGGCATTTATGACTGAGGGGGCAAGAGAAACAGTGGCTGCTGTTTTGACGCCGTATAACCTGTTTGTTTTGGGAATGTGTGTTGTTTTGAGTCTGCCGGTAAAGAAAATACTGCAAAAGAGGGAAACTATAAACAAATTTTTGCAAGGAAATTGTTACGAGGTACTGACCGCATGCAGTTGTCTGCTGCTTCTTTCTGCCAGCCTGTTTTGTCTGGCAGGTGCGAGTTATAATCCGTTTATTTACTTCCGGTTTTAGCGGGAGAGAAAGGAGGATGATGTGAAGAAAAAACAGTGTTTTTATGTTTTATTTATTATTGCTGTGATGGGAATGTTATTGATACCATTTGCATTAAAACCCGGATTTGGCAGTGGTTTTGAAGAAGATTTTGCGTTTCGGGATGCCTTTATCACAGCGGGGTCATGGGTGAAATCTCATCTTTTTCATACATCCTCACAGGATAATGTAGTTGTCGGCAGGGAAGGGTATCTGTTTTATGGAAGCAGCCTGAAAGATTATCTGGGGTTGGATGTTTTAACAGATAAGAAGACAGATAACATAGTATCTAACCTTGAGAGGCTTCAGGATAACCTTGAGAGCCGGGGAATCCAATTTGTCTTTGCCATTGCTCCGAATAAAAACAGTCTGTATGGTGAATATATGCCGGATGTATACCAAAAGCTGAAAAAAGGAGACGGAACCCGGGAAAAGCTGACGGCACTTTTGAAAAAACGCGATGTCAATTATGTGGATCTGTATGAATTGTTTGAAAAGGAAAAAAATGTTTTCTATCACAGGACGGATTCACATTGGAATAATGCCGGTGCGGCGATGGTATGTGAGAATCTTCTTTGGGCACTCGGAAAGGAATGCACCGATTATGCAGGCGTAAAGACAGAAATAAAAAATGACTTTGAGGGGGATCTTTTCCGAATGCTTTATCCGGCCGCTGTGGGGACGGAAGAGGAAATATATTATCAAAAGACCTGGAATTATACGTTTGACAGAGAGATTAAAAGTCTGTTTGATCTGCAGATAGAGACATCGAATCAAAAGAAAAAGGGAAGTGTTGTCGTCTTCCGCGATTCATTTGGCAATTCGATGCTTCCGTTTGTTGCCGATGAATACGGCAAGGCATTGTTTTCCCGTTCCATGCCGATAGAGGCAGAGCGTGCAGTGGAGCGGAATGCCAACCATGTAATCATGGAAATTGTCGAGCGCAATCTTGAACTTTTACAGACGGAGGCACCGGTTGTTATTTCCAGACAGATGAAAAATCTTTCAGTGCCGGATTTTGTTTTGCCGGAATACAACGGGAATGTCACCGTGGAAAATGGCAGTCGTATTCACATTCAGGGGAATCTGGACAGGGCACAATCGAGTGTTTCCATGGATACGTATGTGCGTCTTTACCAGAGAGAGAGCAGAAAAGCTTTTTTGTATGAAACATTCAGACAGGAAGGCAGCAGAGGCGATGGATATGGCTTCAGTGCTTATCTGGATTCGGAAGAACTGCCGGAAGGAACGTATGAGATTTCTCTTGTAAATGACGAGAGGGGCGCCATGTCGCGGACTCCGGTTCTTGCTGAAGTGTCGGTGAAATCTTCAGCCGACACAGGTAACACTAAAAGAAATCGTAAGCATACAGCAGATTCTGACGGAGCTGCTGTTCCCGGTCTTGCGGAAGCGGAAAATATGGTGGGGCGTGATATCAGCGATCTGATAGCCGTTGTCGGAGAACCGCTGGATTATATGACCGCAGCAAGCTGTGAGAGCAGTGGTGAAGACGGACAATATCAGTTTGAGGGATTTACTGTTTACACACAGTCCGAAGAAAGAGGCGGTACACAAATTATCAAAGAAGTTCTAAAAGAATATAAATGAGGTGAGCGAATGCGTATTTTTTTGCTGGAAGATGAAGACGCTATAGGAATAGGGCTTGAATATTCGCTGAAACAGGAAGGTTATGAAGTAGTGTGGAGCAGGACGCAGGCAGAAGCCATGCGTTTCATTTCCGAAGAAACATTTGATTTATTTTTGCTGGATGTAAATCTGCCGGATGGCAATGGCTATGACGTATGCCGGAAAATTAAGTCGATGGGAGATTATCCGGTGATTTTTCTGACAGTGATAGAGGAGGAAGTAAATGTCGTGATGGGGCTTGAACTGGGAGCGGATGATTATATTACAAAACCATTTCGATTGAAAGAACTTCTGGCAAGGGTCAAAAGTGTGCTGCGCAGGTACTACAGAGAAAGTGCAGACAGCGTGCTTCGTTATCGTGATCTTGTTGTCAACACATCGGAAGCAAAGGTATTCTGCTCGGAGAAAGAAGTCGTACTGACGGCAATGGAATACCGGCTGCTTCTTGTTCTGATGAAGAATCGCGGAACGGTGTTATCCAGAAATAATTTGCTCGAAAATTTATGGGATATTGAGGGAAATTTTGTGGATGACAATACACTTTCTGTTTATGTCAAAAGGCTCCGTGACAAACTGGAAGCAGATGTGAGTCATCCTCAATGTATCAAAACAGTACGGGGACGGGGGTATATGATCGAAAATGAATAATCAACAACGGAATCTGCTCATAATATGTAGTTTGCTGACTGTCGGTTTTTTAGTGGCATCAGGTCTGGCTGGTTCAATCTGGTGCGGTATTTTCACCTTTTGCCTCGGTGCATCATTGACAGGTATTTTTGTCCTTGAAATAAGGAGACGTGAAAAGCGGATGCAGGAGCTGAACAGTTATCTTTCTTTGGTCTGTTCCGGACAGTATGAGCTTGAGGTCGCAGAAAATACAGAAGGTGAATTATCAATTTTGCAAAACAATCTCTATAAGGTCATTGTTCTCCTGCAAACCCAGAACGAAAGACTAAAAAAGGACAAAGTGTTTTTGCGCGATTCTCTTGCAGATATTTCCCATCAGTTGAAGACTCCGCTGACTTCTCTTACGGTTATGACCGACTTATTAAAGGGGGAAATGGATGAGGTAAAAAGACAGGAATTTATTCATGTTATGGAGGGGCAGCAGGAGAGGATGAACTGGCTGGTAGCTACCCTGTTAAAGCTGTCCAAACTGGATGCGGAAACTGTCGAATTTCATAAAGAACCGATTTTTTTTGAAACGCTATTGAAGGAAAGTGTGAAACCATTTCTGCTTACCATGGATTTACGGAATATTGGGCTGGAGATATCAGTCGAGCCATGTATGGTATGTCTTGACAGGGCCTGGAGTGTTGAGGGGTTTGGAAATATATTTAAAAATTGTATTGAACATATGAAAGATGGCGGAGTATTGTCTGTTCGCTCAGTTTCTACGGCATTGTATGATGCTGTTTTCATAAAAGATACCGGTTGTGGAATCGCTGAGGAGGATTTACCGCATATTTTTGAGCGGTTTTATCGTGGAAAAGAAGCAGGGAAAGACAGTGTAGGAATCGGACTGGCACTTTCAAAGAAAATATTTGAGAAACAGCAGGGAGAAATTTTTGTGACAAGTGAAGAAGGGATTGGAACGGAATTTGAAGTACGGTTTTATAAGGTTGTGGTGTAAAAGCTTACCTGTTTTATGAAATGAACCGATACAAATAGTAAAGTGAAAGAAATTTACATCTTTGGTGCAAGTGCCTGCGAATGGAGGGGTAGTGTGAAAATAGGTGAGGCAAGGGAACGTTATGTGAGTCAGCATAACACTCTTTTTATGCAAAAAAGGAAACTGGAACAAAAGTTAAAAGAGGAAGGCAGCCGGATGTCCGGGGAGGAGCGGGGTGTAATTCTTGAACTCTCGGATCAGATATCGAAAGAATATAAAAAAACGGGCGATTTTCTGAATAATCTGGCTTTGCAATCATCTGCAATTTATAATGCAGAAGTGACAAAACAACAAACTGAGGCAATAGAGGACGCATCTGAAGATATGGCAAAATGTATGGAAACCGCCCGCAGGATTGCCAAAGGGGACAAAGTGCCTGCATATGATGAGCAAAAACTGATGGAATTCAGTTTTGAAATGTATATGTCGGCAAAAAATGCTGCTATGATAAATGCCGGCAAGTCGGATAAAGAGCATAAGTCCCTCTGGCAGGAGGAAGAGGAAACTGTCAGTGAGGCACAAAATATAGATGAAAAAGTAGATAATGCCGAGGTTTCATTTGATGCCCCGGAACCGGTCTCCTTTGAACTTCCGGAATGATATGCTGTCAAAGCGGTGTTGTGTGTAAGGAGGATTTATGAATTTATCAAATTTGGAAAAATATAATAATATTATAATTCAGATGCACGATAATCCGGATGCAGATGCTGTCGGAGCCGGGTACTCGCTGTATGAGTATTTTAAGTTACAGGGGAAAAATGTGCGTCTGATATACGGAGGCCGGACAAAGATAGCAAAGAGTAATATGCGTATTCTGATAGAGGAACTTCAGATTCCGGTAGAATATATAAAAAATAAAGAGGAAATGGAGAAGTCCGGAATTGACCGCCCGGAACTTCTGCTCACGGTTGACTGTCAGTATGGGGAAGGAAATGTAACGCACTTTGAGGCAGACAATGTGGCGATGGTTGACCATCACAGCACCGGGAAGATATCCGATGATATGGCGGAAATCCGGACGCATATTGTCAGTTGTTCTACCGTTTGTTATGACATGCTTCGGACAGAGGGATTTGACGTAAATAAAAATCCTGCAGTTGCCACCGCCCTGTATTATGGCATGTTCATGGACAGTAATGAATTTTCAGAAATACGTCATCCTCTGGAAAGAGATATGATAGACTTTTTGAAAATTGATAAAAAGTTGATTAAAAAACTGACACATTCAAACTTTACGATGCAGGAGCTGGAGACGGCAGCTATTGCGATGATCCGTTTCAGTTATGACGAGAATAAGCGGCTCTCCATCGTAAAATCGAAGCCGTGCGATCCCAATATTTTAGGACTGGTTGGCGACATGGTCTTGCAGGTAGACAGCATTGATGTATGTATTATCTTTAATAAATGTGATGGCGGGTACAAGCTGTCCGTGAGAAGCTGTGAAGTCGAAGTGGCTGCCAATGATCTTGCGGAATATCTTACTTCCGATATTGGAAATGGTGGCGGGCATGTGGACAAAGCGGGTGGATTTATTAATGAAAAGAGATACGGGGAAAAATATGGAGATACCCTCATCGAATCCTATATTTTTAAGCGTGTGGAACAGTATTACGACAGTTTTGACGTGATATATGCAAAAGATGGCATAGATGACAAGACCGGTTTTGTACCGTGCAAAAAGAAACCTTGCACATATGGATATGTTAAAAGCACCGACTTGTTTGAACCGGGGACGGAGTGCATGATTAGAACCTATGAGGGAGATGTATTTGTAACAGCAGATGAGAATATTTATCTTATGATCGGGGTGTTCGGAGAAGTATACCCAATGAAAAAGGAATCTTTTAAAAGTAAATATATTCCACTGGATGAAAAGCTGATAAAAAAATTTGAATATGAACCGTCTGTCAGAGATTTACGAAAAGATGAGACGTATGAAATTATGTCGTGGGCAAAACAATGCCGCAGTACGGGAAGCGAGGTGTTTGCCCGCATTCTCAATAAACCGACAAAAGTATTTTCCAAGTGGGACGATGAAACTTATATGTACGGGGAAGCGGGGGATTATATTTGTTATTCCCGCGAGGATGAGAAGGATCTCTATATCGTGAAGAAAGAAGTGTTTTCTGAGATTTATGTAAGCCATACTGTTTGACAGTATGGCTTACATACTATATCCCCCAATCTTACAAAACTGTAAGTTTTTATTCACGAAACAGTAAGTTCTTTTTGCTATACTGTTTTTGTAAATAAAACAAAGCGTCCTCGGTGCAAGCACCTGCGGAATGGAGGTTTGTATGAAAATACTCGAAGTAAGAAATTTATCAAAAATATACGGAGAAGGAGATACCGCGGTAAAAGCGTTGGATAATGTCTCGTTTGACGTGGAGCACGGCGAATTTGTTGCTATTGTCGGACCGTCCGGTTCGGGAAAATCCACGTTACTGCATATTTTGGGCGGTGTGGATATTCCCACAAGTGGAAATGTTATAGTCGATAAAACGGATATTACGACATTGAATGAAACGGCATTGGCGATATTCAGGCGAAGGCAGATTGGACTCGTTTATCAGTTTTATAATCTGATTCCGATACTCACTGTGGAGGAAAATCTTACATTGCCGCTGCGTCTGGATGGAGGGAAACCGGATGAGAGGCAGATTCGTGAACTGGTTGACACGCTCGGGCTCAGTGACCGGCTGAATCATCTGCCGAACCAGTTGTCCGGTGGACAGCAGCAGAGAGTGTCGATTGGGCGGGCACTCGTGAATAATCCGACTCTCCTTCTGGCTGATGAGCCGACCGGAAACCTGGACAGTGAGAACAGCAGAGAAATTGTAAAATTGTTGCAAAGCTTTAATAAAGACCGCAACCAGACGGTAATTATTATTACCCATGATGAACGCATTGCGATGGTGGCAGACCGTGTGATAGCAATAGAAGATGGAAAAATTGTACGGGATGAGGTGAGGGCGCAATGAGAAATATTGTTCATTTATTGACCGGACGTCATCTACGGGAGAATAAGGGAAGGACCGTTATTACAATTCTTGGAATCGCAGTCTCTGCGGCAATGTTGACTGCTGTTTTTGTCAGTATAGCATCTTTTATGAATATGGCGGGGGAACTCTCATTATATTGCAGTGGAAATAAGCATGCCGTTTTCTGCAGTGTTTCACCGTCACAGTTAGAAAAACTGCATAAAGAAGAGGATATTGAACGGATAGGAAGCTTTATTGTACCGGAAGAGGGCTCATTCCGGCTGGATGACAGGGTGTCCGATTATAAAGGAATTGGAGACATTTATGCCGGGGATGAGACAAATCTCGAGTTGATGGTAACCGCAAATTATGATGGAAAGTTACCCAAAAACGAGCAGGAGATTGCGGTTGAGAAGTATATGCTGGAAAGAAATCAGCTTGACTGGAAAATCGGTGATGTTGTGACGCTTTCGGTTGGAAACCGGCATGAAAAAGGGGAAAAAGATTCCACCATCCGGGGAAGCTATGTTTCTGGAGAAGAATTTAAAGAAGTAAGGCAGATAAAGGTGCGTGTTACGGCGATTCTCCATGACAACCAACCGACCTGCAAAACAGCGGTTGTGCGCGGAATGAGTGAAGAGGAAAAGAACGGAAATGTAGATGTTATTATTCTATTAAAAAATGCTGACTATCAGTCGTTACAGGTTATAAACCGCATTGCGAAGGACTATGGAATCAGGAATTTTGAAATCAATACAGAATATCTCGGTTCGAAATTTGCGTTGGATGACAGCGAACGCCCGCTTATTATAATGACCGCAATTATTCTCGTAGTAATTCTGATTGCCTCAGTACTTCTGATTTCAAATGCTTTTGCCATGTCGCTTTCTGAAAAGGTGAGATATCTGGGAATGCTTGCCAGTGTTGGAGCGACAAAACGGCAGAAACGGAATTCAATTTATTTTGAGGGCTTCCTTTTGGGAATCATTGGCCTGCCGGTTGGAATACTTGCCGGAATAGCAGGTATTTCTGTTACTATGAGATTAATCAGTGATAAAATTATTTCGACCGGAATGATAAATGGTCTGCAGGAGAGTGGTATCAGTCTTTACGCCGTAGTGCCGTGGTGGGTGATAGTCTTTGTTGTAGTGCTTGGAACACTCACAATATTTGTTTCCTCCCTCATCCCGGCTGCAAAAGCATCTGCAGTTACGCCGATAGATGCTATCCGGCAAAGCAAAGAAATACGTGTAAAACATGTGAAATTACGTGCACCTTTTTATGTTCGAAAAATTTTTGGATGTGAAGGGGAGCTGGCATATAAAAATCTGAGACGAAATAAACGTAAATTTCATGTGATAGTGGGGTCTATTGCACTGTCTGTTATTCTCTTTTTGTGCGTAAATTATTTTTGTGAGCTTTTTATACAGGGAAATGACATTGCTTACGATATAAGATATCAGCTTTCAGCGCGAGTAGAAGCAGGAGAAAAAGAGAAACTGTATTGTGCGCTTGAGGGAATGGATCAAATCCATGATTTTTATGCCTCGGATTCTGAAAGCATCGATATGGACAGCCTGGCATATCTGAAAGAAAATGCAGATTTTCTGAAAAGTGAAAATCTGAGCAGCCAATATAGAAGGTTTTGGGACGAAAACCCGTATCTGTATGTCTGTGTAATAGATGATAAACAGTTTGATACTTTGTGCAGAGAAAATGGGCTGGATAAACAGCAATTTTATGGAAATAAAATGCGTGGTATTCTGTTGGATAATCTGTCCCGCCAAAGGGGAGGCGGATCTGTCTTTTCGGAAAAAATGCTTGGGAAGACGATTTATACAGAGTATTATCCGGAAGAGGAAGAGAATCCGGAACCGCAGGTGGTTCCATGGGTGGAAATCGGTGGATTTGCTGATTATAATCCGGATAATCCCATTTGTGATCTGGTTATCAAAAACATGATATGCATCTATGTGCCGGAAAGTGTATACGTCAGATGTTACCAGTTGGGACAGCTCTCCATGGATGAAGATGAATATAACAAAAGCAGTTATTTTGTGATGATTGAGACGGATCATCACAAAGAAGTAGCGGAAGAACTGGAAGAATACTTTGCAGCAAATGGATTTAAAAATGCATTTGTATCTGATTATGTCGAAATGTTTCAGTCTGTCCGGACTGTCGTATTTATTATGGAGGTCTTTATCTATGGATTTGTCACGCTGATAACATTAATTACGATTGCTAACATAATGAACACAATAGCGACGGGAATTCATCTGCGAAGAAAAGAGTTTGCCATGCTCAAATCAGTTGGAATTACACCGGCTGGATTCCGAAAAATGCTCTGCCTCGAAAGCCTGTTTTATGGATTCCGGGCGCTGATTATCGGTATTCCGGTCAGTCTCCTGCTTAACTATCTGATGAACAGAATGCTTGGCGAGGGGGCGATTCCGTTTATGGTCAATGTGCCGATGTATCTGCTGGTAATAGCTGCTGTATTTGTCATCGTTGGCGGTTCTATGGTTTACGCGATGTTAAAAGTAAGAAAAGACAGTATTATAGGAACACTGAAAGAGGAAATTAATTAAATCTGTGTGAAAACAGGTCTTGCGAACCTGGGGGTTTATTGTTAGAATGGTGAGTAGAATGTTTCGAGAGAAATGACAGCATGTTAAAGGCGGGGTGTCAGATGAGAATAGAATGGAAGACATGTTTTCGAATCGGTTTGAGTATTTTCCTGTTGTATTTATGTATCCGGTATTGGACAGTAGTTGCCGAGTATCTGCTGTTGTTTGCTGGCGCTGCAATGCCGTTGTTGATTGGCTGCATGATTGCTTATGTGGTCAATATTCTGATGAGTTTTTATGAGAGAAAGATTTTCGTAAAAGCAGGAAACAAAATCCTGTTAAAGAGCCGGAGACCTCTGTGTCTGATGCTTGCATATCTTACGCTGCTTGCGGTTCTGGTTTTAGTTATGTGGCTCATTGTACCACAGTTGGTTTCCTGCGCGAAAGTGATTCTGGCGAAACTGCCGGATGTTCTGAAGATTTTTATGTCATGGGTAAAGGATACCGGCGTTTTGCCGGAAAATATAGCGGCCTCAATAGGGGAAGTGGACTGGAAAAGCACAATCGGGCAGATTGCGCAGGTTTTGACTTCAGGAATCGGGAGTGTATTTGATGTGGTGGTGGCAGCAGTCTCATCCGTGTTCTCAGGGGTTGTTTCTGTTTTCCTCGGAATCATTTTTTCAATCTATCTGCTTTCCGGGAAGGAGAAACTGGGAAGACAGCTTCACAGAGTTGCCCGCAGATATTTGAAAAAAAGCTGGAATAAAAAAATTCATTATGTGTTGCACACTCTGAATGACTGTTTTCACAAATATATTGTTGGACAGTGTACAGAAGCTGTTATCCTCGGTGCTCTCTGTACGATAGGGATGCTTATTTTGCAGCTTCCCTATGCAACTATGATTGGAGCATTTATCGCGTTTACAGCATTGATACCGGTTGCAGGAGCGTATATCGGAGCAATTGTCGGAGCGTTTATGATTTTTACGGAATCACCGTTCAAAGCAATTGTTTTCCTTATATTCATTATTGTTTTACAGCAGTTTGAGGGAAATATTATTTATCCAAGAGTTGTGGGGTCATCCATGGGGTTGCCCGCAATGTGGGTACTGGCAGCGGTAACGGTTGGTGGCGGTGTCATGGGAATCCCTGGAATGCTCTTAGGAGTTCCGCTTGCGGCAGCGCTGTACCGCTTTGTGCGGGAGGATGTAAACCGGGGAACAAGGCGAACATAAATAGAATCAAAAAAAGGTGCGGATGAAAATCACGCACCTTTTTTATCGTATAGGAAAGTTCGACTTTTGCGGAGTGGCTGCGCGTATCTCAGCCACCGCTTTTTTACAGCGCTCTTTTTATTGAAGCACCCACAAATCCTTTAAATAGCGGATGTGGATGGTTAGGTCTGGATTTAAATTCCGGATGAGCCTGTGTGGCAACAAACCACGGATGATCCGGAATCTCAAGCATCTCTACGATACGTCCGTCAGGTGAAAGGCCACAGAGCGACATGCCGTGTTTTTCAAGGTCATCGCGGTAGTAGTTATTTACCTCATAGCGGTGACGGTGTCTCTCGTGAATGGTCTCCTGGCCGTACAACTCATAGGCTTTACTGTCCTTTGCCAGCACACAAGGATACGAACCGAGACGGAGAGTTCCGCCGATATCCTCGACACCGTCCTGATCCGGCATCAGGTGAATGACCGGATGAGTTGTGGATGGATCCAGTTCGGCACTGTGTGCATCATTCCAGCCGATGACATTTCTGGCGAATTCTACAATCGCAAGCTGCATTCCGAGACAGAGACCAAGGAATGGAATCTTATTCTCACGTGCATATTCAATCGCATATATCTTTCCGTCAATACCGCGGTCACCAAAACCGCCCGGTACGAGAATGCCACTGACATCACTGAGAATGTCTGCGACATTTTCTTTTGTCACTTCTTCGGAGTTCACCCATTTGATATTGACCTGTGCATTGTGGGCGAAACCGCCATGTTTCAAGGATTCCACTACACTGATATAGGCATCGTGGAGAGCGGTATATTTACCGACAAGGGCAACGGTAACTTCCTTGTTCAGATGTTTGATGGAATCGACCATATCTTCCCATCCTTTAATATCCGGTTCCGGACAATCCAGCTTCAGACATTTGCAGACAGTTTGTGCAAGATGTTCTTTTTCCATTGCCAGAGGAACCTCGTAAAGCGTTTCAACATCAAGGTTCTGGATTACCTGGCTGTTTGGAACATTACAGAAAAGGGAAATCTTGTCACGAATTGCTTTGTCGAGAGGAATTTCCGTACGGCAGACAACGATATCCGGCTGGATTCCCATTCCCTGCAGTTCCTTGACGCTTGCCTGTGTCGGTTTCGATTTCAATTCCTGAGATGCTTTCAGATATGGAACAAGTGTAACGTGAATCAGAATGGCATTCTCATGTCCGACATCCAGCTGGAACTGACGGATTGCCTCCAAAAACGGCTGGCTCTCGATATCACCGACTGTACCACCCACCTCGATAATGGCAATCTGGGTTTCCTTGCAACCGTCATTACGATAAAAACGATTTTTTAATTCGTTAGTAATATGTGGAATTACCTGTACTGTGCCACCGCCATAATCACCACGGCGTTCCTTTGACAGAACAGACCAGTAAACTTTACCGGTGGTTACATTACTCTGTTTTGTCAGACTTTCATCAATAAAACGTTCATAGTGTCCAAGATCCAGATCCGTTTCGGCACCGTCATCCGTTACAAATACTTCACCGTGCTGGATTGGGTTCATCGTGCCGGGATCAATGTTGATATATGGGTCAAATTTCTGCATGGTTACTTTGTATCCGCGCATTTTCAAAAGTCTTCCCAGAGAAGCAGCAGTGATACCTTTTCCCAGTCCGGAAACAACACCGCCTGTTACAAAAACGTATTTTACAGCCATATTTTCCTCCATTTGCTTGCGCTCGCCTTTTTGCAAAGCCGTTTTGTGTCAAAAAAACATATAGTCTTAGTATACCCTTTTTAGAGAATGGTTTCAAGTATCAAATTCACCAATCTTTCACACACTGACCATTGATTTATCAGCAAAAATCTTTTATACTAAATAAATAATGGCAGGGTTGTGGAAAATAATTTATAGGATATTGGAGCCATATTATAGGAAAGGACAAAAAGAATCGATGGATAACAACAAAATGAATCAGGATCCGAATCAGAAGAAACGGAATCGAATGAATATCATCGTGTGCATCGCAGCAGCAGTATTCGCCGTGTGTATGATTATGTTCCTGAATTTTGAAATACAGCGGAACACTGAAAAAGAGATAACGTATACAAAATTTATTGAGATGCTGAAGAAGGATGAGGTGCAAAAAGTCACATTTAAGAGCAATCTCATTTATATTGAGCCAAAGACGGAAGAAAAAGTTGCGATGCTCGCAGTGACCTACTATACAGGGTATGTCAATGATACAAGTCTGGTTCAGGATATGTTGGATAAATACGGAGTGGAATTTACGGCAGAGGTGCAGGATTCCAGTTCGGGAATCTTACAGTTCTTTTTGACGTATGTTCTTCCGATTGCCGGTTTGTGGCTGCTTTTGTGGTTTTTTATGCGGTCGGCAACAAAAGGCGGCGGAATTATGGGTGGAGTTGGCAAGTCCAACGCGAAAATGTATGTAGAGAAGCAAACGGGTGTGACGTTTGCGGATGTGGCAGGAGAGGAAGAGGCAAAAGAATCGCTGACCGAGCTTGTTGACTTCTTGAAAAATCCTGAAAAATATAAACAGATTGGTGCCAAATTGCCGAAAGGTGCACTTCTCGTAGGACCTCCGGGAACCGGTAAAACGCTGCTTGCCAAGGCATTGGCAGGAGAAGCGGGCGTGCCGTTTTTCTCCCTGTCCGGTTCGGACTTTGTAGAGATGTTTGTCGGTGTCGGAGCATCCCGTGTACGTGACTTGTTTAAGCAGGCAACATCTATGGCTCCGTGTATTATTTTTATCGATGAGATTGATGCTATCGGAAAGAGCCGTGACAGTCAGTACGGCGGCGGTAATGATGAGAGGGAGCAGACACTGAATCAGCTGCTCTCAGAGATGGATGGTTTTGACTCTTCAAAGGGAATCATTATTCTCGGTGCGACAAACCGTCCGGAAGTATTGGACAAGGCTCTTCTTCGACCGGGACGCTTTGACCGCAGGATTATTGTGGAAAAACCGGATTTGAAAGGTCGTGTGGATGTGTTGAAGGTGCATTCACATGATGTCCTGATGGATGAAACAGTAGATTTGGAAGAAATCGCGCTTGCTACTTCCGGTGCAGTTGGTGCAGATCTTGCCAATATGGTAAATGAGGCTGCCATCATGGCTGTTAAAGATGGCAGGAAAGTTGTCAGCCAGAAAGATCTCTTTGAGGCAGTAGAAGTAGTTCTTGCCGGTAAAGAGAAGAAAGACCGGATTCTTGGCAAGGAAGAAAAAGAGATTGTGGCATACCACGAAATCGGTCATGCTCTTGTTACGACGCTTCTGAAACATTCCGAGCCGGTTCAGAAAATTACAATAGTGCCACGTACGATGGGCGCACTCGGATATGTGATGCAGGTGCCGGAAGAAGAAAAATATCTGATGAAAAAAGAGGAACTTTTGGCAGAGATTACTACATTATTAGGTGGACGAGCCGCTGAGGAAGTTCAGTTCGATGATGTCACAACCGGAGCTTCCAATGATATTGAGAAGGCGACGTCAATCGCCCGCTCTATGGTAACCCAGTATGGTATGAGTGAACGATTTGGATTGATGGGACTGGAAACTATTCAGAGTCGTTATCTGGACGGACGTCCGGTGCTCAACTGCGGAGAAAAAACAGAGAGTGAAATTGATGTTGAGGTAATGAAAATTCTCGATGACTGCCACCGTAAGGCAAAGAAAATTGTCGAGGAAAATAAAGAGGTATTAAGCACGCTTGCCAAACATCTGATTGAGAAGGAGACGATTACCGGCAAGGAGTTTGTGAAAATATTTGAGGATGCAACCGGTATCAAATTAAAGCGTAAAAATGCAGACGGAACAGATGCCACAGAAGAAACGACAACAGAAGAAAAGACAAAAGATGAAATAAAGGAAGAGAATGAATAATGGCATATGAACTTTTGGTGCTGGATGTGGATGGCACACTGGTGAATTCCCGGAAAGAGATTACAGAAAAGACGAAGCGGGCAATTCTTGACTGTCAGGAGAATGGCATTAAAGTTGCGATTGCATCCGGGCGATGTACCGAGGGAATCCGTCATCAGGCGAAGGCGATTGGTCTCGACAGATATGGCGGCTATATTGTCTCTTTTAATGGAGGCCGTATCACAAACTGCCGGACCGGCGAAGTCGTGTATGATATCTCCTTGCCAGATGGTATGATTCATGAATTATATGATTATTCCCGGAAAGAGAATACCGGAATTCTGACATATCATAATGGAAAAATAATTGCGCACAGTGACACCGATCCCCATATTACGATAGATGCGAAAGGATGCGATATACCCATCTGGGTACCGGAGGATTTCCACAAAGAGGTTACTTTCCCGGTAAATAAATGTATTCTTACCGGGGAACCGGAGCATCTGGCAAAACTGGAGCCGAAGGCGGCAGCAGATTTTGAGGGAAGACTTTCTGTTTACCGCTCAGAGGGATTTTACCTCGAAATGATGCCACTGGGGGTGGACAAGGCGTATGGCATGTCAAAACTTCTGGAAAAGCTGGGATATAATAGAAGCCAGCTTGTCTGCTGTGGCGATGGCTTTAACGATCTGCCGATGATTACCTTTGCAGGGCTTGGAGTAGCTATGGCAAATGCCCCGGAGGAACTGAAAAAGAAAGCAGATTATGTCGCACCATCCTGCGATGAAGACGGACTTGTAGATGTGATAAACCGATTTATAAAGGACTGGTAAAAACGTGTTTAATCTGGAAGAGGAATTGAAAAAACTGCCGGCAAAGCCCGGTGTATATCTGATGCATGACAAATCAGATGAGATTATTTATGTGGGAAAGGCAATCAGCCTGAAAAACCGTGTGAGGCAGTACTTTCAGAAAAGCCGCCATGTAACACCCAAAATTGAGCGGATGATAGAGCGTATTGCCTGGTTTGAGTACATTGTCACAGACAGTGAGCTGGAAGCTCTCGTTCTGGAGTGTAATCTGATTAAAGAGCACAGTCCGCGTTATAATACGATGTTAAAGGATGGAAAGTCCTATCCTTATTTGAAAGCAACTGTACAGGAAGCCTACCCAAGGCTTCTTTTTGCGCGTCATATGAAAAGGGATGGAAGCCGGTATTTTGGACCTTTTACAAGCGGAAAGGCGATACGGGATACGATAGAGCTTGTGAACCGCCTGTTTCATTTGCGAAACTGCCGGAAATCCCTGCCAAAAGATATCGGAAAAGAGCGTCCCTGTCTGTACCATCAAATCGGACAGTGTCCGGCACCATGCCAGGGATATGTGGAACAGGAGGAATATAAGGCTGACTTTGACAAAGCACTCAGATTCCTTCAGGGAGACACAAAGGAATTTATACAGGAATTAACGCAGAAAATGCTGCAGGCATCAGAACAGATGCAGTTTGAAGAGGCAGCATCCTACCGTGATTTGATACAGAGCGTCCGGCAGGTGACGGAGAAACAGAAAATCACATCGGATGATAATGAAGACCGGGATATTGTGGCGATGGCAAGAGGAAATGACGAAGCAGTTGTTCAGGTATTCTTTATCCGTGGAGGGAAAATGTTGGGCAGGGAGCATTATTATCTGACCGGGGTGGAGGAAGAAGAGAATGCCTCGGTTTTGTCGGCGTTTATTAAACAGATGTATTCGGGCACTCCCTACATTCCAAAAGAGATATGGGTGGAAGAGGAAGTAGAGGATGCGGAGGCAATCCTTGCATGGTTGTCCGAGAAACGCGGACGGAAAGTGTATTTTCGGATTCCGAAACGGGGTCAGAAAGAGCGGATGCTCGAGCTTGCCAAACGGAATGCATTTCTTGTTCTCACAAAGGATGCAGAGAAACTGAAAGAAGAACGGGAAAGAACGATAGGGGCAATGGAAGAAATCCAGGGACTGCTCGGTATGACCGGACTGTCCCGGGTAGAGTCTTATGATATTTCCAATATCAATGGTTTTGAGACAGTGGGTTCGATGGTTGTGTTTGAAGATGGAAAGGCGAAAAAAAATGATTACCGCAAATTCCGGATTCGCTCCGTATCCGGGCCGGACGATTATGGAGCAATGGAAGAAATGCTGACGAGACGGTTCGAGCACAGCCGACGGGAAGGTCTGTCAGAACTGGATTCGTTCCGTCATCTGCCGGATATTATTTTTATGGATGGTGGAAAGGGACAGGTTAATATAGCAGAAAAGGTACTGTTAAATCTTGATATAACTATACCGGTATGTGGGATGGTAAAAGATGACCACCACCGGACACGCGGTCTGTTTTTTCACAATAAGGAGATTCCAATTGATACCCACGGACAGGGATTTCGTCTAATTACAAGAATTCAGGATGAGACACACCGGTTCGCTATCGAATATCACAAACTAATCCGCAGCAAGACGCAGGTGCATTCGATACTTGATGACATACCGACAATTGGAGAGAGCAGGAGAAAAGCACTGATGCGTCACTTTGATTCGCTGGATGATATACGCGGTGCTACTGTAGAGGAATTGAGAAAAGTGCCGGGGATGAATGCAAGGTCAGCACAGGCGGTCGTGGATTTTTTTCACGAACAAAAATAGAGTATTAAAAGAGGGTTTAATATGCAAAACAACCAAAAGGAAACGGCGGATTTTTTACCTGTTTCAAAAGAAGATATGGAGCGGCGGGGGTGGAAACAGTGCGATTTTGTCTTCGTCATTGGAGATGCCTATGTGGACCATTCGTCTTTTGGGCCGGCGGTTATCAGCAGGCATCTGGAAGCTTACGGCTATAAGGTAGGAATTATTTCACAACCGGACTGGAAGGACGATGCCAGCATAACGAAACTGGGGGAGCCAAGACTCGCTTTTCTTGTCTGTAGTGGAAATATGGACTCTATGGTAAATCATTATACAGTAGCTAAAAAGAGACGAAATCAGGATGCGTATACGCCCGGAGGTGTGATGGGAAAACGGCCGGATTATGCAACGGTAGTATACAGCAATCTCATCCGGAGAACGTATAAAAAAATACCGGTTATAATCGGCGGAATCGAGGCGAGTCTTCGGCGGATGGCTCACTATGATTACTGGTCGGATAAGGTAAAGCGGTCTATTCTTCTTGATTCAGGGGCTGATCTGATCTCTTACGGAATGGGCGAGCGCAGCATACGGGAAATTGCTGATGCTCTGGACAGTGGTATGGATATCCATGATATTACGTTCGTGCCGGGAACCGTGTACCGGACAAAAGCTGATGAGGTGAACGCGTATGACCCCGTCTATCTTCCATCCTATGAAGAAATAAAAACCGATAAAAAGAGTTATGCGAAGAGCTTTATGATTCAGTATGAGAATACGGATCCATTTACAGCGAGACCGCTCGTAGAAACGTACCCGAATAAAGTGGTGTTTGTTCAGAATCCACCCTCAAAACCACTGACGATGCAGGAGATGGATGACATCTATGATTATCCGTATATGGGTACCTGCCATCCGTCCTATGAGGCGGCGGGAGGAGTTCCGGCAATTCAGGAAATTCAATTCAGTATTACAAGCTGCCGGGGATGCTTTGGAGGATGCAGTTTTTGTGCGCTTACCTTTCATCAGGGAAGAATAGTACAGGTGCGAAGCCATGAGTCAATACTGAAAGAGGCCGGGAATATTACACTTAAAACAGGATTTAAGGGCTATATTCATGATTTGGGAGGACCGACTGCCAATTTCCGTCACCCATCCTGCGATAAGCAGATGCAAAAAGGTGTGTGCCGGAAGAAGCAGTGTTTATACCCGAAACCATGTGCCAATCTGAAGGTAGACCATAAAGATTATATCAGCCTTCTGAAAAAAATAAAGAAAATTCCACGGGTGAAAAAAGTGTTTGTCCGTTCCGGTATCCGTTTTGATTATGTCATGGCAGACCCGGATGACACTTTTTTGAAAGAATTATGCCGGGATCATATCAGCGGACAGCTCAGGGTGGCACCCGAACATGTATCGGATAATGTCCTGCGCGCAATGGGAAAACCGTCAAATGACGTATACGAAAAATTCTTAAAACGGTATGAGCGGGTGAACAGACTGACAGGTAAAAAGCAGTATGTGGTTCCATACCTCATGTCATCCCATCCGGGTTCGACACTGAAAGAAGCAGTAGAACTGGCAGAATACATCCGCGATTTGGGATATATGCCGGAGCAGGTGCAGGATTTTTACCCGACACCTGCGACGATTTCTACATGCATGTATTATACCGGTTTGGATCCGAGGACGATGAAACCGGTATATGTGCCAAGATCCCCACACGAAAAAGCGATGCAGCGGGCATTGATCCAGTATCGCAATCCGGCAAATTATGAACTGGTAAAAGAAGCTCTTCTAAAAGCCGGGCGCAGGGATTTGATTGGTTTTGATAAAAAGTGTCTGATTCCTCCAAGGAAGATGGCAAAAGGGAAAAGGAAACCGGGGAAAATGCCGGAAAACAAAAAAAGACGAAAAAGGACTTGATGATGGCAGGGGAAACCGTTTATAATATTACAGGACAGGCGTAGATGAGTCTGTGGAATGGAGGAATGTATGAAAATATGTGTGACCGGCGGAGCCGGGTTTATCGGAGGAAATTTTGTTCATTATATGGTGAACAAATACCCGGAATACGAGATATTAAATCTTGATTTACTTACGTATGCAGGTAATCTGGAGACGCTGAAACCGGTTGAAAATGAGCCAAATTACCGGTTTGTTCGCGGCGATATTGCAGATCGTGAATTTATCATGGATTTATTTGAAAAAGAAAAGTTTGATGTTGTTGTAAATTTTGCGGCGGAGAGCCACGTGGACCGTTCGATCAGCGATCCGGGAATTTTTGTCCAGACAAACGTCCTGGGAACACAGGTGCTTTTAGATGCATCAAAAGAGTACGGGGTAAAACGTTTTCATCAGGTATCAACGGATGAAGTATACGGGGATCTCCCTCTTGACCGTCCGGATCTTTTCTTCCACGAAGATACGCCACTGCATACATCAAGTCCTTACTCATCGAGCAAGGCAAGTGCAGATTTATTCGTCATGGCTTATTTCCGGACTTTCGGACTTCCGGTAACGATATCGCGCTGTTCCAATAACTATGGGCCTTACCAGTTTCCGGAGAAACTGATTCCGCTTATGATTTCCCGAGCGCTGGATAATGAACCACTGCCGGTGTACGGAAAGGGAGAAAATGTCAGAGACTGGCTGCATGTGGAAGACCACTGCAGGGCGATTGATCTGATTATTCATAAAGGAGAAGTTGGAGAAATTTATAATGTTGGCGGACACAACGAGCGGACAAATCTTGAGGTGGTCAGGACAATACTGAAAGCACTTGATAAACCGGAGAGTCTGATTGAATATGTGACAGACCGGCCGGGACATGATTTGCGCTATGCGATTGATCCGGCAAAGATAGAGCGGGAGCTTGGGTGGAAACCGGTGTATACATTTGATACCGGTATCCGGCAGACCATCCAGTGGTATCTGGAAAATAAAGAATGGTGGGGCAATATCATCAGTGGTGAATATGCGAATTATTTTGAGAACATGTATGGGGAGAGACTGCAGTGAGAGTATTAGTGACGGGAATCCGGGGGCAGCTTGGACATGATGTGCTGAATGAGCTGAAAAAGCGTGGTCATGATGCAGTTGGCGTAAACTCCGAAGAAATGGATATCACAGATGCGGATATGGTTCGTGAGGTAATGCTTCGGGAGAGACCGGAAGCGGTAATTCACTGTGCGGCCTACACGGCAGTGGATAATGCTGAGGATAATGTGGAAATCTGCCGGAAAGTAAATGTGGACGGAACGGCCAACATTGCGAATATGTGCCGGGAACTGGATGCCAGAATGTTGTATGTGAGCACAGATTACGTTTTTCCGGGAGATAGTGAGCGTCCATGGGAACCGGAGGACAAAACGAACCCGCTGAATGTGTATGGTCAGACCAAGTACGAGGGAGAGCTGGCGGTGCAGAAGTGCCTTGAAAAATATTTTATTGTCCGCATTTCGTGGGTATTTGGGGTAAATGGTTCCAATTTCGTGAAAACGATGCTGCGACTGGGAAAAGAAAGAGGTGCGGTCAGTGTGGTAAATGACCAGATTGGATCGCCAACCTACACGTATGATCTGGCGATTCTTATGGCTGATATGATAGAGAGTGACAAATATGGGATATATCATGCATCAGGTGAAGGCCTGTGCAGCTGGTATGAATTTGCACAGGAGATTTTCCGGGAAGCCGGAATGGATGAGGTGAAAGTGACACCTGTGGATTCGGCTGCTTTTCCAACCAAAGCCAAAAGGCCGAAAAACAGCCGGATGAATAAAGATAAATTAAAGGCAAATGGATTTTCGCTGCTCCCTGCATGGCAGGATGCACTGCGGCGCTATCTGCTGGAACTGTCAAATTAATTGTGCACCTCGCATAGGGAGTTGCTGAGATAAGGTGGAATAATCAGCGGTGTATCGGCTGTTTTGATATTTTGGGATGAGTTTTTCTCTGCTTTTGAGGAAGACTCATTTTTTTGCAGATATATTGCTGTATAAATTTGGGATTCCGGGCAGTTATCCCCTGCCAGATGTCCGGAAGATTTGCAAATCCGGCAGCGGACATGGCAGTCGCATGTTTCGGTAGGAACCGTATCCTTTGCAAAATATTCTATTTTCTCACACGAACCTCCCACTGCGCGGGAGCACAGACCATCAATAGCCAGTTTCCCGCATTTGGTACAGATGGTTGCCGTGGTGACAGAAGAAGGCCGTTTGAAAGCTTTGTTCGTATATTTTTTATTGAGTTCTTCCATGATATCCCGCCACATATCCTTGTGGTAGTTTGACGAAGTCTGTTTCAGACTTGTGTCGTATCCGCACCATATGCCGGCTGTAAGATATGGGGTGTAGCCGACGAACCAGAGATCTCTGTTGTTAGTGGAAGTGCCGGTTTTGCCTGCCTGATTCATCTTTAGGTGTTTAAATTTCAGGCGGGTTCCGCTTCCTTTGTTTACTACATCACTCATGGCACTGGTAAGGAGCCATGCAGTAGAATCTTTCATGATTCTTCTGGCATTTTCGGTTGTATTATCGATTAATACATTTCCATCATGGTCAATTATTTTTGTGTAAAAAACCGGCTGATGCCGGGTCCCCCCATTGGCAATAGAGGCAAAAGCTCCGGTCAGTTCAAGATTCGTGACACCTTTTGTGAGACCGCCGAGTGCCATGGGAAGAGCGATATCGGTATAGGTTTTTCCCGAATTGTCCGTATAAGTGTCAATGATAGTTGTAAAACCAAGATTTAACAAATAATCATAACCTGTTCGTAGTCCGACCTGTTCCAGCGTTTTCACCGTTACAACATTCATGGAGTCTGCAATTGCAGAGCGGATAGAACTGAGTCCGCGATAAGAATCACCATACCAGTTTTTTACTTTGCGTTTTGTACCCGGATAGTGGTACGGTGCATCATCCTGTACAGTTGCGAGTGTCATGCCGGCGGTGTCGAGTGCCGGTAAATAAGTTGACAGAACTTTAAATGTAGAGCCGGGCTGTCTTGTCGTACCGGTTGCACGGTTTAAGGTACGGCTGGCTGTTTTCTGACCGCGTCCACCGCAGAGAGCCTTTACTTCTCCGGTGTACTGATTCATGAGAACAAAAGAAACCTGTGGCTGTATGACAAGATTTATATTTTCCGCGATAATAGTGTCATTTTTATTCAATACGGCTTTCTTAAACTGTTTGATTTGACGGCGCGCAGCAGCTTTAGACGAATAGTAGGGTGATATTTTTTTCTTTTTTCTTTCGGTAAAATATTGTATCATGGAATTCTGATCAAAACTCTGTTCGATGCCGTTTTTTTTGCGGATTGTCAATTGGTATGTCAGAAAATATGTGGAATCTGCCGGATAATATTTTTTATCATTTACAATTCGGTCACATACTTTCTGCATTCTGGTATCCTGCGTTGTATAAATCGTGAGACCACGACTGTATAAAGCATTGTATGCCTGAGTTTCCGTATAGCCGAGTCTGGTTTTTAAATCCTGTATCACCTGCTCGATCAGAGCATCTGTAAAATAGGAAGTCGTGGCAGAAGTTTCCGGAACTTCTTTATTGACTGCCTGAATGCGGCTGTATACATCATCCTGCATGGCGAGTGTATAATCATCATTGGTGATATAACCCTGTTCTTTCATACTGGTGAGGACAGTGGTACGCCGTTCCCTGTTATGGTTTGGGTGTGTAATCGGGTTATAAGCCGTTGGGTTTTTGGTAATTCCGGCTAATACGGCACATTCGGAAAGTGTGAGATCCGATACCTCTTTTCCAAAATAGCGTTTGGATGCTGCCTGAACACCGAGCGTGTTCTGACCGAGATTAATTGTGTTCAGATAATATTCCAAAATCTGCTTTTTATCACATTTCTGCTCCAGCTGAAGGGCAAGATACTGCTCTTCGATTTTTCTCTCCAGCCTGGCGATAAAGGAGGTTTCTTCACCGCCGCCAAAAACCTGGTTTTTCAGAAGCTGCTGGGTCAGAGTGCTGGCACCCTGGTTAAAAGTTCCGCCATTTTGGATGCCGTCAAAAAAGGCACGGGCAATTCCCTGCAGGTCAATTCCGTTGTGTTCAAAAAAACGTTCGTCTTCAATCGCGATAAAGGCATTCTGAAGATTTGAAGGAATCTGATCCAGAGTTACATACTCACGGTTTGCATTTTTGCCGACAAGAGTCTGTATAGTATTGCCGTCGGCATCTCTAATGGATGTTGTATATCCCTGGGGAACTACTTGGATGCGGTCGATATCCGGAGCAGAATCTACAATACTTCGGAAAATTCCGGACAGGGCGCTGACTCCAATACAAAAAGACAGAACGACTGCTACCAGTAGAAGCCGGAAAACGATAAGACGAAATTTATATTTTCGATGGGTGGAAGGAGATTCCAGATGCTTAGCTCTTGCCTCCACCATTTTTTTACTAAAATTCATATATTTCCATTCCTTTCTGTTTTCGATTATAACAAAAAGGGTTGAAAAGGGAAAGAAGAATTACTATAATTAGAAAAGAAAATAGAGGATGTTCATTTGGAATGGAGAATACAATGGAAAACTCTTATAAGATAGTTTACAGAGATGGACAAGGGGAGATTGTCGAGAAGAAATCCCGGTTTATTGCCCATATTTTTTCGGTACAGACAGAAGAAGAGGCGTTAGAACGTATCACACAGATACGAAAAAAACATTATGATGCCAGACACAATTGCTTTGCCTATTTAATAGGGGAAAAGAATGAAATAGAGCGCTGCAGTGATGACGGAGAGCCGTCAGGAACAGCGGGAAGACCGATGCTTGAAGTATTAAACGGTCAGGGAGTACACAATGCAGTGGCAGTTGTGACCCGTTATTTTGGTGGGACGCTGCTTGGCACAGGAGGTCTTGTGAGGGCATATACAGCGGCAATGAAAGAGGGACTGGCCGACTGTGTCCTGATGGAGCAGAAGACCGGTTACCGGATCAGTATCCGGACGGATTATAATGATATGGGGAAAATACAATATCTGGCTCGAACACTGGGGTTGACGGAACTTGATACCCAATATGCAGATGACGTGGAAATGATTCTGCTTGTGCCGGAAACAGTTATAGAGCAGGCGGAGCAGGAGATTACAGAGAAAACTGCCGGCAAGGCAGTGATTGACAGACAGGACAGGCTGCATTATGGCATAGCAGATGGCGAGATAATTCTTCTTTAGATTTGAGAGGTGCAGACGTGAATTTACTGGATTATATGAGTGAACAGAAAAAGGAGAAAGAATCGCCACTGGCTTCGAGACTCCGACCGGTCACGCTTGAAGAGGTTGTGGGGCAGGAGCATATCATTGGCAAAGACAAGCTGTTGTACCGTGCGATTAAGGCAGACAAGCTCAGTTCCATTCTTCTGTACGGCCCTCCGGGAACCGGAAAGACGACGCTAGCCAGAGTAATTGCCAATTCAACCAGCGCAGCGTTTTTACAGATTAATGCTACTTCGGCCGGTAAAAAGGACATGGAAGAGGTCGTTGCCAGTGCAAAAGAGAATCTGGGAGCGTATGGCAGGAAAACCATATTATTTATAGATGAGATTCACCGCTTTAACAAGGGACAGCAGGATTATCTGCTCCCATTTGTCGAAGACGGCACGCTGATATTGATTGGCGCGACTACGGAGAATCCCTTTTTCGAGGTAAATGGCGCACTGATTTCCCGTTCCATCATCTTTGAACTGAAACCATTGAGCCTGGAAAATATAAAAACTCTAATCTGCCGGGCGCTGGAAGATGTGGAAAAGGGTCTGGGCAGTTATCAGGCAGTAATCGACGGGGAGGCGCTTGAATTTCTGGCAGATGTGAGTGGCGGAGATGCAAGAACAGCCTTAAATGCGGTGGAACTTGGTGTATTGACGACAGCGAGAAGCGAGGATGGGCAAATCCACATCACAACGGAAGTGGCGCAGGAGTGTATCCAGAAGCGCACCCTGCGGTATGATAAAACCGGAGATAATCATTATGACACTGTGTCGGCATTTATCAAAAGTATGCGTGGTTCTGACCCGGATGCGGCCATTTATTATCTGGCGCGGATGCTTTATGCCGGTGAGGATATTACTTTTATTGCGAGACGGATTATGATCTGTGCCGCAGAAGATGTGTCAAATGCAGACCCGCAGGCGCTTGTTGTGGCAACGAGTGCAGCTCAGGCAGTCGAGAGGCTCGGTATGCCGGAGGCGCGGATTGTACTGGCACAGGCAGCAGCCTATGTGGCATGTGCGCCAAAGAGCAATTCGGCTATCAGGGCAATCGATGGGGCTTCCGAATACGTGAAAAGTCATCCGGATTACCGGATTCCGGCATATCTTATGGATGCCCATTATAAGGGGGCGGCTAAGCTCGGACATGGAGCCGGATACCAGTATTCGCATGATTATCCGAATCATTATTCCGGACAGCAGTATCTGCCGGATGAGGCAAAAGATGAAAGGTTTTATGAACTGTCAGACAATGGATATGAGGCGAAGATAAAGGAATACAGGAAAAAAATAGGTGCGGACAAAGATGTACAAAAATAATGGAGGTCAGCTTTTTATGGCGAACACAGATAATAACGAGATAATTCAGAATGATGAAGATAAAAAGGAGAAAAAGTTTAAGAGTTCCTATACGATGGGACAGCGTATTTTTGCGATTGTTGCAGTTGTGCTGCTGATCGGAATGTATCTGGTTACCCTGATTGCGGGAATTACGACATCACCGGCAGCACCGGAACTTTTCAAAATGAGCCTGGGGGCATCCGTTCTTCTTCCGATTATGTTCTGGTTATACATCCGGTTCTGGAAATTGTTTACGGACAGAAGGGAAGAAGAAAGATAAGAGAATAGAAAAAGAAAAACATCAGGCCATGTCAAGTCTGATGTTTTTTTAATCGGCGTGACGGGATTCGAACCCACGGCCTCTTCGTCCCGAACGAAGCGCTCTACCAAACTGAGCCACACGCCGCAACAAATCTTATTTTACAACTTTAATCGTGATTTGTAAACAATTTTTTGAAAAAAATAGAAAAACTCTCATAATATTGACAGTAGTTTCTTATAGGTATAGACTACAAATAAGAAAATCAGTTTTTCCTGATCAGATATCCCATGGCATCGAGCTCGGACTCGATGGCATTCAGGATGTCCTCGGAATCGGCAGTGACTGTATGATAGTGGTAGTCGGATGTAATATTTTTTAACAGCGTGGA
>JAXEJU010000032.1:0-26688 GCA_034101395.1 Eubacterium sp. | reverse complement strand
AACTCTACCTGGATGGTAGACAAAAAGCCGTATAAAATTAAGCTTGCAAAGAAAGCAGACCTGTTTGGCATGGGTGCAAACAAACACTGGGTTCTGCTTGCAAACTATTATGATAACAGTCTGCTCCGCAACCGTATTACCTATTACATCGGCCGCGAACTCAATATGGAATATACACCAAAATGTGTGAGTGTCGATGTCATTATGAACAACGAATATCTGGGAAATTATCTGCTTTGTGAACAGATTCGCCTGGATGAAAACCGTGTGGATGAAAATAATCTGGAAGACGAAAAGTATACCGGCACGGATATTACCGGTGGGTACCTTCTCGCAATGTCGCCTTACCGCGAAACTGATTTGAACATCTTCGAGACGACCCGTAACAGTTATCTTGTGGAATCTCCGGAAAAAGGAAAACATGCAGAGACCGGACTTAAATACATAAAAGACTATGTCCAAAAAACAGAAGATGCCATTTACAGTTCTGATTTCTGTCTTCCGGATGGCACTTCTTATCGCGAACTGATGGATGTTCCTTCCGCAATTGCGTACTACTGGATTCAGGAATTTACGATGAACGGTGATGCGTTTATCTCCACCAGTACCTATCTGTATAAAAAGCAGGACAAAGACGGGATACCGGGAAAGCTGTACTGGGGCCCGCTCTGGGATTTTGACTATGTAGCCTGGTCATCCTATAACTACAGTGATTCTCCGGAATCGTACAGCAGCTTTTTTAATCAGAGAACCTGGTTCGAACGCCTGGTGGAAGACCCATCGTTTGCTAAAGAACTGAAAGAATACTGGCCGGTTTTGAAGAAAACAATGAACAAAGTAATTGAAAAGGGAGGAATCCTTGACCAGTACCGCGATGAAATATCCATTTCCGCAAAATCAAACTTTGACACATGGGGTTATACCGATTTTGGATGGGAAGACGAACCAAACCCCGACAAAATAACGCTGAATTTTGAGCAGGAAATTGAACGTCTCCGCACATGGATTACCCGACGGATAAACTGGATTGACGAAAATCTGGAAACAATTGCCCCTGTAGAAATTCATCTGACTTTTATGGTAGACGGAAATGTGTATGCAGAACGCACCGCCACTTCCGGCCGCGCAATTACCAATCTTCCGGAAGCACCACAAAATGATGATCCGGAAACCGTATTTGGCGGATGGTACTATACCTATAGCTATACTGACCCGGAGACCGGCGAGGAATTTACCAATGAATTACCACTTTATTCGCAAGACAGCCTTTATATAGATACAGTACTCACTGCCCGGTGGATTCCAAAAGATGAGTTGAAGGAAGTAAAAAATGTTTACTTTGAGAAATCCAAAATCAATGTATACAATGGTCAGTGGTTCCGCGTGAATTATGCCATCGCTCCGCTTGATGCCATGGATCCGGCACTTCAATGGGAAACATCTGACAATTCAGTTCTCCGATATGATGAAGACGCATACTGGTGTGCTGAACAGCCGGGCACGGCTACTATTACAGTGACTTCCGGCAACGGGGTAAAAGCTTCCTGTGAAGTCCATGTCATAAGCGAAGAAGAAATGTTGGAAAATACTGATAAATATATTCTCACTGATCTTTCGCTTGACAAGACAGAAATTACACTGAAAACAAATGAATGGGAAAAACTGAACATCATAACAAATCCGGAAGAAGCTGTTTTTGATACATATCTCCAGTGGATTTGTACCGATTCCGATGTCGCTTATGTATCCTCAGGCGTTGTGTATGCCAAACAGCCCGGCACAGCTATTGTACTTCTCTACAATCCGGAAACCGGAGCTGCTTCTACATGTAAAGTAACGGTAGAGGCTGAGGACGAACCGGAACAACCACAACCGACGGCTTCTGCCACTCCACAGCCGGCAGCTTCTGCCAAACCTGCGGGTACGCCGGTACCGACAGCATCACCATCTACACTTACCGGCAAATCCTTTACCGCCGGAAAGCTGAAATATAAAGTGACGGCTGACAAAGGAAACTCTCATACGGTTGCCGTAACAGGAATAAAGAAAAAATCGCTTAATAAACTCACGATTCCTTCTACGGTACAGTATAAAAAACAGGTATATAAAGTGACAGAGATCAAAGAGGACGCTCTTACCGGACAGGGTAAACTGAAAAAAATCACCCTTGGTAAAAACATTGCATCTATCGGCAGTGGCGCTTTCCGAAACTGTAAACACTTAAAATCCATTGTTATCCAATCGAAGAAATTAAAGTTTGTCGGAATCCGCTCGTTTGTGAACATAAATAAAAAAGCCATCTATCATGTTCCGGCAAGCAAGAAAAAGACTTATCGCAAATTCTTTGGTAAACGGGTAAAATAGGCGGTCAGCATATGCACTGCGAACTCCGCACAAAGTGGACTTTTCCAAAAAAGAGAACCCTCGAATCAACACAATGAGATTCGGGAGTTCTCTTTTTCAATTTAATTTATTGGGACACATACCGGTATCATACCTTATAATGTCCGACAACAGCCGTCAGATGATCTGCCTGCTTCTTATTCTTTTCCGACATGTCAGTTGTATACTGCATACCCGCTGTAAGACTTTCCGCATGATCCGATACTTCCATGACACGACTATTGTTCTGTACAGATTCTTTCGTTACTACTTCGATTTCTGCCTGAACTTCCTGCACCGCCTGGCTCACAGTCTGAATTTCCGTTTCGAATTGTTCCAGCATCCCGTGCAGATAAGCGGCATCTTCGGCATACTGTTTACCGGAAACAGAAAGCATTTCAAATTGTGGTAAAATTGTCTCGCTAATATAATTAATTAACGTCTGGGAAAGATTTGCCATATCCTGAACAACATGGATTATCTCTTTACTCTCTTCCTGAATATTTGCCGCCGCATCACCTGAGTTCTCCGCCAGCTGACCTATACTTCCCGCAACAACAGCAAACCCTTTTCCCATCTCACCGGCACGTGCCGCTTCTATATTGGCATTTAATGCCAGCATACGGGTTTGCGAAGCTATTTTTAATATATCCTCTGTAAATGTCTGAATCTGTTCTACCGTTTTAACTTTTTCCGCTTTTTCATCAAGTTCATTTCGTATTTTTTGAACCTCAACTGTCAAATCCTGTTGAGATGAAACTACATTTGCCATCATCTCTTTGGAACGTTCTGTAATTTCCGTTGCCACTATGGCTCCCTTTGCAGAATCCTGATGTATTCTATGAACAGAATCTCCAACCTGATTCATTTGATTGTGGATTTCCTCGAGAGAACGGGCTGTCAAGTCTATCCCTGCTCCCATTTTTTGCAAATAATCACTGATAGATGTTATTTTTCCTTTCGCATCATGCATGGTATCATCTACATTTTCTGAAACCTGATGAATCTCCTCCGAGCAAGCCTTAATATCGCCAACAACCGCTCTTGTCTGCTCAAACAATGCATTCAGATTATTTGCAATCTCTTCAAACTCATCTCCGGTATGTATATCCACCGTGCGAGTCAGATCTCCGTCGTTATATACCACGTCCGCCAGTTTCGCGTTCACCTGATGCAGTCTTCGCTTTAATGTTCTGGCAGGGAAAATAGCAAGTATTATTGCCACAGCAAGACAAATCCCTGCAATTATGGCAAGATAGAGAATAAATGTATTCTACCATGTCACCATTCAGAAATGGCGACAACTGGTCAAAAATCTGCTGGTAAGCTTCGCTTTCCTCACCACCCTCTTCAATTGTAGCAAACACATCTCCATCCACCTGGCTTGCTGCTATGCTTGCAAGATCATGGACACTCTCTTTCACTTCCTGAACGAGAAACCGCGAATTTGCGGTATAAGACATACCAGCCATCACAATCACAATCAGTGTCCCCATAAATATCATGGTCCACAGGATTCTTCTCGACAAACTTCTTCTTGTTTTTTTCATATCTGTTTTACCGGATTAACCCGTCTCCTCTCTTTTCTTATATATGCAGTTTCTGTAAAAATGCCTTTGTCCGTTCATTTTTCGGATGGTCTATTACCTGTTCCGGTGTTCCCTCTTCCACCACAAACCCATCATCCATAAAAATAATCCGGTCCGATACCATTCTGGCAAAATCAATCTCGTGCGTTACAATCAGCATCGTCATTTTTTCTTCTGCCAGCAGCTTTAGAATCCTTAAGATTTCAGCCGTTATTTCCGGGTCAAGTGCCGATGTCGGCTCATCAAAAAACAGGATTTGGGGATGTAACGCCAAGGCTCTTGCAATCGCCACACGCTGCTGTTGTCCCCCCGACAATTCGCATGGATACGCATTCTCTTTGTCCGAAAGTCCCACTTTAGCGAGAAGTTCCCTGACTTCCCGGTACACTTCTTCTGTTGGTCTTTTCTGTATTTTGATCGGAGCATCCGATACATTTTTCAAAACAGAAAAGTGGGGAAACAGATTAAAGTTCTGAAACACGAGTCCAAAATTTTCCTGTGCTTTCTGTATCTCTTTTCTATGCGGATAACATGCGCCTTCACCATTATCACTGACAATAGTCTTTCCGCCATAATCAATAATCCCGCCATCTATTCTTTCTAAAAAAGTCGCACAACGAAGCAGTGTAGATTTACCGGAGCCCGACGGTCCCAGAATAGAAACCACCTCACCCTCCTGTATTTCCAGACTGATATCCTTCAGTATTTCCTCCCCGCTGAATTTTTTTCGAATATGTTTCATACTCAAAACCGGCATATATCTCTCCTCCTGTCTAATGGTAATAATCCAGCCTTTTTTCCAGTTTTTCCATTCCAAATGCAACAATAAAGTTAAATATATAGTAGAATATACCGGCGATAAACAATGGTAAGATTGAGGTCTGCGCCGCCGCAATCTGCTTCGCCATTGTAAACATCTCCGTAAAAGCCAAAGCAAAAGCTAATGAGGTATCTTTGACCAGTGTAATAATTTCATTCGTCACAGGAGGCAATATTCTTTTCACCATCTGTGGGAAAATAATCCGAAAGAAAATCTGAGCCCGGCTATACCCCATCACCATTGCCGCCTCTTTTTGTCCAACCGGAATACTCTGAATACCGGAACGGTAAATCTCTGCAAAGTATGCTGCATAATTTAATGAAAATCCGATAATCACAGCATAAAAGCGGTAGAAATTCGGCATTGCCATTCCAAAAATATAATAAGGTGCAAAGAACACGACTAAAAGCTGCAGCATCAATGGAGTTCCTCGCATAATCGATATATAAATACGGGCAATCCACTGCAATATACGAAAACGGGACATTCTCGCCTCGCATATCACAAATCCGAGAGGAAGTGAAAACAAGAGGGTAAGAATAAAAATGACAAATGTTGCGAGAAGACCGTTTGAAAGCTGCTGCACAATGCGGATAATACTCATTTTCCCCGAACCGGATTCCTGCTCCAAAATACTCTCTGTCTTCGTATTTTCTTCCGGTGCCTTTGTCTGTAGAGCTGAAGTATCTATATCCGGCACTTTTCCGCCGTCCACGTAGGTTTTGTCATCAAAACTCAGACATACACTATCTTCCAGTTTCCATTTCTTCGCAATCTGTTCAAATGTACCATCATAGAGCATCTCAAGAAGGGATGTCTGTACGGCATCCCTGAGTACGGTATTTCCGGTCTTAAATCCAATTCCATATTCCTCACTCGACAAACGCTCATCCAGCATGACAAACATATCGTCTTTACGTGACATCTGGTAAGATGCCACACCAATGTCCATCGCTATCGCATCCACCATACCACTTTCCAGATTCATGAATGCCGAGTTATAGTCTCCCACTTGACGCAGTTCCCTGAGGGAAGCTGCCAGTTTTTTATTTTCTTCTGTCGCATCCTCTCCAGTGAGTGCTGCGAGTGCCGAAGAATCACTCTGGACAGCCAGCATCTTCCCTGCCAGATCCTGCAGCTTTGCTATATCTGATCCCTTTTTAACTATCACAACCTGTGAGTTATCCACATAAGGAGTTGACCAGGTATACTTTGCTTCCCTGCCATTCATCGTGAAACCGTTCCAAATACAGGAAATCGCTCCGGATGCCAGCTCGGAATCTTTGGAATCCCAGGCAATCGGACGCTTCACAAGAGTCCAGCCTTGACGATTACACACTTCCTGCGCCAAATCCAGGTCAAATCCGACATATTCCCCGTTCTCATCACGATAACCATACGGAGCGAACTCGGCATCAAATCCCACGATAAATTCCTGTTTCTGTGCCGCCTGTACATCTGTGCCATTCTCTCCGGTCCCGGCGAAACAGATTCCGGCAACAAGCATCCATATACACAAGATCCATAGGTGTTTCCATCTGTTACAATTTTTCATTTTTTTCCTCATTTCTGCATTGCATTTTGTTCCATGTTTCCCGGAACAACAGTGATAAAATTGTAACATATATTAACTGGTAAATCAATAGCAGCAACATGAGCAAAACACTACAGATAACTGATAATCCCCTCATCAGATAACCCCTGTGCCAGTTTCACTTTCACGTTTTTATCGACAGAAACATAATCCAGTTTTTTGTATCTTTCCAGATTCAATGACGAAATCCGGTTTCCAAACAGGATTACAGAAGTAAGCGTCTTTGGATTTAACCGCTTATTAGAAAATCGGGTAAGCCCTGCATTCACCCATTTGAACGTGCTGATTCTATTTTTCTTTGGTATAAGTATCTTCTTTGTTTTCTTTCCCTCGCAGGCAAGCCACGTAAGTTTTGTGTTTTTTGTAAAATCCAGTTTCTTTATCGAACAATTATCCACATAGACATCATCCAGTGCTTTATTTTTGGAAAAATTAATATTTGAAATTCTGACTTTTGTCAATGTGAACCTCTCCAGTGAAGCCAGCGGAGTAATGTCTAATGACGATATTTTTGTTTTCCCGTTACTCTCCACATGCAGTTCTTTCAGTTTTTTGTTGTTCCTGCCAAAAACGACATATGGTGCCTTCATCTGGGACAGATACAGCACTTTCAGTTTTGGGGCACTGCTAAAATCGAGTTTCTTTATATTTGCGGTATCCGAAAGACGGAAATTATGGAGTTCTTTGTTATTGACCGTAATGGAGCAGAGTCCCGGCAGGTCAAGGGAACACTTTTTCAATTTCGGAAACTTTGACAAATTAATCTGTTTTACCTTTGCACTGAACATCGTCAGTGATGTCAGCTTTTTCAACTGATAAACCTTTTTAAAATTCGAAATCTCCGAGGCATAATGTTTTCCCGTCTCCTGCACACATCCTCCGCTCAGATTTATGGTAAGTTCGTTAAGTCCGGTAAAATATTCTACCCCTTTGAAGTCAAATACAAAGTCTGATTTCTGATACTGTGGCATAACCGCATCCGGATTTTCCTCATAATCCACATCATCGGGATCGAGAAACTTATACACATGGAGGCTTTTTACATTTCTGATTTCCTCCTTCTGCAGTTTTCCATCCCTGTCTGTATCAAAAGCAGACACCTCTGCCCGCAACGCTTCATCCGGAAAGTTTTTCCTGTTGATTGTCACATCAGCTGCCATCACAGTGGAAGCTTTCAGACAGATGCAAACACCGGTAACAAGTATAACGGTTACTATTTTCTTTAAATGATTCATATGAATTCCTCCCTCATTCTTTAACTATAAAACGAATGAGGGAGGAAAAATGTTGCAAAAAAATATTTTTTTACGGTCTGCCCACGCACTTTGCACCGGTTGCATATCCGTCATAACGGTTGGCGTAGCATGGCGCAAGCACCGGTTTTTCTCCATAGAAACCATAACAGCGATAGCCGGTAAACATTTCCACATGATAAATTCCTTTATAACGTTTATTATCACTTCCCGTTTGGAAAACCAGATCACCGGCTTTTAATTTCATTTTTTTGAGATTTGCCTCACTGACACCGCCCTTTATAAGACTTTTTTTCTTTGCGCACCACTTCGCAATGTCGGCAGCTACCGGTGCATAATTTTTGCTTCCAAATGTTTTTCCCATTTTCCGATAAGATTTCCATACGAGCGAGCTGCAATCATAATAGTTCGCACTCATACGTTTTGCCTGACTGTATTTGCAGGTTTTACCAATCTTTTTTGCCGTATTGATTACTTTTTTCATTTTAGGAGTAACGACACTGATGGCGCATCCCATGCGAAAACTTCCAATCTGCGCATAAACTAATGTATTTCCTGTTTTGTTTTTTGCCCGGACAAGACCTTTACCGGATACCGATGCTACTTTTTTATTCGTCGAAACCCATTTGATTTTTCCGGAATAACCTTTGATAGACAATTGAAGTTTTCCCTTCTGTGTGAGCAAGGCAGAACTTTTTCCTATCCCTACTGTCACAACTTTAATTTGAACCGTAAACTCTTTGCGGTTCAGCCGGAACGTAAATTTAGCCGTTCCATTCCGTGAAGCCGTAAGGATAAGTGCTTTCTTTTCCCGGTCCAGGCGATAGTCGACTCCCATATCCGAGCCGGACTCATCTACTACCGAAAAACTGCAATAGGTGAGGTCAGGTGCATTCACAAGAGAAACCACCATTTCATCCGTCCTGTAACTGTCATATGACTGCTCAAACAGATATCCTTGTACACTTTTGTTTTTCAATGTCGTCGCTGACACATCTCCACCGACGAGAAACGAATAACCTGCTTCAAAAATAAGATCACTGTATTCATTCCATCCACGTATACTGATAATCGCAGTTCCGGCTTTCAGAACCGTATATGTACCATCCGATGCCACCTTTACAACCGAAGGATTGGATGAGACATATTCTGTCTTCACAATTTCATCTTCTTCCCACCAGGAATCCGTCTCAGCAATCACCTTTCCGGTGTCACCGGGCAAAAACAGATCCTCTTCATCGACATATTCCTCGTCATCGAATTCCCATTCATCCGGTGTTTCGCCATTATATACAACAATATCACGCTCTGCTGCCTGTGCACTGGTCTGCCAGACGAGGGTGCCGGAAAACAGAACGGTAAACATAAGTATCATTCGTAGTATCTTTTTTGTCATTTGTCTGTCCTTTCTTCTCTTCTATACACAAAATCTTTAAAGTCCACATATCCACCGGTTTCCTTCGTTGCATAGTTGAAAATACCAATCCGGTATCCCATAAAATGTTCTAATGTATAGAGCATTTTCAAGTCAACACCCGCCTTTTCAAACTTCTCCCCGTCCTCAGAATAGAAGAAGGTGGCTATATCCCGGCTGTCTTCAAAGTCAAAGAAGATGCGCAGATGACAGCTCTCTTTTGTATACTCCTGACGGAACTGTTCTCCATCCTTTGTCGTCATCACAAGATACTTTCTGCCATTCTCTGCCTTTATTCCCACGGTTCCATAATGGCTTTGCAAGGCGATAAGACCGCAGAAATCCCCGTCTTTCATTCCCGTAAGCTCTGCGGTAACGGTTGCCTCACAGGCCGGTCCCTCCGTTCTCTGGGTCAGGGTATTTCTCGCAAAGAGAACATCGTCACGGATGCTTCCTGTCGTCAGCCGCAGATATCCCGGACGCTCGGTAAAAGACCAGAGGGAAGAATCCGGTGCATGATTCCACTGCCAGTTTTTTGCCATTACATTTTCTGTGTGGTTAAAGTCGTCACTGATCACCATATCAAAGCTTCCGTCTACCTCAAATGGAACTTCCCACTGCTTTGGCACTTTTCCGTCAATTCCAAACACCGGCCAGTCATCTTCCCACGTCACCGGCATCACGCATGGAATACGTCCCACGGCATCGTGATCCTGAAACAGCATCGCGTACCAGTTTCCGGCTGCATCATCAAAAATCGCTCCTTGCGCCACTCCCATATTGTGATAGCCGAGGTCATCATCCATCACAATCCGGCGCTCATACGGGCCAAGCAGTTCCTTTGAGCGGTAACACACCTCGCGTCTTCTCTGGTTGCCATCATCCGGCCACTCAATGAAAATCAGATAATAGTATCCGTTTATTTTATACGCGTGACATCCCTCGCAGCGAAGCCGTATATTTTCTTCTGGTGTAGAAAAAAGAAGCTGGTCGATTCCACCTTCCAAAACACCGGAAGCATCGGGCTTGAGTTCTGTTATTCTTATATCACCACCGTTGTAGAATATAAACAGGCGACCATCGTCAAATAACAGCGAAGGGTCATGATAAATACCATCCAATACATGACGATCCCATTTTCCCGACTCGATATCCTCCGTGTAATAAATATAGGTTTTGTTCATTTCATTGCAGACGAAGCACGCATAATAAACGCCATCGTGATACCGCAGACTCGTTGCCCACTGTCCTCTTCCATAGGCGCCGTTACTCTCTTTATTCTCGAGACGATACAGGTCATTATCTTCTACACAGTCAAATATGTAAGATTGAATTTCCCAGTTTACCAGATCCTTTGATTTCATAATCGGACATCCCGGCAGTACATGCATCGTTGTACTAACCATATAAAAAGTATCCCCCTGCCGCAGTACATCCACATCCGGTACATCTGTCCATAAAATCGGGTTTTTCAATATAACACTCATAACTTTTCTCCTCCATTTAGTCAGTTAACCTCATTATACACGAATCTTTTTCATGAGACAATCACAATCGGCCAAATATTCTCTCCCACTCCTGTCTTTTTTCCTTTCGTCCAATCAGATAACTGTTAATGACCGGCGTCTGAAAATCCTTTAATGGCACGATGCGCAGTTTCTTTTCCCGGATAAATGGTTCCGCCATATCCTCCGGCAGAAAGGTATAGTTGTTCTGTCCGAGAAGGAACGGAATAATTTTCGAGCAGTCGTCAATCTCCAGGGAAAACTGATGATATCTGGGAAAAAGGCTCCGGATAAACTGTCCCACATCCTGCAGCGCAAAATTGCACATCAGATAATTTTCCTGCAGAAGTTCGTTCTTTGTAATACCCCCGGCATATGCGGTGTTATTGATATCCGTTACAAGAACCATCGAATCCTGTTTGTAAATGGCACAGTGAAATGTCGATTTTTTCAATGGCAGATAACAGAATACAACATCCAGAATATCTTCCTGTAACTGCTCGAGCAAAGGGCGGGACAGCCCGATGGTTATGCGAAGTGCATCCTTCGGATGATTTCTCTGATGATTTTGTATCGTCTCTGCCAGATGTCCCTCATAAATTGACTCCGAAGCGCCAATCCGCAGATGATGTTCGTATTTGCGGCTCACACTGATTTCAGCGAGAGCGGAATTGGTCAGATTAATCATTTTCTCTGCGTATACATAAAACTGCTCCCCTTCCGGGGTAAGTTCCACACTCCGGTTGCTCCTGATAAATAACGGAAACTGCAGTTTCTTTTCCAGTTCGCTGATGCGGTTCGTTACGGTTGACTGGGCGACAAAAAGCTGGGCTGCTGCCCTTGTGAAGTTTTTTGTATTTGCGAGTATTAAAAATGTCCTGAGCGATTCTATATCCATAATTTCCTCCTTTATTCGTTTTTTCGATTATATCTATCAATATTATTCATTTTACATATAGTATAACGCCTGTATATATAAATGCAAACACAAGTAGATACCCACAGGTGTCGGAATGGAGGACTTATGCAAGATATAAATCTCAGTGGCAAAACAAATTTACTGGAACAGGATCCGTATGATTATGAATTGCAGAATGTGGCAAAACCGGAGCTTTTCCGGGAAATGTTTCCCTATACGGAAACACCCAAAATCGCCTTTAACTACCGTGTCGTTCCCCGGAATATGCCAGAGGACATTTTCATAACCGACACGTCCTTCCGTGACGGCCAGCAGTCCCGTGCGCCATACACGCCGGAACAAATGGTTCATATTTACAAATTATTACACAAACTGGGTGGAAAAAAAGGAATGATCCGGCAGACAGAGTTTTTTGTCTACTCGGAAAAAGACCGGAAAGCGCTTGAAAAATGTCTCGAACTGGACTACGATTTTCCGGAATGTACGACATGGATTCGTGCCTCCAAAAAAGATTTTGACCTGGTACACTCCATCGGCGTAAAAGAGACAGGAATTCTCGTAAGCTGCTCCGACTATCACATTTTCCGCAAAATGAATATGACAAGACAACAAGCGATGAATCAGTATCTAGGTATCGTTTCAGACTGTATCGAAGCAGGACTTCGCCCGCGCTGCCATTTTGAGGATATTACCCGCGCTGATTTCTATGGGTTTGTCGTTCCGTTTGCAAGGGCTCTTATGCAGATTTCTGAGGACAGCGGTGTACCGGTAAAAATACGTGCCTGTGATACGATGGGATTTGGTGTCCCATATCCGGGCGTTGCCCTTCCCCGCAGTGTATCCGGCATCATCTACGGTTTACAGCACTACGCCGGTGTTCCGTCCGAGATGCTTGAGTGGCACGGGCACAATGATTTCTACAAAGGTGTCGTCAACGCCACAACCGCCTGGATGTACGGGGCGGGAGCGGTGAACTGCTCGTTGCTTGGCATCGGTGAGCGAACCGGAAATGTTCCTCTGGAAGCTATGATTTTTGAGTATGCATCCCTGCGTGGCACCATGAACGGAATGCGCCCTGAAGTTATCACCGAAATTGCAGACTATATCCATCACGAAACCGGCTATGACATCCCGCCGATGACTCCATTCGCCGGCGAGAATTTCAATCTGACCCGCGCCGGGATTCACGCGGATGGGTTGATGAAGGACCCCGAAATATATAATATTTTCGACACCGATACTATTCTTAACCGGCCTCCCAAGGTTTCCATCACGAGTACATCCGGTGTTGCCGGTATCGCCTGCTGGGTGAATGCCTATTTTGAAAAGCTGGGAAAACCGCCTGTTGCCAAGACAGATCCTCTGGTACAGAAAATGTATGCATGGGTGCAGGAACAGTATAATGGGGGACGGATTACAATGATCAGTGATGAAGAGATGGAAAAACTGGTGGGGGAGATTAAATAAATCTCTCTCCCACCCTTTTCATTCCACGTATCCTTTATCTTTTTTATCTCAGAATATACTATGCAGAATTTGACGAATGGTGCAGATACTATTCCCATTTAAAAAACCGGACGGCAGCCCCAGTGCAGACAATCGTGACAACAGCCATAATCAGAACCGGAAACCATATATTTCCCGCTTCCACTCCAAGAAACGTGCTTTTCATCAGATGAATTCCCTGTGTAAGCGGAAAACATCCAACAATTTTCTGCATCGCCTCCGGCATCACCTCAATTGGCAGTGTCGTGCCGGAAAAAACAAGCATCGGGAAATACAGCAGACTGGCAATCACTCCTGCCTGTTTCGAGTTTTTTGCCAGACCACCCACTAACATTCCAATACTAAGTGTGGATAACATAGTTAGCAGCCAGCTTCCCAAAAATGCAAACAGCGAACCGTACAGCCTGACATTCCAGAAGATCGCAGCCCCGACAGCAACCGTGAGAAGCGACACTATACAGTAACCAATATAAATGGCAAGCTCCACACCGAGCAGCATAGCCGGGCGAATCGGTGTTACACGAAACCGTTTTAGGATTTTCCGCTCTCTGTAGTCAGCCACTACCAACGGTAGTCCCATTAAACCACCGGCACACATGGAGACGGCACACACAGCACCGAATGACTGCTCCATAAAGCTGTAGGAAGCTCCTGAAAAGGCTGGCTTTGTTCCGTATACGAATCCAAGTACCACAAGAATGACAAACGGCATAATCACGGCAAAAATCACCATATTCATATCCCGGATACTGAGTTTGCTTTCATTTTTTAAAAGGGTAAAAAAACTTTTCATACTGGATTTTCCTCCTCATCCGACAGAATAAGATAGGCCTCTTCAAATTTTTCACAACTACATGTTTTCTTTGCTTCTTCCACGGTTCCATAAAAAACAGAACGGCCTTTTTTCAAAATGCAGATTTCATCACAGAGAGCTTCGACTTCGTCCATGAAATGAGACGTAAGAAAAATGGTGAGTCCCTGCTTTTTCAACTCTGCGAGTATTTTCCATACACAGCGTCTTGCCCTTGCATCAAGCCCCGTCGTCAGTTCATCAAGAAAAATTCTATTGTCGTACTTTTTCCGGCACCATTTGCCCCTAAGAGTCCAAAAACGGTACCTTTTTTTACCGATAAATTCAGATGATCAACGACCGCTCTTCCATCATATGTTTTTGTGAGATTATTCACACAGATTGCTTCCTTCATTCCTCTTCTTTCCTCCGTTTTTTCACTGCCCGCATCTCAATATAACCACGTTCTCCCCTCGGCTCTAACTGGATACGGGGATTCGTATCATCCCATTCGTATCCGTTGACACCTGGGTCATACTCATCCATCGCGTGCTGTACCGACTCAATTGCCTCACAGTAATCTTCCTCCTGAAAACGCGGTCCCTGAAACATCAGATATTCCGCTTCCGGCAGACGAATAAGCTCGAATCCATCGGGAATAATGCCACAATAATCCATCTCGACCTCGACACCTTGAACATAGGTTGACGTTCCCGGCTGTTTTAACTGCTCCGGGAGCCACAGGCACACCGGCTCACCGCTGAGCGATTTCATGCTCATCAGCGTTCCCCACACGTCACAACTGACCTCTTCACAATACCGGAAATAATCATCCGCCGATACGCCGCGCTTTATGATACACAGGCGCTCCGGCTTGTGGACAATCTGGACAAAAACCGTCTGTAAATTTGTCATATCTATCGTTTCCTTTCTTAACTCTTTGTACTTTACGCCATAAGGAATAAAAAGAGCCACCGGAACCGGAATTTTCGCGTAATCACTGGGGTTACACCCGAATTCCCGGAAAAATGCCCTTGTAAACCCGTCCACACTGCCAAATCCCAGTTCAAAAGCAATATCGATAATACGACAATTTTCATCCCTAAGCCGGATGGCCGCGCGAGAGAGCCGGAGTTTCCGGATATATTCGGTCGGAGTCATCTCCAGTTGTTCCCGGAACAACCGGTAGGAATACCATGGCGAAAATAAAGAAACTCTCGCAAGGTCGGATAGGGTTACTCCCTGTTCCAGATTTTTTTCAATGTAGTCCTGCATTCGCTGAACCGCCAGTATCTGCTCCTTCATACTCTTTTACCTCCTTACACGAACCATTTTACAGGATTATGAGGAGAAGCTCTCGACTTTTTTTGCTGTGTTTAAAAAAATCATTTTAAAGTGACTTTTTCTTAAAAATAAATCACTTTAAAATGATTTTATAAATTGTCATTGCCCAGTGAATGATCCTTATAAAACTAACTCCTTTGTCCGCCTCGCAAAATAGAGCGGAATATTGATCATCTGCTCATTTCTCTGGTATCCGAGTTTTGAAAAACGGACTGCCGTATCCGGAGCATATTTTTTGCAGTATGCTTTAAATCTTTCGGAATTTATTCTCTCACCGCTTTTTACTTCCATCGGAATAATATTTATACCGTCCTGGACAACAAAGTCAATTTCCCTTGAAGCGGATGGAGCATAGTAACCGGGCTCAACATCATATAAGTCGCGTATCTGCTGAAGCACATAATTCTCAGTCAATGCTCCCTTAAATTGATAATCTGTTTTGAGCAGTATTTCTTCATTGCTGATGCCCGCCATGTGTTTCAGTAAACCTACATCAAATAAAAACAATTTAAAATGGTTTAACTGGGAAAATGCATTCAATGGATGTTCCGGTTTTGATACATTGCGAACACGAAGTACCATTCCTGCTGAAACAAGCCATTCTATCGCGTCTTCAAACTCTCTTGCTCTTGCACCTTCTTTTACACATCCATAGACAAATTTTTCATTCTCCTTGGCAAGCTGTGTCACGATACTTCGGAAAACAAGCAAAATTCTTCCGCTATTTATTTTTCCATTATGCTTAGAGAAATCATTTTCATATAAGGTAATAAGTTCATCCTGAATCTGGTTGATTTTAGCCGGGTCTTTTGTGTGTATCCATGAACTGACACATTCTGGCATTCCACCTATTATAAGATAATAGTTATAGGCATCCAACAGCTTATTATGGAATATTTCTTCCACCTGTTGCCCCCCACAAACAGAATTGTAATATTCAAACAATGGCTCATCGATTGCTGCCAGAAATTCGTCAAATGTAAGAGGAGAAATGTTCAATAAATTTACTTTTCCCACCGGATATGATTTCGGTTGTGCCAATAAAGTACCCAGGAGACTTCCGGCAGAAACAATATGATATTCTTTCGCCTTTTCACAAAAATATTTCAGACTATTGAGCGCAGCAGAACATTCCTGTATCTCATCGAAAATTAATAAATGTCTTTCCGGCAAAATCTTTTTTCCACTCAACAACCCCAGCAACTCTATAATACGATAAGGATCTTTGTTTGACTCAAAAATAGATTTCAATTCATCCTCTTCATCAAAGTTAAAATAAAATACATCCTCATAAAAACGCTTCCCAAATTCCTTCATCAACCATGTTTTTCCCACCTGCCTTGCTCCTTTTAAAACAAGCGGTTTTCTATCTGTGCTTTTTTTCCATTTCACCATCTGTGTGAGTGCTGTTCTCTCCATAATCTGCCTCCATTTCAAATACTGTTTGGCTCTAGGCACAGTATAACATGAAAAATTCCAGATTCCAATACGTTTTACACATTTTTTCCAGGCTTTTATTTTCTTTTTTTACACATTATTTTGCTATATTATCCTATTTTTTACACATTTTTATATTTTTTAATGTCCCCATCCCAAATAAAACCACAAGAAACACCACGGGAAATATACAGGCACATAATATCCCAGGTTTTAAATTATCATTTACAACACCAGCCACTTTACCGACCAGCGCAGGTCCTGCTGAGCACCCCAGATCCCCTGCAAGAGCCATAATAGCAAACATGGCTGTTCCACCATTTTTTATTGCAGCTGAGGCTTTGCTAAATGTGCCGGGTCACATAATTCCTACCGAAAATCCGCAGATTGCACAGGCTGACAGGCTGATAAATGGTGATGGCAAAAGCCATAGGACCTGCCAAATGGATCCAATAACTCCGGTAACGTAATCAACAGAGCAAACCCGGACACACAAAACATACAAAATCCTTTATGCAAAAAAACCGGAAAGTTCTTCGTACAGCGATTTCTCCTCCAACTGAACAACGGAAATTCCTTCTCTATATTCGTTTCCACAAACGGATACGATATATCCGCCAACCTGAACTGCTTCCGGACGACATGGCAGAGTACAGTCAAACACATCAAATGAATTCAATGGAATTGACAATCCCTTCCCCACCCACTTGACATATGCTTCCTTTTTGGTCCATATTTCATAGAAATGTTTTGGCGCATTTTCTGTTTCTTTTTTGATATAGTTCACTTCTGCCTCACAAAAAAAACGGTTTGCCAGTTTCATTTTATAATCACGGATTTTTTCGACATCAATGCCAACCGGTTCTTTTGACACCCCCACTGCAACAGCATTTTTTGTATGTGAAATATTATAATGAAAATCCGTTGCTCCCGCAAAGTAAGGTTTCCCATATTCATTTTTTTCAAACTGCAAGTCTATATATGAACATCCTAGTACCGTACAAGCCACACTGCGAATAAATAAATCTGCTACCAGACTCAACTTCTTATCAATATCAAAATGCAATTTTCGAATTTGCTCTCTCCTTTTCTCCGGTAATACCTGCATTAAAGTTTCGTATTTCTCAAAAGGTATTTTCGAATCGATTTCAATAAAATATATTTCCGACACACCATCACTCCCGGTTCATTAATTCGGGGGCAACTACCTCTTGCCCCCGACATTCTGATAGGTATCAATATCTTAACACATTACTGCATTATGAGCAAACGCATGGTTATCAAATTATTTTGTTCTTTCAACGACTGTTACTTCGACCCCTTTCTCTTCAATAGCTGCAATTTGGTCTTCTACGCAGTCCCAGTCTGTGATAAGCAGCTACACGCGAGATTTCTCTGTAATTATCAAAAACAGGCATCTTCTCAAAGTCACGATCCACCGGCGGTCTTACACTGATCTTCTGAATGGAAATCGCACCCCCGTGAGTTCTCTTGCAAACTCCTTTTTGTTCGAGCAACCGCAGATCTCTTCGTGCAGACTCATCGGATATTCCATATTTACTAGTTATTTCAGCAATAGTAATCTTACCATTTACTTTGATCGCATCAGATATTTCCTGATGACGTTCTTCTATAAACATAGCCACACCTCCAAATAAAATAATATGTATTATCGAATTCGATATCGCCATATTGCCACACAATCGGTAACAAGTCAACACTTTTGGCAATCGTATTTACACTAAATGAAAACGCCACAGGATAACCTGCAGCGCTCGTTACTTAAAGAACCGATTTTTCTCTAACAGGGAATCGCGAATGTGTATTCCCATTCATCCAACGCAAAATGCTCCCCTCAATTACTCTTTACCGCCATCATCTCTTTCACCTGATACACATGCTCTACGGAACACCCTGCATATTTACTAATCTGTTCCGGGGATTGATTATCCAGGAGCATATTTACTATCATCTGCTGAATCCCCCGCTCAACACCTAAATCGACCATTCTATCAACAAATGTGCACATTGTTATCCTCTCCTTCTGTAATTTATTATTTTTCACATCTCTTATTATGCTATCATATCTGTCATCGTTTGTAAAGACCCGAAGAAGGGTTAACACTGCCTCAACATGTTGGATTTCCTCATTACCCGGCTGATAATCCGGGCTTTCCTTTTCGCTGAAGTAATCTGCTACTACTTTGAAATCACTTGTAAATTGATTTCGCACTTTGCGGGGGAGATGTGCAATATTAAACACATGAATCTTATAATCCTGCACATATTCTGCCAGTTCCTCCGGAATCTGTAATATTTATATCTTTATCAATCGTGGCTTGATTTTCTATACCGAGTGCTGCCACGAGGAAACGACTCCCCCGGTATTCTTTAATCACGTCCCTCTCCTGCATGCCCAAATATCCATCAGCTGCCTTATAAATCGTTTCCACGCTTAGCGGCCGCAATCTGTCCGGCGTTATCAACTTCTTCTTAAAGAGCAAGACGTTGAAAATATCTGCGAACACGTCATTATAGAATTGTCACAATTATACAAAATGTAGTAATCATATTTTGTATAAAAAAGAGAATTTTCTGCGTAGCACGCCCAAAATACGCGCATGACACTGGATTCTGAAAGTTTTCCTTTTCTTACATATCAAGTAACGTTAACTGTTTCCCTGCCGTTTTGTCCTCAAACTGATGCATGTACTCAAATAACTTATCCGTGTGCCATTCCATGCCTGACGCCCGGCACTCCCGTCTCACCAGTTCCATCAATTCTGCCTGACGCGGCACAGGCAGCTCGTAGGATTCCCCATATGTTCTTATATAACGTTCCTTTAATCCGGGAAAATGCTCATCCAGCTTTTGATAGAAATACTGGCGGTCCCCATCCCTGAGCGTCAAACCGATTCCAAACGTCAAAATACCATATACCTCTGCTTTACGGCATTCCTGAAGTAAACCAAGAATATTCTCTCTTGTATCATTAATGAACGGCAGGATTGGTGTCATCCAGGCAATGGCAGGAATCCCTTCTTCTCTCAAAATATTTAGTACCTCAAGCCGTCGCGCCGTCGTGCAGACGTGTGGCTCTAATACATGGCAAAGATTTTCATCATAGGTCGTCAATGTAATCTGCACGACACATTTGGTTTTCCGATTAATGCTCTTCAGCAAATCGAGATCACGCAGTATCAAATCTGACTTTGTCTGGATGGCAAGTCCATAGCCATACTCGTCTACCAATTCCAGACACCGCCTGGTCAATCGCAGCTCTTTTTCCAGATGCAGGTATGGATCACTCATAGCCCCGGTGCCAATCATACATTTTTTTCTTTTTCTTCGCAATGCCTGCTCTAGCAGTGCCGGCGCATTTACCTTGACTTCGATATCCTCAAACACATGGTTCATTTGATAACAAGTGCTTCTGGCATCGCAGTAAATGCAGCCATGTGTACAGCCCCTGTATATATTCATGCCATTTTGAGCGGATAGAATTCCTTTTGCTTTTACCTCATGCATATATTTTTTGATTCCTATATATTTTTACTTATTCATTTTCGCAATGGATGCAAGCGTTGGTATCTGTGCCGGGCACACGGAAGCACAGGAGAGAGACTTGGAACAGCCTGCTGCAAAATGCTTTTTGTATTGCTTTTTTATTTCTTTTTTACGATCCTTTGTCTGCGTGTAAGAAAGATACGCATCATTGGCAAATAAAGCACCGAAAAAGTTGTCACCCTTTGCATAGTTGGGACACACTTCCAAACAAAGACCACATTTTAAACACTTGGATACCGTGTACTGCTGGTCATATTCGTTTTCATCTGCCCCTGCATATTCGCCGATATACATTTGAGCTTTTTTCAGATTTTCATAGATAATTGACCGGTCGACAATCAAATCCGAACATACCGGAAATTTGCGGAGTGGCTCAAGTATAAGAACTTCTGATTTGAAATCACTCAATCGGGTATTACACGCAAGAGCAGGAGTACCATTTATAACCATTGCGCATGCACCACAGATGTTCTGCAGACAGCTGCATTCCCACCGGATTCTTCGGGCAGGATTTCCCGCCGAATCATTTAAATCATCGTTATAATTCAAAAAATCCAGAACCGCTGCAATCGTTGCCTTTTTATCCCCATTATACTCAAATGTCTGCCAATACGGTATACTGTCGGCATTTTCCTGTCTCTTTATTTTAACAAGCATGGTCATTCTCCTTTTCAAATGCGATTTCAATCGCGCCATTTACGAATTTTGCATAACTTGGGCACGCAAACTCCTCTCTTCTCTCCGGATAATCTTCACGAATGTGAGCCCCTCTTGTCTCTCTGCGCTCCTTCGCCGACATCAAAATCGCTTTGGCAAGTAAAAGCATTTGTTTTATACTGTATCCCTGATAAGGTGAAATCTCACAGTCATATTTTAATTTATCGCTGATAGAAAGGAAATAATCAACGGACTCAATTCCGTCATTTAAATCCTTTTCAGTTCTTGTTATCCCAAGATTACGCTTCATCAGTACTGCCAGTTCCTGTCTGATGTATACCGCCGAAAACCTGCTTTTACTTTGCATTCTCTTTTCCAGTTCTTTTTGTGCGCACAAAATTTCCTCTGAGAAATCCGGACTACTCACAATTCCAGACTTATCTTTTCCAATGGTTTGCGCCGCAACAGTTCCACTGTAAATAGCTGCAAGAAGTGAATTTCCCCCCAGCCGATTCGCCCCATGATACATCGATGCACACTCCCCGACTGCATACAGATTTTTTATATTGGTGCAGTGATTATCATTAACCGCCAAACCGCCCATAAAAAAATGAACCGAAGGATATACCGGAATACACTCTGTGGTAATATCAATTCCAGCGTATTGCATGCAGAGGTCATACACTTCCGAAAGCCTCTTTTGAATTAACTCTTTTCCCAGAAAAGAAACGTCCAGATAAACCTGGGACGGAGCATCATAAATGCACTTGGCGACAATATCACGAGGCATCAGATTACCTTTTTCCCCATATTTCTCCTCCATAAAATAGACTCTTTTTCCATCTTCTAGGTAAAACAGTCTGCCGCCTTCACCTCTTGCTCCTTCTGTTATCAGCATACGTTTCTGTGCGGTCTCAATCGTCGTTGGATGATACTGGATAAACTCAAGATTCCTTAGAACTGCTCCCTGTTCAAATAACTTTCCGGTCACATAACCATCACAGAGCATAGAGCCCGTCGTTTTTCCAAAGAGCTGGTTCTGTCCCCCGGATGCAATCACGATAGCATCCGCATATACCGCTTCCATCCTTTTCCCGTGTTCGTCATAAAAAAGTGCGCCAAAACAGGTGCCATCCTTTATTAAACCGGAATGAAACCAACATCCCAGCTTTCTTTCTATTTGTCCGCTGCACTCATACTGTCTTGCTTTTTTCACAAGGGCAGTTACAATCTGCTTACCTGTACAGGCGCCGGAAAATGCCGTCCTCCGATGAGTCTGACCTCCAAATGCCCGCAAATCAACCATACCATCAGCATCCCTTGAAAAAACCATTCCCATTTTTTCCAGCCAGCTTATAATTTCCGGTGCTGCTTTACAGAGTCTCTCAACAGACTTTCTGTCTTCGATAAAACACCCACCCTTTAAGGTATCCTCAATATGACATTCTACGGTATCATTTTCACCTTTTGTATCAAGTGCAGCATTAATACCACCGGCTGCCATAACAGACTGTGCCCGTTCGGATGGATAGGGTGATACCAAAACAGCCTTATCTCCCTGTTCTGCCAGTCTCACTGCACATGAAAGTCCCGCAATTCCGCTGCCTACAATAAGTACCGTTCTCATATGATTCCTCCAATAAAAAATCTCGTCACACCCACGATTGCAATTACTCCTGCGATTCCAAGTAACACAAAGACAATCCGGTCCACGATACGTGCCTTTTCCGGCGATGTGAGGATCCCAAGCGTTATGAATGCTTTACTGAAAGAGGCCGCTACATGTATCAGCACAAAACTGATAAACAGTATTTCCATAATCAGGATCACAATCGCTTTTACAGGTGACAGCACCTCTCCCGTTGCCATATGGGCATATGCTTTCATATGAAAATGTACAAAAGCAATGAGACACAGCGCCGATGCACGCTGCACAATCAGCCGTATGTTTGCTCTTTTGTATACACTGACATCAGCACCATCATGCCGGAAAAACAGAATAATAAGACTGAGCAGTATATGTAGTATAAAAATTGTTAATGTTAATTTAGCAAACATTTTACATATACTAAAATTATACCATCCCGTGTACAGAGACACACTCATAATTCCCGCATGACATAAAAGAACTAACATTACAAGCAGACCTAAAACCGCATTTATTTTTTTTATTTTCATCTCATTCTCTCCTTTTGCTGTATTATATAAAGCACGAATCGGTCTTAATTCTGATTTTCCGGTTGTCTTCCAAAATAAAGGAACAATGCTTTTTCCGCATCACTGTTTCTGGCAAACTCCAGCTCTGAGATATCGAACAGAATGCACCCACAGTGTCCCGGAAAAGTAGGAAAGCAGATTACTTTCAAATAGGTATCTATCTCTGAACTGTAGTCAATAATCTCCAGCTTCTCTCCATATAGTGTGGCACGCTCATAGTTTCGAAGCCATTTGGAATCCATGTCAGGAAACAGGCTGCCGAAAGAATTACCAATCAACTGCTCCAATGAAATCTTTTCCAGTTCAGCCAATGCGTTATTTCCATATCGAAAAATCCAGTCTACCGCATGTCTTTCCTCATTAAACACCATTTCTATATCTGTGAACGCAAACGGCAGATGCTCTAAACCTTTGTAATACTCACCGTACTCTTTTTCTGTTTTTGGAATGTCGTCTCCGGCAAAACTGCCGATTATATCCCTCTGTTTTTCCAGAAGTTCTTTCCTGAGTGTTTTTTTCTTTCGAACCACATATTCTATAGTCTCACCATTATTTAAGTAAATCTTATCACTGATCTCGTGGATTGCCATGGCAGAAACAAGCCGGCTGCGGTGTACCATGATAAAGCCTTCCCCGAGTTTTTCTTCAAGTTCCATAAGCGTCATTCTGACTGTGTAAACCTTACCCCCGTAAACATGTATATCAACATTATTTCTTTTCATAATGGCATAGAGAATTGTATTGACATTAAGCACAATCTCTTTTTTATTTGAAATAATTGTCAAATATTTTGCTTCTTTCAAATCAAGCACCTCCATTTTGTATTCCCACTTATTTTACTTCACCGCATAAATTTAATTATATCAAAACTTAATCTAATTTGCATCAAATTCCTCAAAAAATCCCACTACCTACATTTCTATAGATAGTGGGACGAAAATCTTATATCAGCATACAAACCTCAACTTCAATGTCATTCCATTGATTATGCCGTAGGTATGCACCATAACTTTTTCTATATTCTTTTGCTTTCTCAAAGTCCAGCTTTACACTAAATAAATAGCATTCGCCTACTTCTGGGCAATTGCAGCCTGTGCTGCGTTGCTATGTCTGAGTAAATTTTTTCAGCTTGTCCCTTTTCTAATTCTGTTTGGGAAACTTCAAACTTATTAACTCTACCATCTACTTTCATTATACTATCATTGGCAGAGATATTCAATTTCCATATAAAACAATCTTTGCAAACGATTATTTCATCTACAAACAATTCTATGATATCATCTGGAAGATTCTTAGTACTAAATTGAAAGTCATGTTCCAAACCACATTTTAACAACTTAATTTTATCCTGGAATGCTTCATCCGAACCATCACTAATTTCAATTGCTAAATCATCTTCATCTAATATATCAAGTTCTCTCTTTAACTCTTTTTGTTCCTTTAATAAGGCTTCACGTTTTTCATCATATCGATCTTTTTCTATCTCGCCATTCATGCGCATATCTAAAAGATTGTTATAACGATTATCCCATGACTCCATCTTTTGTTGGAGCACTCTTCTTTTTTCAATACTGGGATTATCATCATCCGCTTCCATGCACGTATCTAGCATTTCATTACATATAGTAATAACCGATTGGCGATCTGTCCAAAACTTTTGAAATATGACATCAGCCATAGCTTCTAATTTCCACTTTGGAACAACTTTTACACCACATATACCTTCAATACTAAGTCCTTTTTTTATGCGCGTTTTTATACTACCACTTTTAATCTGACCATAGCACTGATACGCGTATTGGTCTGGTTTATTTTGACCAGTGTGCCATTTCACTCTATTAAAAGTTGAACCACATTCGCATTTGAGTTTTCTGCACCATACATCAGGAGAACGTTTTATCCCACGTCTTTTCTTTCCTGTTTCATCTGATTTTAGATGTGTAGAATTAACACGCATAATCGCTTGCACTTTTTGATACTCTTCTCTAGTGACGATAGGTTCATGTGTACCTTCCACAATAATCTGATCAACATCCCCAAAATTATTAATCTTCTTTTGTTCTAAATAATCTGGAACATATTGCTTACGATACACTATCAAACCACAATAAAACGCATTCTTTAATATTCTACTAATGGTGCCAGGCTGCCATTCGGTCAATCCTGTAGCAGTCAATCTTTTAGCTGCTTGTAATCCATACCGGATTGTAGCAACACCATTACCTTGCAAATATAAATCAAATATCATACGAACTGTTTTGGCTTGCTCTTCATTAATTCTCAATTCTTTACCAACTCGGTCATAGCCTAGAATGTTACCATTACCATATAAAACACCATTTTCAAATGATATCTTTTGACCTGCTTTTACGCGCTGAGATGTTTTCTTACTCTCGTTCTGCGCTAAAGTTGCCATAATGGTAAGTCGAAGTTCGCCATCTTCATCATTCATGGTCCATATGTTATCTTCGGTAAAATATACTTCAACACCTTGTTTTTTTAATAATCTTGTCTGCTGAAGCGTATCCACTGTATTTCTAGCAAATCTTGAAACCTCCCTTGTAATGATAAGATCAAACTTACCATCCTCTGCATCCTTCATCATCCTCATAAAACTTTGACGTTTTTTTACAGAGGTTCCTGTAATTCCCTCATCAATATACTTTTCGTACAGTTCCCATTCAGGATGTCTCGATAATAACTCATCATAATACTGTACTTGATTTTCAAGTGCTGAAATCTGAGCTTCATGTTCAGTAGATACTCTCGCATAAATAGCTACTATTCTTTTATCACTCATGCAATCACTCATTTCATAGTTTCTATTTTTACTCGTTTCTGTATATCCGTATTAACATCTTCTATATCCTTTTGCAAGTGTTTTAGACTCATATTTTTCAACAATTTTTTCATATGAACGCTTGGTAATCTTACCTTCTTTATAATATTTCTCCATCATCGCTAGAGCAATTGTATAATTAAATTGCTCTTTAGTGAATTTAAGATTTTCAAGTTCTATTCCTTTATCCAATATACAATTCCCCTTTCTATGAAAATGTAATAATATATGCACCTTGATCTTCAGCAATCCAGATGCCCTATATAATAAGAAGGAATCGTGAAATAAATCACGAAATCAATGAGAAAGCTATGCTCTCTCAGCTAGTTCATCTGCGCCTTCGCGCTGCATTTCTGCCAACAGCAACTCACATAATTTCATTTGAATTCCATTCTAATTCCTGTTTAATTACATATGAATTCCTGTTGACAGAAACAATAATCTCCAGTTAATCTCACCAGTTTCTGTGGTCAGCAGAACACTCAGGACTTGCACCTTCTATCATTGGACCCATAAGGGGAGTATCATTATTATAAAGTAGTCGCAACCCAGAACCACCACAGTTCTTGTTTTGCATGAATGTTATCGCTCGTAATCTGTCACACCAAGAAGCTGATTTGATACAAACAAATCTATCCCATCTCCTCTTATCCCGATTAGTCATGGCGCATCTGCGACGCGGCGCAATGCAACTACTTGTAACGTCTAGTGAAATTGTCATGCGTCGAATTATTGTTCCCACCTACGGCAACTTTACCGCAGATTAAATTCAGCTTTTCCTATATATTGTCTATCTTAGCGTGCTGTTTTTTACGGCACGTTTTTATCTGTCCTCTTGACCATTTCCATTCCTTC
>JAXEJU010000031.1:0-3923 GCA_034101395.1 Eubacterium sp. | reverse complement strand
TCTTCATGTTGGTATCATCTCCTTATCAAATTCTTTCTATTGCTCTACTACATGTTTCTCTGTCAGATATGGGGTTGTTGCAAATTACCCATTTGACGTTATTTTACCAAGTATTTCCTTGCAACACAATCTTTTTCACCCGGTTTTATGCATTTTTTCATGTTTTACTTAGATACTCCAATAAAATGCATGTAATTTATCTAAATATATCTCTCTATTCAAATAAATCGCAAATTTCTTATTTGCATTTTATGTGAATATAGGTTAAAATCAAAAAAAGATACCGGGTGACGCCCAAACGTTACCTTTATTTTTGGGGAGGTTTGCTATGGCAAAGAGAAAATATTGGACAATCCATGATATTGAACCGGAGCATATCTTATCGACCTATCATTCGGGGGATAAGATGGTACTCTGTTTAGACGATTGTGAGGAGGTAAAGACTACCGCCCGTTTTTATGAGATTGAAAAGATTCTGCCTGAGGATGAATTTGTCATCATCCGCAAGGGCATTGCATTGCGCAAGTCTGCCATTGCCGCTATCAGTGATGATGGCATCTATACGATGATGGGGAGACAATGATGCCCTTGACGCTTCTTGAGAAATGCACCCTGATAGAGGACATGCCGGTGGCGTATTGTATCATTGAACTTGTATTTGATGAAAACGGACATGGCATTGATTTCATTTTCCGCTACTGCAACAAGCACATGGCAGTGGTGGAGGGTGTCCCTGTGGAGGATATGGTGAATCATTCCTTTTATGAAGTATTTAAAAACGGTGACCGCAAGTGGCTGGTGGCGTATGCCGATGTTGCCCTAAACGGGGTGCCTCATACGCTGCATGACTTTAGCCCGGAAATTGGAAAGCAGCTTACCATTCACTGCTACCAGCCGGAGCCGGGGTATTGTTCCTGTGTGCTGTTGCCGGAGGATGTGAAGGTGGAAAGCGAAAAGGAAGAGGATACGGAAGAAGCGGAGACGTAACACTGTCAAACAATAAACTTATACTTCGAAATCTGCATATGACCTTTTCCCATACAAAAAGCGCTCCCACATACGGAACATACTTCTTCATCGTCGATTACATATTCCTCATATTCTTTTGGAAGTACAGAAAGCATTTCTTCACGTATTCCTGTTTTGCGGGGAACTATCTTCCGCTTATATGCGGGAACCGTGACTGCATGCTGCTCCTGCAACAACTTTTTCGCCAGCTCCGCCGTTGACTCGAACAAGAACATCTGTCCCTTTATTGGAGTGGTCATCTCAGAAAAATCACTACGCCTTGTTTTCAAATTCAACCCAAAACGAAGAAAGATCGTTCGAGGCAAAAGAGTAAGGAAAAATTGGAAAAATGAAATGATACTCCGTGTGGTATGCTTTCTACATACTAAATTGCACAGTGCCTATCAAGGGATTTTTTTTGTTTTCTTAGTATAGCAAGGGGTGTTCTGTAAGACAACTTATAAAACCAAAAATTGATTATTTGCTGGGTTTGTGCGATAATAGTAAATGTAGTACACGTTCATTTATAATTAGGAGGAAAAGTATGAAAAGAAAGACTCAAAAAGCGTTTGCGGGCATATTAATCGCCGGATTGACGGTGGGAACCGCAATAACGTCAGCAACGACAGCATCTGCTGCCACAAAGAAAGTGAAATTAAGTAAAAGCAAAGTGACAGTAACGGAGAAAAAGAAAACAACGGTTACGGTGAAGAATGCCGGCAAGAAAAAGATAAAAGCAAAATTGGCAAACAAAAAGATTGCCACAGTAAAAGTTTCTAAAAAGAAAGTAACAATTACGGGAAAGAAAGCCGGCAAAACAAAACTGACAATAACCGTAAAAGGCATGAAAAAGTGTGTGATCCCGGTAACCGTGAAGAAATCAGTGAAAAAAGATAAGACAAAGATAGACAATACCGGTACAACAGCAACCGATGTAAATTCCAATGTAGCTACATCGACACCGACACCAGTACCAGGGGCAACATTGCGACCAGGCGAGACACAGGAGCCTGGTGAACCAGCGCCAAGTGAAACACCAGACACAACTCCATCGGAAGAATTTTCGGACTTTGAGTTAGAGCGAACGGAAGCTGGCGAAGTTGTGCTTGTGGAATATACGGGGCAAGCTGAAAATGTGACCATTCCTAATGGAGTAACGGTAATCGGGGAATGTGCTTTCGATGGTTGTGATATGGTAAAAAATATAACCATTCCGGACAGTGTAAAAACGATAGAATATGCCGCCTTTCGATACTGCAGCAGTCTAGAAAATATTGAGATTCCAAATGGAGTAACGAAGATTGAACTTGAGACTTTTAAGTCTTGCAACAATCTAAAAAACGTCACAATACCAGACACTGTAATGACTATCTGTTACGAAGCATTTGCTGGATGTCCTTTGGAAAAAATTGCGCTGCCTAAGGAGTTGACATCAATTGAGGAAGGTGCTTTTGGCGGTTGTGATTTTAAAGAACTAATTGTACCGGATAGTGTAACGCACATTGGAAGTAACGCTTTTTGTAACTGTGAGAAGCTAGAAAAGATTACGCTATCCAAAAACATTCCTAATATTGGTTATTTTACATTTTATGGATGTAGCAGCTTGTCGGAAATTGTTATTCCTGAGAGTGTTTCGCGCATAGAAGAGTATGCCTTTTCTGGCTGTACCAAATTGTCAAAACTGAGCATTCCAACAAGTGTGACAGAGTTTGATAAGACTTCTTTTGAAGATACAGCATATTTAAGTGAACGGTTAAAACATGATGATATACTGGCAATAAATGGAGTGATATTCTATGTTTCACCAGAGATAAGCGGAGATATTGAAATCGACAGTGGAATCTACAAAATAGAGGATTATGCATTTAGCGAATGTACAAAGATTGAATCAATTAATACAACAGATGTAACCATTATAAGGGATGGAGCGTTTGCAGGCTGCAGCGATTTGACAAATGTTATTTTTTCGACAGAGATAACGGACATGGGTGCACATGTATTTGAGAATACGCCTTGGCTTAGGAGCATAACAGGCGATGATGGAATGGCAATCGAAAAGAGAATTTTACTTGATGCACCATATGTATCAGGGGATGTCAGCATTCCAGAGGGGATAAGAATCATTGCAGACGGAGTCTTTGAGTATAATGAAGATATAACAAAGATAAGCATTCCGCAAGGAGTAGAGAAAATTGGAGCAAATGCGTTTGATGAATGCGTAAAATTAGAAAGTATAAACATTCCAGAAGGGGTGACAAGTATAGGTAGTCGTGCTTTTGAAGATTGTGAACGCCTGACAAGTATCATTATTCCGAAAGGAGTGAAAACGATAGAGGATAGTTTGTTTTCCCGTTGCGGTTTGACAAGTGTTACGATTCCAGAAGGAGTGGAAAAGGTCGGGGCTTACGCATTTGATTGCTGTACAAGTTTGAAGACTGTAGTTCTTCCGGATGGATTAAAGTCAATTGACTTGTCTGCTTTCAGAGGATGCAGTGACCTGGTAAGTATAGTCATTCCACAAAGTGTTACCAATATCGAAGCAGAGTGCGGTGATCTTTTTGAAGATGAAGATTGTAACAAGTTGATAATTAATTACAAGGGTACAAAGACAGAATGGGAGACTTTGCTGGGAGCCAATCAGTTACCAGGGGGATGCACGGTAGTTTATAATAATCAATAACACTTTTTAAAAAGAGACTGTTTCAAGTTTTGTGTAAACTCAAAAAACTGATATAAGATTTGTTGATAGTTACTAAGAGCAGAGACCAGATTTGGGTTCTCTGCTCTTAACTGCATTATACAAGAAAAATTGGGCATGTCAAATAGAACCTGCAAAATTTCTCAGATTTTTAAGGTTCCAATTTTTCCAATCGTTCTTCGAAATATATTTCTAGCTGGGCGCGTATTTGAGCCCA
>JAXEJU010000030.1:0-3605 GCA_034101395.1 Eubacterium sp. | reverse complement strand
TTATGTCAGCAGAAGTAGAAACGATGTTTTACACAAGAACCGCCCCTTGGCATGGACTGGGTGTTAAAGTAGGCCATGCACTTAGTTCTGAAGAAGCTCTGGTTGCAGCAGGATTAGATTGGGAGGTGGTGCAGAAGGAGTTATTTACTGGAGATTATCGTCCGGTGCCGGGATATTTTGCAAATGTGAGAGATACGGACAATAAGGTGCTTGGTGTCGTTACCAGTCGTTACAAGATTGTCCAGAACCGGGAGGCATTTGCCTTTACCGATGAGCTTCTTGGAAAAGGAGTTAAGTATGAGACAGCAGGTTCTTTGCGAGAGGGAAGAAAGACATGGATTCTTGCCAAGTTACCAAAGACGTACAGAATGGCAGAGGACAAGATAATGCCGTATCTGGTATTTTCCAATACTCACGATGGCAGTGCTGCAATTAAGGTGGCAATGACACCAATAAGAGTTGTATGCAGCAATACGTTGAATCTGGCACTCTCCAGAGCAGACCGTATCTGGTCCTGTAATCACACGGGAGATATGGAGATGAAATTAGAGGATGCCAGAAGAACGCTCTTTATGGCGGAGGATTATATGAATGAGTTATCGAAAGAAGCGGATAAACTGACGGCAAGAAAAGTAACAGATGCAGAGGTGGAAGAGTATATTAAGCTGCTACTTCCGATCGCTACAGATGCCACCGAGACAACGGAGAAGAACATCAGGAAGCTCCGCAGGGATATGAAGAAGCGGTATTTTTATGCTCCTGATTTAAAGGATGTAGGGAAAAACGGTTATCGGTTTATCAATGCCGTATCCGACTTTGCCACCCACGCAAAGCCTCTGCGGGAAACAGCAAATTATAAGGAGAATCTTTTCTTAAAGACAATGGAAGGAAATCCGCTCATTGATAAGGCATATCAGTTGCTGGCGGCATAAAAAAATACAGCATGAATGGAGGGAAACTTATGCTAAGTTATAACGAATTTACACAGAAAATGAAAGAAGAAGTCCAAAATAGATTTGGTGACGGCTATGAGGTATTGATGCATGAAGTCAGAAAAACCAATCTGGGTTTAACGGAAACACTGATAATTCTGCAGAAACCGGAGAGGGAGAACCGGATAAGTCCCCAGTTTTATCTGCGCCCCATGTATCAACGCTACCGGAATGGAACGGATATGGAAAATTTAGTGGAGGAGCTTATATGTGCGTATGCTGACTCCAAGGAGAAAGCAGGGAATATAATGACGGATGCCGGAGATATCCATGACTATGAAAGATACCGCGGGAGAATCTATTTTCGCCTGATAAATACAGAGAAAAACCGGATACTGTTAGAAGATGTGCCACATTTTGAAATACTGGACCTTTCGATGGTATTTTATATTCTTATTTCGGAAGAAATGGACGGTGTCAGTTCTGTTATGATACAAAATAATCTTCTGAAAATCTGGGAACTATCACCGGACGATTTGAAAAAACAGGCATCGGTAAATACACCGAAACTGTTTCCGGCAGTCGTAAAGACATTGGGAGCTGTGATGAAGAGTTTTTTTGCAGGCATGGGGCAGGAAAAATCAAAGCCGGAGAGTAAAGATGTGTTTCCGAATGAGCCGGATGCAGATGAAATATTTATCCTGAGCAACTCGAAAATGGTAAATGGTTTTGCGACAGTTTTGTATTCCGGAGAGTTAAAGGCTGTTTCTGACCGGGTGAAAAAAGACCTCTATGTTCTTCCCTCATCGGTGCATGAAGCGCTTTTACTTCCTGCAGATTCGTCTGTATCCGGGCATGAGTTATGTAAAATGGTGCGGGAGATAAATGAAACGGTTGTGTCTGAGGAAGAAGTGATGTCAGAGCAGGCATATTACTACAACAGAGAGAATGACACGCTGAAAATGTTGGAAGGAGATGAGGATGCATGTGTAGAATTTTAGCCAGAACAAAAGATATGCCCCGCAAAGAGTGGCTGCGACTTCGCAGAGAGGGAATCGGTGGAAGTGATGCAGGAAGTATTTGCGGACTGAATCCGTATTCATCTCCCATGGCGGTTTATCAGGACAAAACCAGTGAGGAGATTGTAGATGTTGATAATGAAGCCATGCGGCAGGGCAGAGATTTTGAGGATTATGTGGCAGAACGTTTTATGGAATCAGCCGGGAAGAAAGTACGGAGGGCAAATGTCATGTATCAGAGTACAGAATATCCCTTTATGTTTGCCAATGTGGACCGGATGGTTGTGGGAGAGGATGCCGGATTGGAATGTAAGACGGCTTCTGCCTACTCGGCGGACAAGTGGAAAGACGGACACATCCCGGAATCCTACCAGCTCCAGTGTTACCACTACATGGCAGTTACCGGAGCAGAGGCATGGTACATTGCGGTCGTCATCCTCGGACGCGAGTTCATCTGGCACCGGATTGAGCGGGATGAGGAATTAATTCAGAATCTTATTTCGATAGAATCCGATTTCTGGAATAATCATGTGGTGCCACGTATTATGCCGGAACCGGATGGCTCGGAATCTTCGGAGCAGTTAATCCGGGAATACTTTGGAAACCCGGAAGCAGATAAGATAATTCCGCTGACCGGTTTTGACGAGCAGTTGAAACGGAGGGGCGAAATTACTGCTCTGATGAATAAGCTGGATACGGAGAAGAAAACAATTGAACAGAAGTTGAAGGTGTTTATGGGTGATGCCGAGATTGCCGAGAATGAAAAGTACCGGGTGTCGTGGAAAAGCAATATCACGAACAGGCTGGACAGTAAGGCATTAAAACAGGACTATCCGGATATTTACCGAAAATATGAAAAAACTACAAACTGCCGTCGGTTTCTGGTGAAGGATGTGGTGGCGTGATGAAATAACCGTTGTTAGCCATTTGGTATTGAAATGAATATTGGATTTTAGTATAATCGGTGTAAGAATAAACGAAAGGCGGTGTGGAGGCATGACGGCGCTGAAGAAGGAAGCAGTACAGATAATAGAGAATTTAGAAGAGGAAGATATGATTCAGGTTGTTGCGTATCTTAGAAATTTTAATTCTTCTGAATTTCCAAACAAAGACAGGGATGCGGCGATGGAGGGACTGCGGGTCTTACAGTCATTTGCGGGTACACTTCCGGCAGACTTTGATTATAAAAAAGAATTAGAAGAAGCAAGGGAGGAAAAGTATGGTCGTATTGATAGATACTAATGTTGTTTTAGATATACTGGAAAAGCGTACGCCTCTTTATGAAGCTTCATCGGAAGTTATGGCATATTGTGCAGCAGGAAAAGAAAAAGGCTATATTGCATTGCATTCCATATCCAATATCTTTTATATACTAAGAAAACGATATTCTAATGAAGAGCGTAGAAAGCTTTTGTTAGGAATCATGTCATTTTTGCGAGTAACAGGAGTAAAACACGGTGCGGTAAGGCGGGCGTTACTTCGGGAAGAGTTTCAGGATTTTGAAGACTGCCTGCAGGATGAATGTGCCAAAGAAGTTGGAGCAGATTATATTGTAACCAGAAATGTACAGGATTTCCAAAATGCTGATGTAAAGGCTGTTACACCGGAAGAATTTTTGGAAATCGTTAAAAAGTAGAAAATAGTTGTTTAAAAA
>JAXEJU010000029.1:0-10770 GCA_034101395.1 Eubacterium sp. | reverse complement strand
ATAGGTTCCGTCCTTGTTATCCACGATGTTTACATTTGCTTCCAAAGCAAAATCTTTCGTCTTCGAATAACCCGGTGCCAGCGTCAAGGTAAGAGTCGTAGTTCCCTGCCAGGAAAGCTCATTGGCTGTGGCAGTCAGTGTATATCCTGTCTGTTCTGCAGGCAGAGTGACGGTCAGCGCCTTTCCTTCCTGAATCGTTACGGTAGTTACCGGCGATGGGTCGTAAATCCCCTCCGCCGCATATCTTACTTCATAAGTCCCTGCCGGGAATGTCATTGCCGTGTCCGTTACCGGAGTAAAGGCTGCGGTATTCTCCCCAACAGAAGGTCGTGCCATCCGATATTCCATATTCGTCGCAAGCCCGGTTATGCTGCCGTCATTCTTTCCTTTAATTGTCTCATTTACAGCAGTAAGTACAGGTGCCTCCGGGGACATGGATATTGTGTAGGTAACTTTTTTTGTTCCGATATATGAGTTTATCCCTTTAATGGTAACAGTGGGGGCATATGTATCCGTACTGCCGGCAGCATTGATATAACCGGCGTAGGAGAGCTCATAATCCTTTCCTTCTTCCAGAACCGTCTCCCCGTCTTTTACAATCACTGCCGGTTTTATGGATTCTCCGGTATAGAGATAACTTTGCTTTCCGGATGCAAAGGTTATCTGGCAGTCCTCTATGCTTCCCTGTTTTACCGTTATATATACACCCTCTGAAAATATTTTCCGGCTATAAATATTTTGATTGTCCGGTGTAAATACAAGATTATAATTTGTTTCTCCTTTTTCTGAATCATTCTTTAAAACGTTTCCTACCTGAGCATCCGGGACGTAGTCTCCCTTTTCCCAGGAAAAAGTACCCTTTACTTCAGGAGTAGAGCTAGACTCATTCTTATACACCCGGGCATCCGATAAATCAATCGAAGATAACGGCTTTCCCTTTACAATATCTAAATACAGGAAGTTGCCATCATAGTTCTCATCCCGATAATACGGTAAATACAACTTATCAAATTGGGAGATTGAAAATTTCCTTTCCACTTTTCCTGTATATTTCCCGATTCCCTCAATGATAACAGTAGGTGGATTACTGCTGTCTGCCATGGCTGCTTTATCGTTATTCCTATAACTCAAAAAATAATGAATACCCTCTTCCAATTTAAGGTCACCACTGTAAATGTATGGAAGCCTCACCGTTACCTCTTCTTCATCAAAAATGAACCTATCCTCACTTATACTTATATCAATCCCCGATATATCGATCGGATCGGTACCATCCTTCCAGTATGCCACATATGTGGGAGCTTCCCCTGTTCCATCCCAAGAGACGAATTTTTCGTAGCCCTCATCACTTTGACCCTTTTTTTTCCATCCTGAGAATTGACTGCCGCTTTTCACCGGAGAGACCAAAGCACGCATTCCACCTGCCAAAAGGGTTTTAGGGACATCCAATCCCTCCGGGAAACTGCCACCGTTCAGTTCATAAGATATCTGATATTCTTTTATAAAAGCGATATTTATGTATGCATTTTTATCATCATCAAGATAAAACCTGACATTATATATTTCATCATTCAGGTCTTTCTCTACATCCGTATTGGTATTCTTTCCCCCATTACCATCATCCTCATAGGTGTAAAATGGCAACCATTCCGTTTCATATTCCCCTCTCTCTATCCAACCCACACATGCCGAGATCGATTTATGGTCTTTTACATGGGAGCAGCAGTCATCAACCAATACCGTATAATCTGTTATTTTTAATTTCTTAAAATAATCTTTCCATTTTATTTTCGGGTCTACCGTAATGTACCGCAGACTGCCATCACAAACATACTCCTTGCCATCAATCTCAAAAGTGACCGAATACAGCGAGCATTGATCTTGACCCGGCTCTCTCTCATATGAAGATGCCTTTGCTTTCTCCGCATCTGTCAAGACAAAGAGAAATGCCAGAATAAACATGCTGCATATACAGACAACTGTCTGTATCCCTTTTCGAATTTTTTGTTTTCCCATTTAAATATCCTCCTATTTTTTTGACATATGTAAAATTCCTATTTTGGAATATGTCTCTTTGTTGACGGTAAACACCGAGAAATCCCGCCGTTCTTCCGTATTTCCACAGTAATAGGCATTCTTATCCCCGATGCCGCTGATTAATCCCAGATGGGCAACCGTTCCATCTTCATCGTAGAGAACCAGTACATCTCCTGCTGCCATTTCTTTGTAGCATTTTAAATTGCCTGAATCGGTATTATCATAGACCGTAAATTCATACCCTCGTTCCCCGGTAAAATACTGAAAAAATGCATCGGTTTTGATAAAAGTCTCACTCATACTATAATGCATCCGACCATCACTGTCACATCGTTCTGATCCGCTGTACCATTCTGCCCCATCGCCGGAAATATTCCACCGCTTCTTCTCCGACACCGCAGTCTCTCCCTGCATCGCAATTCCACCGGCTGCAAGACATTGGGAAACAAAATTCGTACAGTTTTGTTCAAACTGCCCATATGCCGAATTGCGCTCAAAAGCATAGGTTCTGGCGTAAGCTACCGCCTTCTGCACATCGTAACCATCCTCTTGGTTTATGTCTATTGTCTCACAGTCTTTTGGTATCTCCAAGTCCTCCGCATAAACGAAATGGGAATTATCCACCGGTTTTTCTACTGTGATAAAGTCTTCCTTTTCCACAGAAGTTTTGGCATTTCCAAACAAAACAACAGGTTCAAAGACTGCTTTCGTAGCCGCAAAAAATTCTCTTATCTCATTTTCCCCGGCATTGCTATAGTACATGGTATCCACACACACGACAACGCCATCTATCCCCAGCCGGTCCATGAGATACCCGGCACGACTGCTATATAACTCCTGTGTGCAAAAATAGTAAGACAGGTCTCCGAACTTTTCTTTTACTCTGGCAATCGTATCATAAGTGTCTTCGCCATGGGCGTCACTTAACAAATTTTCTGAAGGAATTCCTTTCTTCATCAGATATTGTGCCATGGGCTTTATCTCTTTTTCGTCACCGGATACAATAATCTGCCTTACCAGTCCCGCTTCATACAACCCGATGGCCGCCTGCAGACGGTCTTTGGCCTTCGCCGTGATGGAGCCTTCATAGCCGGATGTCCCCGGCACAATCGCCGCATCCTTCTCAGCTAAAGACTGCATTTGCTCGATGGAAACCGACTCGTCACTCTGTGAAAGATGCACAATTCCATAACAAATAAAGGGTACAAGCACTATAACAGCCATACTTATCAAGATACCCGGTATCACTTTCCTGAGTTTTTTTCTGCTTCTTTTTTTGTTTTCTTTCATTAAATTTCTCATCATCGCTTTTCTTCGGAACATTATTTTTTATCCAAAACATTTGTTATCGCCGGAACCACATCCTTCTTCCTTGACGCATATGGTTCTATCCGGTACCAAATCCCTTCATGAACTGCTGTGTCATGAAAGGCAGCTTCGAGTACCTCATCTGCAACATCGTCGGAAGGGATCAGACAACTGAATGAGACATCATCGTGGAACACATTAATCTGTGCAAACGCCATATCCATTCCGGTCGATGAAAGAGCTGAGGGAAACACTTCCAACATACGCTCGGCCAAATCTTTTGCGCTCTTTTCATCATATGCGTTGATACAGCCAATCGAATACTTTGTGCCCCCACTTTCATATTCCTTATAGTCACTGAAGAATATCTCTTCGTCCGTCATGCCCTCATATGAAAGCGATGCCTCATACATATCCTGATAAAATGCATCCACATCCTTTATTCCAGCCAGTTCACTCAGTTCCTTCAAAGCTTCTCTGTCTGCGTAAGTAGTATTTTCAGACTGAAGATTTTTTGTATCGGAAAGAATTGATCCCATCATGACCAAAGCAGTTTGCTGATCAGGCGTCACTCCATAGTTCCGATAACGTATCCAAATAATAGTGGCCGTTGAACCGAGCGGTCTGGCATCATAAATGAGCTGTCCTGCTGTCGTTATCGTTCCGTCTGCGTGATGATCAATAATACTGATAATATTTGCATTCTGTAAACCCTCTGCAGACTGTGTAGATTCGCTGTGATCCACCAGAACCATATTACATCCGGCTGTGTCTTGAAGCACCTTCGGTGTCTCAAGACCTGCAGCATTTAATATATATTGGCTCTCGTTATTTATCCGTCCAAGAACAACCGGCTGCACATCGTATCCAAGCTCCCGGAGCAGATACGCATATGCAATGGAACTGCCAACAGTATCCGAATCCGGACATTTGTGCCCTGTCACATATATTGTTCCTGTAATCTTGCCAAGGCCATCCAAATCACTCCTGTTTAGCATGACATTCCTTTCCTGCTCCGCCTTATACCGACCGGATTCGATGCCTTTCCCTGCGAAAAAAGAGCCTGTTCCTATGGCAATGGCTGCCAAAACTATTACCAGCAATTTACATCTTTTTCTTTTCTCTATCATTTCTGCCGGTTCCTCACAATCCCAATTTTTTTCTTTTCAAATTATAGTCTCCGTCCACTTGTACTTTTCATTACGGTTCCACTATATTAAAGTATTTATAGTCACTAATTGTCTCGATTGCATCCGTAAGTTTTTTCAGATACTTCTCATCTCCTTCCTGAACAATCAAATCGGATATTTGTTCCTCATTTTTTGAAATGATTGCCAACAATCCCTTCTCATTTGTTGTCCATGTCACATCTGCATCCTCTAATGATGTATTCTTCCGATACATAACAACACCATTTTTAACAACCAACACATAATTTTCATCCGGAAGAACAATGTTTGCTGTAAAGCTAAGGTCTTTCACCTTCATTGTATCTATCAGAATTCCCATATATTCCAATATCATCTCCGGTGTCATGTGACTTATTGTTTCACCAACAGAAGACGCTCTCGTATCCGGATTCGTATTTGTTCCATTTCTAAGTTCCTGTGCCGCACTAAGATAAGCATTTCTCCATGGACCTGATTCTGCCTGATAGCCAAGCTGCTCAAGAGCATCTGCACATAAATATCGGGCATCCGTATTCGTCGGGTCAGCATATACGAGTAAATTGGTAATCTCTGCCACCCATTGATATTCACCTTTGGCAAAGTCTGCTTTTGCTTTTTTTAGAACCTCATTGACATCACCAAAATATTCTACATATTTTTTTGCTGACTCACTTGGCTCCAGTTCATCCAGATGTACAGGGTTTGCATCATACCAACCCATATACTTTTCATATACTGCTTTTGAATTATGTGCTACAGTTCCGTAATACTGCCTGGTATACCAAACCTTCTCAAGTTCGTCAGGCAACGTAATCATGTTGGCAATCTCAGTTTCCGTGTAACCCTCGTTTATATATAGAAGCGTCTGATCATTTATGTACTTATAAACAGCTGCCGTATTGGTAATATATTCCTTTATCGTATCATTTTCCCAATGCGGCCAGTTATGTGACTGATACACCACTTTCGCTTTATCGCCGTACAAGTCCAGTGATTCCATAAGATATTCTGCCCATGCATTGCCATCTCTGACCTGAGCACCGCGCAGGGTATACAGATTATGAAGTGTGCCCACACAATTTTCTGCCATCCAAAGGGCTTTTTTATCAGCAATCCACATATTCATTTCAGCAGGTGCCTCTGTTCCCGGAGTAAGCTGAAACTCCATCTCAACACCATCTATCGTATGTTTTTCGCCTGTTTGAGTAATATTTATTGTCGGGGAAATATAGGATGCTTTTCCTTTCGACTGCCCCATTCCTATTCCAATACACAGGGAACCTTTTTCACCCGGTTCAAGAATGGTTCCATACTGATAGCTGGCTCTTCTTCCCATTGCAGTACCTGCATAAACATTTTCACTAACTGCATGCTCTTCAAAGCCATCAGGTGCTATCACTTCTACATCACCTGCTAATACAGCTTCTTCCGAAACAACACCCTTCACTCCGCCATAATGGTCTATATGGGAATGGCTGTAGATAACGGCTTTTATTGGATATTCACCCAACTCCTCCGTCACAAGCTTATAAGCAGCTTTTGAACACTCCACGGACATAAGAGGATCCACAACAATCCATCCTGTTTTCCCTTTAATAAATGTGATATTTGACATATCGTATCCACGTACCTGATAAATCCCATCAACCACCTTAAATAAACCATAGATATGATTAAGCTGCGTATTTCTCCAAAGACTCGGGTTCGCAGTATCCGGTGAGTCAGTGTCAATAAAGGAATATGCTGTCTGGCTCCAAACAACCTTTCCATTTTCATCTTTAATATCAAGCGTTTCCGGAGCTGTAATAAGTCCTCTTGTTGCATTCTCAAATTCATCCTTGTCGTCAAAATCCAGCAAGGCATATACTTCATTGTTTCGATCAATGGTATATTGAGATGCTTCTTTAGCTTCTCCGTTCAGACCCAAATCTGACTCCTGCGAGCTGCACCCCATCATCCCCGCCATCATGGAGACAGCAATAAATATGGCACTCAATTTTGATATTTTCTTTTTCATATTTCCTCCTTATCTGCTTTTACAAGTAGCATTAAATGAGTGTTTGATATCAATTACAATTTACAATAGTATATATTTTTTTAGTTTATTTTTCAAGCGGATGTGATGAATTTATTTAATTTTGTGCAGATTAACTATTTTAATGTGACGAAATAATAAGGTCACCGATTGGTTTGCGCCTCTTACAATGTCAAATCTCTCTTTGTAAAATATACACCTCCCACTGCCGAAAGCAGAGAGCCAGATATACAGGGATAATAACTGTGTTATAATAATCTTTCCCCGAGAATTCGGTGTTGCCAGAATTCCCGCCATAGAGCCGTTATCATTTCCTTCTTCGCTCTTCTCCTCGTAGCTCATCACCTTCAGATAACCACTGGCAAGCAGCAGACTCCATATGGCAGCATCGTTGTCATCCAACTGATTATACACAATCTGTTCATCAATCGGGCAATAAATGGTTTCCCGATTCAGCAGTGCCTCAAACGTCGTTTTGATATTACGGTTTCCCTGCCGGATCAGTTTTCCCACCAGACTGTTGCTGCTGGTGTTCGCCCAGTAGGTTCCTATTAGCAGTAACCACCTGTGAACTACTCGGCAATTGAATTGCCAGAGCATCTGATGTGCGCAGCTTTCGCTGCGTAGATTCAGGGTGCGTCCATGACACCAATACTGCTTTTTACACAGCTACTTTTAATATATAGGGCGGCTTGACAGACATCGGATTTAATTCCATGTCCGGGTTATTCTTTCTCAGATACAGCCTTACGATGTTAAAGGCTCCTACGCAGTCGGCATTCCATGAAATTCCACAATCCCGGTATAATCCGCGATATACCCTGTTTTGTTTCTTTGCATAATGTAAATTTTACCGTATGGCAATGAATGCAGTTTCTGATTTGTAACATGCCCAAGATCATTGCTTTTGCGTACACCTTTTATATCACCAATTACGACGGTATTGATATGATTAGTTTTACAGTAATTGACAATACCTCTTGTAATCTTATGCAGATAGTCGTTAATGGCATTATTCTTTGCTTTGTAAAGTCTTAGCAGATGGTTTGATGGTTTCGGATATTTAACGCCCTTCTTATTTTGCTGCTTCGCCCACTGTGACTGCACCCTGGCAATTTCCTTGTTGTAATAATTACAAAGAGACAGGTATTTTCTGCCCGTAATAAAGGTTTCCCCCGTTACCGTGTTGTAACAGGTCATCAGATTGTGAAGCCCAAGGTCTATCCCAAGATAACTATCATTATCCGGGAGCGGGGCCATATCGGCAACTTCGTAGATTACAATAATGTCACAGGTTCCCTTGACAGGAGGATATATTTTTATCTGCTTGATATTGTCTGTGCTCTCAAAAATCTTATTTTTGAGATAAAGGTAAGTATCACAGACATCGTAGTTGGCAAGCATATATTCCTTAAGCTGTTTAGGGAGTGAAAGTCTTACAGTATCTGAACCGGCACAATGCACAACAGCATTCTGCATGTATGTAACAGACATGCTTTCATGCTTAAATCTTGGTGGATTGGGATTTTCAATGCCGCCGGACTTCTTCAACGCATAAAAAGACTTCCATGACTTATCAAGGAGCTTGCATACCTCCTGTGCAGTCTGGGAAGGAAGTTGTTTATACCATAAGTCAGACTTGTGAGCCTTCTTCTGATAATACCAGTCAGGATAATCCACCGGCAGGTTAAGCTCTTTGTGGTGGAGCCGCTCATAGTTGCAGACATTCCAGAGCTTATAAGCTGCATAACACATATGCCCGACTATATTAGAATAACTGTCGTTTAATTTTAATGTAGACTTACGTGCCAGTAGCATACGAATTCCTCCTAATATGATTTGCTCTGGTGTTCAATGTATCGTTTAATATTTTCTTCCGACACAGAACCGATGGTTTCGCAATAGTATGAGTGATTCCAAAGTTCCCCTTTCCACAGCTTTGAACGAATTTCAGGGAACTTCTCAAAAAGTTTGCGGCCGGTGATACCCTTAAGATACTTCACAATGGTTGTAACTGACAACTTTGGCGGCGCAGTGATAAAACAGTGGACGTGATCCATTTCACCGCATTCAAACAACTGGACAATAAAACCTTTTTCGTCAGCAATCTGATTGACCAGTTCTTTTAGATATGCCTCAATTTCAGCTGTCAGAATTCTTCGCCTGTATTTCACGGACCATACCACATGGTAGTTAATATTGCACACAGATGTGCGATAATGAATTAGATTTTCTTTCATACACATAGTATAGCATATAAAAAAGCAAAAAGCAACCATATGTTCGCATTGTTACTTTTTGCTTTTTTGAGCGCTTTCATCTCAGCAATTGAATTGCCGAGGATTCCCGCGCGTTTTTCCTAAATCTGGTTTTATTTCCATAGCACAATTTATGCCACTGTACGAATATAAAAATTTCTGCTATACTAATCCATATAGAAAAAGAAGAGAGTTATATACTGCCTCTTCAGAATGGAGGATGTTATGCAGTTTGACACATTACAAAAAGATATGATTGCGGCAATGAAAGCGAGAGATAAGGCCCGCAAGGATTCTATCTCCACACTGGTATCCGCAGCGAAAAAACTCGCCATTGACGAGGGCTGCCGCGACAATATTCCGGAAGAACTGGTGGATCGTGCTATTCTAAAAGAAATCAAGAGTGTAAAAGAGCAGATTGATACTTGCCCGGCAGATCGTACAGACTTAAAGGAACAATACTCGGCTACTCATGCTGTCATGGAGGAATACGCTCCGAAGCTGCTTTCAGAGGAAGAAATCAAAGCAATCCTGACAGGGAAGTTTGCCGACGTGGTCGCCACAAAAAATAAAGGGCAGATCATGAAAGCTGTAATGGCAGAACTGAAAGGAAAAGCCGACGGCAAAGTCATCAACAATGTCGTCAGTGATCTGTGCAAATAAACCAAAACGCTAGAAAAGATGGCTTACAGAATCCCCTGTGCCATCTTTTCTTTTTTTCCTGTACTGGTTTTAATAAATAACTACTGGCGTATAGCGAAAAAGCATCCAAAGCATAATCCGAATAAGCTGTCGCAAATACAATCATTGCACTTTTTCCAGCCAAAGCTCATATTGATGGGAACAGGGCAAAATGTCGCAATTGGGTGGAATTTATAAAAACATAACGAAATAAACCGGAACGTAAATTATCTTTCCTTTCCGGCTAATACTCCTTTCGTTGGATACAACGAACGCCTTTTTAATCGGATAATCCTCGTTTTTTGTAAGCACATTCAGAGCACTGTGAACCGTATACTCTTTTCATCATCCAGTATGGCGCGAATATTGTGACCATAGAGAATTCCCGTAAGAATTCCCACATCATTCAGATACAATTTGAGCAGATTCTTCCCACTGGATTCAATCAGGGGAAAGACAGGATTGGAAATCGCCTGGACATCCAAGGCAATTCCGGCACTGATGAGATATTCAAACTCGTCACTGTAATCATTGAATGTCTTGCCCCGCTTATTTTCAATCTTCTGTGCCACGACACGTTTTTTCTTATTCTCCATATTGGAGGGAATCATATCATAAATTCTTCGTATTTTCAGTTTCTTTTCTGTCTCGTATTTTGATGCGTCAGTGCATAGAGGCAATAACAATTTCGTTCATTCCGTTGGCATACAAAAATTCCTCGAAATCAAGTGGAAACATTCTTACCTTGCGAATGCTGCCCATTGGAATGGAAGTTGTTTGTGAAAGTGTAACACCCAAAAGAGAACCACTGGCAACATACGTAAACTTGTTATCCTGTGCCAGAAATTTGAGTAGCGTAAGCAAATGTGGATACTCCTGAATTTCTGCTTGTGTCAAGTAAAAAACAAAAAAATATGCACTCCGTCAACCCATACCGGTCCGACTGTATGAATAATGTATTTTGCATTCAGAGCATATGCACCCGTTACCGCAATATCGCCCCGTTCAATATATCCTACCTTTTTTCGTTCTGCCAAAAGCTCATCAGCTCCAGCCGCCTGATATCAGCACGGTATTTCTCTAATAATGGCAAATTCTTATTCGCACAACTAATTCCCCATTCCGGTTTATTTGATTGACCCGGCTTATCATATTTTCTATATAGCAATGCTTCGTTCAGATTCTGCCATGCTGTTGCAGGTATCACATATACATCCGGTAATCGACCATCCACAAATTTCAGAAAACACACAAGTCTTTTACTATCGTTGCAATCCATTAA
>JAXEJU010000028.1:0-9284 GCA_034101395.1 Eubacterium sp. | reverse complement strand
AAAAGAATATGTGAAGCCGTTTGAGCGGATGCTGGATGAACTGGATAATTGAACCATCGCAAAATTTGCGACAATTCAAACAGAAGGGTAAGAATTGTTGATATGAATTGCATTGGCTAAATAAAATATGTTTACAGCAGGGGCAGCTGTGCTAGGCTACTTTGCCGAAGGCTCTGATTGTGGGAAAAATCCTATGGTCAGGGCCTTTTCTAGTGCCTTCAAGCACAGCTGTGGCCTTGCGCCGACCGAAACGAAGTGTAGACCATGCTGTCAACATATAGAAAAGTATTCGCAACATAGAATATTTATCTTGAAAATATTCTATGTTACGAATATAATTAAAATGACATGTTGTCGTTTTATATGGAGGACACAGAATGGAATATTTAACTTCAGCAGATTGTGCAAAAAAATGGAATGTATCTCAGAGAAGGAGGAATAAAAATGAGTATCAAGGTGCTTGGCTCGGGCTGCAAATTCTGTCATGAGCTGTACGAAAATACGAAAGAAGCAGTAAAAAATATTGGTCTGTCTGTCGAGGTGGAGTACGTTACGGATTTGGAGCAAGTCATGAGATATGGTGTGATGAGTATGCCGGGCCTGGTTGTGGATGAAAAGGTTGCTTCGACGGGGAAGGTGCTTAAGACGGCCGATGTGGAGAAACTGCTGCATAAACTGGGGTACTGATGACCGGGGAGGGAGCACGTATCATACGAGAAACATTGGGCAAACTGGAAAATGAGGAATATGTCGAGAAGGGTGAACAAGGTTGTGCACTAAGATAACACCAGCAACGCAGGTACCGGCATCGACAGAAACACCGGTACCGGAAAAATCAACTTCTGATCAGGTGAAATGGAACGTAAGTGAAGAAAAATTTATGGGTGCATATTCCCAAACGAATGAAGAGACAGAAGAGCCGGTTCCATTTAATGTGGAAAGTCAGGTTTTATTCTCCAGCAATTATATGGTGCCTGAACCGAATCAGGGCTTTTAATACCATATAGATTTATCATAGAATTATTTTCATGAGGGTATTCATTTTTGTGAAAGAATTGAGATTTACAAGAGTGAATACCCTCTTTTTGAAAAACGTTCATTTGTCCCGTTTGCACTTGGAAGCACTTGTGTAGTTTTGCGCAATCCTTTATAATAAATTGAGAGAAATGTATACGGAGGAAAAAGAGGGACAGATACTTTATGACGTATCAGTATGAATTGGTTCGGACAATAAATCCATAAACGGTACTTTTGAATGAGTTTGTGTGGGTATTGAAAATGGGAGATGTAAATGATATAATCCAACTATATCGCAAGAAGAGGGAATTTGATGAACATTTTACACTTATCAGATATTCATTTCGGAAGAAATTATCCGGAATATGGGTTGAACGAATCATTTGAACACCATGATGAAATTCTGGATGGAATCATTCATGAAATGGAAACGATGGATGATACATTAAAACCGGAGCATATTATTTGTACGGGAGATATGGTATGGCATGGTAAAAGGAGAGAATATAGAGAAGCGCTGGAATGGTTCCGGCGTTTATTAAAGGCATGCCACTTGACAGGAAAAGATATTTCCTTTTGTGTAGGGAATCACGATATGGATCTTTCCTGTCAATATGACGATATGGATTACGATGCTGACATGGTAGCCGAAATTGATGAATTATATCGATACGAGAATATCCATAAGTTTGAAAATTGTCTTAATGCATACAATGAGTTCTGCAGAGAGATTGGCACGATGCCATACAGTTATCCTTCCGATGGAAAACGAAAATACAGTTATAGTGTGGGGTACAAAGATGTCACGTTTTCTGACGGAAAAATCCTCCGCATTTTTGCTATGAATACAGCACTTTTGATGACACAAAAGAAAATATCGGATGATAAAATGTGGTTGGGAAGAGAACAATTGAAATCGATGATTCAGTATGGCATTATTCCGGCAAGTGAAGATATTTGGTACACCGTGTGCCTGTTCCATCATTCCGAGCGCTTTCTTCATCCAAATGAGACAAGTACCTACGATGGCCGCAGTGCCACACTTCCCTCTCTTATGGGCTATGTCAATCTTTTGGTATGTGGTCATACGGAAAGCAGTGGAAGACCACGACTGGCGAAACAGCCGGGAGGCGGCACAATGCTTTTAGGAGGAGCAGCATATTACAATGACCAACACATCAACTCTTTTTCCATGATATATATTTCGGACAAGAAAAAAAGTATGGGCTATATACCCTATATCTACGAGGGTGAATGGAAAGACTATGATTTTTGCAGTCAGGATTATGATAGGGAACACCATTCAATGTTGGAAAAACCGGGAGAAATCCAAGAAAATATAGATTTGGTTATTGAGAGCAAGGCAGAACAATTTAAAATGTCATTCGAATATCTCGAATTTAAAAACAAGGGAGAACAGATTGACAGTCGCATGGACTTAATGAATCATTTTTGTCTGGAATATGATTCAAAAGACGGTGAGGAAGTTACTATTTCATGTCCAAAGGAAAAAAGAAGTTTTGCAAAAACGTTATCTGTCTACCATAATTTTATGGAATTTATGAAAAGGGTTTCAGAGGCTTCCGTAACATGTTATCTCCGAAATCAACAGGGTGAGTTGCTGAAGGAATTTCAGGGAATATCCTTTGAGAAGATTTTGAAAAAGGATGACAATTTTATAAAAGATATTCTGTTTATTGAGGACTATTATGACGTGAAATTTACGGTTCCAAACAGGGTGAACAAGAAAGATTATGAAAAGATTGATATCTTAAAAAATATTGCCATGAATGGCTTTACGGACAAGGTAAAAGTGTTGAAATCATTTCGATTGAAAAAGTCCTACGAGGAGATGTTACATCTTTATGAGTCTGCTTTAGTACATAATGAATTTGGTATTTATGGCGAAGAATTTTTTAGTATTCGACTATTTGATGTAAATGTCATGTTGGGTAAGGTTCTGTTGTGTGCCGGACCATTTTGTCTTGATTTAGATGATATCAAATACAAACTGGATACCTACCAAAAACATGATGAGCGATATTGTTACTTCAATAGTCATAAACAAGTTGACACATACATCATTAAAGACCGAAGCATTATAAAAAATAGAAATGAACAACCATCTTTTACCTTGATTGATGATTATGGGGAGCTGGGGTTCAGCTTAGATTTATAGTTGCAAAAAGAAAGGTTTCCTATGACAGAAAAGAAAAATAGAATAACTCATCAGTTGGTTCAAAATGCTGCAACAGGCATTATTCTGATGGAAATTGCCGGAGCGATTACTTATGTAATCGATGGGACCATTACCAGCCGGTTTATCGGAGATACCGCCCTTGCGGCAAACGGAATGGCGGGGATTTGCTTTACGGTATTTGCGGTAATCAGTGGCGTGCTGGCGGCCGGCGTATCCCAAATATGTAGTGAAGAAATTGGAAAAGGGAATGTGGAAAAATCAAACCAGGTTTTTTCCATGACACTATTTGTTACCCTGCTGACATCCATTGTGGTGGCGTTGATTGGCATCCTTTTCTGTAATCAGGTGGCTGCCCTGATTGGTGCAACAAAGGATAAAGGAGAATTGTTTTACCATGCAAGTACATATATCCGAGGCTTCTTTATCGGTGCCCCCGGACATATTTTTGTGGCAGTATTAATTCCTGAAGTTCAGATATGTGGTAAAAACAAATTAATTATTGCATCCATTGGAGCTCTTACCATCGCTGACGTAATCGGAGATTTGCTTAATGTACTTGTGTTTCATGGTGGTATGTTCGGTATGGGACTGGCTACCTCCATCAGTTACTACGTAAGTATGTTGGTGTTACTGAGCTGCTTTTGTAACAACAAATTATTCCGAATCAGTTTCCGCCATATAGACTTCACCGTTTTGTTGTCCATTTTTAAAATTGGACTTCCAAGGGCCACGAAGAGAGTGGGAAACATTATTCGCCCGCTGATCATGAACCGCATGACTATTTTGGCAGGTGGAGCTGCGGCAATGGCGGCATTTTCGGTAGAACAAAATGTACGCTATGTTGTAGAAAGTGTGGGAGTTGGTATCGGCGGCGGTATTTTTCTTCTGGGAGGAATGTTTTTAGGGGAAAAGGATTACCACATGCTGAAGTCCTGTTGTAAAGTTTCCCTACGGTATATTATAGTGGGCGTGGGAGCGCTGTCCATTGTGTACTTTCTGGCGGCACCTTTTATTGCGGGGATCTATGTTCCAGTAAACGCCCCCTCCTATGACTGGTCGGTTTCCATATTGCGTTGTCATGCCGTCAGCCTTCCTTTTCTTGCCTATAATGAATTTTATCAGAATTTAGTTCAGGCACAGAAAAAATATATAGTAACCCATATTCATACCTTATGCAATAAACTGATTTGTATTATCGCTCTTTGTTTCCTTCTGACACCTCGCTACGGTGTAACGGGACTATGGTTATCCATTCCGCTTAGTGAAATTTTACTTGTGGTTATCACCATTGTCATCAACGGAATCCGCAATCAACTTCAATCTCATCCGGACGGCTTTTTCTCTCTGTTAGCACCCTATGAGGATAACCTGGACAGAGATTTGGAAATCCATCTGTCAGGCACAGAAGAATTGCCGGAGCAGATAAGCCTCATAAAGACATTTTGTCAAAACAATCAATTGGACGAAAAACAATTGTATTATATTGAACTTTTTGTTGAAGAAATAACGGTTTTCATTATAGAGAAAGGCTTTACGGATGCCAGAAAGAAAGAGATTGATATCCGGGTTTATATTGATTCGGAAGATGTGATTATCCGTACAAGAGATAATGGAAACCCGATTACCGTCATGGAGCGAATGGAATGGTTGGAAAAGCTTCAGGACGGGGATTATATGGGGATTCGAATGGTATACAAACTGGCACAGGAAATGCAGTATATTACAACTATGAATATCAATAATTTTATTGTTACCTTACCCAAAAGGAGGAATCAGAAATATGAAAAGAATTAGAAAGATTATGGTAGTTACCTTGATGATTTCTATGCTGGCTTCTTTTTTGCCCATGCCAGTGTCGCAACCGGTTGTGGCGGCAGAATCAACAGAAACAAAAGAAAGTGGGAATTACCGGTACACCGTAAAAATCGATGGAACAGTTAAAATTACCGGTTATAAAGGGACCAAGAAATATGTTTCTATTCCTGAAACAATCGAGGAAAAGAAAGTTACAGAAATCGGGCAAAATGCGTTTCGCAACAACCAGGACATGGTACGGTTAAACATACCGGAAAATGTAACGGTAATTGGCGATGAAGCATTTGCAAACTGCAATTATTTAACACAAATTGCTTTGCCCGATACCCTGAAAAAAATAGGGAATTATGCTTTTTCCGTGTGCAACAAATTGAAAGAACTTACGATTCCCGAACGTGTGGAAGAGATTGGAGAAGGTGCCTTCTTTTCCTGTTATGGTCTGAGGACTCTGGTAATAAATGCGCAACCAGTCAACTTGGGAAGTTATATTTTTGCAAGTTGCGCGAGTCTTACCCAAGCAGAATTTGTAGAAGGCATTAAAGAAATTCCCGAGGGAATGTTTTTTAAATGTACAAAGCTGGAAGCTTTTATCGGTGACAGTAACTTAGAAAAAATAGGGGACCGTGCCTTTTATGACTGCCCGAACCTTTATTTCGATGAATTAAATAGTATAAAGAAAATCGAGGATTATGCTCTTGCCTATATCGGTGGAATAAACAGTATGACACTTTTGACGGGAGATATTGGGGAAGGGGCATTTGACGGAACGAATATTGATTCCCTGACACTTGATGAAACAGTCTCGACAGAGGACGCATTTGAGAATACAACCATTTCCAAAATGACGTTAGGTTCCCATGTGGATAGTTCCATTCAAAAAAGTATTCGGACAGCCTCTGTAATCGATTTTGATGTAGCAGCAGATAATTCAGATTTAAGTGAATTTGAGAACTCGCTGTACAATAAAAAGAAAACGCAATTGATAAAATATCATACGAAGGTTATTGTTTATGACCCGGATGAAGAAGCTATTGAGAATACAAATTCTCTTGATTTACCGGAGGGGATCAAAAAAATCGGAAGCTATGCGTGTTATCGATATACGAATGGAGAACTGGTTTTGCCGGAATCGATTGAAGAAATTGATTCCAATGCTTTTTATAAATCGAGTTTTGAGAAAGTGGAAATCCCGGATCAGGTCAAGACGATTGAGGCATATACTTTTTACGGAAACTATGATTTGAAAACGGTTAAGCTGGGAAATGGTGCGGAGTCCATTGAAAAGGGGGCCTTTGTCAATTGCTCCGAGTTAAAGAATCTGGAAGGGGAAGAAAATGTCCATTCTATCGGGGAATTTGCATTTTATGGCTGTTATGAATTGGACGATTTTACCATTTCGGATAACTTGGATTCTTTGGGGGAGGGGGCATTTGCCGATACCAATATTAAAGCATTCCATGTATCGGAAAATCAGCCCTATTACAAGGAAGCGGACCATTCGCTTGTGACAAAAGATGGGAAGAAGCTTGTCTGTATTGCGGGTGTCAATACGAGTGAAAACCTGATTTTTCCAAAAGGAATCACGACACTGATGCCCTACAGTTTGTCTTGCTATATAGAGGAGAGGGCTTGGGAAAATACAGCCCAACCGCTCGCGAATATTATCATTCCGGATGGGGTAACGGATATTGAGGAAAAAGCAATTCGAGGTTTGGATGGACAAAAGGTAACATTACCGGATTCCATAAAAAAAATTGGCGATAAAGCAATTGGTTATTTCTTTTCAGAGTCTTCTGAGCCCCAATCAGTGCGCTATAATTTTATTTATAGTGCAACGATGAATGAGGTTGCCAAAAAATACGCAAAGGATCATGATATCGCCATAGCCACCGGAGAAACCGATGTCAGCGAACGGCATATAAAGCTTGCGGGGGATGAAACATTTAACCTCACACTTCCGGGCACGTTAAAAGACCGGATTTATTACAATTCTACGGATAATGAGATTGCATCCGTGTCAGATCAAGGCGTTGTGACAGCTCACAAAAAGGGAAAGACTTATATTACGATATCCACGGGAGATTGTTCCTGGTACGCAGATGTTACCGTTACCAGTGACGGAATCCCCTATGAGTCTGAGTATAATCTGAGCAGTTATGCTCATCCAACGGATAATGGAAAAGCATGGAAGGATGCCTATATGAGCGAAAATGACATCCATGAATTTTCAAAGGAAGAAAATCCCAATACTTTTTTATACTCAGGTGAAGACTATTACAGAGGAATGAAAGCTTTGTTGGAGCATGGTCAGGAATATGTGCCAAAGGCCTTGTCCCTGTATGGTGAAAACTACAAAAGATTCAGTCAGATCAACAAAAATCTGGACTACGAACTATCGAAGTACAGTCTTCACACCAATACCGTATTTTACAGCGGAATCCGAACAGTCCAAAATTTTACCGGGACATCCGATTCTGTTGCGGATATGAAGGCAGCCGTAGGCAAGACGGGAACATATAAATGTATTACGAGTACGTCTTATAGTAGAGTGATTGCGTCCGGCTTTACCTATGAACAAAGGGGAGGCACTATTTTGGAAATCTACGTTCCAAAGGGATATAATAAAGGGGCATATATTTCTGATTATTCCGCATTTGAAGGCGAAGCGGAATATCTGATGGCCTCTGATTTTCAGTACAAAATTGTGGATGCCGGCGTACGCACATACGACTATGATGAGGGGAGCACAAAAACCGAACGATTTATGAAACTTCTCGTTCTTCCGGAAGTGGAAGAAACAAAGCCGGAGGATACTATCACGCCGGGTGCCACTATCCCGCCAAACAAAACAAACACAACAAATACGACCAATACCAATAATACAACTCCCCCGTCTGCAACCAAGACGCAGACCATTCAAAAAACGGTGAATGGTGTATTATACAAGGTTTCCGGTAAAAAGGTTGTGGTGGTAAAAGGAAAAACATCCCTAAAGAAAGTTTCCATTCCTTCCACGATAAAGATGAATGGAAAGACTTACAAAGTCAAAGCCATTAATGCCAATGCATTTAAGAATTGTAAGAAGTTAAAAAACATAATACTGGGAAATAATATTTCTTCTATCGGAAAAAATGCATTCAAAAAGATACGGGCCAAAGCGGTATTCAAAGTGAACAAGAAGTATTACAAGAAATATAAGAAACTTCTGACGAAGAAAACCGGATATAGGAAGACCATGAAAATACATAAAAAGTGAGGCAGAGCGGTTAAAGGTTTGGTATAATTTTGATGTGGGGAGCAATGAAAGTTGTTCCCTGCGAATCGTTGTTTGGCGATTTGGAAAATCCCGATAAACATATTTTATAGGGAACAGAAACTTTGAATTTACGCATCGTTAAGAAAGGAGTAAAGTATGTTAGAAGTAGGAACCAAGGCACCAGATTTTGAGCTGTTTGACCAAGATGGGAAATTGCATAAATTAAATGATTATATTGGAAAAAAGGTTATTTTATATTTTTATCCAAAGGATAGTACACCAGGATGTACAAAGCAAGCATGTGGATTTTCTGAAAGATATCCTCAGTTTACAGAGAAAGGAGCAGTTGTCCTTGGGGTCAGTAAGGATTCAGTGGCTTCTCATAAAAAATTTGTAGAAAAATACGGATTGGTATTTACGCTTCTTGCAGACCCGGAGCGCACCGTAATTGAAACATACGATGTATGGCAGGAAAAGAAAAATTACGGTAAGGTTTCTATGGGGGTTGTAAGAACAACATATCTAATAGATGAGCAAGGAATTATTATTAAAGCAAATGATAGGGTGAAAGCAGCAGAGGACCCGGAAAAAATGCTGCAAGAATTAGAATAAAGTGGTATGTAAAGTTCCTCCTTATAAATTTGAAAAGATAGAAGGGAGGTCATAAACATGGAATTAAAGACAGTTAGAAACATTAGACTTTGTAAAAAGGATTGCCTGTGTCTGTATGTATGTCCTTATGGAGCTCCAGGTGGTCAGAAAGTTAAATTAGTATATACAGATTCAGTCTTGCGAAGAGATTGAAAGTAACAGAAGATTTGAAGTTGTCTATTTGGTATTTTTTTGACAGAAATGGAAAGGGAAATTTGATAAATGGAAAATAATACTTGGGGAAAAGCTGTTGTTGAAACTGCACTTTTATATGCCGAGCATGAATGGTATCCAACCGATAAAAATGTAATGCATGGCGTGGATGAAAATGGTAGATATGTGGAT
>JAXEJU010000027.1:0-46208 GCA_034101395.1 Eubacterium sp. | reverse complement strand
CTATGACCTTTACCCGATATTTTTATTTCCAGATATTCATGTCTGACAAGATAGACATGGTTATTTCAGTTGCGTTGCCTCCGGTAGCATCGCTGTCTGCACCAATGTTGGTAGCAAAAAAGTATGTATTATCTGCAGTTTCAATATAGCCGATAAACCATCCGTTCACATCCTGGCCATCCACACGGCCGGTTCCGGTCTTTCCGTAGAATGTTCCGGCATCGGAAGAAGAAAGACAGATGGCATCTTTTACTGCATTGATATTTTCAGAAGAAAATCCTAAGCTATTGTTTTGCAGTTTTGTTAAAAGTTTAACTTGCTCCACTGGGGAAATCTTTAAGGAGGATTCCAGCCAATAAGTGGACAGCCTGCCACTCACATTTTCATTTCCGTATCCGATTTGTTGAATATAGTTGCGAATGTTAGTGGATGCAAGTTGTTCGTCTATTGCTTGGAAATACCAGTTAACAGAGGAGGTCATCGCAGACTGTAAGGTCTGATCAGAGTTCCATGTTTCAAACGGATAGTTTTTTCCATTCCATGCAATAAAAGAATCTTCTGGTGTAATGACACCTTCTTCCAATCCAAATAAAGCATCATATATCTTGTAAGTGGAATCCGGTGCAACTCGTAGCGTAGCATGTTCTATATCATGTATGCTCCAGATATCATTTTCCAGATCGTATAAAACAAAGCTTCCTTCGTATTTTCCAAAGTATTTAGAAAAATCTACATATGAAATGTTTTCTGAGGAAGATTTCCATTGATAGCGACTTTCGTCCGCTGCATATGTAGAAATAAAAGGTGTAAGTCCCAATATTAGAACTGCGATCAGTATAAAAGCAGTCAGGCCTTTTAACTTTTTGTAAAATGTTGGTTTCTCATAAGAAGCGATGTTGATAATGCGACGCTTCATTTGTTTCATGTTTCCACTAAGGCTGGAAGCAAAGGGAAATGGAGAACTGGAAACCTTTTCTATAAAGTTAATCAGCGTATTTCCGTAATCCTCATAATCGTCTGCTTCCAGCATTTTCAGAACAGAAGTATCACAAGCAATTTCTCTGTCATTACGCATTTCTCTTAGTGCAAACCAAACAAAGGGATTAAACCAATAAAGCACTCCGACAAAGTTCATAAGATAATTGGCAAGGGCATCCTTATGTCTGTAGTGTTGCAGTTCATGCAATAGCATATATCTCATATCAGATTCATGATAATCCGATATTAAATGAATTGGCAGATAAATACATGGTTTCAAAAGTCCTACGATAATAGGAGATTTCAAAAAAGCGGTACTATACACAGGAATATTCCTTGCTATTTTCATCTCGTTCAAGCATTTGTTATACAGTCTGCGAACCTCTGGGTTCTGGAGGGAGAGCGCAGATCTCTTTATTGTGCGTAAACGAAGAGAAGATTTGATTATCAATATCATCATCGCAAGCATTCCCACGATCCATATACCTAATAAAATGTATCCGGTAACGGATGGCGTGTCTTTATTTACAGAAAGGGCAAAGTTATTCATCCAATTCGTAGTACCGGATAAACCGGTATCCATAACGTTATTTGCACCAACATCGGCATGAGAAGCGGAATAGTTTCTTACGCTTCTGAGCCATGAGGAAATTTGCGGAAAACTAACTAGACGGAAGGGGATAAAAGGCACTGCTAAAAGTCCGAGTAACAGTAACCACAGATTATACTGCATCCGGCTGGACAGATTGTTTTTGAATATCAATTTGGATATCAAAAGAATGATAATGATACCGCTGATAAATACATTGCATATTAAAAAGCGTATCATAAAATTAGCCATGTCAATCGCCTCCTCTCTTGGAAAGAAGAGCTCGGAGTGTTTCTATCTCTGTTTTGGATAATTTGTCATTTTGAATGTAGGCTGAAAGCATAGCTGTAATATCCCCATCATAATAACGATTCAGGAAAAAATTACTTTCCTGGCTGATATATTCACTTTCTTTTACTACTGGGGTGTACACGAAAACACGACTATTTTTCTCATAGGTCAGTACGCCCTTATTTACCAGGCGTTTGATTAAAGTTTGTATAGTTTTGGCACTCCATGATGATGTTGCTAAAAGTTTTTCGGTAATCTCATTCGTGTTAATTGGGGCATACTTCCAAACTATTTTCATCACTTCGTATTCTGCCTCTGAAATTTGTGGTAATGCACTCATGTAGGCACCTCCTAATTCTTACGAGTGTAATACACTTAATATTATAAGGCTCACAGTATGTAAAGTCAAATAAAAACTTGACTGCAAATCCTACTTGTGTAATAATTAAAGTATTACATTTGTAAGAAAAATGTATTTATTAGCCATTATTTTTGGGTATAGTGTAACTGTTTTAAATTTGCAAATACTACATACAAGAATGGAGGCGAAAAATATGAGAAGTAATAGGATATGGAATCGAGTGGCAGGATTTATGCAGCAATTGCGTTGTGAGAGTTTGTCGCAGAAAAATATGGTTCAAATGCCAGAACAGCAGAGGATTAAAAAAGAACTGGAAAAAGCTCGGATTGTTGTAGAAGAACAAATGAATCATATGGAAGAAACTGAAAGGAGGGTCATTCAGGAATGGATAGAATATTTAGAAGACGATGCGTCATTAGAAGCACAACAGGCATACTGCCAGGGATATGTAGATTGTATATTTTTATTAAGCGGTATGGGAATGATTGAAAAAGACAATACAGTAAATGAATTTTTAGATTATATGAAAAAATAGAAAGGTTCATTTTATGATAAAACGAACCTTGAATTTTAGAGTAAAACTTAAATGTCAGAATTATCTATAGAAGTGTCATCGACCGATAGGACAGCTTCTGTCAGTGCGAGGATAATCTTGAGTTGTTTTTCATCGCATTGCAGCAATCGTCTTTCTATTTTTTGATATGTACTGTTATTCAAATTTTTATTTGGATAAATTACAGTATCGGCAGACAAATTGAAGTATTGTATGGCTTTAGCAAAAACTTCAAGACTTGGCGTGTTCTTGAATCGTTCTAAATCTTTTAAATAAGATAAGGAAAGGTCAAGAATTTCTGCTAATTCAGCTTGTGTGAGTTTTTTATCCATACGGGCATTTTTTATAATGATACCAAACTGTTTTGGGTTGAGAGCCATAACGCCACCTCCTATAAGTATGTTATAACCATACTTATAAAAAGTAAAAATGGTAATAAGGTACTTTTTAGATGTGGTTAAACCACACTGACATAGGATTGGAGAAATTATGCTTGGAGTATTAGGTAATCAATTAAAAAAATATACAGTATTATAATAGAGTGTTACACTATTTTAAGTATGGTAAAACCATCCCGATTTGGTAGGTGGATAATTTGTTTAAGAGAAAAGATGCAGAATGACCAGTATCTTTTCTCTTTTTCTTGTTTTGTGCATGTCTTAAGACGAGAGAAAAAAATTAAAAAGTATACACCGATAAATCGGACAAATACTCCGAAATATATGTTCTATATCTTTTTCTTATGTCAAGTTATACTTGTCATAGAGGAAAAAGGGGGTGTCTGCCATTAGTAAGTCTGTTAGAAACCAGTATCTTGAATTTTTGGCTGAAACGGGTATGACACGCTATGAGTTTTCAAAAAGAAGTGGAATCCCAGAAAGCACATTATGGAGTTTGGCTCAAAAAGAAGATTATGATGTGAGGGAAAGCAATATTCGAAAAATTGCTCAGGGAATGGGAGTGCCAGTTTCAGATCTTTTTGATGACAACAGCAATACAGTATGTCTTGAGGAGAAGAGTGAAGTATGGATTATAAAGAATTATCGTAAATTATCAGATAGACGAAAAGGAAGTATAGAAGGTTACATAAAGGCATTACTAGAGGAAGATGGTAATGATAAATGTCAATCTAGTTAAAAGGTATTCTGAAAAAATCGGAGTACCTTTTTTTATCTATATACACCGATAAATCGGGAGTAATATTCGATATATGTGTTCTATACAAGAGAAAAATACTCATTTATACTTTAGATGTGTCCACAGGAAATAATCTTATCAGACACAGACAACTGAATACGATGATTTCACTGGACATGAGGAACAGTTACGCATTGCGCCGTGCCGCAGATGCGCCAGGATCGGTAGGACAGACACAAAGGAGATAGCTTATCAGGTATTTTTTTGATTGATCTGTCTGATGTGAGATGCCGGGAGCGATAACATCCATGCAAAAGAGGGATTGTGGTGATTCCGTGGTTGCGACTGTTCTATGATAATGATACTCCCTTTATGGTCTATAAGAGATGGTGCGAGTCCAGAGTGTGCTGCTAACTACAGTGACCGGTGATTTCAACTGGAGATTATGTTTCATATATCTTGACAATACACACAATGCGTGGTAATATATGAATGAAAAATTATTTATTGAGGAGATATTATGGAACTAAAGGAATTATTAAAGGAAGCAAGGAAACAAACAGGCATGACACAGAAACAATTTGCCGCATATTTTAGAATTCCTTACCGAACATTAGAAGATTGGGAACGAGGTGTTCGACATATAGCAGAATATCTTCTTCGATTGATGATTTATCGTTTGGAAATGGAAGGTTTGGCAAGAGGACTTTCAGAAAAAATGCCAGATTGATGTTGGAGGTGAATACAATGCCTTTACAAACAGACCATTTAGATATTCCTATTTGGCAAAAGTATACTATGACGATTGAAGAGGCTGCCGCATATTTTCATATTGGAAGAAGCCGCATAAGAGCAATTGTAGCGGAAAATCCATATGCACCATATGTTTTAATGGTTGGAAATCGTGTTCAGATAAAGAGAAAATTATTTGAGCAGTTTGTGGATGAGGCAAATGCACTTTGATCTAAACGATTTTGTTAAATGGGCTGTAGCATAATATAAAAATATGCTATTATATTTAAGTCATACTAGTGCTTAGCTTTCTTTAGTGGAAAGTGAGGAAGCATGTTATGAATACAAGTCGAAGAGACAAAAAGAATCGAAAACTGCATAATGGAGAAATTCAGTTATCGGACGGCAGATATCGTTATAAGTATATAGACGAATTGGGTAAATCTCGGTATGTCTATTCAAAGCGGTTGGTTCCAAATGATCCTGCAGTACATGGAAAGAAAGAAGAATCACTGCGTGAGAAAATCGCAAGGATTCAGAAAGACAAGCAGGATAAAATTGCAATGAGCCGTGGCGATATGACGGTGTTAGCTTTAGTGGAGCTTTATATTTCTCAGAAAATAGGTGTTAAGCCGAGTACAAGACTCGGTTATAAAACAGTAGTGAATTTTCTGAAAAAAGATCCTTTTGGAAAGAGAAAGATTTCATCTGTAAAAACTTCAGATGCCAGAGGATGGTTGATTGATCTGCAAAAAAATGGCAGAGGATATAGTTCTATTCATTCCATTCGAGGTGTGTTGCGTCCTGCATTTCGGCTTGCCTATGAAGACGATTTTATTAGAAAAAATCCATTTGATTTTGAGTTGGCAAGTGTGCTTGTGAATGATAGTGTAACCCGACAGGCACTTACAAGAAAGCAGGAAAGACTATTCTTGGAGTTTGTCCGCAAAGATGCACATTATCAAAGAGTGTATGAAGGTATGTTTATTTTGTTTAATACCGGACTTCGAATTTCTGAATTTGTAGGACTGACAATAGGTGATATTGATTTTGAACATATGATCATTAATGTGGATCATCAGTTGGTTAGAGTGTACAATGAAAGGAAGTCATATATTATTCAGAAAACCAAAACAACGGCAGGGGTGCGTAAAGTACCGATGACGCCAGAAGTTGCGGATTGCTTTCGAAAGATTATAAAAAATCGAAAGAAAGTAAAAAAGGAACCGGTAGTAGATGGATACAAAGGTTTTCTATACTTAGATCAAAATGGAATGCCGATGGTGGCGTTACATTGGGAAAAATACTTTCAGTTCATTCGTGAAAAGTATAACAAGTTGTATAAGGAACCATTACCAACAGTCACTCCGCATGTGTGCAGGCATACCTTTTGTACTAAGATGGCAAAATCTGGAATGAATCCGGCAAAGCTAAAGTATATTATGGGACACAGTTCTATGGATATAACTTTTGATACCTATACTCATTTGCAAGTAGATGATGTGAGGGATGAGATGCTAAACATAGCACAAATGGAAAATAATATGATTATGCAGGAATCGCTGAAAACAATGGAGTTAGAAAACAATGAAGAGGAAGAGTTATTTAATTTTTAACTTCATAATGACAAGGTGCAAAAACCTTGATTTTACACCTTTTTTTACACCTTTCAAATGAAAGAAAATAGTAATTTACAGGGTGTAATAAGAAAATAATGAAAAATTATATATCGTTTCAATATTATTGATGTGGTAAGAGATTTCAGGTATTGAACGGTGTTAAAAGGATATGAAAAATTATGATTAGAGTATGTTTCATCTGCCACGGCAATATCTGCCGCAGCACAATGGCTCAGTTTGTATTTCAGGACATGGTAAATAAAAGAGGATTAGCAGACCAGTTCCTGATTGATTCCAAAGCGACCAGCACGGAGGAAATCGGCAATCCGCCCCACCGGGGGACGGTTCGCAAGATGAACGAGCTGGGAATCCCGATGGCGCCGCACCGTGCGTCGCAGATGAGCCGGCGGGATTATGACAATTACGATTATTTTATCGGTATGGATACGTGGAACATCCGGAATATGAACCGGATACTTGGTGGTGATCCGGAGGGGAAAGTGTATAAGTTACTTGCCTTTAACAGTGATGGAAGGGACATTGCGGATCCGTGGTATACGGGAAATTTTGATGTTACCTATGATGACATTTTGGAGGGCTGTGAGGGCTTCCTTCAATATCTGCAGGAACAGGGAATGTTAAAATATTATTGACGAATAAAAAATATTCTGAAATAATAAAAGAAGGGTAAACATAAATTTAGATAAAAGCAGTGTGGAAATGAAGAAACGGAGGAATATATAAATGAAAGTATTGTTGGTAAATGGAAGCCCGCACAAAGAAGGCTGTACATATACGGCACTGAAGGAAGTAGCAGGGGCGCTTGAGAAAAATGGAGTAAAGACAGAAATTATGTGGCTGGGAATGAATGAACTGGCAGGATGTATCGGCTGTGGTTCGTGCGCCAGAACCGGAGAGGGATGCTTCCGAAAAGATGTGGTAAATGAATTTGTAGAGAAGGCAGGGGATTTTGACGGATATGTTTTTGGAACTGCGGTGCATTATGCAGCGGCATCCGGAGCCCTCACTTCATTTATGGACCGCGCTTTTTATTCTGGTGGAGGGAAAATGGCAGGCAAACCGGCGGCAGCAGTTGTGAGCTGTCGGCGCGGAGGAGCTTCGGCTGCATTTGACCAGATCAACAAATATTTTACTATTAATTGTATGCCGATAGTATCGTCTCAGTACTGGAATCAGGTACATGGCAGCACAGCAGAGGAAGTAGTGAAGGACGAAGAAGGAATGCAGACTATGCGCACACTTGGAAACAATATGGCATGGTTGATTAAGTGTATTGAAGCCGGCAAAGAAAAGGGGATAAATTACCCGGAGCGTGAACCGGTAATCCGAACCAATTATATTCGATAATTATACCACCGGTATAATGACAAACAATTTGTTCAGTGTTATAATGAGAAAAAAAGGGGTTAGTTGCCCGGAAAGGAGAAAATTATGATGATTACACTTAGAACACGTATTATTCTGAATAGACATTCTCATAGCATGAATGATGAACTGTTATATCATGGCGATTATTCGTATAAGATGACGTGTCGGCATATGCTGTGTAATCATTAACCGTATTGGCAACTAAATGATACACGGATTTTGTGAACCGCTTATCTTATCGAAGATAGGCGGTTTTTTTGTAGCACAAGCCCGGCAAGCACCATCGTGCTTGATACTTTATAAAAGGGGGAATTTAAGATGCAGAACAACCCGGTGATTAATATGGAAGCAACCGGAAAAAATATAATCAGACTGCGACAGAACAAGGGGATGAGTGTAAAAGATTTGCAGGATATATTTGGATTTGCGACACCTCAGGCAATCTATAAGTGGCAGAGGGGACGGTGCTTCCCACCGTTGACAACCTGCTGATTCTGGCAGAGTTATTTCAAGTACATATTGATGATATCCTTATAATGGAAAAGCGGGAATCCTGATACTTAGGATTCCCGTAAATATTTTTCATTGGCCGCAATAATCTGTTTCATGACTTCCTGCCCGGGGGCACCAAGAGTATTGCGCTTTTGCACACAGGTTTTCATGGAAATTGCCTCGTAAATGTCCTCCTCAAAAACAGGGGAGATTTTTTTATATTCATCAAGTGTAAGGTCATCAAGTGAAATCCCCTTCTCGATGCACAATAATACTAACTGACCGATAATGCCGTGGGCATCCCGGAATGGTACGCCGTGATTCACCAGATAGTCTGCAGCATCAGTAGCATTGGTAAAGCCGTTTTTTGCACTGGCTTCCATTACCGGTTTGTTGAATTTTATAGTATCAATCATACCGGTAAATAGGGCAAGGCATCCTTTTACGGTATCAATGGCATCAAATGTCAGCTCTTTGTCCTCTTGCATGTCCTTGTTATAGGCAAGTGGAATTCCTTTCATGGTGGTTAAAAGCGACATGAGTGCTCCGTAGACCCGGCCGGTTTTTCCGCGCACAAGTTCTGCAATATCGGGATTTTTTTTCTGTGGCATAATACTGGAACCTGTGGAGTAGGAGTCGTCAATTTCTACAAAACGGTATTCATTTGAATTCCAAATGATAATTTCCTCGCAGAAACGGCTCAGATGCATCATGATTGTAGACATGGCACTGAGAAGTTCAATCAGATAATCTCTGTCGGATACAGAATCCATACTGTTGAAAGTAGGACCATCAAATTTCAGGAGACTTGCACTGTATTCTCTGTCCAGTGGATAGGTAGTGCCGGCAAGAGCACCAGCTCCCAGCGGACAATAGTTCATGCGGTCATAAATATCGCGCAGACGGCTGCGGTCTCTGCGGAACATTTCGAAATAGGCGCCAAAATGATGTGCAAGCGTCACTGGCTGCGCCTTTTGTAAATGTGTAAAACCCGGCATATAGGTATCAATGTTTTCCGACATAACGCGATGGATGACTTCCATTAGCTCTTTCAGTAAATCGTTGATTTCAATAATTTCGTCCCTTGTATATAGTTTCATATCCAGAGCCACCTGATCATTACGGCTTCGTCCGGTGTGAAGCTTTTTGCCGGCATCTCCGATGCGGCTGATCAGATTTGCCTCTACAAAACTATGAATATCCTCGTGCTCGCCGGTGATTTCCAGAGCACCGCTCTCAATATCCGAGAGGATTCCCTGCAATCCATTTACAATCTGGTCTTTCTCTTCTGGAGTAAGAATATGCTGTTTTTCGAGCATTGTCACATGGGCGATACTGCCTAGAATATCCTGTTTATAAAATTTCTGGTCATAAGAAATCGAAGCATTAAAATTATGTACCAGCTGATTGGTTTCCTTGGTAAAGCGTCCTCCCCAAAGTTTCATGTTTTTCTCATTCCTTCCTCTGCGCTTTTGTCCGGGTTAAAACCGGCAATATGGCTGTTTCGCTATCAAACATATTACCATTTCCCAGGGAAATCTGCAACTGTAAATTGACCCCGGGGAATTCTCGTGCTACAATGAGAAGAAAGATTGTTAGAGAGGGTCGAAGACTATGAAGGAAAAATGTAAAGCGATTGCCTGGTCAGGACTTTATCTTGTGATTGAACTTGCCAGTTTGACGTTACTATCTTTTATATTGAGCTTTATTGTTATGGTGGCAGGGATACAACTGGGAATGTTCAGTGCAGATCAAATGCAGAATTTTCAGGGGGTTCTGGCAAAATTGATTCAGTATATACAGCAGGGCAATCCGCTTATGATTCTTAATTTTGTTCAGGAACTGATTACTCTTGCCTGCTTTGGCCTGTGGTATTATTTTCGCGAAAAAAAATATCAGTACCGTCCAAATTATAAAAAGGCGTTTAGTATAAAAAATGTTCTCAGTATAGCAGGAATTGCTTTTTTGGGACAATACGCACTCAATTTGCTGATGATTCTGGTCTATTTTGTCATGCCGGGGATTTTTGCACAGTATGTTGATTTGATGAAAAATCTGGAGATTAATGCTGCGAACCCGGTATTAATGATTTTCTGCGTCGGCATTTTCGGTCCATTGGTAGAAGAAGTGCTTTTTCGGGGAATGGTATTTGGTAAATTGCGGAGAGTCTTTTCTTTTTGGCCGGCCGCCCTGATTTCCGGTGCGATATTTGGACTCTACCATATGAATCTTGTTCAGGGGATTTACGCTGGTGTGTTTGGCATTATATTGGCATATGTATTTGAGAAAACGGAAACAATCTGGGGATGTTATTTGCTCCATGCACTTTTTAACCTGAGTTCTTATGTCATCGAGGGATATGAGACAGCCCTTAGAAGTGTTGGTTTTGAAATGCCCGTCTTGATTCAGCTGCTTTTTGGTTTTGTGAGTGTTTTTGTTATTGTGCTGTTACTCAAAAACTTTAAGAAACGGGCAGAACAATAGTACCGCATCGCTTGATTTCTTCAGATTTTTTCGCTATAATATAAAAAGACAGATTTTTGAAAGGAGAAAGGGAATGACTTCGTTTGTGATTCGTGATGTAACTGCATACCGCACAGAAAACAGCCGGAATTTTTCTGGTTTACATGAGACCCGGTCTACCATTACTCCTTTTCAAAAAGTGTTGGAGAAAGAAGAAGATAAAACTGTTAAGGCAGCCGCCCAAACTGTAAAGAGTTCCACTGTCGATACAGATACTAATCTGGAAAATTCAGGAAGCACAAAGGTTTCGTTACAGGGGATTTTTGAGAGGGCTTCCCAAAAATATAATATATCATATGATTTTCTCGTCGCAGTTGCAAAGGCGGAGTCTGATTTTAATACCAAATGTGTTTCCTCGGCCGGAGCAAAGGGAATCATGCAGTTGATGCCATATGAGTGCAAAGAATTTGGAGTTAAGGATCCTTATGATGCGGAGCAGAATATTATGGCAGCGGCTAAGCTTCTGAAAGCGCACTTGAAGAAGTTTGATGGAGATTATATACTCGCGGCAGCAGCTTATAATGCAGGAAGCGGTGCAGTCCAGAAATATGATGGAGTGCCTCCGTATACGGAAACGCAGAATTATGTAAAAAAGATTAAAAAATATATGAGTGAGAGTGTAACTGTTCCGGATAAAAAAGTAAAGGTTGGGCTGAACGGCAGTTCAGAAGGCGAAGGCGGTGCAACATCTGTTCCATCCACAAAAACTTCATCTAACAAAACAGTTTTTGATGAAGGCCAGAATGCGACCGAAGAAGATTTAGAGGGAATTACCGTATCTGTTGGAACGGGCGACAGCGCAGTGACGATGACATATGGCGCATATCTCAAGTATTTGGAGCTTGGTTCCATGGGTGTGGGCTGAAAACAGGAAATGAGGTTATAGACGATGAATATATGGCATGATATCAATAAAGAAAGAATTACCCCGACAGATTTTGTTGCAACAATTGAAATTTCAAAAGGAAGTAAGAAAAAATATGAGTTGGATAAAGAGACCGGTCTGATTATAATGGACCGTATCTTATATACATCTACTCATTATCCGGCAAATTATGGATTTATTCCAAGAACTTACGGTGACGATAAAGACCCGTTGGACGTGCTTGTTATCTGTTCGGAAGATATAGAACCGTTATCTCTTGTCCGCTGTTATCCGATTGGGGTTATGTATATGCTGGATAATGGTGCAAACGATGAAAAAATCATTGCAATACCGTACAATGATCCGACATATAATTATTATACGGATATTGAGCAGCTTCCCAAACATATCTTTGAGGAAATCCAGCATTTCTTTTCCATATATAAAGATCTGGAAAATAAGGAAACGGCGGTCAAAGAGTTTGGAGGACCGGCAGAGGCTGTTGCGGTAATAGAGCAGTGTATCACAAATTATGAAAGGAAATTTGGGTAAATAAAGAAAGCGGAGGTGATTCCATGACACGTGATAGATATGTAGAGGAAGATCTTCTTGAAATAGCCATCAGGGTTTGTGAAAAATGCTCCGGACAGATGACGTTTAAGGGAAGCGGACGCTATGTATGCGAAGAGTGCGGTTTTGAGTATTTTACTGCTTTTGGCAAGGTAAAAAAATATTTAGCAGAAAATGGCCCCAAAAATGCTTTTGAAATTTCCGAGGCAACCGGTGTTTCACGTTCGAAAATTTATGATTTTATACGAGAGGGACGTGTTGAGGTGGCAAAAAATATTGCCATTGATAAGAAATACTGTGCTTCCTGTGGTGTGGCACTGGAATTTGGAACTTACTGCCCGCAATGTGCTAAACGGATGAAGCGAATGAATTCTGAAAATAAAGGTGTTTATAATATGGTTCTTGCAAATATGGAAAACAACGGCGAAATGAGATTTGCAGGAAAAGAGAAAAAGTGATGCGTTGTCAACGTGTTTTGTCAATGCGATAAGAGTTTAAGCATGCTCTGCTGATAGAGCTCAGTGCTGCAATCGCGCCAGTTTTCACATACCTTGATGGCATCCTGTTCGGTTGCCACATCGAGAGTAATCTGGTAGAGTACATGACTGCCATCCCGCAGGGTGCAGGTCGCCTGATAGGAGCCGTCGACTGTCCGCTGGTAATCACTGATAAATGAGGTTTCGTCTATAATATCATATCGTTTTTCTCTCAGATAATCGTCTATTTCTTTCTTTATTTCATACGAAAGCTGAGAACCGAATAATTCCAACGTTTCTCTGCCGATATCGGTCAGGGTATAGTAAGCAAGATGATAGGTGGCATCTTCTGCAATCAACTCTGCCTGCAGAAGTTCACCGAATGCGTTCTGCAAAGTAAAAAAATTGGTATACCCCTTTTCTATTATATAATCAGAGATAATTCCGGAGGGAAGAGGACTATTGACCTTATTTAATGTGTATAAAATGATTAATTTATAAATGGTAATCGATTCATTGGCCATTAGGTGTTATTTCTCCTTCCTTCTTTGACTGCCAGAGGTTTTCTGTTTTCATTTTCTGATGCAGACGGTTCAAGACCATCCGTTTGTTTTTGCTCCATTCAGGAGCGAGTAGAAGACTTTTAGGACCATCCCCGGTTACACGGTGAATGACCATATCTGATGGCAGAATACAAAGTGCTTCGGTAATCCATGTCAGATATTCTTCCAGAGAAAGTGTTTCAAATCGACGTTGTCTGTAATGTGCGGCGAGATCAGTCCCTTTCAGCACATGCAACAGCTGAAGTTTTATGCCATCCGAACCGATTTTTGCTACATGGGAAACTGTTTTGAGAAAATCCTCAAGAGTTTCTCCGGGCAATCCTGCGATGACATGGGTGACAACCTCGAGACCTAAGGATTTACACAGTTCTACTGCTGTATCATAAACGTGGGTCGGATAACCACGCCGGATGTAATCGGCCGTATGCTGATGTACAGACTGCAATCCCAGTTCAACAGTGACCGGTTTTTGTCTGTTACAATTTGCCAGAAGATGCAGAATATCCGGTGGAAGGCAGTCCGGCCGGGTGGCGACAGAAAGCATCACAACGTCCGGATGTTGCAGGGCCTCAGAATATAATGGTTCCAAAACAGATACCGGTGCATAGGTCCCGGTAAAGGATTGGAAATATGCGATAAATTTGTTACCGGTCTGCTTGTGGGCAGTAACCATCTGTATGCCTCTGTTTATCTGCTCTGTGACAGAGTGACAGCGGGATATGGCAAAGTCTCCGGAGCCATTCCCACTGCAAAAAATACATCCTCTTGTATCCAGTGTTCCATCCCTGTTCGGACAGGTGAAACCGCCGTCAAGAGAAACTTTATATATTTTTTCACCAAATCGTTTTTTTAATTCAAAATCCAGGGAGTGATAGGGTTTATCACCCCATTTTAATGTGTCACGCATGGATATGAGCTTTTACGGCAGCACTGACAACATCGGCAACTTTAGGATTAAATGCTTCCGGCATAATATTGTCTTCATTGAGCTCGTTGTCTGGTACCAGTGAGGCGATTGCCAGAGCAGCGGCAAGTTTCATTTCTTCTGTAATCTGTGTAGCTCGTCCCTCCAAAGCACCTTTAAAGATACCTGGGAATGCAACTACATTATTAACCTGATTTGGAAAATCAGAGCGTCCGGTGCCAACCACCTTTGCTCCTGCTTTTTTGGCGAGATCCGGCATGATTTCCGGAACCGGATTTGCCATGGCAAAAAGGATGCCGTCCCGATTCATGGATGCAACCATTTCCTCTGTTACAATTCCAGGTGCGGAAACCCCGACAAAAATGTCAGCACCGACGAAAGCGTCTGCGAGAGTTCCCTCTTTTCCTTCCAGATTTGTGATTTCCATCATTTCCTTCTGCATCCAGTTCAAATCCGGTGTGTTCTTGCTCAGTATTCCGGATTTATCACACAAAATGAGATTCTGAAAACCATAGCGCAGTAGAAGTTTGCTGATGGCGATTCCGGCAGAACCGGCTCCGTTTACAACGATATTGCAGTCCTCTTTTTTCTTGTTTACAACTTTCAGCGCATTGATGATTCCGGAAAGTACAACAATCGCTGTGCCGTGCTGATCGTCATGGAATACCGGAATGTCTAAAAGCTCTTTTAACCGTGTTTCGATTTCAAAGCAACGGGGCGCGGAGATGTCCTCCAGATTGATACCGCCAAAAGCCGGTGCAATATTGACAACGGTTTTTATGATTTCCTCTGTGTCCTGTGTATCCAAACAAATGGGAAACGCGTTTACGCCTCCAAATTCTTTAAATAATACGGCTTTTCCCTCCATAACCGGCATCGCGGCTTCCGCACCGATATTTCCCAGACCAAGTACGGCACTTCCATCGGAAACAACAGCAACCGTGTTGGATTTGATTGTATAATTATAAGCTTCCTCTTTATTTTCTGCGATTACCTTACACGGTTCTGCTACTCCCGGTGTATAAGCAATAGCAAGATCCTCGCGTGATTTTACCTGACATTTTGGTGTTGTGTTGATTTTTCCGTTCCAATCTCTGTGAAGCTGCAATGCTTTTTCACTCTGTGTCATTTGCAAATCCTCCCTTTTATGTATGTTTGCGTATCCATCATATCATTTCTCCGAAGTAAAGACAATATTTTTCTCTTGTGCTTTTGGAGGAAAATAAGTACAATAGTAGTAATAAATATGCGCACAGGCGCGGAACGGAGAAATATATGACATACGAAGAAGCGTTACAAAAACTGGCTCCTGCGGGTCAGGAACATATTTTGAAGTATTATGATGAACTGGGTGAAGAGCAAAAGAATGGATTATTAAAACAGGTAGAGGAGTTGGATTTATCTCTTCTTGATTTGCTGAAGAAAGAAGATAAAAGCGTGGCAAAGGGTAAACTGGAGCCGTTGGGAGCAGTGACGATACCGGAAATTGAAAAAAAGAGAGAACAGTATGAGGCAGCAGGACTGGAAGCTATCCGGGCATGCAAGGTCGGGGCAGTTCTTCTGGCGGGTGGACAGGGAACCCGTCTTGGATTTGATAAACCAAAGGGAATGCTGAATGTGGGAGTTACCAGAGAACTGTTTTTGTTTGAACAGCTGATTCATAATCTCATGGAAGTTGTAAAAAAGGCAGGTGCGTGGGTACCGTTATTTATCATGACGAGCGAGAAAAATAACGGCGATACGACACGGTTTTTTGCAGAACACGATTACTTCGGATACAATAAGGATTTTGTTTTCTTTTTTGTGCAGGACATGGCACCGTCTGCCGATTATAATGGGAAAATATATCTGGAAGAGAAGGGACGTATTTCAACCTCGCCAAATGGTAACGGAGGCTGGTTTGCCTCCATGCTGAAAGCCGGTCTCCAGAAAAAAATGGAGGAGCTTGGCATCGAATGGCTGAATGTTTTTGCTGTGGATAACGTTCTGCAGAAGATAGCAGACCCGGTATTTGTCGGTGCAACCATAGAAGCAGGATGTGTCTGTGGATCAAAGGTACTTGCCAAGGCAGATCCGAATGAACGGGTAGGGGTTCTCTGTCTGGAAGACGGGAAACCATCAATCGTAGAGTATTATGAGATGACGGATGAGATTATAAATTCAAGAGATGAAGACGGAAAACTTCTATATAATTATGGAGTGATTCTGAATTATCTATTTCGGGTGGATGAACTGATAAAGATTATGAATGAAACGATGCCGACCCATGTGGTGGAAAAAAAGATTCCTCATATAGACGAGGATGGAAAGCCTGTAAAACCAGAGGAGCCGAATGGGTATAAATTCGAAATGCTGGTGCTGGATATGATACATATGATGGAAAACTGCCTTTCGTTTGAAGTGGACAGAGTTCATGAGTTTGCTCCGATTAAGAACCGGACGGGTGTTGATTCACTGGATACGGCAAGGGAACTCATGAGGCAAAATGGAATCGAACTGTAGAAAATGCTTGACTGGTGTCTGTGAATTGCGTTATAATGAACCCATTCAAACATTCTATCGAATGTCTGGGAGACGTTATTGAAGAATCCCGATTCTTTTTGACTGTTTATTTCCAATAGAGATATTCCGTTATGGTGAAAAGATAAAAGGTTATAGTGAGAAAGGAAGTAGAGATGGATTTATCAAAAAAGACATTAGCTGAATTGCGTGAACTTGCAAAGGAAAATGGTATAAAAGGTGTTACGGCACTTCGCAAACCGGAACTGGTGGCAAGGCTTAGTGAAGAACTGTCAAAGTCGGAGAGCAAACCGAAAAAAAATGGATCTTCGAAGAAAACCACGTCGCCAAAGCACGTGGAAACAAAAAAAAGCGAAAGTGGATGGCCACGGAAAAACGGAAAGACTTCGTCTCGTACGACAGAACGCCACAGTATCTCCGAACCTCATAGTCAGGAAACACAGGAGAAAAAGTCGGAAAATACCTATCAGGGAGAACAGAAGACGGAAGGTACTTATCAGGGAGAACAGAAGACAGAGCGTGTGGCTCAGAACACCAATTATAACAACCAGACCGGCGGTAATTATTATAACAATTATAATCAGCAGAAGCTGCGCTATCACGATGGGACAGATGGACTTATATCGATTGTTAAGGACCGTCAGATTGCAGATGTACATCCGACCGAGCTGAAAGAACTTGACAGTGGTATAACAAAAAAAGGAATTCTGGAAATTATGCCGGAAGGGTATGGATTTATCCGCTGTGATAACTTTCTCCCAGGAGAGAATGATGTATATGTCGCACCACAGTTTATCCGCCGTTTCGGACTCCGTACAGGGGATATTATAGAAGGAAATCTTCGTATGAAGACAATGAATGAAAAGTTCAGTGCCCTGTTATATATGAAAAAGGTAAATGATCATTCCCCTTCCTATCTTTACACAAGAGAGAAGTTTGAAGATCTCACACCGATTTTTCCGAACAGCCGGATTCATCTGGAAATACCGGATGCCAGTATTTCCATGCGAATGCTGGATTTGATTGCACCGATTGGTAAGGGGCAGCGTGGTATGATTGTGTCCCAGCCAAAAACCGGTAAAACAACTCTTCTTAAACAGGTGGCGAAGGCAGTTACCCATAATTACCCGAAAATGCATCTTCTCATTCTTCTGATTGATGAGAGACCCGAAGAAGTGACGGATATCAAGGAGTCTATCGAGGGAGAAAATGTAGAAGTGATTTATTCGACCTTTGATGAACTTCCGGAGAATCATAAGCGTGTGTCAGAAATGGTGATTGAACGGGCAAAGCGTCTGGTAGAAGGTGGCGATGATGTCATGATTCTTCTGGACAGTATTACCCGTCTGGCAAGAGCCTACAATCTGACGGTAACACCGAGTGGACGTACATTGTCAGGAGGTCTTGACCCGGCTGCGCTTCATATGCCGAAACGTTTCTTCGGTGCTGCCCGTAATATGCGAGAAGGAGGCAGTCTTACGATTCTTGCAACTGCTCTGGTTGACACCGGAAGCCGCATGGATGATGTTGTATTTGAGGAATTCAAGGGAACAGGTAACATGGAGCTTGTGCTTGACCGGAGTTTGTCCGAAAAGAGAATATTTCCTGCGATTGATATTCAGAAATCCAGTACACGAAGAGAAGATTTGCTGTTAAATGTTTCAGAACAGGAAGCGGTAATAAAGATTCGAAAAGCGTTAGGGGGCCTGAAGTCTGAACAGGCGCTGGAGCAGATTCTGAATTTGTTTAAACGCACGAAGAATAATAATGAGTTTATAGAAACCGTGAAAAAAATGCACTTATAGAAAAAAGATGCTTGCAATTTTAAAAAATCTATGATACAATTATGAAGCAATTTTTGAGCAAGGCAATTATCCTTTTATATATAAGGAAAATATGAGTAGTGAGGTGAAAAAACATGAGAGAGGGAATTCATCCAGAATATTATCAGGCAAAGGTTGTTTGCAACTGTGGTAATGAATTCGTAACAGGATCAACAAAGGAAGACATTCATGTCGAGGTTTGTTCCAAATGCCATCCATTCTATACCGGACAGCAGAAGTCTATGGCTGCTCGTGGTGCGATTGACAAGTTCAACCGTAAGTATGGTTTGAAATAGTGAATGCTGGATAAAGGGCAGAGTCGTGTGGCTCTGCCTTTTTCTGCATACAGGAAAGTTTCCGTTTTGAGAAGAAAGGAGGCGGCAATGAAAAATTCTGAAATTGGCGGACAGGCGGTAATAGAGGGTGTAATGATGAAAAATAAAAATCAATACGCCGTAGCGGTCAGAAAACCGGATCATGAAATTGAAATAAAAAAAGGAACTCAGGTGAGTGCCCGTGACAAGCACAAGATTGCAGGAGTGCCGGTGATACGGGGAGTCGTGACATTTGTGGAATCCCTGACAGTTGGTATGCGCACACTGAATGAGTCGGCTTCGTATTTTGAAGAAGAGGAAGATAAGAAAGAGCGCACTCCTGAGCAGAAGGAAAAAGACGAGAAAAAGGAAAGTATTCTGATGGGGCTTTTAATGGTTGTTGCGGTTATTGCGGCAATCGGTATTTTTGTGGCAGTTCCATTTCTGATTTCGGAAGCACTGAGGAGACCGGTGCCTTCTGCCCAACTTCGTGGTCTGATAGAGGGGATTATCCGCGTGGTGCTGTTTGTCGTATATGTAAAACTGATTTCCCTGATGGAAGATATAAAACGGGTTTTTATGTACCATGGAGCAGAGCATAAAACAATAAATTGCGTTGAAAATGGTCTGGAACTGACGATAGAAAATGTAAAAAAACAAAATATGGTTCATAAGCGCTGTGGAACCAGTTTTATGCTCGTTGTTATGCTTGTAAGTATTTTGTTCTTCATGTTTATCGTAGTAGGAAATATGTGGCTGCGCATGGCGCTGAGAGTATTACTGATTCCGGTAATAGCGGGAATCTCTTATGAGTTTATCCGTTTTGCCGGCAGTCATGATGGACCGGTGATCAACGTGCTCAGTAAGCCGGGACTCTGGCTGCAGGGACTGACGACAAAAGAGCCGGATGAAGATATGATAGAAGTGGCGATTGCTTCTGTCGATGCAGTCTTTGACTGGAAGAAATTTATTGCCGGGATGAATGAGCCGGAGGAAACAGTAGCGGTTGATTCCACATTGGCAGCGTCCAAAGAGAAAATGGTGGAGGACAAAAAAACAGAAACGGAAGAGGATATCGAAATTGTTTCCATCGAGTCCGGAGATGAAGAGGATGATGAGATACTGAATGCGCTGGACCGTTATTTTGAGGCACCGGAGAAGGAGGACAAAGCCTGATGCCTGGTACAGAACATGCAGCTACCGGATGTACGCTTGGCGAGTTGCTGCGGATGGGTGAAGAGATTCTGGCCAAAGCAGATGTTCCTGAGGCGGGTATCAATGCATGGTATCTGTTCGCCCACTGTTTTCATATGGAACGAAGCCGTTTCTTTCTCTGCAGAGAAGAAACGGTATCGGATGAGGAACGAAAAGAATATGAAAAGCTGCTGGCAAAACGCGTGGCACGCATACCACTGGAGCACATTACCCATGAGACGGAATTTATGGGACTTGGATTTTATGTGGATGAGCGTGTACTGATACCGAGGCAGGATACGGAGTGTCTGGTAGAGGAAGTTCTAAAAATATCAGCCGGGAAAAAAGTTCTCGATTTGTGTACCGGTTCCGGTTGTATCGGAATCAGCCTGGCGGCACTTGGAAAATGTGCTGCGGTTACGCTTTCGGATATTTCCGCAGACGCCCTTGCAGTGGCTCGGAAAAATGCGGAGGAAAACAAGGTGCAGGTAAACTTTGTGGAAAGTGATCTGTTCCGGCACATTACCGGAAAATTTGACATCATTGTATCCAATCCGCCGTATATTCCGACGGCAGACATTGCTTCCCTGATGCCGGAAGTGCGGGATCATGACCCACTGCTTGCGCTGGATGGAAAAGAAGACGGATTGGCGTTTTACCGGCGCATTATTTCGGAAAGCCGGAACTATCTGGAACCGGAAGGAAAACTTTATTTTGAAATTGGTTATGACCAGGGGGAAGCTGTAAAGAGGCTCATAGAGCAGGCAGGCTTTATCCGGGTGGAAATAAAACAGGATTTGGCGGGACTTGACCGCATGATAATGGGATGTTTGTAAATGGAGGAATTTTATGTTTGATAAATTAGAAGATACGTTATTTCGCTATGAGGAGGTTCTCAACGAACTGAGTGAACCGGATGTGCTGAATGATACCGAGCGTTATCAGCGCCTGATGAAGGAACAGGCAGACTTAGAGCCGATTGTGGCAAAATATAAAGAATACAAGGAAAAGAAGGCAGGCATTGAGGACAGCCTTGCCATGCTGGAGGAAGAAACGGATGAGGAACTCAGAGAGCTTGCCAAGGAAGAGCTGAATGAGTGCAAAAGCAGTATCGAAGGGATTGAGAAAGAGCTTCGCATCCTTCTTTTGCCAAAAGATCCGAATGATGATAAAAATGTTATTGTTGAGATTCGTGCAGGTGCCGGTGGTGATGAGGCGGCTCTATTTGCGGCCGATCTGTACCGTATGTACTGCAAATTTGCCGAGAGTAACCACTGGAAAGTGGATACAATGAACTCAAATGAAAACGGGATTGGTGGATTTAAGGAAATCGTATTTATGATAAATGGTTCCGGTGCGTATTCAAAGCTCAAGTATGAGAGCGGGGTTCACCGGGTGCAGCGAATCCCGGCAACCGAGTCCGGTGGACGTATCCATACTTCGACAGCGACGGTAGCCATTATGCCGGAGGTGGAAGAGGTGGAAGTGGATCTGGATCTGAACGACTGCCGGTTCGATGTATTCCGCGCTTCGGGTAATGGCGGTCAGTGTGTCAATACGACGGATTCCGCAGTCCGCCTGACTCATATTCCGACCGGAATTGTCGTTTCCTGTCAGGACGAAAAATCTCAGTTAAAGAACAAGGATAAAGCACTCAAGGTACTCCGTGCCCGTCTCTATGAGCTGGAGAGTGCCAAAGCACATGATGCGGAAGCGGAGGCGAGAAGAAGCCAGATCGGTACCGGCGACCGCTCAGAGAAAATCCGCACTTACAATTATCCACAGGGACGCGTGACAGATCACCGGATTAAGCTGACACTTCACAAATTGGATTCTATCATCGGCGGGGATCTGAACGAGGTTATCGACAGCCTGATTGCGGCAGACCAAAGTGCGAAGTTGGCGAAGATGCAGGAGAATTAGGGGAGAAAATGAAAAGGAAAAAGGTGTTAATAGTATCATTAATCGGTATTTGTCTGGTTGCTGGTATTGTATGGGGATCTCAGGCGATAAAGAATCGTGGCGGTGTAGTTGTTTCCTGTGAGGCAAATTATACAGTGAACAAAAATTTGATATCATATCGACAGGACGATTCCCGATGGGGCGAAAATAAGCTCGGAAATTCAAAGTACACGATGGAATCTTCCGGTTGTATTATTACAAGTATTGCAACTGCAATTTCTCTGAGTGAGAAACCGTTAAATCCGGGAGAATTAGTTGAACTTTTATCGGAAAAGGAAGTGTTTGATTCAGAAGGCAATCTTCAGTGGGGCAAATTGGATGAAATTAGTGGTTTTCATACAGAAGTATATAGCGATGTCTCTGAAGAATATATAAATAAATGTTTAGAAAATGATAGATATCCGATAGTAAAAGTACATCGAAAAACATTAACGAGCTATCACCATTTTATATTAATTATTGGAAGTGAAGATGGAGAATACATCTGTATGGATCCATTAGAAGACAACTTAACAAAGCTTTCTGATTATGGAAATAAAGTATATGCGATTAGATGCGTATGGTACGAGGATTAAATCTGGCTGGGAATAACAACCCCAAATGGCTTAAAGAAATGAAAGACATAAAATCATGTAATCTAAAGGAGAAAATCAATGAGACGTGAGCGAAAACGAAGAGAATTGACGACTACTGCCATTATCGCTCTTGGTTTTTTAGGAACAATCGTTGTTGGAACGCTGTTGCTGTTGCTTCCATTTGCAACGGCAGAAGGGAATCATACCGGAGTGATCGATGCCCTGTTTACTTCCACAACTTCTGTCTGTGTGACGGGGCTTGTCACGGTACCGACCTACTCCCACTGGACGTTATTCGGACAGATCGTCATAGCCTTTCTGATACAGATCGGCGGCCTGGGAGTTATTACATTTACAATGCTTTTTTTAGTCGCATTGAAACAAAAAATTGGACTGAAAGAGCGCCTTTTGATTCGGGATGCCTATAACCTGGATACAATAAAAGGACTTGTAGTACTGGTGAAAAATATTGTGAAGGGAACGATTCTGGTTGAAAGTGCCGGGGCGATTCTTTACATGACGGTATTTATCCCTGAGTTTGGTATTTCCGGTATCTGGAAAAGCATTTTTAATGCTGTTTCTGCGTTCTGTAATGCGGGAATGGATGTGATCGGACCGGACAGCCTGGCTCCGTATGTGGGAAATCCGGTTATTAATTTGACAACAATGACACTCATTATACTTGGCGGACTTGGGTTCCCGGTCTGGTGGAGTCTGCTTGATATGTTCCGTTACCGGAGGGAAAACCGCTGTGGATGGCGGCGCACCGTGCACCATCTGGATTTACACGCAAAACTTGTGATATTTTGTACGTTCGCCCTTATTGTAGCGGGAGCATTGATTGTTTTTGTCATGGAATACAACAATCCGGGAACATTAGGGGATTTACCGCTGTGGGAAAAAGTGCAGGCTTCTGTTTTTCAGTCGGTAACGACAAGAACGGCAGGTTTTCTGACGATTTCGCAGTCGGCAATGCGCAAGGGAACCGCCTTTATATGCTGCCTTCTGATGTTTATTGGTGGTTCGCCATCCGGAACAGCCGGTGGTGCCAAGACAACGACGGTTGCTATTCTTGTTGTGACAGTATATTCCATTATAAGTGGACGGAATGATACCGAAATGTTTGGAAGAAGGGTCAGCGAAAATGTTGTACGCCGGGCTCTGTCTATTTTTATGGTGAGCTTTGCCGTCATGCTGTTTGCCGTTGTGGCGCTTGCAACGGTACAGCCGGGCGATTTTATGGATTGTCTGTATGAGGTGACTTCGGCGATTGGAACCGTGGGACTTTCGCGTGATTTTACAACAGAGCTTAATCTTGCCGGGCGCATTATTATCATTATAACGATGTATCTCGGGCGAATCGGGCCGATTTCACTGGCACTGTTTTTTAATGCAAAGCACTTTTTGAACTTGAAAAGATATCCGGAGGGCCGCATCGGTGTTGGTTGATGCACCGTGACGGTTTATAGGGGAAAGGAAATGTGAAAATGAAGGGAAAAGAATTTGTGATTATTGGCCTTGGAAACTTTGGAACCAATGTTGCCGTGACACTGGCAAATTCCGGCGCTACGGTTATGGTTGTGGACAAGGATGAAAACAAACTGGAGGAAATAGCAGAACAGGTGACATACTCTATCTGCATCGATGCGACCAATTCGGTGGCACTAAAACAACTTGGCATTCACAATTATGATGGTGTTATTGTGGGAATTGGTCATGCGCTTGAAACGAGCGTGCTGATTATTATGCAGTTAAAGGAAATGGGTGTTCCATTTGTTATGGCAAAGGCAGCGACGAATCTTGAAGGACGTATTTTGCACAAAGTCGGTGCTGATAAAGTGATTTTTCCAGACCGTGAGATGGGAATCCGTGTGGGAAACGAGATTATGAATGACAATTATTTTGAGGCAATTGAGTTATCAGAGCGTTACAGTATTGTGGATCTCGATGTGCCGCCGTCATGGGCGGGCAAATCTCTGACAGAGTTAAATATCCGTTCCCGGTATGGTGTCAGTGTAATTGGTATCCGTGGTCTTGAATCAGTAAATATAAATCCGGATCCGACGGAAAAGCTGAAGTCAGAGGATATATTGATCGTTCTTGGGGACAACACAGAACTAAAAAAACTTCGGGAGATGTAAAGGTGATAGCGAGCGGTACTAATGGTCAGATCAAAAAAATAAAAAAATTAAAAAAGAGTGCCCGTTACCGTAAAGAAGAGGGGCTTTTTGTGGCAGAGGGCTGGAAAATGACAGAAGAGGCAATCCGGTATGGTCTGGTAAGGGCGGTATATGTGTCGGAATCATCCATGGATAAATGGCAGGAAAAAAACTTATATGCCCAGCTGGGTAAGAAAGGCGCAGACATACCGGTGGAACAATTGTCCTCTTCCCTTTTTGGTGAGCTTTCCGATACGGTAACACCGCAGGGAATTCTTGCGCTGGTGGAAATGCCGGAGTATCATCTGAATGATATGACAGAGGATGAAAACGCAGCGCTTCTTGTTCTCGAAGATATTCAGGATCCGGGAAACCTCGGCACGATGATTCGTACGGCAGAAGGTGCGGGAATGTCGGGTGTGCTGATGAGTAAAGGTTGTGTGGATCTATTCAACCCCAAGGTGGTGCGTTCGACGATGGGAGCTATGTTTCGGGTTCCTTATGTTGTCAGTGACGATTTGTCTACAGAAGTAGAACGTTTGAAAGAAAAGGGATTTACTACATATGCAGCACATCTGGCAGGAGCAAAAGAGTACACGCAGGAGAACTATAAAGGGAAAGCGGCAGTTTTAATTGGTAATGAGGCAAATGGTCTGTCAGATAAAATCAGCAGTCAGGCGGACTGCCTTATAAAAATTCCGATGGAGGGTGAGCTCGAGTCTCTGAATGCTGCAGTCTCTGCAGCATTGCTTATGTATGAGATTCATCGAAATCGATAGAACAGTGGCGATTCAAGGAGGGCACTTCGCGAGACGGATGGCGGTTGCCTCTTGCAATCGCCTGTTTTTTTTGTTAAGATATAATGAGGTGACACATACAATTTATTGTATCATACGAGTAGAGAGGATGTGGGAATATGACGATATTCTGGCTGATTGTCGTTGCTGTCATGTTGGTAGTTGAAATTTTTACCATGGGACTGACAACGATATGGTTCAGTCTCGGTGCCGTAGTTTCGGCAATTGCCTCAGCATGCGGAGCACCGCTTTGGCTGCAGATAGTTCTTTTCTGTGTGGTATCTGTAGTTATTATGTTACTGGTTCGCCCATTTGCGGTTAAAGTGATGGATAAAAATCGTACCAGAACCAATGTGGATGAGCTGGTGGGTCAGCAGGTGGTTGTGATTGAGACCATTGATAACCAGAAAGAAACGGGTCATGTCCGTCTTCGCGGTGTGGAGTGGCTGGCACGCAGTACGGAAAATGTTGTTATACAAACCGGGGAAACTGTGACGATTGAGTCTGTAACCGGTGTGACACTTATGGTAAAGAAATTGTAGAAAAATGGAGGGCTTTAGTATGAATGGAACAGTAAATCTTTCGGAGTCATTGGTGGTTCCGGCTATTATCATTGCAATTATTGTTATTCTTTTATGTCTGTTGGCATCCTGTATTAAGATTGTGCCACAGGCACACGCATTTATTGTAGAGCGGCTCGGTGGATATCAGGCAACGTGGAATGTGGGAATTCATTTTAAAGTGCCTATTATTGACAAAGTAGCAAGAAAAGTACTGTTGAAAGAACAGGTTATGGATTTTCCGCCACAGCCGGTAATTACGAAAGATAATGTAACGATGCAGATTGACACGGTTGTATTTTTCCAGATTACCGATCCAAAGCTGTTTACTTATGGTGTGGAGAACCCAATCATGGCGATTGAGAATCTTACAGCTACAACGCTGCGTAATATTATCGGTGACATGGAGCTTGATCAGACATTGACTTCGCGTGAGACCATCAATACTCATATGCGTGCCAACCTGGATGTGGCAACTGACCCATGGGGTATTAAAGTAAATCGTGTAGAACTGAAAAATATCATTCCTCCGAGAGAAATTCAGGATTCGATGGAGAAGCAGATGAAAGCAGAGCGCGAGAGACGTGAATCCATTCTTCGTGCAGAAGGTGAGAAAAAATCTACAGTCCTTGTCGCAGAAGGTAAGAAAGAATCTGCAATTCTGGAAGCAGAGGCAGAGAAGGAAGCTGCTATTCTTCGTGCTGAGGCAAAGAAAGAGGCAATGATCCGCGAGGCAGAAGGTAAGGCACAGGCAATTCAGGCAGTACAGAAAGCGACTGCAGAAGGTATTCAGTTCCTGAATGAGTCTACCCCATCACAGGCAGTTCTTACACTGAAGAGTCTGGAGGCATTTGAAAAAGCTGCGGATGGCAAAGCAACGAAAATTATTATTCCGTCCGAAATCCAAGGTGTGGCAGGGCTTGCCAAATCAGTAGTAGAAACTGTGAAAGAACAGTAATGACTGCAAAGAGAAGCCGAGAAAAGAGAGTGAAAGACTATGAATTTACGAGGAAGACATTTTCTGACACTGAAAGATTTTACGCCGGAGGAAATCCGGTATTTGCTTGACGTGTCAAAAGAACTGAAGGAAAAAAAGAAAAAGGGCATTGTGGAAAAACCTTTTGAAGGAAAGAACATAGCTCTGATTTTTGAAAAAACAAGTACACGTACCCGCTGTTCATTTGAGGTGGCTGCGCACGATTTGGGAATGGGAGTTACCTATCTTGATCCAAAGGGCTCTCAAATTGGGAAAAAAGAGAGTATTGCGGATACCGCCCGGGTACTTGGTAGAATGTTTGACGGTATTGAGTATCGTGGTTACGGGCAGGAGATTGTTGAGGAACTGGCAAAATATGCGGGGGTTCCGGTATGGAATGGTCTGACGAATGAATATCATCCAACCCAGATGCTTGCGGATCTACTGACGATTGAGGAACAGTTTGGCAGCCTTGCCGGTCGGAAACTGACCTATATGGGAGATGCCCGTTATAACATGGGAAATTCCCTGATGATTGCGTGTGCAAAGATGGGAATGCATTTTACTGCCTGTGCACCAAAGGCTTATTTCCCAAATGAAACACTGGTGAAAGAATGTGAGGAATATACAAAAGCAAGTGGTGGCAGTATTACACTGACAGAGGATGTAAAAGAGGGAACAAAAGATGCCGATGTACTCTATACGGATGTCTGGGTTTCTATGGGAGAGCCGGATGAAGTATGGGAGGAGCGGATTCGTGCACTCTCTCCTTATCAGATTAATATGACGGCGATGAAAAATGCAAATGAGAATGCAGTCTTTATGCATTGTCTGCCTGCTTTTCACGATTTGAAGACCACGATTGGAAAGGAGATATATCAGAAGTACGGCCTTACAGAGATGGAAGTAACGGATGAGGTTTTTGAGAAATACGCAGATGTAGTATTCCGCGAAGCTGAGAATCGTATGCATACGATTAAGGCAGTTATGTATACGACTTTGTGACACGGATAGAAAGGAGCCAATATGAGCAATAATTTAGATGCCGGATACAGGAATGACTGGTTACACGAGATGGCAACGGTGTGTGAAGAAAGCAGCACAATTGACTCTACATTGTTTGGAAAATATGAGGTAAAAAGAGGGCTGCGTGACTTGAATGGACAGGGCGTTCTCACCGGTCTGACAGAAATTTCAGAGATTCGTTCGAAAATGATGGTGGATGATGAAATGGTTCCCTGTGACGGAAAGCTGTATTACCAGGGAATTGATATAGAAGAGATTGTTGATGGATTTCTGGCAGAAAAACGCTTTGGATACGAAGAGGTTGTTTATCTTCTGATATTTGGAAAACTCCCTAATGAGCAGGAGTTGGAGGAGTTAAAGGATATTTTGGCATACTACCGCCATGAGCTTCCAACCAGCTTTGTGAGGGACATTATTATGAAAGCACCGAGTACGGATCTTATGAATACACTGGGACGGAGTGTGCTCACGCTGTACTCCTATGACGATCGTGCCGATGATATTTCCACAGAAAATGTACTCCGCCAGTGCTTACAGCTTGTGGCATTGTTTCCGATGTTTTCGGTTTACGGGTATCAGACGACACGTTATTTCCACGAGGGAAAGAGCTTTTTCCTTCATCCGCCTAAAAAGGAATATTCGACAGCTGAAAATATCCTGCATATGCTTCGCCCGGACAGTCAGTTTACACCGCTTGAGGCGAAAATATTGGATATTGCCCTGGTACTTCATGCAGAACATGGTGGCGGTAATAACTCCACATTTACGGATCATGTGGTAACTTCATCGGGAACTGATACGTATGCTGCTATTTCTGCTGCGCTCGGTTCGCTGAAGGGGCCGCGGCATGGCGGTGCCAATAAAAAAGTGTCCATGATGTTTGAAGATATGAAAAAACATGTAAAAGACTGGGAAAATGAAGATGAGGTGGCGATGTATCTCACGGCACTGTTGAACCGCAATGCATTTGATAAATCCGGTCTCATTTACGGAATGGGGCATGCGGTATACTCCATTTCCGATCCGCGTGCGAGAACATTTCGCAAGTTTGTAAAAAAACTGGCAGATGAAAAGGGCATGCAGAAAGAATTTGCCCTGTACAATACCGTAGAGCGTCTGGCACCAAAAGTCATTGCCAATGAGCGTCATATATACAAGGGCGTCAGTGCTAATATTGATTTTTACAGTGGACTGGTGTACAGTATGCTTGGCCTTCCGTTGGAATTGTACACCCCATTGTTTGCGATTGGGCGTATTGCAGGATGGAGTGCGCACCGTCTGGAAGAACTTGTGAATGCGGGTAAAATCATTCGTCCTGCCTACAAAGCAGTGGCGAAACACAAACCGTATATTCCAATGAGTGAACGTGATTAACCCGAAGGAGATAAAGAAATTGAAGGAAGAACAGGTTTTATGCGCATGCAGTGCTTATGAACAGAAATATTATTTTAATCCACGTTTTTCTTCCCTTCCCAAAAGAGTGCAGGAAGAACTTCAGATTCTCTGTGTTACACTCACAGAAGATGTCGGTGGAGTATTTACGATGGAGTTTGACGAAGATGGCTCGTTATATATGTCGACTACGGCAAAAGAAAATGATTTTTTCTATGATGAGATTGGCAGCCACCTGAAAATCAAGCAGTACCGCGCTCAGTATGCGGAGCTTTTGGAAAATCTGGAAACCTATTATAAACTGATAATTAGTGAGGGAAAAAATGTTACTGGCGATTGATATAGGAAATACAAACCTGACATTTGGTCTTTTTGATGGAGAAAAAATATTACACAAATTTCGTCTGACGACGAGTCTTCCGCGAACATCGGATGAGTTTGGGGTTCAGATTATGGAGCAGCTTTCTCATCAGAATGTATCGGCAGAGGATGTAGAAGATGTGATTGTCGGTTCGGTTGTGCCAAAGATTATGTATTCGCTGACAAGTGGAATAAAAAAATACTTGAAGTGTGACCCGATTATCGTTGGTCAGGGGACCAAAACAGGCATCCGTATTGCTACGACAAATCCGATGGAAGTGGGAGCAGACCGTATTGTGGATGCGGTAGGAGCTTATTTTACTTATGGGGGGCCGGTAATGGTCATTGATTATGGCACAGCAACAACCTATGATCTTGTGACCGCGGACGGTTCTTTTGTGGCAGGTGTTACGGCGCCCGGAATCCGAATCAGCGCTAAAGCATTGTGGAGTAACGCTGCCAAATTACCGGAAATTGAAATCATAAAGCCGGAATCGATCCTTGCCAAAACAACGATTACCAGTATGCAGGCGGGACTGGTATATGGAACGATTGGACAGACGGAATATATTATTGACAAATTCAGGGAAGAGTCCGGTCTGTCGGATATGAAAGTGGTTGCAACCGGCGGACTTGGCCGGATAATTTCGGAAGGAACGAAAAAAATAGATGTTTATGACCCGGAACTTACCCTGCAGGGTACCCGGTTGATTTATGAACTGACAAAGGCACAGGGGAGTTTGTAATGAATAAAATGAAAAAACTCACGATCGGGAATGTAAACCTGGAAGGAAATATTATACTGGCACCAATGGCAGGAGTAACCGACCTGCCATTTCGTCTTTTATGCAGGGAACAGGGAGCTGATTTGATCTGCACAGAGATGGTGAGCGCGAAAGGAATATTGTATAATAATAAAAATACGGAAGAACTTCTCAGGATTGATGACAGGGAGCGGCCGGTTTCCCTGCAGCTTTTTGGTTCTGATCCGGATATTGTCAGTGAGATGGCAAAAAAAATAGAACATCGGAATTTTGATATTCTGGATATTAATATGGGATGTCCGGTTCCCAAAGTTGTAAATAACGGAGAGGGATCAGCTCTTTTAAACAATATTCCACTCGCTGCAGAAATTGTGGAAAAAACAGTGAAAGCAATAAAAAAACCGGTGACAGTCAAATTCCGCAAAGGATTTCGAAGGGGAGAAGTACAGGCGGTGGAAATGGCAAAAGCAGTGGAAGCGGCCGGGGCATCAGCTGTGGCGGTTCACGGCAGGACAAGAGAAGAATACTACAGTGGCAAAGCGGACTGGGATGTGATTGCGGCGGTAAAGGGTGCCGTAAAAATTCCTGTCATCGGAAATGGAGATGTATTTACGCCGGAAGATGCAGACCGGATGTTTGCTTATACTGGATGTGATGGAGTGATGATTGGCAGGGGGGCGCAGGGAAATCCATGGATTTTCCATCAGATAAAAACATATTTTACATCCGGGGTACTGGAAGAAAAACCGGATTTTGAGACAGTGTGCCGGATGATTCTGCGTCATGCCCGCATGCAGACTGCGTGGAAGGGAGAAAAAAGGGGGATTCTTGAGATGAGAACCCATGTTGCTTCTTATACAGCCGGCTATCCGCACTCCGCTTCACTGCGACGTCAGGTAAACCAGATTGAAACTTATCGGGAGCTGGAGGAACTGCTGCATATAAAATAAAGTTGCGAAGGAGATAAAAGTAAGATACAATAGAGATGGTAAGTAATGGTATATATTGAATAGAGCAGACACATATATACACAGGAGAATGGTATGGATAAGATAAAAAAAGTACTAAATACTTTATTTGGGGAAGAACTGGAAATTCGTCACAGGTTGTTGAACCTGATTTTGAGTGCAGTAGTGATCGGCGGTTTTGCATCGTTCTTAATTACTTTTGCTCTTGGATTTAATCTGGGTGGTGTGGCTATCACCGGTGTTATCATTATAGCGGATGTATTTTGTTTGTGGCTTTCCGTGAAATTGTTTAAGCCAAAGCTGGCATCCATACTGATTACGGTTATTGCCAATGTGATAATTTTTCCGATCATGTATTTCTTTTGTGGCGGATGCAATGGCGGTATGGTTTTATGGCTGGTGCTTGGATTGATCTTTTCCTGGTTGATTTTGGAAGGACCAGTTACTTATGTGGTTTATGTGTTGAATATTGTGGCAGTTGCTGTCTGTATGATAGTAGAATATAATTTTCCACAAATGGTTCAGGTAATAGAGGGACCGATAAAACTGATTGAAGACAGACTGCAGTCTATGATTATTGTAAGCTTGATTATCGGCATTATATTTAAATATCAGGCACATATATTTGAAAAACAGAGAACAATCATGGAAGAACAGGACGAGACACTGCGGAAGACACTTTCCGAACTCGCAAAGGTAAACCAGGCAAAAAGTGACTTCCTTGCTAATATGTCTCACGAAATAAGAACACCCATCAATGCCATGCTCGGAATGGATGAAATGATTCTCAGGGAAAATCAGGATTCCGATATCAATGAGTATGCGAACAATATTCAGAGTGCCGGACAGACGTTGCTATCCCTGATTAATGACATATTGGATTTTTCCAAAATTGAGGCCGGTAAAATGGAGATACAGCCGGTAGAGTACAGTTTGTTTTCCGTTATCAATGACTGTTATAATATGGTTTATATGCGAGCCAGCGAAAAGAATCTGCATTTTATCGTAAAGAATGACCCGATGCTTCCGGCGAGACTGTATGGAGATGAAGTTCGGGTGAGACAGATTATTTCCAATCTTTTGACCAATGCTGTTAAATATACTCCGAAAGGTACAGTTACCCTGCGGATAAAGGGAAGACGGCGAAATGATGCAAAGGAAATGGTTTTGCAGGTTGAAGTTGAGGACACGGGGATTGGACTGAAACCGGAACATGTGAAGGAGTTGTTCGACTCCTTCAAACGAATTGATGAGAAAAAAAACCGGAACATTGAGGGGACAGGTCTTGGCCTGAATATTACCAAACAGCTTCTTGATTTGATGGATGGGACGATTTCTGTACAGAGCGAATATGGTCAGGGATCAGTTTTCAAAGTAGAGATTCCGCAGACTATTATGTCAGAAGAGGTGATGGGGGATTTTGGTGAGAAGTATGAGAAGGTATGCGCAGCAAAAACAAATTACAGAGAGAGTTTTCGTGCACCACATGCCAGAATTCTCGCAGTGGATGATGTACCGATGAATCTCCAGGTGATTAAAGCTCTTTTGAAAAATACCGGCATGCAGATCGAGACAGCGACGAATGGCAGACAGTGTCTGGAAATGACCCGATTGAAAAAATATAATCTTATTCTGATGGATCATATGATGCCGGATATGGATGGTGTAGAGACACTGCACCGCATACGGGCGATGGATGATTATCCAAATAAAAGCACACCGGTAATTGCTCTGACAGCAAACGCAATAATGGGTGTCGAACAGGAATATCTCGCAGAAGGTTTTCAAAGTTATCTGTCAAAGCCGGTTCGCGGGGCACAGTTAGAGGATACGATACTTACTTATCTGCCACCGGAGCTTGTCGAATGGGAATCAGAACAGAAACCAGAGCAGATATCCGAGGAAACACCGCTGGAACGCAAAACGGATTGTATATCCAGACTTGATTTTCTGGACACGGAGTTGGGTATTGAATATTGTGGTGGCGATAAAGATTTTTATGTCGAAATTCTTCAGGCATTTGTAGATGGACGCAGAGATGAGGAACTGGAGAGACTTTTCGCCGGAGAAGACTGGAAAAATTATCAAATACAGGTACATACGCTGAAAAGTACTTCCCTGTCAATTGGCGCATTCGATTTGTCGGAAAATGCAAAGAAGATGGAGATGGCAGTTAAGGCAAAACGAATTTCTGAAGTACAGGCCGGACACGGAAATCTTATGGAGCAATACCGGGAACTGCTAAATAAACTTATTCAAACGGATATCGTTCATTGAAGGTGTGAGGATTGATGAAGATAAAAAAAATCAAGGTAAACCGACAGGTAATGATTGCGATTATTTTATTAATGATATTAGTACTTGGTGTCGGGATTTTTATTAGAATAAAAATAGAGGATATGCTGGAAGGTTATGTAGAATCACAGGTTACAGAGCAGGTGCAATATATGGCGTCCATGATTAATGGGGGGATTTCGGACGAATTGCACAAGCTGTCTGAAATGGCAGGCTGCATGCCGGAAGCGGAGGAATTAGTAATCCAGGAAAATGACCGGGGAATTTCCATGGGTATATTGACGCCCGAAGGAAAAGCACTGGTAGGAAAACCGTTGACAGTTGCTGATTTTTCGGGAATTCAGGAATCATTTGAGGGAGAAAGTGCAGTCAGTTACTGTAAAGGGAAAGGATTCCTGTACACGGTGCCGGTATATGAAGGAAGAAAGGTATCGTATGTGTTGTACCGTTTATATGAAGACAACATAATGAAAGACAGGTTCTCACTCACCTGTTATGGGGAACAGGGGAAACTGGTTCTTTTGCAGAATGATGAGAAGATTTTTTATTCTGACAACTGGACAGAAAATGAAGAAAAAATCATTTCCTCCGTGGAGGCTGCCGATGTGTTGTCTAAAATCGGGCAGGATCAGGATGATTTTATGGCAGGCGGTTCTTTTTGCAGGCTGGATGGTATTGGATACTATATATTTCAGGCAGAAATCAAACCATATCACATGACAATTCAGGGACTTGTCCCGGAGCAGGAAGTGGGAAAGGATATTATGGGGATACCGGTTCTTCATGCAGTGGGAATCGGATTACTGGTACTCCTGTTGATTGCGGTATTTATTCATGTGATTTTTGCAGAGGGAAAAGCAAAGGAAGACCAGGCAAAGGAAGTTGCCCAAATTACTGTTCAGGAGTCGAATCGCGCCCAAAGTGATTTCCTGGCTAATATGTCACATGAAATCCGTACACCGATAAATGCCATAATGGGCATGAATGAGATGGTGCTGCGAGAGACAAAAGATGAGAATATACGCAGTTATGCTCACAATATACAGAATGCGAGCCAGGCATTATTATCATTGATTAACGGCGTTCTCGATTTCTCTAAAATAGAAGCTGGACGGATGGAGATTATCGAGAATGAATATCGTCTTCATACCCTTGTAAATGATGTTGTTGATACGATTCAGGTAAAAGCTGACCAAAAGGATCTTTTGTTTCTGGCGCGAGTGGATCGTAATCTGCCGGATGTCCTGTGTGGAGATGAGGGCAGGATTCGTCAGATTGTTGACAATATTTTGAATAATGCAGTAAAGTATACAAAAGAGGGAAAGGTGCTGTTCGTCGTCAGCGGTACGGTAGACGAAGAAACAAATACGGTAGAATTAAAATTTAGCGTCTCCGATACCGGTGTGGGAATCCGCCGGGCGGATCTCCCCAAACTGTTCCGGAATTTTGAGAGGCTGGATCTGATAAAGAACCGGAGTATCGAGGGAATCGGACTTGGGCTTCCGATTTCTTATCAGCTCGTTCAGATGATGAAAGGAAAACTGGAAGTTGAAAGTACATATGGAGAAGGCTCAGAGTTTACAGTGACGATACCACAGAAAATTATAGATATGGAGCCGATTGGTGATTTCCGCAAAGATCATCCAGATGAATCAGAGGGTTCTTCTGCCGGAGGACATTTGATTGCTGAAAATGCTGAAATTCTGGTTGTAGACGATAATGAGATGAATTTATTCGTTGTACAGAATCTTTTGAAGCGCACGAAAGTCCGCGTGAGCATCTGCCACAGCGGAAAGGAATGTCTCCAAATGATGCAGAGGAAACATTATGATGTCATTTTCCTGGATCACATGATGCCTGAATTAGATGGCATTGAAACAATGAAAATATCCCATACCCTGAAAAATAATAAATGTTCGGATACTCCTATTATTGCTTTGACAGCCAATGCTATTGTGGGAGTAAGGGAAATGTATATAAATGAGGGATTTGATGATTATCTCAGCAAGCCGGTAAATGGAATGCAGCTCGAGGATATGCTTCGGAAGTATTTACCGGAAGAGAAACAGCAGATTACAGAAAATAATGACGAAGTAGAAGAAGAGAAGCCGATAACAGATACGGAGGATCTTGCCAGGCAGCGCAGGGCTTTGGGCACGGACAGAGTATATTCTTCGAATGTCTCTGTTATTGAGATCCTGCCACCTGGTGGTGGAAACGTGACTACTGACGATAATACGGCCAGCCAGCCAAAAGAACCGGAACAAACGTATCTGGATGTCGAAGTAGGAATAGAATACAGTGGTGGCGATAAGGAGATGTATAAAGAGTTTCTGGCGATGTTTTGTGATATGAAAACAGAAAATGACCGTCGGATTATGCAGAGCTTTGATGCCAGAGACTGGAAAAATTATGTCACCCAGGTTCATGCATTGAAATCCACTTCCCTTACAGTTGGTGCAACCAGGCTTTCCGAAGAAGCAAAGGCGCTTGAAATGGCTGGAAAAAAATTTCTGGAGCAGGAAGACAGCGATGTACCAGGTTATATCCTGGCACATCATGAGGAAGTGATGGAATTATATAACAACACAAATAAGGAGGCACAGGAATGGCTGAACAAAAACGGATACTAGTAGTAGATGATGATGCAATGAGTTTGCGTATGGCTGAATTCATTTTGAAAAAGACACCACACGAGATTTTGAAAGCACAATCAGGGGACGAATGTATTTCTATACTTCAGAAAGAGACGGTTGATCTTCTTCTGCTTGATGTGGAGATGCCACAGAAAAATGGAATTGAAACATTGCGCGAAATTCGTGAGATGGAAGGATTAATGGATCTTCCAGTTATTTTTCTCACAGGAACAGGAGATACGGAGAAAATGGCGGAAGCAGAAGTTCTCGGGGCAAAGAATTTTGCGATAAAGCCTTTAAAACCGCAGGATCTTCTGGGCTGGATAGAAAAAATATTAGGGTGATTAAGAATAATCTTCAGATTCGGAGGAAGACATAACGACATCGGCCTATATTCCGATAACGACCGGAAAAGAAAATTCAAACTATATGAATAATGAATATTATGCTTGTATCAATAACAGAGCGGACGCATGAAATCGGTACAAGAAAAGCGCTGGGAGCAAAAAACAGTTCCATTCGACTTCAGTTTATTATCGAATCTGTAGTATTGTGCCTCTTAGGCGGGATTCTGGGAATCCTCGTAGGTTTAATCCCTGGCTCTGTAGCAGCATCGATTCTAGGTTATTCGGCTGCAGCGCCAGTGGCTGCCATTGTGATTGCGGTAGTCTTTTCCATGGTTATAGGTGTATTTTTTGGGTATTATCCGGCAAATAAAGCGGCTAAAATGGATCCCATCAATGCACTCCGCTATGAGTAGGCTTACTTTCTCATTAGAACAGGGTGTCCAAGGGGGTGTATCATACCTCCCGGGCACCCTGTTTTGATAGAGAAATTGTATCTGTCCACCAGTTGATTTTTTATCTGGAAATTAGTATACTTAATGGTATAAAAGAACTTTTTAGTTTAGAAGCAGGAGTATTCTGGTTTTTGAAAACCATACTCCGGATAGGAGGACAGTATGAAAAACAAATGGAAAATTTTTTGTGCAGGAGCAGTTTTTCTGTTGGTATTAACGGGTGTTCTGGCGGTGACCGGAAGTGAGAGCCAGGCAAAGCGTCTGCTTGATAAACCCCAAATGTTAATGGAGGGAAAAACATATAGCTATGATATTGATGGGGACAATAAAATAGAAAAGATTATGGTTGAATCCGAGGGGGATGATGACAATTATATCGTGACGACCACGGTGTATGCTGATGGAAAGCAGTATGCAAAAGTAAAAGAAAAAGGCTGCTATTCCCATACGGTTGTTCTATGTGATTTATATTCAAAGAAAAAGGGAATGAATCTTATAGTTTATGGAACATCTGATTCGGATTGTATCGGAAAGGTGCAGGTATATAAGCTCGGTGCAAAGAAAATGACGAAGATTGCCCAGATGAAATCCGGAACTAGGGGAAAACTTAATTATATACGAATGTTAGGCAAAATTAAGCAGGGGAACGAGGAAGGAGCTTTTTATATTTATCCGGATACTCCTTTTTACCTGAATTATTTTGGATGTTATTATACAAAGGTAAAATGCCAGATTCAGGGAAACAAAATAAAATGGAACGAGCAGAAAAATTATTCTTATGAATATAAATATACGTTCCGTCTTCAGGTAAATATGAGCTTGTATTCCAAAGCAGATTTGCAGTCGCAGGTAACGACGCTCAAGCCGGGAATCAAAATGACAGTGAAAAAAATCCAGCCAATCAAACGCACTAAGGATGGAAAAACATACAGCTTTGTGCAGGTGACGACAGCCAGTGGAAAAACAGGATGGATTTACGACCAGCCGATTGTCGATTATGAGAATTATGTAGAAGTATTTAAAAGTATGCCTGCATGGGGCTGAAAAGAGGAAAAATATGCCAGTGAAAAGGATTGCGCACCGGGGATTCAGTTCGGAGGCACCGGAGAATAGCCGTGCGGCATTTGCCATGGCAGCCGAAGGAGATTTCTTTGGTGTTGAATGTGATGTGTGGAAAAGCCGTGACGGTGTTTATGTAATCTCTCATGATGGAAATCTTGAACGGATGTGTGGAGTAAATAAATATATTCCGGAGCTTACATTCGAACAGCTTCAGCAGTATCCATTGATCCGGGGGCGCAAACGGACGTTTTATCCGGTGCAGCGTATCATTTCTTTATCCTGCTATCTCTCGATTCTTGCGAGAGTGGAAAATGGTTGTCCGGTGATAGAGCTGAAAATGAATTATACAGCTGTAGAACTACAGGAAATTATTTCTTTGACGAAAGCATATGGTCTGTATGAGCGCACGTATTTTATCAGTCTGTATCCTGCTGTTCTACTGCGGTTGAATAAGGAACTTGGTTTTCCGGCAGAACGCCTTCAATATGTATATGGAGCTACACCGGGGACAAAGTTCAGACCCGTTTCGGCAGAACTGGAGCAATGGCTGATAGACAATTGCATAAATCTCGACACAAGATATACTCTGTTGTCACAAGGGAATGTGATGCGGCTGCATACCGCCGGTATTCAGGTAAATGTATGGACAGTAAATAAAAAATCTGATTTTGTCCGTATGGTTCGGGATTTTCGGGTCGACATGGTGACAACAGAATATTATTTTGATTATAAGGAATAAAAATGAGAGAAAAGGAGATAACCATGAATTTTTTAAAACAATTACGATGGAATCTTATTTTAATGGCGCTGGTTTTTATAGCACTCGGCGTTATTTTGATTATCTGGCCAACAGAAACTTTGACTACTAGCTGCTATATTCTGGCGGCTCTTCTGATAGCGGTTGGTGTTGTTTCGTTAATCAGTTATATGAAAAAAGACATCAGTGGAATTATATATCGCTATGATTTGGTGGTGGGACTGAGCTGTGTACTCGGCGGTGTTCTGATAATCATAAAAGTTGAACAGTTGACAGACCTGATTCCGGTTGTGCTAGGCTTTCTTGTAACGATTAGCGGGATATTGAAAATTCAGAATTCCATTGATATGTTACGCCTTGGGCACGGAACATGGCATGTGGCATTTGCGCTTGCCGTGATTAATATTGTATTTGGAATTGTTCTTCTCATCAATCCATTTGCCAAAGAAGTTCTTATTACCTGCATCGGTGTAGCCCTTGTTTACAGTGGCATTACGGATTTATACATGACCATTGCCATATCAATCCGGTTGAAAAATATTCATACGGAAATCGTCGTACACAAAGAATAGAAACGGCAGATATGTAGAAAGGAAGGTTCTGCATGGCGGATTATCACAATCTGACAAAGGAATTACAGGAGAGAATACGGGAGGATCAGGCGAGCCATTGGAAGAATCCGTATGCCAGTAAAGATGCAGATATTATTAGGCGGAATCCGGGGCATGACAGAGCAACGCTCTGGCGCCCCGCATATCTGCGGGATATAGAGAAAATTATGCATGTGCCGTATTATAACCGTTACTCGGACAAGACACAGGTGTTTTCTTTTTATCAAAATGATGATATTTCAAGACGCGCTTTCCATGTCCAGCTGGTCGCACGCATTGCACGAAATATCGGGCGGGTGCTCGGTCTGAACGAGGATTTAATTGAAGCCATTTCTCTCGGTCATGATATCGGCCACACTCCATTTGGACATGCTGGTGAACGGATTCTCTGTGATTTGTACAGACAACACACCGGCCATTTTTTTAATCACAATGTACATAGTGTGCGGGTGCTGGATGGTGTCATTCACCGGAACATCAGTCTGCAGACCCTGGATGGTATTCTCTGCCATAATGGGGAACTCGAATTGCAGGAGTATGCTCCGATTGAAAAATCTACATTTGTAGAATTTGATAAAAAGGTCATGAGGTGTTACGAGGATGAGAATACCATTGCGTCTCTTGTCCCGTGTACGCTGGAGGGCTGTGTTATGCGGATTTGTGATATTATCGCCTATCTTGGCAAGGACAGGCAGGATGCGATGCGCCTTGGCCTTCTCTCAGGCAATTCATTTTCCCCGGGAGCCATTGGCACCAGTAATGCCGAAATCATCAATAATCTGAGTGTGAATCTGATTGAGAACAGCTATGGGAAACCATATTTGAAAATGGATGATGAATATTTTGAGGCATTGCGTCAGGGTAAAAAAGAGAACTATGAGATGATTTACAAAAATCCTGAGCTAGACAGGCTTTATGAAACACGGATCCGGCCAATGTTTGGCGAGCTCTACGAAGCACTCCTTGGCATGGCACAAAGCGGAGACCGAAACAGCATTCTCTACCGTCATCATATTTCCTATGTAAAAGCCAACAATTTCTCTGCCGCAGACGATTTCCGCGACTACGAGGAGGAAGAGCCAAATCAGATTGTAGTAGATTATCTTGCCAGTATGACGGATGATTATTTCCTTGCCCTGTATAAAAAGCTTTTTCCAAAGGGAAGGTATGAGGTAAAATTTAAAGGATATTTTGATTGAGTTGAGGTTTCAAAAGAGGATTTTGAGAGGAAAAGGATAATGTATTGTATGAAATGTGGCAAAGAAACAGAAGATGGAACTAATTTTTGTCCCAACTGCGGAATGAATCTCAGGGCAAACGAGACAGCTCGTCCCATTCAACAGGAGCAAGTGAGAGGAAAATCCATTGTGTCGCTTGTATTGGGGATTGTTGGAATCATAGCATGGATTATTCCAATAATAGGATTGCCGATTGGAATTATTGGTCTTGTATAAATGCAAGCATAGGTGCGTATCAGGGCTATCAGGGCACGGCATGGTTTCAAAGTAGTGAATCAAATGAAAGTACAAAGGAAAATGAGTTCTTTCTAAAAGACACAGAGGGTAATGTTCTTATGTCGGGTGGAATCAGAGAAGCGGAAGCCAGGAAAGTGCAGCAATCGGACGAGGAGATAGCGATCGTGGAGATTACCTTTACGGATGAAACAGCGAATGAATTTGCTGAGATAACGCAACAGCATATTGGAGAGCAGGTGGAAATTTATCTGAACGATAATGTAATCACGGCACCATATATTCGAACGGTAATTCCGGATGGAATATGTCAGATTTCGATGGATTCCTTTGAAGAGGCAGAAAAAGTGGCAGAACAGTTAAATCATACAAAGTAAGAATGGAAGACGCAGGCAGACACAAACGGTGTGTAAGCTTTTCTTGTATTGCGTGTTTAAGTGTGATACAATAAGTGCAATGTATGGTTATGTTTTATTAAACAGACAACGAAGGAGGACTTGATTTTGGATAAGGAACTTGTAATTGTACTGGATTTCGGTGGCCAATACAACCAGCTTGTAGCACGTCGCGTGCGCGAGTGCAATGTGTACTGTGAAATATATTCCTACAAAACGGATTTGGATAAAATTCGGGAGATGAATCCGAAAGGAATCATCCTGACCGGTGGTCCAAACAGCTGCTATGAGGACGGCGCACCGACTTACGATAAGGCATTGTTTGAGATGGGAATTCCGGTACTTGGTCTCTGCTACGGTGCACAGCTGATGATGCATGTACTCGGTGGCAAGGTTGAAAAAGCACCTGTCCGCGAGTACGGGAAAACCGATGTCCATGTAAAAACCGATTCGGCATTATTTACCGATGTACCAGAAGACACCGTCTGCTGGATGAGCCATTTTGACTATATATCGAAAGTTGCTCCCGGCTTTGACATCTGTGCACATACCACCGACTGTCCGGTGGCAGCAGCACAGAATCCTGCTCAAAAGCTTTATGCAATCCAGTTTCATCCCGAAGTACTTCACACAAAAGAGGGAACAAAGATGCTCTCGAACTTTGTGTACAATGTATGCGGATGTTCCGGTGACTGGCGCATGGATTCCTTTGTTGAATATCAGATTCAGGCAATTCGTGAAAAAGTCGGAAACGGCCGTGTTCTCTGTGCCCTCTCTGGTGGTGTGGACAGCTCCGTGGCAGCAGTTCTTCTTTCCAAAGCAATCGGCGACCAGCTGACATGTGTGTTTGTCGATCAGGGACTCCTCCGAAAAAATGAAGGCGACGAAGTGGAGGCAGTGTTCGGCCCGGACGGAAATTATAATCTGAATTTTATCCGAGTAAATGCGCAGGACCGTTTTTATGAAAAACTTGCCGGAGTCGAAGAACCGGAGAAAAAACGCAAAATTATTGGCGAAGAATTTATTCGCGTATTTGAACAGGAAGCAAAGAAAATCGGCGCCGTCGATTTTCTTGTACAGGGTACCATTTATCCAGACGTCGTAGAAAGCGGACTCGGCGGTGAATCGGCAGTAATCAAGAGCCATCACAATGTGGGCGGTCTCCCTGACTATGTTGATTTCAAAGAGATTATCGAACCTCTCCGCGACCTCTTTAAAGATGAGGTTCGCAAGGTCGGTCTTGAACTTGGCATCCCGGAATACCTTGTGTTCCGCCAGCCATTTCCTGGCCCTGGCCTCGGAATCCGCATCATCGGCGAAGTCACTGCCGAAAAAGTCCGCATCGTGCAGGACGCTGATGCCATCTACCGCGAGGAAATTGCAAAAGCCGGTCTCGACCGCGACATCAATCAGTATTTTGCTGCCCTCACCAATATGCGCAGCGTGGGCGTCATGGGCGACGAGAGAACGTATGATTATGCAGTGGCACTGAGAGCGGTGAAGACGATTGATTTTATGACGGCTGAGAGCGCTGACATTCCGTTTGAAGTTTTGCAGACGGTGATGACGAGAATTATTAACGAGGTCAAGGGAGTTAACCGGGTGTTCTACGATTTGACGAGTAAGCCACCGGGAACGATTGAGTTTGAGTGATGTGAAAATAGAGGGAAGTCTTATAAATCAAGGTTTCCTGTTTTGTGTGCTTGCAAAATGCTTGCAGATATAGTTAGGAGGTACTGATGAAAAATTATAATGAAGCAGTATGTCAATTATACAGTGAAAAAGAAAATTTAATTATATTGGGATTAACAGGGAGAACTGGGGCTGGTTGTAGCACTGTTGCTAGCATTTTAAAAAAAGAATTTTGTGATTTAGAATATGAATATAATGATGAGCGGGAGACATCCTTAAAAGAAAAGAAGGAGTTTGAAATAATTAAGAGTTATATTGAAACAGACAACCGATGGGAACCGTTTGAGGTTATTGAAGGAAGTTGTGTAATTTTATCCTATATTTTTGAATATCAAAAAGATAACAAAAAAGGCGAAGAGGTTTTTGTTGAATACCTAAAATTTCTTCAAAGTGACAAAAATAAAGATTCTTTTAAAATTGATAATTTTAGAGAGTTGGAAAATGAGATTCATGGCTTAAATTATATATTTGAAGAAATAGCAAAGCATCCTCTTTCCCCAATAAAGGATTGGGAGACTGTTTCAAAAGAAGATATAGATATTTATTATGAACTGTATATCAACAAACTTGCTGAGTATAAAAATAGAGTAAAGAAAATCTTCCTAAAATATTCATGCTATGAAGAGAAAAAGAGAAAACTACAGGATGATCCACCAATAAAATACCACTTTTACACATATTTATTACAAAAAATTGCTAACAATATAAGAGCAAGTGGAAATCCTTATGTTAGCGAACTACATCAAGATAAAATATTGGATTTTGCAAAACGAATACGGATAATAATAGAGTTAATAAAAAAGCATAAGGGAGGGGAAAAGGCGAGAATTTGTATTGATGCAATTAGAAATGCTAATGAGTCTAATTATTTAAAAGATGTATATCGGTCCTATTTTTTGATGTCGATAAGTGTGGACGAAAAAATGAGACAAGGCAGATTGGGAGCATTAGATGAAGAAGAGCAAAAAAGTTTGGATTATGTAGAATATGAATCTAAATTTGATAATGGTAAGATTTTTTATCATCAAAATATTGCTAATTGTTTTGAAATGGCGGATATTCATCTTGTGAATATGGATGAGAAAAATGGAAGAAGATTATCTTTGACAAGGCAATTGGTTAAATATATTACGCTAATGATTCATCCTGGTTTAGTTGTTCCGAGTGATATTGAAAGATGTATGCAACTTGCGTACAATGCAAAATATAATTCTGGTTGCTTATCAAGACAAGTGGGAGCAGTTGTTACAGGACCAGATTTTGCAGTAAAATCTGTAGGTTGGAATGATGTTCCTAATAAGCAATTAGAGTGTATTTATAGAGATGTTCATGGTTATTGCAAAGGAAATCAAAAAGATTGTTTTAGTGAATTTGAATATGAAAATGAAACATTTAAGAAAAGCTTAATACATATAGGGCGTCAATTAGAAAGTACTAATTTGCATGGAAGAAAATTTTCCTACTGTTTTAAAGATATTTATAATGGTTTGAAAAATGATAAGAATCAAGTTTTTACAAGAGCTTTACATGCAGAAGAAAATGCATTTTTGCAAATATCTAAATACGGAGGGCAGGGGGTTAAAGGGGGATTTTTGTTTTGTACCGCGAGCCCGTGCGAACTATGTTCTAAGAAGGCATTTCAACTTGGCATAAAAGATATATATTACATTGATCCTTATCCAGGGATTGCTCAAAAACACATTTTGAGTTTTGGTGATGGAATTGGTAATCCTAGAATTCATTTATTTAGTGGTGCAATAGGTGAAGCCTATGTTAGATTATACAGATCTATGCTTGCTCAAAAAGATGAATTAGAATTAGTAAGTGGGATAAATTGTAAGGATGAGGCGAGGGAAGTTATTTCTCCAAGTTCAAAGCAACCATTAACAAAGGACTTATTATATCATAGGATGGAGGTCTCTCTAGAATTTTTAAATCGAGAAAACATAGAGAGTTTAAGAAAAGTTGACATAGAGGTACTTGGTGGTGAATACAATAGTCTTGACAGAACACTTACATGGACAGGAAGTTCTTATGATAAATCAGAATTGATTGAGAATGAAAATGGATATTCTTTTATAGATACTAAAGACCAAGTTTCTCCTTATCATTACCAAATTGTATTAAATAATACAGTTTCTGTAGGAAATCATATTTCATATGGTGTGAAATCGTACGTTAAGGATGAGTCTCATCTTATGCACGCCTACTTTGCACAGATGATAAAGTATCCGACAAAAAAATTAATTTTAAAAGTAATTATTCCTAAGGAGGCACCTCTACTAGATAATATACGTTATGTTAGATACGCAGATATGAAAATGGAATATGACTTTTTGGATCAATTCCACCATATCGAAGAAGAGACTACAGATGATAATAAAGTGATATATCAGCTTGAAATTGATAATCCCAATTTGTTTTATACCTATAGTCTTGAATGGGATTTTATTAATGTCAAGTCTTGAATTTGTTTTTTTAATATTATACTAAAAATATTAGGAGGATTAAATTATGGATGGTGATTGAAAGATGCAAGGTTCTTTAGTTGAATACTAAAAGCAATGAAGGAAGTCTTATAAAATTAAGGCTTCCAGTTTTTTTGAAATTATGTGTTTTAACACCATTTGGAATTGTTTAAATGATATAATTAATAATAGCATATGTTATATGACAAATAGTGAAAAAAATAGCAGGTATCAAAGCGATAATATTTTTTCTATCTATTGTAAAGAAAATGAATGCGACACAAGGTGGTGTACTGTCAATAGTAAAATAATTAACGGATTAGTTATTCCGACATAATAGAATATCCAACCTGTAAAATACAAAAGAACTGATGCTGTAACCATGATGATAAGTGAATTTACTTGTATTTTAGGTGTGCTTTTCCTCTGTAAAATGCAAAGAGCTATTATAAAAAATATCTGGCAAAAACTCCCGATAGCATCAACTGTGGGTGTAACGGAATCTGCCCGCAGAATATCATTTGGTGCAGGAATCGCAAACCATATGAAATTGGGAAGCATAATTATT